>CAZJQP010000142.1:0-3300 GCA_964548225.1 uncultured Blastocatellaceae bacterium | reverse complement strand
TAAAAACGCTACGCCCGGAATGCGCGATTTGGCTCTCGATGCGCTGATGAAGGAAAAAGAATGGGCAGGACGCGATGATTGGTATTTTTCGCTTCTCGGCGATGAAACACTCGGCGAATTAGTCGTTGACGGGCGCGTTTTTACGGGTTTGACAACAATTATTTATCATTCGCCGTCGGACAAATTTGTCGAAAAAATGCTCGAACTTCTGAAAAGCGATAACCCGACGGTCAGAACCGCCGTCATTCGCAATTTGGGGTTGATGATTTCGCCCGAAAACAAAGAAGTTGTCATTGCGCTTTTGCCATGGCTTTCAGATCCGAAATGGGCGAAAGAATCAGAGGAAGAAAGAAAAACATTAGTCGAAGTTTTACAATACATTGCGCTGAACGAAAGTGTCCCCGGTTTGATTTCGATTCTCAACGAAAAAAGCACCGTGCCGGTTTATTCAAATTCAAATTCAAATACGACAAATGTGATGACGAATAAGCTCGTGCCGACTCCGACTCCGGGCATTCCGAGTAATCAAACACCGCGTGAAACAATGGAAGTTTATAAATATCGCCGCGAAGCGATTGAGGCTTTAGCTACTCAGAAAGATTCGCGGGCGGTTACGCCTTTGCGCGGAGTTTTACCTCAAGTCGAATTTTGGGAACGCCCGCAAGTTGTTCGTGCTATTTTGGCTTCAAACGGTTTTTCAACCAGCGAACAAGTCGAAGCTATCGAATTTATTGTCAAAGCTAACGTCCGCAACGAGATGTCGAATTCGGTGAACACCGTCAGCAATATAGCAATGGATAATAGGGCAATAACGAATTCGGTGAACGGTTATTATCAAACAAACCGCCCGTTTGACCCATCGGAAATCAAACCGATTTTGGGAAATCTTTTGATCTATAACAATGAGCCGGAGCGAAATTTTGTCGTAGCATTGGCGGCGCGAATAAATGAATTGGAACGCAAAGATCCGCCGGTTGCCAAAGCTCTGCGCGAGATTGTAAAACGCTGGAACGGTGCGGCGGTTTATTCGCTTTTTATGGCGGATTTGAAAAATAACCGGGCTGATATTGACGCAATTGTCAAACTTCTCAGCGTCCGCCAAGAATTACGCGAAAAACAGTTAAATGAAGTTTTCAACATTCGCGGCACAAACCAAATCGCTAATGCAATTTCGGCTTGCATTCTGGAAAATCCGGTCGAATACGAAGCGATTTTGAACGGCGACAACATACAGGCGAAAACGGCTTTGTTTGCTTGTGCGCGGTTGATTCGCGCCCAACTTCCGCTTGAAAAAGCGGCGGTTTATGCCAAAAGTTCCGATAAAATGCTGGCAACTGCCGCGCAAAGATGGCTCGAATCGGAAGATTCACCGCAAGCCCGACAGATTGTTTTGGCAAATAATCCGAATCAGGCAAAAATCTTAGGCGCACGAATGTCGTTTAAGCCGGAGAAAGAATCCGAAACATCGAGCGAATTTATAACTTTGCTTTTTAACAGCATTGAAGGCGCGTCATATTTTCCGTATTTCAACGATTATACGGACACCTATCTCGAAACTACCGAAAAACATTTGCAGGAAGAGATTTTGAAAAACAAAGACCTGCTCGGAGTTTATGCCTACGACAAAAATTTTATCAGGCTTTACAGCGATAAAATAATTTACAGTTGGGAAGAAGACGAAGCGCGTTACCGTGAACGCCAATTGAAAACGGAAGAATTTGATTCGTTGAAAAACTATCTCATCGCGCAAAATGTTGATTCGCTGAAACCGTTTTTGTCGCTTTGTTATAATTGCGAAGAAAAGGAACTTTTGATGCTCGGCGCGGCTGGGGGAAGGCGCGTTTATCTGCACGCACACAAAAATCCGCCGTTTTTCGCAGGACTTGACAAATATTTCGGCGAACTGAAAAAACAACCGGCGAAATTGCGTTATTATCTCGAAAACGATATTGCCGGACTCGAAATTTTGTTCACCGATAAAAATCTAAAGGCTTTGGCAGTTTGGAAAACCGGCGCGGATTTTCGCGTTTTAATCGGCGATACCGAACAGCAAAACCGTATCGAAGCGGAACTCGAAAAACAATATGAAACCGAAGCAGAAAAGGAAAATGTAGATTACGAAAAACTTGTAGAAGAAAATGCAAAACGCCGCCGCCAACGAGCCTTTGAGCATCTTTCGTGGCGCACGTTTTCGAGTGAAACGATCGGTAACACGACCGAATCGCCAACGCCGAATGATTCAATTCCCGTGCGCGACAATTTTTCGGCATTGGCAACCGAAAGACAATGGAAAGCACGGACAGCAACTGTCGAAGTGCGCGAAGGCGAGAAAAATCTGATTAAAATCGTCAGCGGAAAAGAAACAAAAATCGCTGACGGGCTTTATACAAATCCGATTATTTCGGCAAACGGACAATGGCTCTTAGTAACGAAATATTCCGAAGAAAGAAACGAGGTTTCGCTTGTCCGCATCAATCTGACAACGAACAAAGAATTTAAAGTTAATTTTGAAAAGTCAATTTATCTGCAAGGCGTGGCATATATTCCGGCAGTAAATAAATTTCTGCTTTCGCCCGGCGGATATTATTATGAAGAAAATGTAAATCCGGGAGGAATTTTCTTTATGCTTGATGCCGACACCGGCGCAATACAAGAAGCCAAAGGCGATTTTCGTCCTCTTGCCCAACAAACATCGCGCCCGCTTCAACCGACCGGACAGCCCAACGAATTTTGGGCGGCAATTCCCAACGAAGAAAAAAGTGAAACCGAAATCGGAATTTATAATGCGAAAACCTTTACCTTTAAACCGCTGATGAAAGTCCCGCGCATAAAATTCGACAGTATGCAGATGTGGTTTGACGGCGGCAAAGTCTATTTTACTTACGAAGGACATTTATTGGCTTTGCCATTGCCGAAATAAAGAAAGGGAGAAAGGGAGATTAAGTTTTTCATCTATAATCTTGAGCGATTATTTTTAACACTCAAGATTATAATCGAAAAAATATCTCCCCTTCTCCCTTTCTCCTCTTCTCCTTTTCTCCCTTTCTCCCTTTCTTCCTTTAATTACGGAATATACTGCTTCGGCAAAGGTTTATCCGAAGCGAGTCCGAATGACGTAACCAAAATTCCGGCAGTTGAACGGTTAAGATACCAAACTCCGTTGCGATAAACCGCAACATCGTCTTTGCCGTCGCCGTCGTAATCGCCGGGAACAGGCACATCCGTCGAGATTCCGAAATTCGTTACCGCAAATCCGCCGGAACTCCGCCGAACATACCAATTTCCTTCCGACGGACGATA
>CAZJQP010000141.1:0-3629 GCA_964548225.1 uncultured Blastocatellaceae bacterium | reverse complement strand
TGGAAGAGCGGTTATACCACCATTGACCGGCAGCAGGACGGAAAATCGAAAGATCAGTTTTATCATCTCCATCATAATCAAACGGCGCTCGAATTGTTGATACAGGCGAAGCCGTAACAGTGAAGTTCGCGTTTGAAATATCGAAAAAGATATTATTTTCGCCTTCAACTTTTATTCTGCCCTGTGTTGTGCCGATGTTCGGAACGGTAATGGTTTGCGAACCGTCATTCGGTGTTGAAGCCAGAATTGTCGTCGGGAAAGTTTGTCCGCCGTCAGATGAAAACGAAATTTTGACATTTGCCGCGCTGACCGGAGCGGCAGTCGTGTTCGCCACGTTCCACGTTACGGTTTGTGTTGAATTTCCTGCCCAAGATACAGCCGTATTCGGTGCAGTAACATCAAACGGACCTGAATTTGCATCAACATTGACGGTTACTGATGCCGAATTGACACCGCCGCCGCCGGCACGATTATCACGCACCACGACATCAAATCTCAATGCCCGCGTCATTGCGGACATCAATTCGCCTGTCAGGAAACCGCCGGTTTGTGCCGGAGGAATGTTGTTGTTGTTGAGAATATATTGCAGAGACGGGAAAAACCGTGTCGGATTGGTTGTCGGGAGATAATTGCGGAAAAGCGGGCGGGCAATGTTATCCGAGTCCGTGTTAGGAACGGTTGTTGCCGCGCCTCCGGAACCGCCCGAGTTAACTTGTTGCCAATCATATGTCAGCGAATCGCCGTTCACGTCAGTTGCACTTGCCGTCAATGAAAACGGCGTTTGTTTCGGAACATTATAAGGTCCCGGCGTGGTCAAAGTAATCGCGGGCGGAGTGTTGCCCGTTGCTGTTTCGACATCACAGGTATTGCCGTTTCCGGTTTGGCTGAAAGCAACGATAACGTCCAAACTTCGGAGGTGGAAAGTGTCAATGCTGTTGGGAGCTAAATCTTGACTGCCGCAAAGTCCGGCGTATCCCATAATTGTAACGCCGCTTCCCGGTTCAAATGCGAAAGCAGCTACGCGGTTGCCGCTGCAACCTCCGGAAGTCGCGTTAAATGTATGATTAGAACCCCATTGGTGTCCCATTTCGTGCGCCACAAAGTCAATCGCAAACGGGTCGCCGAGCGGACTTGGCAAACCGGTAACGCCTCCTGCTTTATTTGAGGCATTACACGGCGATTGCAAAAGAGCAACGCCGCCGCCGCCGGTCGAGAAAACGTGACCGATGTCATAGTTTGCCGAGCCGATTCGTGTATCGAGCGTGGTTTGGTTTTGCGTAAGCATCGTTGAGCCATCATTATTAGAATAAGGGTCGTTCCCGCTTGTGCAATTTACGCCGCCGCAAGCCGCAGTATTATTTTGAGCAAAAACGATTAAATTATTGTTGGCGATAATGACCATTCTGAGCGTTAAATCGCGCTCATAAACGCCGTTGACGCGATTCATTACAACAACTTGCGCGGCAAGCGTTCCGGCAACCGTGTTTGAACCAACAGCGGCGGCATATTCAAAAGTTGCTGCCAATGCGAGCCGATAACTTCTTAAAGTTGGTCCGCTGGTAACGTCATTGGTGTTTTCGCCAAACGGAAGCGTTTCTTTGATTTTGAGAAGAGATTGGAGTTCTTTGTTTTCTTTGAAATAACAGACAAACTCATCGTGCGGCGAAACCGAATCTTTTCGATAGCTGATGTAATTTTCGTTGTCGCCGTGTTTGAAATACGGGTCAACGAGGATTGTGCCTTTAGTTGAAAGAATCTGCGAATGAAATGCGCCGTTAATAAAATCGAAACGCACAGTTGATGTCGGATCGTCAACGCCTTGACCGCTAAAGGTTCGCAATTCAGGGAATTTCGCAAGCAATCCCGGTTCGACAATCGGCGAATCGAAGATGCGAAATCTTTGATATGTGCCGTCGGGCATCGGAAGACTTAATATCAATTCGCTGGTTCGCGCCGCTTCGGTAAATTCCATCGGGGCTTTTTCTAAAATTGAGTTCAAAGCCGTCGCATTGATGCGAAAGGCTTTATAACTTGAAGGAACAACCATCCGTTCGAGCGGGCGGTTTCTTAAATTGGTATCATCTGTTTCCTGCCACACACCATCGCCCGAATTATTCGCCAAAGCCGAAATACCGAACGAGAAAAGCAGAAGGAAAAAGAAACTTATCTGGTAACTTTTCTTAAACATACAAACTCCTTAATTTTATTATTGGAAATTCAACCATTGTAAATAGGGGAAGAATCGTCTTTGATCCTATATTCTATCGAATGGCTGAAACACTTTAGTTAAATGACAACCTATCATACAAAATAATCCAAAAGATGTCTATGAAAACAAAAGTGAGGCAAATGGTTTCAAAGGTTTTGTTCAACCGCTTGACGCTTCATAAATTTGTCGAGAAAATGAATTTCTTTGTGCCTTTATATCTTTGCTGCTTTGAGGTTAATCGGGTTTTTTATCACAAACGGAAAATGCTAAACTAGCTTTTTTCATATTTTCGTAAGATGAACGAAACCGATTTAATCAAAACCCAAAATGCTTCACTTGCACCAACACGCGAGGAACTTGCCGTATTGAATTCTACCGAAAAACTCGGCTTTCGGCTGACTGACCGGATGAATCGTGGAGTGTGGAAACAAATCTGGACATTTTGCCAGCGTCATATCGGTTCGCTTTGGATAAAAATCTGCACTTATAATTTGATGAATGTTTTCGGCATCGAAAATATTGAAAATTCGGACGCGGAAAGACCTCTGCTCTTGGTGGCAAATCATCGCTCGTTTTTTGATATGTATGTTGTTTCGAGCGTGATTTTTCGGCAAACAAAACGTCCGGTAAAATTATTTTTCCCTGTCCGCGCCAAGTTTTTTTACACAAATCCGCTTGGTTGGTTTGTCAATTTCATAATGGGCTGGTTTTCGATGTATCCGCCATTTTTCCGCGAAGAAAAAGAAGCTGAAAAGCGCGAATTCGACAAATATTCGCTTCGCCGATTAGTTCAAATCGCCTCAGAAGGACACGCACACATTATCGGTTTTCATCCTGAAGGCAAGCGTAATTTAAACAACAACCCTTACGAACTTCTTCCAGCCCAACCCGGTGCCGGCGCGGTCATTATGAAAGCGCGTCCGCAAGTTATTCCCGTATTTATTGCCGGTCTCGGAAACGATTTGCCGAAACAGATTTTAGGAAATTGGACGGGCGGCGAAAAGGTTAGAATTTGGTTTGGTGAGCAGATTGATTTATCAGAATTTTACGCAAAATCGGACAGACTCCGCACACACAAAGAAATCGGCGATTATTTAATGCTGAAAATCGGCGAACTCGGCGAAAAAGATAAAGAATTTTTGAAATAGAATTGTGCAGCAAGTTGCTGCACAATTAAGAGATTATGGCTGATAAATTAACCAAAGAATATGCGGAATTTCTGCAATCGCTGAAAGAACGCATTGCGACGGCGCAAGTCAAAGCCGCGCTTGCCGTCAATCGTGAACTCGTTTTGCTTTACTGGCAAATCGGACGCGAGATTCTCGAACGCCAAAAAGCGCAAGGCTGGGGCGCGAAGGTCATCGAACAATAGACCTCTTGCAAAAGAAAGTTAATGATTAAGTGCATAATTATACAGACC
>CAZJQP010000140.1:0-3846 GCA_964548225.1 uncultured Blastocatellaceae bacterium | reverse complement strand
CAGATCAATATAACTTAAATATCAATCAACTTAAAATGCACGCTCCCCAAAGCCCGACGCTGGCTTTTCGCCCGGAAGATTCGGGTTCACCGCAGCAAGACTGGTGCCAACATCTGCAAAATTTCCCGCGTTTTCGCCGCGAATTGGAAGAATTTTCCGTCCTGGGCGATGTCGTCGTGCGAATTGCCGACGGCATAGAACCAAAACCATTCGACCGCGTGAAAATTCTTTCGCTCGAATACGCAGTCAAAACGCTACTGGACGAAACGGACGGGCGCGAGTTTGTCCGCTGCGTCAAAGCTATTGCCAGCCCCGATGCAAGTCAATATGAACTCGAACAAATTGCAGCTTTTTACTACGGCGAAATCCGTCGTCGCGGCACAAGTGAAGTTTTAGCGGAAATGGGACTTCTCGGAATGCAAATGGAAGCGGTAACGGCAACTATTGAAGACCGCGAAATTGACTTTAGCGAAAGCGAAATTCCCGAACAAAAATTAACCGTTGCGGACGGGCGTCGCGTTGAAAAAGCACGGAAAAATCTTTCGCCGCTCCCTGCGAAAACTCCGAATTTCGATGACGAAATGATTTCTATTCTGCACCGCATCGGCAACTCGAAAATCACCAAGGTTCGCAATGATGAATTCGCCGAATACTTCTTGAGCGATGGCAATAAATCTGTCGAAGAACTCGATGAAGATTACAGAACTTACGAAAAATTAGAGCAATACGACGAAAACGGCGTTTTGGGTTTTTCGATGAGTGACGGACAGCATTCCGTTGTGGTTTATGAACTCAGCAATGAAATTGATGCTTCGTATCTGCCGGAACACGCCCGCGTTCTTGCTAAAGAGATGAATTTGATTTTTGTCGGTCATCGAATCGGCGGCGCAGCTGCTCAAAAAGCTCGTCATTTTGTGGTCGCCCAAAGCATTTTGCAGCAGGAATTAAAAGAGATGAAAAAAGGCGCGTCCATACTCTTTTCAACACCGATGCCGACGATTGATAAATTTTCTAAACTTCCCTTTTCAAATGAAGAATTCAGCGATTGGCTGGCTGCGAAACTCGATGAGTTTTATCCGCATCGAGTCCTGAGAAGTGTTCGCCGTTTTATGACTGGTAAATCAGGTCGTTTGTTTGAATATCAAGGCACGCAGGAAGTAAATCCCGATTTTGAGGAAATGCAATATGTCGCCGGCGTATGCCAAATTTTATGGAATCAGATGCAAGCCGATTTTCACCTTCGCAGCCTGCGTCGTGAAAACTATCAAAATGTGCATTTGAGTATTCGTAAATGCGTTGATACAGCAGAAGTTGCGCGGCTTAAAAAACAAGCCTACGACGATTTCAAGGAACATAAAAAACTTTCCCTCAAAGAATTCACCGCGCTCAACACGGCGGCAAAATCACAGGAAGTCCGGCTTGCCGGAAAGACTTCCGCGACAACACGAAAAACTCTTTCGGAAATCAATGCAGCTTCAGCAAATCGTCTGCGTTATTTCAAATATTTTCTTTACAATGACCAAGGAATTCAAACCTTGCCGCGACAGGAAAAACAGCAGTTATGGGAAGCCGTTCGCGCCCGTGAAACTGCTCTGAAAGCGACTGTGAGTAAAGAGGTTTCACAAACCAAGCAAACAGTTCAACCGCCGTTTCTGCAACGTCAACCGAACACCCAAAAACAAGTCGTGCGCCTTTTCCCGCGCTCAGTTTAAGGCGGAAAAAATCCAAAAAATATGCGGTTGGCAAGTGAGTGGAAGGCGGAAGAAAAGTTCGCCTTTCGCTTGTTAAACCGAAAAAGAAAAAAGCGGTTAGCAAGTTATGCCAATCAGGATTTGGCAAGCAGAAAAATCGGCAGAAACACAGAATTTGTTGATTCTGCCAAACACAAAAAAAATAAAAATTAGGAGCTTAAAAAATTATGTCAACAACAATTTCAATCCTTGGAAACACCGGGCGCGATGTCGAATTGCGCTACACGCCGCAAGGCACACCCGTCGCCAACTTTTCAATCGCCTCGAACAGTGTTCGCAATACGGCACAAGGCAAACAGAAAAAGACCGATTGGTATAATGTTTCCGCTTTCGGCAAACAAGGCGAAACGCTTGCAAAATACGTTTCCAAAGGCGACCAAATTCTCATTCGCGGCAAACTGACCTTCAACCCGTGGCTTGACCGCGAAGGCAACGCACGCGTCAGTGCGGATGTCGTTTTGCAGGACTTTGAATTTGCCGGTGGAAACGCAGCAAAAGCAGTTCAAGATGCGCGCGATGAAACGATTCCGGCGCAGGAAAACAATCAGATGACGGCTTCAGAAGAAAACGTGATTGAAGCGGAAATCGTGTTGGACTCTGAAGAAAGAGCCGAAATGCTGGCGGCAATACTCGATATGGACGCGGGCGACGAAGCCTTTGCCGGACAATACTAATCAAAACAAATAAAAAAGATTGGGAAACCTTGGAAGATAAAACTTCGCGGGTTTCCCTTTTTTATTTGAATCAGAAAAGTTGAGGAGAAAAAGCAATGACTTCCGTTATTTCCGTCCAAAATCCGCAAGTTGAAAAACTCGTTTCGCCGATGCCGATCCCGGAAAAATCAACTGCGAAAGTTTTGATTTATGCCGACGGTTCGTGTCTGAAAAACGGCAGTGAATCTGCCCAAGCCGGAGCGGGAGTCGTCTTGATGACCGAAGACCACCGGCGCATTAAACTGAAGGCTTGTTATTTGGGTGCGTTGACCAATCAGAAAGCAGAAATTTTAGCCTGTGCGGTTGGCTTGGAATCGCTCCGTTCCCCTGCCCAAGTTCAGGTTTTTTCCGACTCGAAATACGTTATCGAAACGATGACGGGAAAAAACCGGATGAAATCGAATCGGGAATATTGGGAACGCTTGATAAATGCGTGTCTGACTCACAAAATCGAATGGAACTGGATGCGAGGACACGCAGGATGCCCGTTTCAGGAAACCGCTGATCGGCTTTCCCGTGCCGCCGCGATGCAGAAAGAATCGCTTGATAAAGACACGCTCGACAGACTTGCTTTGATGATGCGCGGCACACCCGACGAAAGCACGGTCAGGATGATTCACAACGGATTAAAAACATTAGCCGCCGCGTGCGACGGCGCGAAACGGGCGGACGGTCAAGGCTTTAACAAATTCGACAGCGAGCTTGGCAAACGGTTTGCCGTAAAATCATCTTTGACCCCTGCGGAGGCTTTGGTTGCCCGTAATTTAATGTCAAAATACCGTTCGCAAATCGCCGGATTCAATACGGAACTTGCTCTAATCGTTTAGATGTTTTTAAAGTGCAAATGAAGACTTATGAAAATTAAAGATTTAGACGAGTTTGACGGCATTAAAATCGGAGATTTGGTTCGTTGGAAATCCGGGCTGTTGGGGGCTGGAAGGCTTCAATATGTCCGAAATATTTGGCAGGACGAAGACTCAACGACTTGGGTTGACTTGGTGAATAGAAAAGGTCAACGCTATTCATCCGATGTGTTGCCGATGTGGAAAATCGAAAAAGTCTAATTAAATTCTGAAAACAAATAAATAAGCCCGTTGATTTACCGGGCTTTGGGGAATAGAAAATTTTAACCGTTCAATTCTTCTTGAGCCAATCTTTGAAGCCTGTATCGCGTTCAAAAAGTAATTTCAGACCGTGTTCAATGACATCACCGGGAGATATTTCCGTCCTCATTCGCTCGGTTGCATATTGGATATATTTTTCGAGTTTGGTATTGGTCGTTTCCAGAATTTTGCCGTTTATTTTAGCGTAGCTTAATCGGTTTAATTGCAGAATCGGCATTTCAGTTTTTGTGCCGGCTCCCTGTTTTGTTTCGTTTATTT
>CAZJQP010000139.1:0-3864 GCA_964548225.1 uncultured Blastocatellaceae bacterium | reverse complement strand
CCGAACTTGTCAAACCGTCCAAACCATTGCGGACTTGTCTTTCGATAACTTCAAACAGTTTTTCCGATTCGCGTTCTTCCAAAGTTTCGCCGACGCAAACAATCGCCGTCAACCCCGAAGCCAGCGCAGATTTTGTCTTTTTATTGACCAATTCATCTGTTTCGTTGTAAAACTGCCGACGTTCGGAATGTCCGATAATAACGTGCGAACAGCCAATATCTTTGAGCATTTCCGCCGAAACCTCGCCCGTATTCGCCGACTGCTTTGCTTCGGGCGCACAATCTTGCGCCGAAACTTTTATATTCGAGCCTTCAAGTCTGTCGGCAACGGTCTTCAACTGCACAAAGACCGGCGCAATAATCACTTCGCAATGATTTGCGTTCACCACCAAAGGCTTCAAAGCCAACGCCGTTTCAACCGCTTCCGAAAGCAGTTTATACATTTTCCAATTTCCCGCAATGACAGGTTTTCTCATAAGTTTTATCAGTTAATCAATCCAATTTTCGACTTGCAGATTCGGAAACTGCATAAAATGTTTGACGTTTCGCGTAACTAAAACGGCACGACTAGCCAAACAAATACTTGCAATCAATAAATCGGCGCGTCCGATTTTACGGAATTTGCTATTTTGTCTTAACTCATCAAACTTTGCAAGTGAGTTTTTATCGAATGTAACGGTCGGTATCTGCTCCAAAAGACTTTCGCTTTCAAGCAGAAATCTTTGCGCTCGTTCCAATGAATCGGCGTTTTCCGCTTTCAAAAGAAATTCGATTCTGCCGCGTAAAACTTCTGCTTAAGTAATGATGGTGATGCCGAACTCGAAATCTTTCGCTTGTGATAAGCGCAATTTGACTCGCTCATTTCCCTTTTGGAGATGCGTCAAAGTGTCAGTATCGAGTATGTGCATCGTTTAGGTTTCAGTGCGCCCGCGTTCTTGATAAATTTTCTCTAAAAGTTCATTCAAACTTTCATCATCCGCCAACGCGCCTGCCTGATTGAGCAAAATCGAACGCGAATCTTGCGTCCGCAGCCAATCATCAATCGCCGTTTTCAGAAAACGCCAAGTGTCGGCAATCTTGCGTCCCGGCAGATGACCTTGCACGGCTTCTTCGAGAACGATTTCTTCGGGCAAACGCAAATAATTGGCGACTTCTTCGATTGTTAAAACTTCAGTTTGCATAATTCATTTCCAATTATTCGTAAAATTTCTTTTCCGGCAGTTCTACGCCTTCGTAAATTTCAGACATTAGCATTTTGAAACCGACCGAAGCAAATTCGATTTCTTCATCGGGAAAGAATTCAATCCAATCCCAAAGCCCGCTATCGCGCCGACGGCGGTAAATTTCGGCATAGATTTTATCTTGCTCGATTAAGATATATTCTTCGACCGAATCAATTTCTTTGTAAATAAACATCTTTTCGCGGCGGTCGGTCAATGCCGTGCTTGGTGAAAGAACTTCGATGATGAGCTTTGGCTTTTGTGTATAATATTCGCTCTCCAAATCTTCGCCGCAAACGACGAGCAAGTCGGGATAATAAAAACGATTGAATTTTTCGACAAAAACCTTGATGTCAACAAAAAATGCTTCGCAATCGGTTTCGTTCAATTTGCTTTGAATCTTGTTCAGAATGTTTCTGATTATCCGATTCTGACTCTTGCTCGTCCCAGCCATTGCAAACACTTCGCCGTTGACGAATTCGTGTTTAATTTCGCTGATTTTTTCGCCTTCGAGATAATCTTCGATGGAAATTTTCGGTCTCAGTTTCGGAATGCCCATAGCAATTAAAATTCTACCACAAAAAAACGGCACTGATTCAAACCGTGCCGCCGCAAAGGTTTTTCCGCGATTTTCATTGGTTACTTAAATTTAAGCTCAGTGAGAAGTATTTGAACTATATGAATTCGCTGCATTGTTCGCCGGTTTTGAGTTATAGCTATTGCTTGGCAAGTTCACGTTTGAAACATTCGCATTATTTGCCGCACCGATGTCGGTTTCGTTGCCGTATCGGTCAACGCGCAGTTTTCTGCCGTTTTGAATCATCACGGCATAAGTGCCGTCAAATGTTTTGTCGAAATAATCATATTTCGGCGCGATAACTTCCACGCCGGTTTTATCAATATAACCGTATTTGCCGTTTAATTTGACCCAACTGTAATCCTTAAAAAAATTTTCTCCGCCATCGTATTTAAACGGAATAACCGTGTTCCCGTTTTTATCAATATATCCTACTTTGCCGTTCATTTTAATATCGGCTAAACCGTGAAAGAAAATAGAGCCGTTATCAAATTTGAAAGGAATAACTTCTTTTCCGCTTTCATCAATAAAACCAAATTTATTATTTAATTCGACCGCCGCTAAACCTTCACCGAATGGATAAACAAAGTCGTATTTCGGCTCAATAACGACCTTGCCCTTCCAATCCTTAAAACCGCGTTTTCCCGTGCTGTCTTTAAATTCTTTCAATCCTTCGTTCGAAATAGTATAAATGCCAAATATAACCGCAAATAAAATGATTCCGCCGATTGCTGTGGTTATTAATGTTGCAAACAGTTTAAGTAACGACCTTGTTTTCTTAATCGGCGGAGCATTCGGAGCTTGGATTTGCGGATTTATAACAGGCGGATTATTTGCGCTTTCGTAAATTTGCCCGACTTGCGTGGCAACCGAATTCGATGCGACTGCCTGAAGCGTCGGCGCGGGTGCGTAAAGCGGTTTTGGAATGTCTTTGACAACCGTTTCTTTCTCTGCTTCGTTTGCGCCTTGAGTGTTTGCGCTTTCACCAATGGATTTTTCTTCGACGGGAAAGCGTAGAACTTCCGTCTTCGCCAATGTCGGATGCGCCAGAGGAACGTGCGCTTTCGATAGTTCGTCGCGCATCTCGGCGCAAGTCTGAAAACGATTCTCAGGCAACTTCGCCAGAGATTTATCAATAATGCGCCGCAAATCCGAAGGAATTTCATCGCTCAAAGGCTCGAAATCTTTCGTCAATACGGCAAACATTCGCTCCGTCGGATGCTCTTGTGGAAACGGCAGAGTTCCTTTTAATAATTGATAAAGCACGACACCGACCGACCAAATATCGGTTTGCACATTTCTTTTGCCGTCAAACGATTCGGGCGACATATAAGCGTCTGTGCCGATGATTGTCGAACTAATCATCGTCGTATTCATCGCCCTTGAAATCCCGAAATCCGCCAATCTTGGAGTATTTCCCTGCAACAGAATGTTTTGCGGCTTAATATCTCGATGAATAATCTTTCGTGAATGCAAAAACTCCAAACCGTTCAAGATTCCAATCGCCATTTCGACGGATTCTTTCAAATCGAGTTTCGTTTCACGCTTCAATCTGTCGTGGAGCGAACCGCCGTCGGCATATTCCGAAACGATACAAACCTGTCCGTCATAAACATCGGCATCAATAATCGGCAAAACATTCGGATGTCCGCTCGCGGCTTCCCAAAGTTGCGCTTCCTGCCTTATCGCATCAAAATTTACCTGTTCTTCGTGCGGCAATTTCACGGCGACACGCTTTACAATAAACTGCGAACGCTTCTCAGCCAGCCAAACTTCGCCAAATCCGCCCTTGCCGAGCCGCCCGACAAGCGTATAAACCCCGATTTGTTGCCCTTCACGAAACATTAGATTAGAAATACTCCAAAACCGACTGGAGCGCAAGCGTCCCGCTTGCAACGCCGCGTTTTCCAGCGGCGTAAAGTCTCGATTTACAATCAACTCGATTTCCCTGCAAACGCTTTTTCGCGCTCTCGCGCTCATTGCAAGCGGGACGCTTGCGCTCCAATCCTACATCCGACTGGAGCGCAAGCGTCCCGCTTGCAATGCGTCGCGTTTTTTGCGGCGCAAA
>CAZJQP010000138.1:0-4252 GCA_964548225.1 uncultured Blastocatellaceae bacterium | reverse complement strand
CATCTTTCAATGGCTGAATTTGCGCTCTAAAAAACTAGCACCAGAGGTTAATAGAGGCTGGATATGAGCCGAATAAATTTAATGAGCCTTACGACGAGGAAATGGCTTTAAATAAGTTGGTCAGCCTCATAAGAGAAATTAAAAAATTTCCTTCTTCTGGAGAACTTAAACTGAAAATTTATAGTGACAAAACATTTCCTAGCACTACAGTTTTTGAAAAATTAGGAAAACAAAAAGAGAAAACTGCGAAAGTTATCGAATATTGTAAAACTCACGAAGGATACAATGATGTTCTTGAGATTTGCTTGCCTTTACTTCAGAACGAGAAAGAAATCACCGACGAGAAAATAAATTCTGAAACTACAAATTTTGGATTTGTTTATTTGATGAAATCAAGCAAATTTTACAAAATCGGTAGAAGTAATGATGCAGGAAGACGTGCTTACGAATTAAAGATTCAATTACCTGAAAAATTAGAAATAGTCCACAAAATAAAAACTGACGACCCGATTGGAATTGAAGAATATTGGCACAAAAGATTTAAGGACAAAAGAAAAAACGGCGAATGGTTTGAACTCACAAAACAAGATGTTGAAATCTTTAGGCGAAGAAAATTTATGTAGTTTCTAAAAGGATTTAGTTATGGAATATGTAATTTTAAGAAATGAAGAAACAGGCGAAATAGAGAAAATCGGACGCTTTTTGGGAAACGGACTCGCCGAGCAGTTTTATAGAGATCATTGGGAAAGTGATGCTTCTTTATACAGTTTGATGTTTGATGGTTTGTTGGAAGAAATCTCCGAAGCCGAAGCCGAAAAAATTATTGCTTTGCAACGCCGACCGGAGAAGATTGCGGCTTGAGGTTGAAAAATATCGAAAATTAGAAATTAAACGAGAACGATTCGTCCGTTCTCGTTTTTTTGTTTATAATCTTTCCTTTTATGGAAACACAGCAAACATCTTATCCGCGCCGTAAAATTAAAATCCTTCTGCTCGAAAATATTTCCGATTCGGCAGTTGCGGAATTTGAGGCAAGCGGCTACGCGGAAATCAAGCAAATCAAAGGCGCGTTGAACGAAACGGATTTAATTAAAGAAATCAAAGGCGTTCATATTCTCGGCATTCGTTCAAAGACGCAGATTACCGAAAAAGTTCTCGAACACGCCGATAAACTCTTGGCAATCGGCTGTTTTTGCATCGGCACGAATCAGGTTAATTTAAGTAATGCAACGAAACGCGGCATCGCGGTTTTTAATGCGCCGTATTCAAATACGCGCTCGGTTGCCGAATTGATTATCGGTTTGTGTGTGATGCTGATTCGCAAAATTTCGGACAAAAACATCGCCGCACACAACGGAATTTGGCTGAAGGAAGCGAAGGGAAGTTTCGAACTGCGCGGCAAAACGCTGGGCATTGTCGGCTATGGCAACATCGGTTCGCAAGTTTCCGTGATGGCGGAAGGAATGGGTTTGAACGTGATTTATTACGACGTTCTCACAAAATTACCGCACGGAAACGCCAAGCAAATCCGCGACTTAAAGGAACTTCTGAAAAAATCGGACATCGTAACTCTGCACGTTCCTTCGGACAAAACGACGCGCAATATGATGAACGAAAAAACGCTTTCCGCGCTGAAAAAAGGTGCGATTTTTCTAAATTATTCACGCGGCGATGTCGTTGATTTGGACGCTTTGCAAAAAGCAATCGAAAGCGGCAAAATCTCCGGCGCGGCGGTTGATGTTTTCCCGCACGAACCTGAAAAAAACGGTGATGAGTTCGTTTCCGTTCTGCAAAATCTGCCAAATGTCATCTTAACACCGCACATCGGCGGTTCAACCGAAGAAGCGCAGGCAAACATCGGTCTGGACGTTACGGCAAAGCTGATAAACTATCTGGAATTAGGAACTTCCAACGGTTCGCACACCGTTCCGCAGGTAAATCTTTCACCGCAAGACGGCACGCACCGAATCCTCCACATTCACGAAAATATCCCCGGCGTTCTCTCAAAAATAAACTCGAAACTCTCAGAACGCGGCATCAATATTCTAGGTCAATATCTCAAAACCAACGACTCGATAGGTTATGTGATTTTAGACATTGATTCAGATTTATCAAAAAAAGCATTCGAGATTCTACGCGAAGTCAAAGGCACGATAAAAACGCGAATGGTTTATTAACGTAATTCGCGTTTCAAAATCTTGCCGGTCGCGGTCATCGGCAAAGTTTCTCTAAATTCAACAAAACGCGGATATTTATAGCTTGCCATATTTGTTTTGCAGAATTCGATGAGTTCTTGTTCGGTTATTTCCGCGCCGTCTTTTTTGACGATGACGGCTTTGATTTCTTCGCCGTGCGTTTCGTCGGGAACGCCGATGACGGCGCACAGGCTAACGGCTTCGTGAGTCATCAAAAATTCTTCGATTTCGCGCGGATAGACGTTGAAGCCGCCGCGGATAATCATATCTTTGACGCGGTCGGAAATGTATATGTAGCCATCCGAATCGCGCCGTCCGACATCGCCCGAATGAAGCCAGCCGTTGCGGATTGTCGCGTGAGTTGCTTCGGGGCGTTTGTAGTAGCCTTTCATTACGCAATGTCCGCGAATACAAATTTCGCCGAGTTCGCCGGCGGCGACTTCTGCGCCGTGTTCGTTGACGATTTTGACCTCAACGCCCCAGACGGGAAAGCCGATTGAACCGGGGCGCGTCTCACCGTAACGATTAAAAACCGCGACGGGCGAAGTTTCCGAAAGCCCGTAGCCTTCGGTGATTTTTGTTTTGAATTTCGCTTCAAACCCTTTCAAAACCTCGACGGGAAGCGATGCGCCGCCCGATTTGCAAAGCCGCAGATTGCGCGAAATTTTCTCCAAATCGAATTTTTCCGTGTCTTCAAAATTCAGTAAAGCCCAATACATCGTCGGCACGCCCGCAAAAATCGTTATGTCGTGTTTTTCCATCAAGGCAAGCGCGTCTTCTGCCGAAAAACGCGGCAACAAAACGAGCGTTGCGCGATTGTAAAATCCGGCGTTCATCTGCACGACTTGTCCGAACGAATGAAAAAGCGGCAATGTCAAAAGATGAACGTCCGCATCTTTGCGCGGATACATCGTGTCGGAAAGCCGCGCATTCATAATGATATTTAAATGTGTTAATTCCGCTCCCTTCGGCTGTCCGGTCGTGCCGGAAGTGTAGAGAATTACGGCAGTATCGGTTTCATTCGTTGTTACGGATTCAAACTCGGTCGGCTCATTTCCGACAAATTGCGCGAAGGTTTCCGAATTTTGATACGGCGATTCGGCAGACGGATTTAACGTCAAAAGCACGAATTTTTCGCACGTCTCCGCCGCTTCAAAACCTTTTGCACCTTCGATGCCCATTGGCAATTCCGCCGTTCCTTCAAAGCAGAAATGAATCCGTGCGTCCGAATCGCCCAAGTGATATGCAATCTCGCGCGATTTGAGCAAAACATTGAGCGGCACAACCGTTGCGCCCGCTTTCAAAATTCCGTAATAAATTATCGGAAAAAACGGCAAATTCGGACACGAAATTGCAATTTTATCGCCTTTTTCAATGCCGTAATTTTTCAACGCATTGGCAACCTGATTAGCTTTCGCGTTCAATTCGGCGTAGGTCAATTTCTCATCGCCGCAAATCACGGCGCATCTTTCAGGCACGACTCGTGCGCTGTCTTCGAGCAAAACGGCTAAATTCAGCATAATTTTTTAACTTCTCGCGGAAAATATTTCGCTTATCGTCTGATTTCGGATTCATCGAAAAAAAACACTTCTTCAAAATCAGAGATTTTCCCGCGCTTGTCAAGTTTGCGCGGCAAAATGTTAAAATACAAACAAATAACCGAGATGAAAGATTTACCCAAAGCCGGATTTTATGAAATTGCTTTAGTTTTTTTAGGCTCGCGGCACAAATACGTCTGCGAAGGCAAATCAATGAATCCGACTTTGAAGGACGGCGAAACGGTTTTGGTTGACCGCGAAGCCGAAATCGGAGTCGGCGATATTGTTGTGGCGAAACATCCGGTTGAACAAACGAGCGAAATCGTCAAAAGAATCGAACGCATCAACGAACACGGTCATTATTTTTTAGTCGGCGACAACGCGGAAGACAGCAACGACAGCCGACATTTCGGCGCGGTTACGCGAGAATATATCAAAGGAAAAGTCGTGGCGCGTTTGGGTTAGACTGGAGCGCAAGCGGCTCGCTTACCTGAACGCGAAAGCGCGAAAAAGCATTTA
>CAZJQP010000137.1:0-4533 GCA_964548225.1 uncultured Blastocatellaceae bacterium | reverse complement strand
AGTTTCGACATATCCATTTTCATCGAATCCATCATTCCGGGCATTTCCATATTCATTGCCCTCGGCGCACCCTTAAACCATTTTTCGCGCCACTCTTTCATCTGCGCGATTTCCTTGTTTTGGTCGGCGATTATCTTCTGAGCGAAGGCTTTCAATTCCGTGCGCTGTGTTTTGCCATCAACCATTTTCGCCATCTCAACTGCGCCTTCGTGATGAGCGATCATCGTGTCAATAAACTGCAAATCATATGGCGCAGATTTGGCATTTGCGTCTGATTTCATTCCCGAATGATTCATCGGCATATTGGAATTCATCGGCATCGAATTATGATTCATTCCGTTCATATTCATTGAATTGGAATTCATCGAGTTATGATTCATTCCGCCGTGATTCATCGCCGAATTGTTGTTTGTCGCACTCTGACCGCAAGCCGCGAAAGCTATCGCCGCAATGCTTAAAACAACCGTTAAAATTATAGTTTTCATATTTCCTCCCTTTTTCGTTATTAGTCTTATCAATCACTGACAACGACACTGCCTTTATACATTCCCATCCCGCAGGTAAAACTGACGGTGCCTGTGTCTGTTGGCGTAAATTTAATCGTTACGTTCTTGCCGACGGGCAAATCACGGGTGATATTAAGCGACGGAAAAACGACTTTATTGCCGCAGCCTTCCTTGCTTGTTCGCTTAAAAATTAAAGTGAGCGGTGAGCCTTGTTCGGTGCTGATGCTCGAAGGACTAAAGCCTTTTTTGGTGACGTTAATCCGCACGGTTTTCGGATGAAATACCTTTTTCTTGATATTGTTTTTTCCGAAAATCGGTTTCGCAAAAACGGCATTACTGCCGAACAGCATCGCCAGCATTATTGAAGCGGCAACGATTGATTTAATAATTTGTTTGGTCATTTGTTAAATTCTCCTGTTATCTATTTTTACTGCACTAAAACTTTTCCTTTGAGCATATCCATTCCGCAAGCGAAGGCGAGTTCGCCCGATTCGGTTGGAGTAATTTCCACCAAAACCGTTTCGCCGACAGGCAGTTTTTTCGTGATTTTGAGTTTCGGAAAAACCACTTCGCCGCCGCAGTTTTCGGCATCGGCTCGATAAAATGCGAGTGTCAGTTTTTCGCCTTTTTTGGCGTTGACAGATGCCGGTTCATAACCGTTTTTGGAAACCGTGATTTTGGTTGCGCCCGCCGGAATATTCGCAGGTTTTACTTCTGCTTTATCTGCACCGGCTTTGACATTGACGACAAACGGGACCGTGATAACTTTTCCGCCGCGTTGGAATTGAGCGAAAACTTTGAAAAGTCCGACTTGCGGAAATGACGTATGCGCTGAAACTTCCGAAGGACTCGGCATTTTCATATCTTTCATATCCGATTTTTCGTCGTGCGTGTGCGGCTTGCTTTCATCAATTTTCTTATCGTTCATTTTGCTCATATCGTGCGAACCTTCAGAATGTTCTTCCTTCGACATCGGATGTGCGTGAACGAACTTTTGCAAGTCCTGACTGATAATGACAAAATGCGCGTATTCACCCAAGTATTTTTCCAAATCGGTAACGGGTTTGTTTGTCTTCTCGTCAAAAACGCTGAAATTGAGCATCAATTCTTTGCCCGCGACCAAATCAGCGTCCGGTTTCATCACAAATTTGAGACCGTCAATCGTTTTCTCAAATTTTTCGTCCGTTTTGAGTTCAACCCGCGCCCGTTCGTTACCGGAAACTTTCAGCATAAAGTTTTCCACCACCTGCGGCGAATCCTTCGGGGTAAAATCGGCATAAAGTTTGAAATTACCACCGTTTGTAAAAGTGAACGGAACTTTGTAAGAGCCGTCTCCTTGCGGTTCGGGATGAATGTGGTAATACTCCGCCAAATCTTCCGAAACGATGAGCAAGTGCATCGGTTTTTCGTGAACAACCGGCAAATCTTTAACGATTTCGCCCTTGTCATTTTTGACCGTGAACGAAAGTTCGGTTTGTTCGCCCGCTTTTACTTCTACGGGATTTGTCTTAAATTCAGCTTTAAATTTACCGGTTTTTGATTCGGTTTTTGTTTCGCTGACCGCTTGATTCGTGTTCGTATTTTCTTTTTTGGTTTCGGCGGCAGAATTGCAGCCATATAAAAACAAACCACCAAATGCAATAATTATAAAAATAAATGTTTTCATCATAAATTTAACTCGGCTGAGTCGAACGAAGCTGGTATATGCCTTCGGTGACGACTCTTTCACCTTCTTTTAATCCTGATTTAATTTCGTAAAAATCCGCGCCTTCTACGCCGAGGGCAACGGGACGTTTTTCAAAAGTCTCGCCGCCGTCGAAAACGAACACGAAACTTTGACCTTGCTCAGTAACAACCGCTTTTTTCGGCACGGCGAGAACCGTCTGATTTCCACTAGTGTCAACCGTAATCTCGACAAACATTCCGTCGCGCAGACGATTGAGCGGATTTTTTACTTCATAAATTACCGGCACGGTGCGTGTTTGCTCATTGACGGTCTGCCCGATAGAAACGAGTCTGCCGTCGCCGTCCGCTGTGCCGATGGTATAAACTTCATTTGATAAAGCCGAAGCCGTAAAACTCGCCCGTGTTGATTCACGGACAACAGGCAAATCCTTCTCAAAAACTTGGGCTTCCAAAAGAACGATTGAAAGATTAGCCAATGATAAAATTTCTGTTCCTGTTTCAACTTGTTGACCGCTGGTTGCTTTAATTTCGTTGATAATTCCCGTAATTGGTGAAGTTAGCGGAAATCGTTTGTTCGGCTGATTAACTTTCGGGTTGCGGAAAATCGTTTGTCCGGCGTTGGTTTGTTTGATTTGGTTATCGAGCAGTTTTACTTGTTGTTCGTTGGCAGTAATTTCTTGTTCGGCAACTTTAACCGCTGTTTGCGCTTCTTCCAAACGCTTTCGCGGAACTGCGCCGACTTCGACCAGATTTTCCGAACGCCGCAATTCCCGATTTGCCTGAGCAAGTTGCGTTCGCGCTTGATTTGCCTTCGAGCGAAAATCCGCCTGTTGCGATTGAAGCTGTAAAACCGTATTTCTGATGTCGAGTTTTCGGGCTTCGACATCGCGCTGCTGGGATTCAATTTCAAGCCGCTGCGATTCGAGTTCGGTTTGACCGGAAACGTCCAAAACCTGTTCGATATAACCGATCTGTTCGCCGCGTCCAACTGCCGAACCGAGCGTAAGTCCTTCGCGTAAAACGATTTTTCCTGCAACCGGTGGCACGACTACCGCTTTCGCATCGGGACGCGCCCGAACCGTTCCCGTAGCTTTCAGTCCACCCGTAATTTGTCTGGTCGCAACGGGTTCGGTTTTGATTCCGAAAAGCAGTTGCGATTCTTTGGGAACGGTTAAAACAGTTTTGCTTTCCAACTGATTGGCGGGAGTTTCAACTACCGCATTCGGCGAAATTTCGGCGATAACTCGCGTTTGTCGCGGCGTCAGAAAAAAGGCAAGAGCCGCAGTTCCGAGCGCGAAAATCAAAAGCGCGGCAACGGCAAGCGGCGCGATTCTTTTAAAACTCATTTTGCCGCTTCGCTTTGCCGCATAAACAACCGCACCGATTGAGCCGAGCGTCAATAAACTCAAAATCGCTAATCCAAGCCAAAACGATGAGCGAATCGGCGCGGAAGCCACCGACACCGGAAAATCAACCGAAAAAGTGCGGTTATCGGCAGTTGCGACATTAAAAACGATTTTGTAATCGCCCGAACTCGAAAAAGCATAGGCAACTTGATAATTGCCGCCCGCTTCTGCTTTTGCCGCAATATTTTCCGCGATGACAGTTCCGTTTGTCTGCGTAATTTTTGCTGTAACATTCGCTTTTTCAAGCAAAACAGGTTCGCCGCCGCCGAAGCCGCCTTCGACTTTTTCGGCAAAACGAACCAAAAACTGTGCTGTTTCGCCCGTTCGCGGATCTGCCGGAGAACGCCGCAATACGACATTAAACTCGCCCACATCGGTGGTCAGATTGCGCTCCGCCGAAACGACCGTAACTGCCGCCGAAGCCGTCTGATTATTGTTTTGCGGTTCGTTTTCCGCTCCAAAAATCGGCAGACAAAAAACTGCAATCAGCAAAAAGCCGAACGCCAAATTTGAAATCTGAAATTTAAAATCTGAAATCTTCATTTAGTGTGAATGCGCCGAGCCGTAAAGTGCTTCCATCGTCAAAACGTCTATGCGGACGGCTTGCGTGATTGATTTAGCAGTCGCTTCGTCTGCTCCGTTGGCTTTAATGTCTTCGCCGAATTTAATTTTTGTGTCGTGATTTTTTCCGGCAAACTGTGCCAAAAATTCTTTTGCCACGCCGTCTGCCCGAACTTCTTTAATCGTCGGCATTCCATTTTTACTTTCGTAAATAATGATGATTTCTTTGCCGTCAGCTTTAACTAAAGTCGCCGCGCCGATTTGTGTGCGTTTGCCGTCTTTGGTTGCAAAAGCGAGATACGAATGATGGTCTTTATCTGGAACTTTGCCGCCCGTATCTTTTTCAATCGAAGCGATTTTGTCAGCCGGAATGT
>CAZJQP010000136.1:0-4779 GCA_964548225.1 uncultured Blastocatellaceae bacterium | reverse complement strand
CAAGAAGGACACGCTTACTTCGTGCGCGTTTCTGCATTTTTTTTAATGACTTATCTTTTAGATTTGTGTAAAATCAAAGATGTTGAACATCTTTGTTTCACTCTGCAATTATGAATCAAGTTTTAGAAAGTTCGGAAATTATGCTCTCGGAAGGTTCGGTGGAATCGGTTTTGCTCGATGCCGACCTTTTTGTAAAATATCGTGCGCCGGAGAAAGCGTTTGCTTTGTTGCGTGAATCAATGGAGCGCAGTCCGCGTTCGATTCCTCTGCGCGAGAAGATGCGCGAAATTTGCATTTCGCAGAAAAACCGCGACGAAGCCGCGAAACAATGTCTTGCGCTTGTGAGCTTGTATATCGGGCGCGAAGATTTCGATTTGGCGTATGATAGATTGCAGGAAGCGAAATTATTAGACCCGCGAATTTCCGTTGCTTCAGGTTTGGATGCGATTCGCCGCGCCCGCCGTCCCGATTTTGCCGCCAACCGCGACCGCTCGCCGCAAAAAGTTCGCACGGATGTAACTTTTGCGGGAAATTTAGCTTTCGTCAGTATTTTTGATGCCGTCCAAGTTATCGAAAATTCAAAAATGACAGGCTTGCTTGTTATTAAATCGGATTTACATTTGGCAAGCGTTTCATTCAATGAAGGCAAAATCGTTGATGCCGAATCGGGGCAACACAACGGCACGGCGGCTTTCCGTGAAGTCATCGAACTCAACAGCGGAACATTTGAATTTTCTACATCCGATCACGAATTCAATGTCGTCATAAATGTTTCGAGCAACACCAATTTTCTGCTCGATGTTCTCACCGAACTCGACAACGAACGCGCCGAAAAACAAGGCTTGCGTTCCTTAAGTGAAGAAGATTTTTAACTTCCCGATTTGAAGAATTTCGCCAAGCAAAATAAAATTGCATCTCATTCGGGATAAAATTTTATTTTGTGTAGATTGCGAACAATTTTATTTTGTGGTTTTCTTTTAGTCCTTTGTCCGATTTTCGCCGTTTTGACAAAGGCGCAGTATCGGTCTGAGATTTGGACGACGGAAACAGGTTTGCCGCAGAACAGCATCACCGCAATTTTGCAAGCCAAAGACGGTTATCTTTGGTTTGGAACATTCGGCGGGCTTGTCAGATTTGACGGCATAAAATTCAAAATCTTCAATACAATTAATGCTCCGGCGATAAAATCTAATCGCATCACAGGGCTTTATGAAGACAAGAACGGCACGCTTTGGATCGGAACGCAGGGCGGCAATCTGATTTCCTATAAAGATGAAGTTTTCACGTCCGTTTTAGAGCCGCCGATTACTTTGCGAGCGGCGATTTTTATTATTTGTGTTGACGAAACGGGCGCGATTTGGACTCCGGCGGGCGGCGTTTTGCAAAAATTCACGGCTGATGCTTCGGGAAAATATTCGTCGGAAAAAGTCGTTTTGCCGAATGAGGAAAATCCGAATGTCGGTTCAATCGTGCGCGATGATACCGATAATATTTGGATTTCGACGACCGTCGCGCTTTATAAATACAAAAACGGCGCGTTTCAGGTTTTTCCTTTTCGGGATATTTTGCCAAAAACCGAAGAAGTAAAAGGCAATCCGCAAGCTCCGCTCGTGAGAATTTACATTGACCGACAAAAACGTCTGTGGCTCGTCGGTTACGAAGTTTTAGCGCGGTTTGAACACGGCGAAATTGTTTCGGTTTTGCGGCAAAAAGGCGCAGGCTTTAATTTTGTCGAAAATATTGACGGCAGTTTTTTTCTGAAATCGGAAAGCAAAATTTATCGTTTTGGCGATGATAATTTGCGCGAAATTTTGATTGACGATGCGAAAAATTTCGAGCGTTTTCGGCTGATGAATTCTGACCGCGAAGGGAATTTGTGGATTGGAACAACCGGTGGCGGTTTGCTCAAATATAAAAAACAAACGGCGCGAACTTACGGAAAAGCCGACGGTTTGAGTGACAAAGATTCATTTTTTGTTTTTGAAGACCGCGAGAAAAACCTGTGGATTGGCGCGGATAATTTATACAAATTCAAAGACGGAAAATTTGAAATTGCTTTAAATGGCAATCACGTTTCAGCGTTTCAGAGCAAAGACGGCACGGTTTGGTTTGGGGCGCAAGGCGGGAAAATTTCTGTTTACAAAAACGGTGTTTTCAGCGATTTTACAAAAGAATCCGGCATTATTTCCGAAAGATTTTTTGAAGACAGTCGCGGCGCGTTTTATTTTGAAACGCTGATGGGTTTGCTCGTTGTTCGTGGCGACAGGCGCGAAATAATTTCGCCGCAAAGTTTCGGAGTAAATACGCGGATTCAAAAAATCACCGAAGACCGTGATGGAGCAGTTTGGTTTGGAATGGTGAACGGCGCATTTCGTTACAAAGACGGCACGTTCACGGAGTTTTCGGGCAAAGACGGTTTATCAAACGATAATGTCCGCGACATCTACGAAGACCGCGACGGCGTTTTGTGGTTGGGAACTTACGGCGGCGGTTTGAATCGTTTCAAAGACGGCAAATTTTTCCCGATTACAACCCGTGAAGGAATGAACGAAGACATAGTTTCGCGCATCATCTTGGACGAAAAAGACAATTTTTGGCTTTTGGGCAATCGCGGCGTGTCGGTTATTTCGCGCATTGCGCTGAACGATTTGGCGGACGGCAAAATTAAAACCATCGCTTGTGCGTCTTACGGCGTTGCGGACGGAATGCTTTCGAGTGAAGGCAACGGAGGAAATTTTCCGGCAGGTTGGTTGGCTTCGGATGGCAGATTTTGGTTTCCTTCGATTCAAGGCGTGATTGTTATTTCGCCGGAAACGAGCGATTTGCCGCCACCGCCCGTTTTTATCGAAGACGTTTTTCTTGGCGGAAAACAAATCGAAGCAAGCGCGAAAATCGAAGTCGGCGCGGACAAGGAAAATCTCGAAATAAATTACACGGGCTTGAATTTTACGAAGCCCGAACAGGTGAAATTTAAATATAAACTCGAAGGTTTCGACAAAGATTGGATCGAAGTCGGCACGCGGCGAACGGCTTATTACACGCAAATTCCCGCCGGAAATTATCGGTTTTTGGTTACGGCTTCGACGACGAACGGCGTTTGGAACGAACAGCCTGCCACGAAGAATGTTACGGTTTTGTCGAATCCGATTTGGAAAAAAACTTGGTTTATCTTGTTGGTTTCGATTCTTTTAATTGTTGCATTGATTATCTTTTATCGGCTTCGCGTTTTGAGTTTAGAGAAAACCCGCGAACAACAACAGAGATTTTCGCGCCAGCTTATCGAATCGCAAGAAGCCGAAAGAAAACGCATCGCGGGCGAACTGCACGACGGTTTGGGGCAAACCTTGCTGATTATCAAAAATCGCGCTTTTCTCGGCACAAAAGCGAATAATCTCGAAGTTGCGAATGAACAACTCGGCGAAATTTCCGCATCATCGGGCGAAGCCATCAATCAAGCGCGTGAAATCGCTTACTTCTTGCGCCCTTCGCAACTCGAAAGATTGGGTTTGACGAGTGCCGTTGAAGAAATGTTGGCGCAGGTTTCGGAAGTTTCGGAAATCGAGTTTGAATACGAAATTGATTCGATTGACGGCGTTTTTTCGCCCGAAAACGAAATCAATTTTTACCGCATCGTGCAGGAAAGCGTCAACAATATTCTGAAACATTCCGAAGCGACAAAAGCAAAGGTTTTTGTGCGGCGAAAACTTGATAAAATCGAACTTTCGGTGCAAGATAACGGCAAAGGTTTTGCAATTGATGAGAAAAATATTCACGGAAAATCGGGCTTCGGGCTTTTTGGAATTGAAGAACGAGTCCGCATTCTTGACGGTAAGTTTTCGATAAAATCGGAGAAAGGAAAAGGAACGAAAGTTTTTGTAACAATTGGAAATAATTGATTAGGTTTTTATAAATTGCCACTAGCTGAAGCTAGTGGCAATTTATGAAATACAATTAAAACCGCGGATTCGCACAAATGAACGACAAGATTCAAATCATCATTGCCGACGACCATCCGATTTTTCGGAGCGGGTTAGCACAGCTTTTAAGTTTAGAGGAAAATATCGAAATCGTCGGCGAAGCGGAAAACGGCGCGAAGGCTTTGGCGATGATTCGTGAAAGTGCGCCCGATGTCGCGGTTTTGGATATTGATATGCCCGAAAAAGGCGGTTTTGAAGTTGCTCAGGAACTTGTTTCATTAAAAAACCCGACACAAATAATTTTTCTCACAATGCACAAAAACGAAACGCTTTTCAACGCGGCTTTGAACTTGGGCGTAAATGGGTTTGTGCTGAAAGACAGCGCAATGGAAGATATTTTGAATGCTGTCAAAACCGTTGCAAAAGGCGAAAGTTTTTTCAGTCAGCCGTTGACGAAATTTTTGTTGAAACGCTCGAAACCCGATTTGGTTGATTCGCTCACGCCGAGCGAAAAACGCATTTTATTGCTCATCGGCGAATACAAATCGAGCCGCGAGATTGCCGAAAAACTCTTTATCAGCGTCCGCACCGTCGAACGCCACCGCGAAAATATCTCCATAAAACTTGATTTACACGGCAATAAAGCCTTGCTCAAATTTGCGCTCGAAAATAAAGAGAAGTTAATTTAACGTCAGTTCGGGATAAGAAAAAACGACTGGAGCGCAAGCGTCCCCGCTTGCAAACGCCGTGCTTTCCAGCGGTGTAAAGCCATCGCGTTAATTAAAGTTTTTTTTATTATAAACGCTTTTTAGCGTCGAAGCGACGCGCATTTCAAGCGGGGAAGCGTGCGCTCCAATATTAG
>CAZJQP010000135.1:2073-5080 GCA_964548225.1 uncultured Blastocatellaceae bacterium | reverse complement strand
GGCTCACGATAATCGTCTTTGTAAATAAAATCGTTACCCGTGTTATATGGCGGGTCAATGTAAATCATCTTGATTTTGCCGCGATAAGATTTGTGAAGAAGTTTTAAGACTTCGAGATTGTCGCCTTCGATAAAGATATTTTGCGTTGTCGCTTCGTCAACGCCTTCGCCCGCAACAGGAACGAGCGTTCCTTTGCTCGGCAGTCCGGCAAGCCGTCGAGCTTCGCGCTTGCCCGTCCAAGACAAACCGAAATGCTCGTCACGTTCATCCTCAACATCGTCGCCCAAAAGCTCACGCAAAGTGTCGAAATTTATCTTCCCGTCGGCAAAAGCTTCGGGAAGTATCTGTTTCAAGGCGTTCAGACGGTCTTCTTCCAAAGAATATGTCGGTTGTAAGCGTTGGGTAAAGTCTTTCATAAATTGCAAATCTTCAATAAAAATCAAATGTTTCTAAATATTATCCGCGTCGGCGACTTCGGGCGCAGGCTGCGCTTCGAGCGTTACCAAAACACGCGCGGCGCGGTCGTCGTCCGAGCCGAAGTCGGCGAAATATCTGGCAAAATCGAGTCCCGTGCGGGCGTTGGTCGCAATCACGAAATTACGAAACGGCGTGCAGGAAAATCTCGCGTCGCAGTTGCGGCAAATGCGCGTCCCGAATTTCTGCCGCGTATTGCCGAACTCCGAAATTAAAACTTCAACGCGCGGCGGCTTAAAGTTTTTCGTTTCAATGTTATCAACAATTTCGCCAAACCCTTGAATCGTTTCATCAACTTTTTCGTGGTCGAGCGGAATATCCACGAGTGGATCCCAAGCCGTCATTTCGCGTTCAATCACGGCTTCATTGCCGGAACGCAGCGCGTCGCGCACTCTTTCGGGAAAAGCCGTGGCGATAATCGCCGTTTGATCGAGCGGCTGCCCGCGCAGATTTTGCCAGATAAAAGCATAAACATTAAGCTGTTTTTCGTAAGCGTCAATGTGTTTGCGGACATAATCGGCATCGTGAGTTTTAATGTCATACATAATGGTTTTATCGTCATCGCGGACAATATCAACCACGCCTTCAATCGTGTAGCGTCTGCCTTCGGGCGTGATTTGTTCCGGCAAAGTGAGCCGAACTTCCGTATCGGTAACGCTTTCGGCAATGTCGGTTAATTTTTTATAATAAGCCAAAATTTGTTCCAGAGCGACTTGTTTGACATCAGGATTGAGTGCGTGTCCGCCGTCGAGCCGCAAACGCTCGTAATTGCGCTCGAAGGTTTCCCGAATCCAGTCTTCGATTTCTTCCGGCGACATCGTTTTATCCGGCGCGTCTTGGTTGATTAAGTCCTCATTGCTCATAAATTTCCTGCCTGTTTTTTATTTCTCTGCCCGATTAAAAGATGATGCAAATCTTCGAGCGTTTGGTGAACGAGCGTTCCGAAAAACTGCGTCTGCGAACGGCTGGGAACAAAACCGTATTTGCGAAAAAGCATATATTGTCGCGGACATTTCTGATACTGCAAATAATCGGACGTATATGAGTAATTTCGCGGAATCTCCTGATCGTCAATCTTTGCTTCGGGAACGGTCGAAACATCAAAATTCGCAATGCGCGTAACGCCTTCGTTGAAAATACTCGTAAAAGCCGGAAACGTCGAAATACCTTGCCCTCGCGGATTGCCGATTATCAGCAAATTTTCGGCACGGCTCAGAGCGACATAAAACATTCGCATCGCATCAAAACCGCCGATACGGTCGAGCGGCTCGCCTTCGCGTTCAAGAAACGGGCGCACGACACGCTCGGCTTTTGACGGCGGAAAGTTCTTCTTCGACGGCGAAGGCACGACCACAACGGGAAACTCCAAGCCTTTCGATTGGTGAATCGTCAAAAAGGGAATTCGCCCTTTCGGAAACGGGTCGTCCGCGTCTTCATATTCCGATTCGCCAAGGCGGAAAATCGCATAAAGATACGCCATAAAAAACGTAATTTCAAAACTCCCGCCGCCGATAAATCTGCCTGTCAGAATTGAAGTGTAAGTATCGAGATAACGCGCTAAATACTGCGAAATTAAGCCGAGGTTACACACCGGACCTTCATCCGTTCCTGTTTCCGCCAAATCGAACATCTGTTTGAAATGGTCAAAGCCGGTTATCCGGTAAAATAAGTCAAGCACGTTCCAATCGAGCGACGAAGCCGAATTGATAATGTAATGAAGCGTGAACGGTCGCCCTTCGACGATTCGTTCATTGATGATGCGCTCAAAATAACGATTGGAAAGCGACTTTTGCGCCGTCCGTGAAATATTCGGCGTTTCAAAAAGAGCGCGTTTCATCGTCTGCGGGTCAAACGGCGCGTCTAATTCCCAGCCTTTTTTGTTGGCTTGTTCGGTTAATTTTTGATAATCGGCAACGGCGGTTTGAACTTCACGCCGGCGGTCTTCAACAAAATCCTTGAGCGGTTTATATTTTTTGAGCAAATCGCCCGAAATTTGTTCGCAAGTGTCGAGCCAGTTATGAAAACCTTGATAATCGCGGCTGTTGAAATTATTTCTTTCCGGTCTCCCGAAAATTTCGATAAAAATACCGAAAACGGCGACGGCTTCTTCGACTTCGAGAAACGAACCGGCACGCGGCGCATACACGAGCAATCCGGCGTTTTCGAGCGAGCTTTTCATCACTTGCGCCATCGTGTTTTTCAAACTCGGAAAAAGAAAGGCGATCTGATTCGGGTCTTTAACTTTTTTCGTTTCGATTAATTTCTTTACGATGTCAACAATCTCATCTATGGTATCGTTTCGACCGGATTGCGAGGTTACAACGACTGCGGTTTGATTGTCAGCCGAATGTGCGTTGATGTTTTTATTCACGAGCCGGTAAAAACCTTTCCCGTCGGCGCGTCGCCAGTCGTGAAATTCCATAAACCGCGTGTAAAAATCAACGATTCCTTTGCGCGAACGATAATTTGTGCTGAGCGGAATTTCACGCGGAGCGCAGCCGAAATATTTTTGACATCGTTCGGGAAATTCGAC
>CAZJQP010000135.1:0-1973 GCA_964548225.1 uncultured Blastocatellaceae bacterium | reverse complement strand
CTCATCGTCATCCGTTAAGTCATAAATATTTTGCGGCAATAGAACTTCTTCGGAAAAACGATTGAAAAGTGTTATCGAGTCGGTGAGTGCTTTATGTTTTGCGGAACTGGCAAATGTGCCGTCGCTCATAAAGCGGTTAATGTCTTCAACCGTGTAAGAAACGCCTTGCAGAAGATCGTTGAAACCGCTGCGTAAGAAAAAATACTGTTGTAGAGCATCAAGAATTACTGGGCGTGTCATTCTTTCCTTGTTATCGGAAAGCCTTCGGTCAGTCAGTATCCGCTGGCATAGCGAGTGAACCGTGCCGATATACATTTCCGCAATGTCGTAAGGTTTGCCCGTTAAATTTGTAACCAAACCAAGAAGGGCATTCAACCCTTGTTTCAATTGAAATGCAGCTTTTTCGGTAAATGTGCTAAGAAAAATTTCTTCGGGCTTGATGTCGTGGCAGGCAATCAAATTAACCGTTCGCCAAAGTAAAACACGCGTTTTGCCCGAACCGGGTCCGGCAGGCAAAAATAATGGCTTATCCGTATGCGTGATTGCGTCGCGCTGCGCCGGATTTGGCGTAAAACCGACCTCTTCCCAAAGTTTTTCGATTGTTAGAGACATAAAAACAATTAATGGATTTGTTCGCTGAGTAAATTCTTCTGTTTGAGCATTCCGCCGAGGACAATTTGCTTGCCGTGTATTTCGATAGCATTAAGTTTTTTCAAACGAGTCGCCAACATTGAACCCGTTACACCGAACTGCTCTCCCAAATCGTAAATTTCCCGCCAGTTAGTTGGATTGAAACCGGAATCCAAAGCGTTCAGCAGTGAATCTTTTGGAATTAAGAAGCACAGCGCGAAATGCTCGGCTTGCCAAAACATCCATTTTTCCTCAAAATATTCGTCGAAACCTTGCAAAATTTTCCGCACACGGTCATTGCCGTTTAAAGCCATTTCGCATAAACATTTTAGTTCGTCGGCGGAAAATGCGTGATGATTCCATTCGGTTTTATGCAAAAACTTCGGCTCCGGCTTAAAATCGTCGAATAACGAGGGAGTTTGACTCAGGTTCAGTTTGTCGTGATGCCTTAAAACGATATGCCCTACTTCGTGGGAGCCAACGGCACGTTTGCATTCGGGTTTTTCTTCAAGTTTTTGTCGGTGCGCTTCGTTAAATTCAATTACAAACCGCGTCGTATCGCGTTCATCAGGCTTGCATCGCGCCAGCGCGACTGCCCCTTGCGGCGCGTCGAAGTAATTTTGCACGACGGAAATTTCCAAAACCGTATCGGCGAATTGCTCGACATCAACCGGATAACCGCGCCCGTTTCCACACTTTTCGCGGTATAACAAGTTATATTCGAGAGCGATTTGATCTATATCAGGGTTACTCGTCCATTGGCTTGGTTCGGGAACATTAATCTTCAGCATCTTGGTTTTCTTTTTTTAGTTTCTCCTGTTTGTGTTGGTTAATTAGATCGAATAATTCTGCGATTTCATCTTTCGGAGTTTCCACAACAGCGCGGAACAATGGTCTAAGCTCCGGTCTCTCAACCGCTTTGATCGCCAATTCTTCCATTTCCTTATCAATTCGTCCGGCGGCGGCAAGCAGTTCGGCTTTTTCGTCGTCGTTGCAATCGAGTTTTTCGATTATTTTCTCAATTGTTTCCCGACTTGGTTTGTAATCAAATTTGTCATTTTCGATACGCGAATAATATCCATAATCCATTCCGATTAAATCGGCGACTTCACGCTGTGTTTTTCGTTTTGCACGGCGTATTTTTTGTAATATTTGCCCGAATGTCATTGATTTTAAAAATTATTGTAAAATTGTGGTTGACCTACAACTACAATTTTGATAAGTTAGACAAAATTGAGGATTACCCTCAACAATTAGTTTTAAGATACTTGAATTATTTAATTTAGTAAATACTCAATGTGAAATTACCGTGAATTATTAGAGATTTATACGAATAAAATCAG
>CAZJQP010000134.1:0-5098 GCA_964548225.1 uncultured Blastocatellaceae bacterium | reverse complement strand
CTGGCGTGTTAATCGCGCTTTTTTGGAAGCTAAAGTCAAAGTCGATGTTATCAAATCAAATCTTTTTGAGTAGTAGTTAATTGTTAATAGTTAATTGCAGATTGAGAAAAGCGGCTTTGCCGAAATCAATTTACAAGGAACAATTAACAAAGATATGCAGATAAAATTTGGTGAAAATATTAAGGATTTTTCCGAATCGGTTTCCGTTTTGGATGCGATTAAGGCGTTTGACCGTGATGTTTTGAAGAAAACTATCGCGGCGAAAGTGAACGGCGAAGAAGTTGATTTGTCTAAAAATTTAGACGAATCGGACGAAGTTTTGTCTATCGAACCGATTCAAACCGACACACGCGACGGTTTGGAAGTTTTGCGCCATTCGACTGCACATCTTTTGGCGGCGGCGGTGCTTGATTTGTTTCCGGGAACACAGCTTGGCGTTGGTCCGGCGTTGATGGAAGACCCGCGTTACGGTTTTTATTATGACGTGATTGCGCCGCGCCATTTGACCGAAGCGGATTTGCCTGTCATTGAAAAGAAAATGAAAGAAATGGCGAAACGAAATCTCGTTTATCGCCGTGATGAAATCGTCAAAGCGGAAGTTTTAGATATTTTCAAAAACCGCCAAGAACCGTTGAAATGCGAATTGATTGACGAAAAAGTCGAAACCGAAAAAGCGAGCGTTTATTATATTGACGGTTCGCCGTTTATTGATTTTTGTCTCGGTCCGCACGTCGGACATACCGGAAAATTAAAAGCATTTAAGTTGCTGGCTTTGTCGGGCGCGTATTGGAAAGGCGACGCGGAAAATCCGCAAATGCAACGCATTTACGGAACTGCATTTGCTTCGCAGGAAGAGCTTGATGCTTGGCTCAAACAGCGTGAAGAAGCCGAAAAACGCGACCATCGAAAACTTGGAAAAGAACTCGATTTGTTTTCGATTCAGGAAGATTACGGGCAAGGTTTTATCTTTTGGCATCCGAAAGGCGGCGCGATTCGCACCGATATGGAAAATTATCTGCGCGAGGAATTGCAAAAACGCGGTTACGGAATGGTTTTCACGCCTCATATTGCCAAACGTCAACTTTGGCAAACTTCGGGACACGAACAAAATTACGCCGATGGGCTTTTTGAACCAACAAAACTTCCCGAATGGATGAACGAGGAAACCGAATTTCGTCTGAAACCGATGAATTGTCCGGGACATATCGGAATTTACAAATCGCATCCGCGCTCTTATCGTGAATTGCCGCTTCGATATGCAGAATTGGGAACAGTTTATCGCGCAGAATTGAGCGGAACATTGCACGGTTTGATGCGCGTTCGGGGATTTACGCAAGATGATGCACATATTTTCTGCACACCTTGGCAAGTTGAAGATGAGGTCGGAAATTGCGTGGATTTTGCTTACGATGTCTTCAAGACTTTCGGTTTTGAGAAATTTAAAGTCGAACTTTCGGTGCGCGGCGGTGCGGAAAATAAAGGTTATCTCGGCTCGGACGCGGATTGGGAAAATGCTGAAAAAGCATTGGTTAATGCGTTGAATCGGCGTGAAATTCCCTACGAAAGAATCGAAGGCGAAGCGGCATTTTACGGTCCGAAAATTGATATTAAAGTTGAAGATTCGATTGGTCGGCTCTGGCAATTATCAACGGTGCAGTTCGATTTTAATTTGCCCGAACGCTTTGAATTGGAATTCGTCGGCGACGACGGACAGAAACATCGCCCTGTAATGGTTCATCGTGCGCTGTTCGGTTCAGTTGAAAGATTTTTCGGTGTTTTAATCGAACATTACGCCGGAGCATTTCCATTTTGGCTTGCGCCTGTGCAAATCGCAGTTCTGCCGATTACCGACAGAACCAACGATTACGCCGAAAAAATTGCCAGAGAATTGAAAGATTCGGGTTTTCGAGTTGAATCAAACTTGAAATCAGACAAAATCGGTGCAAAAATTCGTGAAGCGCAATTGCAAAAAGTTCCTTTTATGCTTGTCCTCGGCGACAAAGAACTCGAAGAAAATAAAATTGCGGTTCGTGAAAAGGTGAAAGGCGACATCGGACAGATGACGCTTGTGGAATTTATTGAAATGGCAAAACTTCTGAAAGAAACACGAGCCATTTCAAATGGCTAAACAATAAAATAAGGAGAAATTTATCGCTAACAGATTTAATAAAAACCGTCCCATTCGTCATCGCGGTCCATTGCATCGGACAAACGAACGAATCCGAGTGCCGTCCGTGCGCGTAATATCGGAAGACGGCGAACAAATTGGCGTAATGGACACGCGAGATGCTATTCAGCGGGCGCGTGAGGAAGGCAAAGATTTAGTTGAAATCGCTGCCAATGCTAAACCGCCTGTTTGCCGTATTATTGATTACGGAAAATTTCTTTACGAAGAAAAGAAAAAAGCGCACGAAGCCAAGAAAAAGCAGGTTACGACAACCGTTAAAGAAATCAAATTTCGTCCGGCAACTGATGACCACGATTACAGTTATCGCAAAGAACGCGCCCGTGATTGGATTGCTGACGGCGACAAAGTTCGTGCGACAATCGCTTTTCGTGGACGCGAAATGTCGCACCGAGAACTCGGCGCAAAAATCCTTGCAAAATTGCGGGACGATTTAGCCGATTTAGCCGATGTCGAAGTTGCACCGAAAATGGAAGGTTATCAAATGTTTGCCATTTTCGTGCCGAAGAAAACCGGAAAATAATTTTATGTTGATTAGGAAATTTCAATCATTTGCGCTAGTTTTGCTCTTCGCTTCGATGGCGTTCGGGCAGAATATTGCCGAAAACTTTACGAAAAGCATCAACGAAATTACGGTTGGCGCAAATTCGTATGAGCGCGGCGCACAAATACGCGAAGAATTGGAAAAAATCGGTGTAAAATTTACTTATGAGCCTTTTACGGTAAAAGGTCGCAGAGATGGTGCAGAAATGCGTGGCTGGAATATTATCGCTGAAATTCCGAATCCGAAAGCTACGAAAACGATTATGCTCGGAGCGCATTACGACAGAGTTTCAAAAGGAAACGGTGCAGTTGATAATGCTTCGGGTTCAGCGGGAATTTTAGAACTTTTGAAGGCTTTTAAGGCAAATCCGCTCCAAAATTATTCTTTGAAAGTCGCATTTTGGGATTTTGAAGAGATCGGTCTTGTCGGTTCGCGTGAATATATCAAAGCGCGAACGGAAAGCGAACTTCCCGCGATTTATATCAATTTTGACGTTTTCGGCTACGGCGATACGCTCTGGCTTTGGACGCAAAAAGAAGGAACAATTTTTACAAAAGCGGTTGATGAAACCGCAAAAAGCGCAAATATCAAAGTAGTTATCGGCAAGCAATATCCGCCAAGCGACCATCTGACATTTGCCGAAACAAAGACGGAAACTTATTCATTTAGTCTAATTAACGGCGATGAAATTCCGAATTTATTAAAGGCTTTTAATGGTGAAACACCTAAAGAGTTGCCGAAAGTTTTGCAAATTATACACAGCAATAACGATACGGCGGACAAAATAGATGCGAACGCAGTCGCTAAGGCTTTGCCGGTTGTCGAACAAGCGATTCGTAAATTAGATAAATAAATAATAGGAAGGTAAAAATGCCAAAACTTAAAACACATAAAGGCGCGGCAAAGCGTTTTCGCTCGACAGCATCGGGCAAATTCAAACGCGGACACAGCCACGCACGTCATATTTTGACGAAAAAAACCAATAAACGTAAACGTAATCTCGATATTGATACGTTAGTTTCCGAAGGCGACCAAAAACGTGTCGAAAAAATGTTGCCATACGGACGGGACTAAATTAAAAATTAAAAATTAAAAATTCCGAAATTTTACATTTTGCATTTTTAATTTTTAATTACACGATGAAGGAGTGAAAAAATGCCAAGAGCAAAACGTGGAAATAAGCGCACCGAAAAGCGCAAAAAGATATTAGCCTTAGCCAAAGGCTATCGTGGAACGAAATCGAAACTTTATCGTTCGGCAAAAGAATCCGTCGAACGCGCATTAAACTTTGCCTACACGGGCAGAAAGCTGAAAAAACGAGATTTTAGAAAACTTTGGATTGTCCGCATCAACGCGGCGTGCCGTCTGAACGAGATGAAATATTCTCAATTTATGCACGGCTTAAAACTTGCGGGCGTTGAACTCGACCGCAAAGTTCTCGCCGATTTAGCGGTCAAACAACCCGAAACTTTTGCAACTCTCGCCGGACAAGCGAAAGACGCAATCAGCAATCAAGCAACAGCTTAGTTTTTGATATAATTCTAACCACAGATTGACATCGATAAGCACAGATAATTTATCAAAAAATCTGTGTTAATCTGTGTTAATCTGTGGTTTTATTTTTATGGAAGCAAAAGAGCAAATAGAAAAAATACGCGAATCATTTGAAAATGAATTCGGACGCTTTGTTGATTTACGCAATAAATTACACAGTTTGAGTTTGTCGGCGGCTGAAAACCTTCAGCGCGAAATAGGCGAATTTAAGACGAAACACACGGGCAAAAAATCGCAAATTGCCGACGCGAAGAAACTCATCGGACGAGTCGCGCCCGAAGAACGCGGCGCGTTCGGGCAGTTTGTTCAATCGGTTGAAAAGAAAATCGTCGAAAAGATAACGGAAGCCGAAACGAGTCTGAAAAATTACATTTCGGAAGCCAAAACCGAGCGCGAAAGATTGGACGTAACTTTGCCCGGAAATCGTCCGCGTGTCGGTCATTTGCATCTTTTGACGATTTTGCGTCAGCAGATTGAAGACATTTTCGTTTCGATGGGCTACGCGATTGAAGACGACCGCGAGATTGAAACCGATTATTACAATTTCGACGCGCTCAACATTCCCGAAGGTCATCCGGCGCGTGAATCGCAGGACACTTTTTACACGACCGACGGTTTCGCGCTTCGTTCGCAAACTTCGACCGTTCAAATTCGCGCAATGGAACGGCGCGGCGCACCTTTGCGAATTATCGCGCCCGGCAAAGTTTTCCGCCGCGACACGCCCGATATGACGCACGTTCCGATGTTTCATCAAATCGAAGGTTTATGCGTTGACAAAGGAATCACGATGGCCGGTCCGTGGCTCAAGTACCGCG
>CAZJQP010000133.1:0-5779 GCA_964548225.1 uncultured Blastocatellaceae bacterium | reverse complement strand
GTTGTCGCTTGATTGTTAGTTGCATTCGTTGTGGTTGTCGGGGTTGAACCGGACGAACACGCGCCCGCCAAGCCGATGATTGCAATCAATCCGATAATTGCTAAAAAAGTAAATTTTTTCATTTTTCTTCCTCTTCCTGTTTTTTATTTTTCGAGATTTCCGGTTTTTTCTGCATATTGACCGTCTCGATTGATTTCAAAAGTTTTTCGCGGTTTGCTTGCGACGGAGCTAGATCTTCCGAAGGCAAAATTGACGAAACAGGTATTAAGCCTGTTGGCGGAATGACGCTGCCGAGTGCCGTTTCGAGTTCGTTCAAAGCGTTGTAATAATCGCGCAGAGCTTGATTGTAGCCGGTTACATTTTCGGTCAAACGACGTTGTTCGTTGACGACTTCAAAGATCGAAAATTCGCCGAAACCGTAAGCAGAACGAATTGATTTTAAGTTTTCTTCCGAACGCGGAATGATTTGCACCGCATAAATCGTCAGCGTTTCCGCCGCCGCCCGGTATTTGCGAAAAGCAATGGCAACATCGCGTTTGATGGTTGATTCCAAAAACTCACGATTGCGAGTCGCTTGCAGTTTTTCGCCCGTTGCCGAAGCGATTTCGCCTTGATTGCGGTTGAAAATCGGAATATCAACCGTTACGCCGAAAGTTAATTCATTATCCCGATTAGTAACGCCGCCGCCGATAATAGGCGGAAAATCGGTAATGCGTTTATTGCGCGAATAAGTGACCGAACCCGCGACATTCGGCACGGAATTGGCTTTTGCCAGATCAATTCGTGCCGTGCCGAGTTCTTCGCCGAGTTTGGCGGCTTGCAAATCGGCGCGTTCCCGCAAAGCAATATCGGTCAGTTCGCTCAATCCCAAATCGAGACGCGGAGGGCGTTCATTTTGCGGTGCGAGCCTGATGCTTTCGGCAACGTCCGCGCCGATGATATTTTTCAGTTGCAAAAGAGCAGTTTCCAGATCGTTTCGCGCCTGAATCGTCTGGATTCGCAAACGGTCGGCTTCGACTTTGATTAAATTGACATCGAGCGGCGCGACATCGCCTTCTTTGAGCCGCGCCTCGATTACCCTAACTATTTCCAGATTGGCAGAAATCAGTTTTTCCAAAACATCGAGCTGTCTGGCAGCAGAAAGCGCATTGGTGTAAGCGGTGCGAATCTCTACCGCGAGCCGTCTTTCAAGCGCGGAAATTTCCGTGCGAACCTGCTGTAATTCGAGTTCGGCAACCGCCACGCGCCGATTTCTTTTGCCACCCGTTTCAAAAACTTGGCTGACACCGACCGAAAATTGACTTTCGTCGCCGCCGCCCAAAATTCTCGCCGTGCCGTAATCGCCGCTCAAAGTCGGATTCGGGCGAAAACGCGTCTGCTGCAAACGCCCTTCGGCAATCGTCAATCTTTGCCGTGCCGCCTGCAAATCAGCCCGCCGATTTGCGCCGAGTTCGAGCAGTTTTTCAATCGTCAAACCATCCTGCGAAACGTATTCGGCGGAAGTTAATTTAACCGGAGTCGGCAGCGGCGAAGGCGTTGTGTCCTGCGGAAAAATACTGACGGACGCGGCAAAAATTATCACCGCGACCGCCACAGTCGAAAGAAGACAGGAGAATCTTTTCGACTTAATGAAACTGCCCTTGCTCGTTAAATTTTGATTGTGGAGAATCGCGTTTTTCATTCTAAGCAGAAACGGTTTCCTGATTGGTCGGCTCGCCCACCGAACTAAAGCGCAACACAAAAAACGATAACGCTCCGAATAAACCTAAAATAATTAAGAAAACAAAGCCGATTAAAAGAGTTCGCAACCACGACATTCCGCCATTTTCTGTTTCTGCAATCGGTTGATTCTTCACTTCCACGCCGGAAAAAGTCGTTGTATCGGTTTCGCCATCGTGTGTCAATTTTGTGCGAATCGTATAAGTTCCTTCCGGCAAAGCAGGGAATTTAACGCCGAAAATCCCGGCAGTTTCGCTTTTTTCGATTGTTCCTTGTGTTACTGAACCGTTTGCCGATTCGATTTCAACTGCCGGCGAAACATCCTTAAAGGCTTCGTTGGTTTCAAATTTCGTCACGAAAAGCCGTGCATCAGTTGCCGTGTCCGGCTTAAACAGCGGATGTTTGAGCATCACTTCCAAATCACCGAGCCGCGACGAATGCGAAACTGTGCCTTTATCGGTCGTTTGGGTTTTCGGTTTGGCATCACCATGGTCTTCGCCGCCGTGCGCGAAAATCGGCAAAGCATTTCCGGCGAGTAAAACCATCAACAGCAAGCCAATCGCCGATGTTCTTTTTCGTATAATTGCAGTAAGCCTTTTCATAAATTGCCTCAATAAAATCCCCCTTACGGCACGATTATTTCTTGTTTTTGTTTTGGCAAGTGGTATGCCGTAGGTTTCCTGAATCTTAAAATCTTTTTTATTGCAGAAAAGAAAGAGGTTAAGGGATTTTTGCGAGTAGTAATGAGTTTGGCGGCAGAGATCCGAATGTTTGTTTGCAAACAATGAACTGTCTGTAATCAAACAGCCTTCGGCAAATAGCATCAAAAAATATGTTTTGGCAATCGCTCACGGATATTCAAAAATATGCCGTCATCGGAGTTTTGGTGATGGCAATAATGGTCTTCGGATTACCCTTACTCTTGATTTTTTTAGATAAACGCGGCATCAAGACGGATCTGACGAAACCGAAAAATCTGAATCGTGAGCAACAACGCAAAGAAAAAAAAATAGCGAAGAAAAAGCGGCGCAGGCGATAAAATAGAATTACAAAGTTCGGGGAAAAGACGTTTTTAATGAAGAAACTCTTAAAATAATTATTTACTGCGAAAATTTACCCAACTATTGCGAAATCCCCCGCACCCGATAATAGAACGTCTTTGCAAAAACTCAATGAAATCAATATTTAGCACTTGGCACGTTTTATGCAGTAATTAACAGCGGATAGTTTTAACCGCCGGAGAATTGAAAAAATGATCCTAAAATTGGGCGGATGAGAAATAATGAAATCTGAAGGGAATAAAAATTTTATCAGGCAGCTTTTTATAAAGTAGAAACAGACTGATAAAGTATTCTTTCTTGACAGATATTTAAATAATCAACTATCTTAAGCGAAAGATGAAAAAATGGCTGACATCTTTGTTACTGATTCTGGCACTTGCAAGCGGTGTGCTGGCGGGAATGCCGCTTCATTCGGGAAATGAGAACAGCCAAATGATGGATTGCTGTAAAAAAGCAAAGAGCAAGGAGCAATCGAAAGAAGCAAATATTGCCCGTTTGTGCTGTGCCGTAAATTGCAGTAATTCCGCGCCGACTCCTTCGGGAACATCGTTTAATTTTTCACCTTCAGCCATCATTATCAGCGATTCGATTATCAAACAAATCGCTTCGCTTCTTCTCATCAAAGAAAAGCCAAACACAACTATTGGGTTTTTGTTCGAGCGCGTTCCATTAGCGCAAAAAATCCAGCCGAAATATCTCCAACACCATTCATTTCTGATTTAAATCCAAGGGAGTAGTGCGTCTTGACGAGCGGGCGAAGTGTGCCTGAGTGCGTCTCTCTTTTTGTGTCTTGAAATACCTTTTTGAAGGTCTCAAGGCGGCAATATTCCATTTCAATTTGAGGAGATTTAAATCGTGAAAAAACTAATCATTATTTCAGCATTATTTAGCATTTCAATTTTAATTGCCGCCTGCGGTTCAGGCGGCGGGAGTTCCGCGACAAGCGGAAAAACGGTCAAAACCGGCACGGTCAATAATTTGACAATTACGCTGGCAACTGCCGACGGAGTTATCCGAAACGGGGCAAATGATTTTACGTTGAGCTTTACTGATTCTTCCGGGAAAACGGTTGACGTTGGAGCGGCTTCGGTAAATTTCTTTATGCCCGCCATGGGGACGATGCCCGCGATGAATGACGCGGCAACCTTGACGACATCGGGAACGCCCGGCGTTTATAACGGTAAAGTCAAGCTCGAAATGGCAGGTGAATGGCAGATGCAAGTAGCTTTTGAAGGCGGAGCCGGGAAAGGCAAAACGTCATTCCCGATTATGGCTCAGTAAATAGAGTTCGGAAAAGAAAATCGTTACTTGATTTTTTAAGATTTTCGGCAAGTTGCGGAAGCCTTTTTCCGCTTGAAAACTTGCAGTTCGGAAACCATCGCAACTGCCGAAAATTTGCCTGAACGATTGAACTTGAGATTCCGAGTCAAAAGAATTCAAGGAGGAGTTATGAAAATAAAAAATTATGCGCTACTTCAAAATATTTGGCGTGTTGTTCTGATTTTGTTGGTCTTGATGTTGATAACGCCTCAGCCTTTGATTGCCCAAAAGCAAACCAACACAACGCCGCAAGATGATAAGCCTTTAACCATCAATACCGATCTGGTTACTTTTAACGTCAGCGTGACGGACAGAGAAGGGCGGGCAGTTACGGGATTGAGCAAAAATGTCTTTAACGTGTTTGATAATAAGACGTTGCAGGAGATTCACTTTTTTAGTAACGAAGATACTCCGGCTTCAGTCGGTATCGTTTTTGATACTTCGGGTTCGATGAGTGAGAAAAAAATCAATCAAGCTAAAGAAGCTCTCGCCTCCTTTATAAACACAACCCACAACCGGGACGAGTTCTTTCTGATTGATTTTAATTCACGCGCCCGTTTGTTGTTGGATAGAACGCGCGATAGCGATGCCATTTTGAATAAATTTAACCTTGTCGAGCCGCAGGGAAATACAGCCGTTTATGATGCTGTGTATCTGGGAGTGGAAAAAGTTATGCAAGGCTCACACCACAAAAAAGTCGTGCTTTTGATCAGCGACGGTGAGGATAACAATTCTCGCTATTCCTACCGCGAACTACGCCGGAGATTACGGGAATCTGAGGTCATTATTTACGCCATCGGCTTTGGCGGTTATTATCCGCTCAAAGGCGGCTTAAACGGCAGAGAAACTTTGAAGGAATTGGCATCAACTTCGGGCGGAAAGGCTTTTTTTCCCAAAGGTCAGGTAGATATGGATGAAGCCTTTGAGCAAATTGCGCTGGAGATTCGACACCTCTATTCGATTAGTTATTATCCTACCGACTTTGCAATAAACGGTAAATGGCATCGCGTCAGAGTAAAGGTTAATTTTCCGAAAGGCTCGCCGCTTTTCTCAGTTCGTAGTCGTGAAGGATATTTTGCCGGAATAAATCACTAAGGTTTCAAAGATTGCGGACGCTGGAGAATCCGCTTTATAAATAGCTTTTTTATGATAAATCGTCTGATCGAATGGTCGTTGAATAACCGCGTGATTGTTGTTGCGTTCTATCTTGGCTTGGCGGCGTGGGGTTATTGGGCTTTGCTCTATACGCCGATTGACGCGATTCCCGATCTTTCGGATAACCAGGTCATTGTTTTCACCGATTGGGCGGGACGCTCGCCGCAGGAAGTCGAAGACCAGATAACTTATCCGTTGGTAACGAGTCTGCAAGGTCTGGCAGGTGTCCGCACGGTGCGGGCAAATTCGGCATTTAGTTTCTCGATGGTTAATGTGATTTTTGAGGACAATGTTGATTTGTATTGGGCGAGAACACGGGTTTTGGAAAGGCTCAATTTAGTTACCAAACAACTCCCCGAAGGCGTAACGCCGACGCTCGGACCTGATGCCACCGGAGTCGGACAAATATTCTGGTATACGCTTGAATCAGATGAAATGAACCTGCGCGATTTACGCACGGTGCAGGACTGGTTTGTGCGGTATCAACTAAATAGCGTTCCCGGTATCGCCGAGGTTGCGACAGT
>CAZJQP010000132.1:0-5813 GCA_964548225.1 uncultured Blastocatellaceae bacterium | reverse complement strand
TTTGCAAGCGGGACGCTTGCGCTCCAGTCGGTTTTTCTTATCCCGAACTGACGTTTTTTTAGTAAAAATACTTGGTTTTCCTAAACCGAAACGCTCGTCCGAATCATTCGGACTGTTGGCAAAGTCATTCCGCTGCCTTGTTAAGTCATTCTGCCGTGCCGCAGAATGATTTTTCCGTGCGTCTGAATGATTCCGTCGTGTGTCTGAACAATTCCGTCAAGCGTCTGAATCATTCCGTCAAGCGTCTGAATGATTCAGACACACGACGGAATCATTCAGACGGACGATAACGGCGCGGTTTTGTGATAAATGTGAAGAAATTTTCTTTCATCCGACATTCCGGCGAACTTCCGCTTTTAATTTTCCACCTCTTCGGTAAAAATAATTGGCTTTTCTATTGCGTAGCGACCATCAAAAAGAGTGGCACATTGGGGATTTTAGATTAATTTTTGTAAGTAGTCGGGAAAATTCAACAATGCAGAAACACGCCCGAAGCAAGTGTGCCAACAAGTGCAACGTAACATACTTACTTCGAGCGTGTTTCTACAAAAACTGCAAAATAAGTAGTCGGACACAAATAATAAAGGTAAAAATCTCTAAAATAATTGATAATTGACAATTGGAATTTGATGATTGGCGTGTAAAGAAAAGGCAAATTATCAATTATTTTAGAGGTTTTAGTTAAAAGCGATTCTGTCCACACACTTAAAAATTATAAAACTATTACAAAAAACCGTTGGAAAATAATTTATAATATGGTTATGGTTAAAGCCAGACTTAACAAATTGACGGTTGAAGAATTTGCGAACACACTGACGCACGGTTTCGGGTTGCTCTTGAGCATAATGGGGTTTGTCTTTCTGGTTGTGTTAGCAAGTGTGCGAGGTGATTTTTGGTATATTTTGAGCAGTTTGGTTTATGGCTTATCTTTGATTGTGCTTTACGCCGCTTCGACGGTTTATCACAGCGAAACTTCGCCTAAAGCAAAACGCATTTTGCAGGTTGTTGACCATTGCTGTATCTACGTTTTGATTGCCGGAAGCTATACTCCTTTTACCCTTATCGTTCTGCGCGAAGGCATCGGACAAAGTTTGTTTTATTTTGTTTGGGCATTTGCGTTAATCGGAATTATTTTGAAATTAATTTTCGGCAAAAAATATCCGATTATCTCTGTCCTTTCATATCTTGTAATGGGCTGGATTGGCGTGATTGCCGTTCAACCGCTATTTACTGCGCTCGGATTTGCGCCGATTGCGCTTGTTGTTGCCGGCGGCATTGCCTATTCCGTCGGCGTAATTTTCTACGCTTGGGAAAGTATGAAACATCATCACGCCATCTGGCACGTCTTTGTTTTAATGGGCAGTATCTTTCATTTTCTCGCCATCGCCATTTTTGTTATGCCCTTTGGTTTAAAATCCTAAATCAACAAAATTTGCGGCAAACATTTTCACGCTGTCCGCTTACTTGCTGTCCAATTACTTAAGAATGTAAATATTTAGTCTTTTTTACAAGGAATTTTAACTTTGAAAATCGAACCTTTTTCCGCGCCTTCGCTTTCGGCTTCGATTGTGCCGTTGTGGAGTTTGATGATGTGTTCGGTAATTGCCAAACCCAACCCCAAACCACCGTGAAATTTGGTGAGCGAGCCGTCTTGTTGGCGGAAATGGTCGAAGATATACGGCAAAAACTCGTGATTTATTCCATTGCCGTTGTCTTTAACGGTTAAGATAATTTTCCCGTCTTCTTCGCATACTTCGGCTTCGATTTTGCCGCCCGAAGGTGTGAATTTAATGGCGTTTATAAGCAGATTTTCGATAACAATTTTGATTTTTGAGCGGTCGCCGACAACCATCTGACCGTCCAGATTATTGATTTTTGTCAATTCAACTTCTTTTTCTTCAGCTTTCGGCTCAATTTCGACTAAAACTTTTTCAAAAACATCGGAAAATGAAAACTCTTCATTTTCGATATGGACTTTGCCTGACATTATTTGCGAAAAGTCTAATAATTCTTCAACCAATTTTGTTTGCGAACGCAGATTTTTCTCGATTTTTTGCAATGCCAGTTCTTTAGTATTCGGCGAAAGATTGTCCGATTTCAAGATTTTCGCCCAACCTGCAATGGCGTTGAGGGGTGTTCGGAGTTCGTGTGAAACAACCGAAATAAATTCGTCTTTAGTTTTTGCGGCTTGTTCGGCAAATAGGCGGGCGCGTTTTTCCTTTTCAAACAAATCCGCCTTTTCCTGCTCGACTTCAAGCAAGTCTTCGGCAATTTCCTGCAATTTCCGACGCGAATTCGCCTGTGCGTAAGTCAATGCAAAAAGCAAAAAAGAAAAAAGCGTTCCGATAAGCAAAACAATCGGAGTCAAACGCTGATTCGATTGATCGAAAAAACCGGCGGTCGGCGCATATTCGATAATCCAGCGTCTGCCCGCAACCTCCAAATTATTTTTGTTGTAAAAACCTTGATTTTCATTTTCGTTTGACAGATTGCGATTTGTTGCCGTCTCCGTCTGCGCCAAAATATTTTCTTCGTTTAATTCGTAATCGTAAATCTTAAATTCAATGTCGGGAAATGATTGATTATCAACCGAGGATTTAACGAAGTCGTGAGCGCGGAACGGACAATAGATAAATCCGAGCAGGTTTTGTCGGCGGTCTTCGATGCTTGCGGGAATTTTTCCACCTTTATAAACGGGCAAATATATCAAAAATCCGGCGTGTTTCGTATCTTCGCTGTCCTGTATCAGAACAACTTTTCCGCTTGCCGATTCGGTTGAAAAATCTCGTGCTTTTTCGAGTGCTTGCCGTCGCACGGGTTCGCTGAACATATCATATCCGATTGCGCGACTGTTTATTTCATCTAACGGTTCGAGATAAATTATCGGATAATTAATTTCATTATTGTTTGCCGGAAAGATTTTAAAGTCCGTAAAACCTTCTTTTTTCATTTCCGCAATCAAATTTTCGTGTTCGTTCGGTGCAACTGCTTTGTTAAAACCGACACCGACCAAACCGACATAATTTTTTTCCAATTCGAGTGAATCAATATAGGTTTTAAATTTTTTGCGGTCTAATTTATCAGTCGTTTCAATAAAAGCGCGACCTGATTTCAGCAAGGCGATATATGAATTCAGTTTATTTTCGAGATTTGATTGAATCTGGCGCGTCGTGCTGTTAAATCTGATTAAATCTTTGCTTTGCGAACTTCGATGAAACAAATATGTAAAACCGAGCGATAAAATTATTGAAATGAACAAGACTAAATAAGGCAGTTTGACCAAACTTTCGTCATACTCGCCGCCAAAGGTTAATCTTTTAATCAAATTCGCCACAATACAATCAAAAAGAAAGTAAAATATTGGGGTTAAGAACTAAGTGATTGCAAAAATCATACCATTTAATAAAGTCTTCTAAATCTTTGTTTTTTCCCGAAAAAGACTGAAAATCATTCACTTAAAACTGTCCGATTTTGTTACAGAGTTTCTGTTTTGCCGTTATTAAAAATGCTTTTGCCTTCTAAACATCAATAAAATAAGTAGTTTTTATGTTTGGCATTCAATTTGCAAATCTGTCTGCCGTAGTTTTAACAAATACAAATCTTAAGGAGTTTATTAAAAAATATGTCAGAAGAAAACAGCACGGGCAACAATCTAATTTGGGCAATTACCACATTGCTTATCGTTTCTATCATCGCCGGAGCTTTTTATTTCCTCGTTCTCGAAGGCAATAAGAAAAAAGATATTGACGTTGAAATCAAAGTTCCGACAACAACCCGTTAAAATAAATGAGAAGTGAAGAATTTCACTTCTCATTTCTCATTTCTCATTTCTCATTTATTTTATGCCGTTTAATCATTCCGTAAAGACGTGGACGGTAAAGTCCAAGCAGATTCGCCGCCGCTTGTTTATTGCCGTTTGTGCGTTTTAACGCCGCTAAAACAACGCTGTTTTCTATCAAATCGAACACATCTCTGACAGTTTCGCCGTCTTCGGGTTCGGGCAATTTATCAACAATCAGTTTGCCGACCTTTTCAAATAATTCATCGCCCGACAGATTTATATCAATATTTATATTTTCGCTTGATTTTTCATTCGCTCCCAAAATACCCGAAGTAAGATTCGGAATATCGGCAAACGAAATTTTATTTTCCATATTTTTCGGAATATTTAACGAATCAATCTTGCCGCTTTTGCTCATCAAAACGGCGCGTTCGATATTATGTTGAAGTTCGCGGACATTACCGCGCCAACTGTAATTGAGCATTTGCTCGTAAGCCGCGCCGGAAAATTCCGCGTCGTTGCGGTGATACTTCTCGGCATACATTCTCAAAAAATGCTCAGCTAACATCGGCACATCTTCCATTCGCTCACGAAGCGGCGGAATTTTTATTTCGATTGTATTGATTCGATAATACAAATCTTCGCGCAAACTTCCATCTTGAATTGCTTCAAAAGGATTGCGGTTTGTTGCCGAAATAAGCCGGAAATCGGCTTCCTGCGGTTTATCGCTACCCACACGATAATAAACTCTTTCCTGCAAAACGCGAAGCAATTTCGGCTGAAGTTCCGCAGGCATTTCGCCGATTTCATCGAGCAAAAGACTTCCGCTATTGGCTTGTCCGATAAAACCGGCTTTATCGCCGGTTGCGCCCGTGAACGCGCCTTTCGTGTGTCCGAAAAGTTGTGATTCGATAAGGTCTTTGGGTAATGCCGAGCAATTCACTTTAACAAACGGTTTTGCGGCGCGATGGCTTTTGTAATGAATAGCATTAGCAATAATTTCCTTACCAGTGCCGCTTTCGCCCAAAATCAGAATGTTTGCGTCAGATTCGGCGACATTTTCGATAATTTCGTAAATATCTTGCATCGCACGGCTTGCACCGATTATGCCTTCGTAGGAAGTTTTGTTCGTAAGTTTGCCACGCAGTTCTTTTATTTCGGACTTTTGCTGTTTTCGCTCGACGGCTTTTTCGATTAAGCCTTTGAGTTCTTCAAAAACGACAGGTTTTTTCAGAAACCAAAAAGCTCCGGCTTTCGTTGCTTCGATGGCTTTTTCCGTCGAACTAAATCCGGTAATCATTATAATTTCCGTATCGGGCTGGATTTCCTTACAACGGCTGACAATTTCCACGCCGTTGAAATCAGGCAAATTGTAATCGGTTAAAATCACGTCAAATTCGTTTTCCTTAACCAAATTGATTGCTTTTTGACCGTTTTCAGCCGTTGTAACCTGAAAATCTTCCGCCCTTAATTGAAATTCCATCAATTCGAGCATCGAAAAATCATCATCAATTACCAATGCTTTTTTCTTCATTAGTTTAACTTCAAGATATAAATTTTATTGTTTTTTATTTTAGCAAAATACCGACTATAAATCTTGGATATTTTGCCTTTGGGTTTTATTGCAGGAAAGGCAAGTCCCCTTTACTCACCTTTCCTGCTGACTCCGCATCTTTTTTCAAAGTTGCGAATCTTGTTTGATTCAACCGCATTTTAAATAGATTATTTGTCTCTATTAATAAATGCGGAAATTCACTTTTACAGTTAGCAATCATTGTGCCAATTAATATAAAGCATTGTGTTAAAGGGATTTATGCTTTTCAAACCAACTTCAACAAAAGTCTTGATGTATGCTTTTAATACATCTATTCCAAAAGTCTTTCACAGTTAGGCAAGATAATTTTAAAATCGGGATGCAGAAAGGTCATAAATTAACATTTCAGGAAAATGATACCAAAACAAATTAGAAAGCTCAGTTAGAGGGTGTCAAATAAACTGTGTAAATGAATTTTCTCCAAAGCCACTCATCGGC
>CAZJQP010000131.1:0-6096 GCA_964548225.1 uncultured Blastocatellaceae bacterium | reverse complement strand
TTTTCGGTTCATTTCCCGAATTTACCACAGTTAAAAGTTCATAACACGCTCTAGGGCAGGAAATTGTCGCGCCGACAATTACAATCGTTGATGATGCGACAATTCAAGACGGTCTTGCTTCGCGCCCGTTCGATGCCGAAGGTGTTAAGTCTTCGTCGGTTACAGTTATCGAAAACGGCATTTTGAAAACTTACGTTTGCGATTCGTATTCGGCAAGACGTTTGAATGCAAAAGTTACCGGAAACGCCGGACGAAGCTATCAAGCTGCGCCCGGTGTCGGTGCAACGAATCTGTTTTTGAAAAACGGCAAAGACAATCCGAAAGACATCATCAAATCGGTCAAAAACGGTTTGTATTTGACCGAAATGTTCGGTTCGGGCGTAAATTCCGTTACGGGCGATTTTTCGCAAGGCGCGAGCGGTTATTGGATTGAAAACGGCGAATTAACATATCCCGTCCAAGAAATCACGATTGCCGGAAATGTCTTGAAAGTCCTGAAAAACGTCCAAGCCATTGGCAACGATTTGAGTTTCAAACTCGGCAGCACCGCTTCGCCAACTTTGTTAATTTCAGAAATGACCGTCGGCGGCGAATGATTTAAAGGCAAAAACAAAAAGTAAAAAGGCAAAACTATTTCGTAAGTTTTGCCTTTTTACTTTGGGCAAATGACGGCTAAAATAGTTGTTATGGGTGTTGTTCAAAGAAAATTATCTAAATCATTCAAAGCATTTTTCGACTCGGAAAAGGCGAGTGGAATCGTGATGATTATTTGCACGGTTGCTTCACTCATTATTGCCAACTCGATGTTCGGCGAGAATTACGCCGCGTTTTGGAAAATGTATCTCGGCAATTTGAGCATTGAGCATTGGGTAAATGATTTGCTGATGGCGATTTTCTTTTTGCTAATCGGTTTGGAACTCGAACGCGAGATGAAAAACGGCGAGCTTTCAAATTTCAAAAACGCCTTGCTGCCGATTTTTGCGGCGATTGGAGGAATTGCCGTGCCTGCGCTGATTCATTATTTTTTCAACGCTGGAACGCCGACGCAAAGCGGAGTCGGAATTCCGATGGCGACCGACATTGCATTTGCGCTCGGTGTTCTCGCACTTTTAGGAAGCCGTGTTCCGGCTTCGTTGAAAGTTTTTCTGACTGCGCTTGCCGTGATTGACGATTTATGCGCGATTATCGTCATCGCCGTTTTTTATACCGCAACGCTTTCGACAACTTATCTTTTCGGCGCGATTGTTGTTTTGGGAATTTTGTTTTTGCTGAAAAAATCGGGCGTAAAAAAACTTTCTCCGTATTTAATCGGCGGCGCGTTGCTTTGGTATTTAATGCTGAAATCCGGCGTTCACGCAACGATTGCGGGCGTTTTGTTGGCATTTACGATTCCTTTTTCGGCAACCGAAGATGATGAAGATTCGCCTTCGCACAAGCTCGAACACGCTTTGCATTTTCCTGTGGCGTTTATAATTTTGCCGATTTTCGCGCTTGCCAACACCGGAATCGTTATCAGCAATGAATCAATCGCAAATCTTACCGGCGCAAACGAAATCGGAATTATGGCAGGTTTGGTTATCGGAAAACCGATTGGAATTTTGCTTTTGAGTTTTGTGGCGGTTGCTGTCGGCATTTGCAAACTTCCGCTTGATTTGAATTGGAAACATATTTTCGGCGCGGGACTTCTTGGCGGCATTGGTTTTACGATGTCAATTTTTATTACAAATCTTGCGTTTGCCACGAATCCAATCGAAATAAACGGCTCGAAAATGGCAATTTTGCTCGCTTCTCTGACTGCCGGAACAATCGGTTTCCTGTGGCTCAAACTTCTCGGACAGCCCGAAGAATCGGACGATGATATGGAAACGATGGATTTTCACGAAACGGAAGTATAAAATAATCAACTGGAATTATGGACATTACAAACGGACAAGATAATTTTAATTTGAACGACCCGTTCGGCAATTTGCTTCCCGACCGTGCGGAGATGGAATGCGAAGAAATGTTCGCAAACGCCGACCGTCTTTTGAACGATGGTGTGGTAATGGAAGCCGTCGAAAAATTGTCGCAGATTTTGAAGCGCAATCCGCGTTTCGGCAAGGCTTACAATCATCTCGGCTGGGTTTATGAAACGAAATATAAAAACACCGCTCGTGCCGAAGAATATTACAAAGCCGCGATGCAATATGCGCCGCATTATAACGCCGCTTATTTGAATTACGCCTATTTTCTTTCAAATCAGGCGCGTTTTGAAGAATTGAAGGCGCATCTCGATAAACTTGCAAATCTGCCCGGAATTGCCAAAGACACGGTTGCCAACGAATACGCGATAATGTATGAAATGATGGGCAAGCCGCAAGCCGCAATTGATTATTATCAACAAGCGGCAATCGTTACGCTTGACACGGGAAAGCTCGAAAAATACCGCGAAGGCATTGACCGATGCAAGAAAAAGTTGGAACTTTTGAATCCTTCGAGCAGTTTCTAAAAAGGTGAAATTTTTAATTGAAAAAGCAAGATATTTGTCGCTTGTCAGTGTTTTCGGAATGCTCGCGGGCGCGATTGCCTCGCTTTTTCTCGGCGCAGTTAAAACCGTGCAGGTTTTGCAAACGGCTTTGACGAAATTTGATGAAGCCGAACCGACGCTTTATGTTTTGTTTGAGGCGTTGGATTGCTTTCTCGTCGCTACGGCTTTGATTGTCGTTGCCGTTTCGCTCTACGAACTTTTTATCGGTGGTCTGGAAGTTCCCGATTGGATGTTGGTCAGAGATTTGACCGAACTCAAGGCAAAATTTACGTTTGTCATCATTCCGGTAATGGCGGTCAAATTCGTGCAGAAAATCTTAAAATATGAGAACGCGGTTGACACGCTTTATTACGGCGCGGCGATTGGGTTGGTCGCGCTTGCGTTGACGGCTTTTAATTTCGTCAGTATCAAAGAGAAAGAGGTCAAGGAAATTGAATTACAAAACGCCGACAGCCACGCGAACGAAAAACGCGCCGCCGACGTATAGAAATCAATGCAAACTTTTACAGGTGTGCCATTTAAAACCGAAAGCGGACTTTCGGAAATCAACGGAATGAGCAAATTTTCGTCCGCCGGAATCGTTTTGGAGTTTGAATCGAAACTTTTCGGCATCATCAAAAGCGGCGTTACGGAAGTCCGCATTGCGCTTGCCGAGATTTTGGACGTGAAATTTCGCAAAGGTCTTTTCAAATACGGCGCAAAAATTGAAATTCGTCTGAAAAACTTCAATCAGTTGGCAAAACTGCCGAACAGCGACGGCAAAATCACTCTGAAAATCAAACGCGACGACTTTGAACGCGCCCGCGAAGCTGTCGAAAGACTGCAAAAAGATTTAACCGAACACCAAGAATCTCTGCCGCCGCCGCAGATTCCCGTGCGAAGCCTTTTTGAAGAAAGCGAAGCGGAAACGAAGGAGTTTTAAGAGTTCAGTAGAGTTACTGCAAAGTCGGACAGAACACCTTTGACCTATCACTTTTCATTTATCACTTATTTCGGAGATAAAGGCTTTTACATTCGGAATAAGTGATAAGTGATAGGTCAAAGGTGATAGATGATTTCTCTCTTGCTGATTTTACCTTAGCACTGAAGAGTTCTGAGTCTTACCACAAACTCGCTTTGTGGTAAAATTGTGGTCTATGAATTTCCGAAATCTTTTCTTAATTTCCGCTATTTTCCTTTTATCAATTATGAATACAATCGCCCAGAGCGAATCGAAAAACATCCCTGCCGATTGGCAGACTTTAGCCGAACAGACTGATTATCAACGAACTTGGAACTACGCCGACACGATTGCTTTTGCCCAAAAATTGGACAAAGCATCGGACCAAATCGTTTATAAATCTTTCGGCAAATCGGGCGAAGGACGCGATATGCCGCTTTTGATTATTTCAAAGGACAAAGATTTTACGCCCGAAAAAGCGAAGAAAAGCGGCAAAGCGATTATCTTTATTCAAGGCGGCATTCATTCGGGCGAAATTGACGGCAAAGACGCGGGCTACGCTTTGATTCGTGATATTGCGATTACGAAAACACGCGCCGATTTATTGAAAGATGTCGTGATAATTTTCGTGCCGATTTACAATGTGGACGGACACGAATTGTCTTCGCCGTATAATCGCATCAATCAAAACGGTCCGAGCGAAATGGGTTTTCGTGCAACTTCGACAAACTTAAATCTCAACCGCGACTATATGAAGGCGGACGCGCCCGAAACTCGTGCTTGGTTAAATCTTTGGAATGAATGGAAGCCCGATTTTTTTATTGATTGCCACGTTACCGACGGCGCGGATTTTCAATATAACGTAACTTACGAATACGCGCATCACGCCGAAGTTTCACCGTTTATTAAAAATTGGATGGACGAATATTTCGATGGCAAAATCGTCCCGAAAGTCGAATCGGAAGGCAATCTTTTGACGCATTACGTTCAATTTGCGGGGCGTGAAGTTACGGGCGGCGTTGCCACATTTATCGCCACGCCGCGTTTTGCGACAGGTTACACACCGCTCAGAAACCGCGCCGGATTGTTGATTGAAACTCATTCGCTAAAACCATATAAATCGCGTGTTCACGGAACTTACGATATTCTGCGCTACACGATTGAGGAAATAAATCAATCCAAATCGAGCCTTTTTGAAGCCAATCGAAAGGCGGACGAAGAAACGCTCAATCAATTCAAAACCTACGACGCAAACCGCCAATTTCCGCTGGCACTTTCCATCACCGAAAAACAAACGCCGTTCGAGTTCAAAGGCATCGAATACCGCAAAGAAAAGAGCGATATTTCGGGCGCGGAACGAATTATTTACGGCACAAAACCGCTCAATATCACGATTCCGCGCTTTGATGACGCAAAAATTACCGCGTCCGTCGCGCCGCCGCTTTATTACATCGTTCCGGCTCAATGGCAGGAAGTTATCGAACGCCTCGAAGCCCACGGCGTTAAGTTTCAACGCATTTCAAAACCGCTGACCATCGAAGTTGAAAGCTATCGTTTTACCGAACAGAAATTTTCGCCCGCATCGTTTGAAGGGCGCGTAACTCTTTCATATAAAACAAATCCAATCAAGGAAACACGCACTTTTCCGGCAAATTCGATAATCATTCCGCTCACACAAGAAGCCGCAAATGTCGCCATTCATCTGCTCGAACCCGCCGCGCCCGATTCGTTTATGTTTTGGGGATTTTTCAGCGCAATCTTCGAGCAAAAAGAATACGGCGAAGGCTACGTTGTCGAAAATCTCGCCCGCGAAATGCTCGAAAAAGATGCTAATTTAAGGAAAGAATTTGAAGAAAAACTAAAAGACGAAAACTTCGCCAAATCCGCCCGTGCGCGTCTGAATTTTTTCTACGAACGCTCACCCTATTTCGATAAAAAAATCGGGCTGTATCCCGTCGGGCGGATTGTTGCGCGGATTGATGAAAAGATTTTGAGATGATAATTTTCTCAATAAATCCAAGCTATTTCCAAATGCCCCCTGAAAGATTGCGAGAATCATAGGAAAGAATATGTTTATCAAACCTTTTTCCAGATAAGAGTTGCATATATTCAAACCATTTTTTGCCTAAACGGTCTATAAAATCCGCAAACTGGTTAGAAGGAGTTTCTTTAAATCGTGGTTGGTAAATAAAATAATCATAAGGACCATCATCTAAATTGAGTGTTACTTTTCTGCGAAAATTAAGAAATATCATTGAGTCAACGGCAGAGAATTGACGTGACAAAGGCTCATATAATAATTCGATGGTTAGAAAAGGACTAATACTATAAAAGCCGTCTATCAGAAATATTACTACACCTTTTGCATTAGCGGCATTCAAAAGAGTCTTTGATTTCTTTATTTGTTTGTTTGCGTCTTTCGTTCTTCTTTGGAGAGCATCTCTAATCACCCTAAACTCAGCATCAAACAGTTCCTTAGGATAACTTTTGACAGTTCCTAAAATCATTTCAGGGGTTATTTTAATTTTTTTGAGAGCTTCTTTCCGAGCCAATTCTAACTTATCCTTATTAGATTCTAATACCAAGACAGAAATAGAAACTCTGCTAGAATGGGGGAATGAAAGTAATT
>CAZJQP010000130.1:0-6298 GCA_964548225.1 uncultured Blastocatellaceae bacterium | reverse complement strand
ATAAACGGCGCGCTCAATTTATGGCGTAAATCGTTGGAGGTCGTAACCACAATCGGACGCGATTTCCAATCGGAAACGCCGATGAATCCTTCCACCAGACGCGGAATATAAATCAGTCCGCGCTCCAAAGGCATCAGCATCGCGTCTTCGATACTTGCCCCAAATTTATCGCTTTCATCAAGTATTAAAATCGGCGGAGCAGATGGTTCATCCGACAAAGCCGCTTTCGCCGCCAAATCGTAAGCCAATCCCATCTCACCCAAAATCAAAAATTCGCGTTTCCATTTTTCCTGTCGCGCCCGAATCATAATTTTTTCGCGCGTCTGTTCGGATTTGTCTTTTGCCAAAAGCAGATTTTCACTCATCCACGCGGCTTGCTCTTCCTTGTCCCAATCGTAGAGAATTTCTTCCTGCTTCAAACCGTCGCGCCCCGAAACAATGCAAATCGTCAGATTGCAGCAGCTCGCCAAGGCTTCGGGAAATGCGGTTTTGCCGCTTCCGCGTGTGCCGGAAATAAGCCAGCCTCTCCCGGATTTTAGACTCTGGCAAAAGTCGGAAAAATTTCTCTCTTCGGGAACGTAACCCGTTTGGCAAATTAGTTCGTAAAGTTCGTTTTCACGGTTTTCAAGAACGAGCTTGCGCGGATTGATTTGTGATTTTTTGTTATCGTGCGGAATCATAAGAAACCTTCCTTTTCAAAATCATTTCCCTTCTATTGCCAAATACTTTTCCGCTAAAACGCGAAACTGCGGAGTCATTCGCGGAAGTGCGGCACGGATTTTCTCTTTGTTGCCTTCGCTGAAAAGGTCTGCCAATTCGGTTTCAGTTAAACCCGTAGCGGTTTTCGAGTTCTGACCTAACCTTTCCGAGTCGGAAACTTCATCCGGCAAATCCGTAACCAACACGAAAGCGTTTGTTCCGGCTGAAATTTCGACAAATTCGCTTCTGCTTCGATTGTTGCCGATCAAACCCGAAAGTTCATCGGATATTTGTTTGGTTGAATCTGAAATGACGACAGTTCCGCCTGAACGTCCGTTGCCGATTGCGCCGAGCGCAACTGCACCGGCATCACGAAGTCCGCCAAAAATGCGTGACCAAGTGCTTTTTATCTGCCGCCTTCGACCGTTCACGCCCGATGCTCCGTCATTGCCCATCACTTCGCCTTCAAATTTGACGAGTCCGCCGCTGACGGGATCAATCAAGCCGACAACCGAAATAAAGGCGCGTCTATATTCGCTTCCGCGCAAAGTGCCGACTAAAACCGTGCCTGCCGGATATGAATAATTTTTACCTGTAACGGCTCTCGTCAATTCCATTCTGACCAAGCCGCCCGAAGCTCGAAGCGTATAAACCGCGCCGAGAAATCGAATCGGCAAAAGTGTTCCAAACGGGATTGAAGGCGTTGGCTGATTGGTAAAATTAACGCTTTCATTTTGGGCAACGATTTGGGAGTTTGTTTGATTAGACGGTGAAATTTCTTTACGCTCAATGCCAAAGAACAAAGAACGTCCAATCGGCACATTGGTATCGCGGTTAGGTTGAACAACCGAATCGGTAGTTCTTTCGTTATTCGATGAACTCTGCACGGAACTTGAAACGGTTGAAATCGGTGTTTTGATCGTTTCAGTATTAATAGCCGGAGTCGAAGAATTAACCTGATTTCGATTTGTTTCGACCAGCGGATCAGGCACAACTACGGGTTCATTCAATTCGGTGGCTCTGGTCGGCGGAATATCAACCGAAGAATTTGAATTTGCCGCACTCGTTTCGCTTTGATTGGAAATCTCGCTGTTAGCCCCGTTGGGATTTTTTTCCGCGACCAGATTCAACGCCATTTTCAGCTTTTCTTCTTCCGTCACGGGCGCGGGATTTGATGAATTTGTTGCCTTCGTGCGGTCAACCGCTTGAGGTTTGACGGCGGCAAATGCGCCGATTCCGAAAAACCAACTCATCAATAAAACCAACAAAACGAAGCCGAGAACAAATATGACGAAGGCAAAAAACAACTTTTTCTTTGATGCTTTCGGAGTGGCGGATAATTCTTCAGACTCCTCATCCTCGGTTTCAGACGATAAATTCTCATTAGCCTTTTCGTTGGAATCGGCGGCTTCACGAAGCAGTTTCTCGCGTTCATCCGCCTCGTCCGAAATAGGCAAAGCGGCGGGTATATCGGAAATTTCAGCTATTTTTACAGACATTTTCTTTATTACTCCTTGCTTGAATTAACGCCCGGTAAAAGCGTCGTGGTCGGTGAATCGGCGGATTCGCGGTGCGAAACCAAAACGCTCAGCCGTTGACTTGCGCCCATCACGGGTGCGTTGTAAACCAGCGCGTAATAAACGGTTGAACCCGGCAAAACCAACCCTTCAAAACTCGTCGTTTCGACATAAATTCTTTCGAGCCGTTCGGTTTGGAGCGGATTGCCCTGCCCGTCAACCGTCAAAATTTGCAGTTCCGGCGTGCCGGGAACAAGCCGTAAATTTGTCGTGGTGTTATTGCGAACCGCAACGATGACCAATCTTTGGGTTGAATCAATTTCCGAAACTGATGAAACAGCCAGACTCAAACCATTGTTATTTGGCGACCACGCCCCCAAACTTTTCGCCGGATTTTTTAGACATTCCGCCAACTTTTTATTGACGAGACGCGAAAGCTCTATTCCGGTTTTTGGAGACTTTGGTTTATTTTCGTTTTCTTTCCGACTAAATGAACCTTTGGTTACTTCAGTCTGAGTTAATTTAATCGGAATAATTTCTTCTTGGTTTGAATCTTCTTCTGTTTTTTCCGAGTTTTCTTTTGTCTCAGAACTCACTAATTTTGAATTCGCCCGGGTGTTTTTATTATTTGTCGCTCTTATTTCTTCACCCAAATTGTAGGCAAGTCCTGCCGTTCTCCGAGCGGAAACAACTTCATCGCGGTCATAATTGATGACGCAGCGGTGGGCGTTTTGCCTGATATTGCTGACGGGAACGAATTCCAAAATTAAAATTAGCCCGGAACGCATTTGCAAAGTAATTGTCGCGGAGGCGCTTTGCTGACCGACAATGAAACCTTCGCCCGGATAAATCGTAATCGAGCGGTCGGATTCCTTGGTCGGCGATTGAAAGACGGAAACGAGCTTCGGATTGCCCTCGTGAATATAATAAACGCCGTCGGATGCGGGAAACTCGACGATTGAAACGGCATTTTGGGCAAGTCCGAGCCGCACTACTGTTGGTTGTTTTGGATTGACTACGACACTCGCTTCGCCCGAAAGATAGTCGGTTTCCGCCGTGTTGACAACGCTAACGGGAAAATTAGAGTTATTGATGGTCGTGTCGGTCTTTTCCGTTTTTTGCGGAACAGTTTTGGCAACTGGTTTATTGACCGTCTTTTTGTTCGTTCGTTTGTTTTGCGCCTGCGCGTCTATCGAACCGCACAAAAAAATTGCCGTCGCCAGAAACATCAGTTTTATCAAAAACCAATATCTCGCTCTGTTTTCATTAAAAAAACTGCACATAAAATTTTGAATTTGCATAAAAGTCCTCCTGTTCGGTGACTCTTGTTGAGAGTTCACCGAAAATAAATTTGAAAATTAGAAATTTGGTTATTGCTTCGATTGCGGAGTTTCGTTTTGTTCGTCGTTCGGGTTGTTTTCGGTTGACGATGACTCGATTTCACCGTTTGACACATCACCATCAGCCAGAAGCGCAATCGGTGATTGAGTTTTTCCGCTGACGGGTTCGACGCGGAATCTCAGAATGGTAAATCCCGTCCGCAGATTATTGTCATTACGCGCCGGAGAGTTTGGTGAGTCTTTGAGCAAAAACTTGCATTTTAACTGCAAAGATTCTTCGACATCCTGCCCGTTTGCTTTGCGGCGAATTTTCCGAACGCCGATTGCCCGCAAAATATACGGATCGCGTTCATCAACCGATAAATCCTGCAATTCCCAAGTCGAATTAACGCTTTCCGTTTTCTCGGTTGCGAGCAGACCGTTTTGTTTAAGTTTTGCGGCAAACGAAAGTGATAAATCCGGGTCAAGCATTCGCAGAAGTTTGTTAATCTCGGCTTCCCTAGTCGTCTGCTCGACTTCGTAGAGTGATTTCAGAAACTCTTTAACCAGATATTTTTTATCCGTTTCATTCGGTCTATCCGGCGCGATTTCAATCGTTTCGGTCATACCGTAATCGCGGTTATTAAGCTCGACCACGCGCCCCGAAGATTTGTCCACGATAATCCGGTCAGCTTTGCGAACCGCCAAAAAGACATTTGTTCCGATACTGACGGTTAAAAGAACTACCAACGCGGAAACAGCCCGCAGTAATGATGAAATCGTCAAAACATCTTCCGCGTCGCGTGTCGTTTCTGTAGAAACAGGAAATTCATCAGGCAAATTCGCGGTGGTTTTGTGATAAATCGAATGATACCCGTCCTCGCTGATATATTGCGCGGATGTTTTATCAGGTAAATTTTTGTTCATATTCTTTCTTCCCAAGAAAAGTAAATTTGATTAAAGGTTTAAGTATCCTCATCAAACTTCAGGGCAAAATGAGTGCCAAAGTTAAAGCCACGGAAAAATAAGGAATTTTGCGATGACAGAGGCGTATTTGGTAAAAAAATTAACCGCTGGTAAAAAAATTAACCATTGGTAAAAAAATTAACCAAGTAACGGATAAGCCTTGCAAATTACTTGGGCTGCCGAAATAGAAAAAGGAAATCTGAAGTTACAAAACTAACTCCAAAGACTTCCTTTTTTTAGGCTTGAAGTTTACTTACTTAGCGGGCGTAGCGAAAAACGTGGAACGCGCTTTATTAGTGGTTTCAGGGCGGCTGTTGTTGCTGATGACGACAACCCCGTTTTCATCCAATTTAGTCTTACTTCCATTATTTACCGCATATCGAGTGCCGGAACGCGAATCGTAATAGATTTCCGTTAAGTTATTTGTTTGTGGAATTTGTTCCAAATTCGGATTGGTGTTTTCTTTAACAATTTCATTGACGGCGGAAGTTTGAGCAACCGTTTGGGGAATCGAAACGGGCGTTTTGAAATCCGGCATTTTCCCAAGCTCGTAATCAACCAGACTAACCCGCGCGACGGTTGCGGAAATCACGGTTGGAAAAACGGCTCTGGCAACATTTGAGGGAAAAGTTCCCTGCATGATAAGCCAGCGATAGATTTTTAAGCCCCGCCCAACGTAAGCTGTGGTTTCCGCGTAAGGCGGAACGCCGCCGATAGTTTTTACGCCTTTCGGGTTTATGATTTTCTGCCCGTTTCGCAGCGATTTACCCGTCAAAAAGGCAGAAACCGTGCCTTCGCCGGAATTGTAAGCCGCTAAAATCGAATCAATTCTTCCGCCGAACAGATTCGATAAATACCTGACATAACGGGCGGCAGCACGAATGGCGGAAACCGGCTCGTATGGATTATTTAAGTCGTATCTGGCGGCGGTTGACGGAATAAACTGCATCATGCCTTGTGCGTTTTTCGGACTTGTCAGCCACGGGCGAAATCTGGTTTCGTTGTAAGCAATCGCCCATAAAACATTCGGATCAACGCCGTGCGCGTTAGCCGCTTTCAAAATTTCATTCTCAAAATATGCAGCACGAGTCAGCACGGGAAACCGCGAAAATCTACTCTGAGTGAAATTAGTTTGCGCCGGAGCAAAAGCGGTTAAAAGATTGATAATTATTAAAGCAAACAATAGTTTTTTGCGTAAATTGGCTTGAAAGCCGCAGAAGGCGGCTGACATAAAATTCATAAACTTGTTACCTCGTTAAAGTTTGATAGAAGAAAAAGGTAAATCTAATTTCGTCTTCACTCACCGCACGGCAACCCTTATGCCGAATTTCAAATCGCACAGATAAAATCAATAAAATCAATAGTTTGCGTCATCGGCACATCTTTTGCTTTTGGATAAATCACAACTTTCGGGAAAGGGCGAAAAAGTCTTTTCCCAAACCAACAAAACCAAAATCAAGAGAGGATAAAAAATAATGAATCAGACATTTAGAAACCTGAACTATATGAAAAATAATCGAGCGACTGCTTTTAAAGCAAAACTTTCAGCCGTTAGAGAAAGTTTTTTGAAACACGCGAGAGCATCACTTCCCGTTCTGGCAATTCTCGGAATCAGCCTTTTACTTAATCAAGCCATTTTTGCTCAAGGTCCGATTTTCACCGGTGATGCGGGAAATCTCTCGAACATCATCCGCGAAGGCTTAAAGCTGATGGCAATCGTTTTATTTTGTCTCGGCGCAGTGGGAATTGCGTGGGCGATTTTTAACAAGATGACCGGCAAGGAATGGGGCAGTCAGG
>CAZJQP010000129.1:0-6458 GCA_964548225.1 uncultured Blastocatellaceae bacterium | reverse complement strand
TCGAAGAACGAAAAACGCTAACATCCGCTCGCCCGTCCCCGTCGTAATCGAATAAGGAGCGCGTTGGCGTTGCGGCGTTCAAAAGCCGGGCGACTCGGACTGCCGACAGACGATTTATTTTCGTGAATTCGCCGCCGATGAGGATTTTGCCGTCCGTTTGCAAATTTATGTCCCAGACGTTCGAGTTTGAGAATGTATTAAACGCCGCGTCAACCGTGCCGTCGGCGTTCAGCCGCGCAACGCCGTTGTGCTGTGTTCCCTGAACTTGCGACATTGCGCCGCCGATAATGATTTTTCCGTTCGGCTCGATTTTCAAAGCCAAAACCGATGCGTTCACGTTTTGCACGAACCCCGCGTCTAAAGTTCCGTCGGTATTCAATCTTCCGATGCGAACGTGATTGCTGTTGCCATTGAGAGCAGTGAATGCACCGCCGATAACGACTTTGCCGTCCGTCTGCACATCCAAATCAAAAACCTGATTGTTCGCACCGCCCGGCGGATTGAAAGTATTATCAAGCGTCCCGTCGGAGTTGAATCGGGCGATTCGTCCGCGAATTGAAGTTCCAACTTGCGTAAAATCTCCACCGATGAAGATTTTGCCATCCGTTTGAACTAGAACTTTATGAACCGCCGCGTTTGCCTGCACCGCCGGAAATGCCGCATCGTTCGAGCCGTTTGAATTAAGTCGTCTAAGTCCGAAACTCCCGCCGACGAGAATTTGACCGTTCGGAAGCACGGCAATATCATTGAAAACACCACTCAAAGTTGCCGAAAAACTCAAATCCTGCGAACCATCCACATTCAATCTGATAATGCCAAAACCGGATTCCGTCCCAACGATAATCTTTCCGTCCGATTGTAAAGCTACCGAAGCAATTATCGGAGCGGTTGTAAGATTGTTAAAATTAGGAACAAAAGCCGTATCAAGACTACCGTCGGCATTAAACCGCGCCATTGAAAGTCTATTTGCGCTGTTCGCCAGTTTGAATGTTCCAACGACGATAATTTTTCCGTCCGGCTGTTGTAAAACCTTACGAACGACACCTGTTCTGGTAACAAAAACCGTGAAAGTCGAATCAACCGTGCCGTCGGCATTGAGCCGCATGAGCGACGAGCCGGTTGTTTGTGCCTGTGTTCCGACAAGAATTTTACCGTCAGACAAAAGTTCGACTTCATACGCTAAGGTAAGATTAAAAACTGTAGTGTTTGAAAATGAAGTATCAAGCAATCCGTCGGCATTTAGTTGTGCGATTTTAGTTCTGTTTGTTCCGTTAAATGCGCCGAAACTACCGCCGATAATTATTTTTCCGTCGGGTTTGAGGGCAATATCATTGACCGCACCGTTTGCCCCTTGATTATTTAAGTTGAAGTTTAAATCAAGCGAACCGTCCGTATTTATCAAAGAAATGCGTCCTTGTGTAAAGCTATTGACGCTCATAAAATTGCCGCCGATTAAAATTTTGCCGTCCGGTCTAATTTTTACAGCTTCAACACTAGCCGAGCCGGTTGTGGAGGTTGTCGTAATCGGTGAAAAAGTATTGTCAGCGGCTCCTGTTGATGTCAAACGCCGCACAAAATTATCACCGCCGACAACTATTTTTCCGTCTGTTTGAATCTCTAAATCTCTGACCAAAGGAATACCTGCGGCGAGAAACGAAGTATCAGCGGTGCCATCAGTATTTAGGCGGGCAATATCGGAAAGCTGTGTATTGCTAATTCCAAAATTCCCGCCGATAAGAATTTTTCCGTCCGTTTGAATTTCAATGTCGAAAATTGTCGAGCCGCTCAAAATCGGCGGAATATTAAAAGAAGTATCGAGTGAACCGTCAGCGTTCAAACGCCGCAAGCCGGGAAGAACTACGCTGTCAACGCCTTGAAAATTACCGCCGACCAGAATCTTCCCGTCCGTCTGCAAGGCAATGGCGTAAATCTGTGCGCCGAGACCGAAGCCACCAAAAAAATCACCTGCTTTGAACGAAGTGTCAACGCTGCCGTCTGTGTTCAATCTACCGATACCGCTTGCCGCAAAACCGTTAAGTTCGGTAAATTGTCCGCCGACGAGAATTTTGCCGTCTGCTTGCTGTTTAACCGCCAAAACAGAACCATTCACCGCCCCGAAAGCCGAAGCTCCGAAAGCTCCATCGAGTTCGCCTGCGCCGTAAATTGCAGAATTGAAAGCCATCAAAACTGCTATTAGCAACAAAATTGAGTTTTTCTTCATATCAAAACTTTTCGCCAATCTAATCATTTTTATTCCCCAGATGGTTAAACCAATTTTTACCTGAGATTTTACACCTCGAAAATTCGTAAGTAAATGATTTTTCAAGCCAAAACCACCCAAAATCAAAGATTTTAGATAATTTAATATTTCTTAATATTTTTTGATAAATTGCCTATCGGCGTGAACTAATCTAAAATTGACGAATTGAAATATGTCTTACCAAGTTATCGCACGGAAATGGCGACCAAACACATTTGAAGAAGTTACAGGACAGGAAGCAATTACGCAGACCTTGCGAAACGCCGTCGAACACGACCGTCTGCATCACGCATACTTGTTTTCGGGCGCACGCGGTGTTGGCAAAACTACAACGGCGCGACTTTTGGCAAAAGCATTGAATTGCCATAAAACCGATAAACCAAATCCTGTTCCGTGTTCGCCAAATGATGAAAACGCTTGTGCTTCGTGTCGTGAAATCGCCGAAAGCCGTTCGATTGATGTTTTAGAATTTGACGCGGCTTCGCACACAGGCGTTGACGACATACGCGAGATAATTCTTGAAAGTATCAACATCAATCCCGCCCGCGACCGATATAAAATTTTTATTATTGACGAAGTCCATATGCTTTCAACGTCGTCGTTTAACGCGCTTTTGAAAACTTTGGAAGAACCGCCGCCTAATGTCGAATTCGTTATGGCAACGACCGAATTGCACAAAGTTCCGGCAACGATTCTTTCGCGTTGTCAGGAGTTCGAGTTTCGGACGATTCCGTTAAATAAAATTTTTGCGCGGCTTAAATTGATTGCGGAAGCCGAAAAAATCAATATTTCCGATGAAGCATTAAAAGAAATTTCCCGTTCCGGCGAAGGTTCGATGCGCGATGCACAATCGAATTTTGATCAAGTTATCAGTTTTTCGGGCGAACAGATTGAAACGAAAGACGTTGTAACCGCGCTCGGCATTGCAAGTTCGGAAATGCTCATCCGCACGGTAAAAGCGATTGCCGAAAATAAACCGGCAGAAGTATTAAAAGTTGTTGACGAATTGATTTCACGCGGTCAAGATTTAAGAAATTATAGCCGTGATTTGCTGGCTTTTTTCCGCGATTTGTTGGTTTTCAAAATGGCTTCAAATGCCGAAAATCTGCTAGACACAGCAGTTTTAAGCCGTGAGGAATTAGCCGCAAACGCCGCGCCTTTTTCAGAAAGCGATTTGATTAGATTTTTTAATTCTCTCGGTGAAACAGAAACCAAACTCCGTGAAGCGACACAACCGCGTTATGTTTTGGAATTAGGCTTGGTAAAATTAGTCGAGATGCGCCGCGTCGCGCCAATCGAGCAGATTTTGGAAAGACTTGCCAAACTCGAAAACGCATTGGCAAACGGAAATATTTCGATTGAGGCGGAAAAAAAAACTCTGAAAACTGAGGTTTCATCGAAAAACTTTGATTTTCCGGCTGATGAAGTTCCATTTCCGGCAAAAGAAGTTCAAAGTTCAAGGTTCAAAGTTCAAAGTCCTTCGGAATTGCAAATTACGGTTGACAAATTACAAAATGAAACAGAAATTTCAGATTTGAAACCTGAGAATGAATTTGAAACCTCAAAACTTGAAACTCAATCTGAAATTTTAAACTTCAAATCTGAACTCGCATTAGAACAAACAACGGAAAATTTAAACTCCGAAAATCAATTTGAAATCTCAAATCTGAAATCTGAAATAAATTTTGAGAATCAATTTGAATATCAAAAACCGAAAACCGAAGACCAAAAACCCGAAACAGATATTCTTGCAAATTTTCAATCTCCCGAATTTCTCGATACGCTTCAAATAAAAATGTTGCCATTGACGGCAGAAGAACTTGAGCATATTGAAGATAAAAATCTCGATGAAGCATTTGACAGAAAACTCCAACGGTTGGGCGATAATCTTTTTCCGATAAAAAATGCTTCAAAAATTGTCGCCGTAGCTTTACAGTCAACTGCTGTAAAATTAGAAGTCTCAAACGGAAATTCAGCGACTGCTACTGCGCCGGCGCGAGATTTTTCCGCCTATATTCCTAAACTCGAAGAAGAAGACGAAACCGAACTTCCGGTGCTATCCGAAAATCCGACTGAAGAAGAAATGTTGGCTTACGCTCAAGCTCATCCGCTCGTCAAAAAAGCCTTAAGAATCTTTCGCGGGAAAATTTCGATTCGAAAAGATTAAATTTTTCGGAACAAATTAATTTTCACTTCGTATGACAAAATGGAGGTGATTTTCTAATATGCGTGAACCTTGGATAGCCGGCTTATTAAGTCTTTTAGTTCCCGGTGTCGGACAAATTTATAACGGTAGAATCGTTATCGGCATACTTTGGCTCGTTTTAACAGGTGTTTCGTGGATTGGCAGTGTCGGTTTTTTGGGCTGGGTTGTCCATCTTATCGCCGCTTGGTGTGCTTACAGTTACGCCAAAGACAATCCCGTGAGATAGCAAATTCATCTCTCTCATACAATCCTCCTTTGCGCCCGATGTTTCCGGCATCGGGCTTTTTTTATTTCGGAAATTAACGTAAAATCAATAGAAACGGTTTTTGGTCTTCGGCTTTTGGTCTTTGATCTTGTTGTGCCGTAAAATTTTTTATGGTTAAAGAAGGAATTCCCTTTGTTCTTGTGCCGCTTTTGTTTGCCGCTGTGTTTTTCTGGTTGGGCGGCGTATTGTTTATAATTTTCGGAGCGGTTTTCGTTTTTCTTGCGCTTTTTATGGCGTATTTTTTCCGCGACCCGAAACGCACGATTCCGACGGATAAAAACATCATAATTTCTGCTGCCGACGGGAAAGTTACACGCATCGAAGAAAATGAAAACGGCAAACTCGTCAGCGTTTTTCTTTCGCCGATTGATGTTCATATAAATCGTGCGCCGATTGCCGGAAAAATCGTCAAAGTTGATTACATAAAAGGCAAAAAAGTTCCCGCCACACGCGATGATTCAAGTTTTGTCAACGAACGTAATTCTATCACTTTGCAAAACGATAAAATGACCGTCGTTTGCACACAAATTGCCGGAATTCTGGCGCGGCGAATTGTTTGTTGGAGCAAAACAGGCGATAATCTGAACATCGGCGAAAAATACGGATTGATAAAATTCAGTTCGCGCACAGATTTGCTGATGCCCAAAGAAGTCGAAATCCAAGTTAAAATCGGCGAAAGAGTGGTCGGCGGCGAAACCATAATTGCAAAATTAAATTAAATGGAAGAAGAAACCAAACCGCCTCATCGAGGCTTAAAAAAAGGACTCTACGTTTTGCCAACGGCTTTTACGGCAGCAAATATCGGAATGGGTTTTTTGGCTGTTTTGGCTTCGGTGCGTGGATTTAATGTTATTTCGATTGACCAAAATTTAGCCGCAAGCTATTTCAATTACGCAGCAATCGCTATCGGCTTGGCAATTTTATTTGATACTTTGGACGGGCGCGTCGCAAGAATGACACGCACGGCGACTGAACTCGGTGTTCAGCTTGATTCTCTGGCGGATGTTTTGACTTTCGGAATTGCACCAACGATTTTAGTCTATGCTTGGGGAATTGGTTCAACTTTTGATGAAAACAGTTCGGCACACGCGCTAGCTGTTTTTGTGTTGTTTATGTATTTGATGTGTGGTGCGTTTCGGCTTGCCAGATTCAACCTTCAAGCCACAAGACCGCGTGTTTTGATTGAAGGCACTCCAAAAGTTGATAAGAAAAATTTTGTCGGGTTGCCAATCCCAACTGCCGCCGGGCTTCTTGCGGCAATTATTCATTTTGCACCGCATCCGGTTGTTTCCCACGGCGAAGAATATTCAAGGTTTTACAGCATTTTGCTGATGATTTTGGTTGGTTTTCTCGGACTTTTGATGGTCAGCACAATCCGCTACAAAAGTTTCAAAACCGCCGGAGCAGGAAGAAAAAGTATCTATGTTGTGCTACTCATCGGTGCAATCGGAATGCTCATCTGGCTTTATTCGCAATATATGCTTTTGATAATCACCGTTGCCTACACTTCACACGGAATTATCTGGTATCTAGCCGGACTTTTAAACCCGCGCCGCAAAGAACAACAAGCCGAAACCGGCGAGTCTGTTGTTTAATTTTATTAAGCAGATAAACAAAGTAATCAGGTTTTATACTTCATTCAGAGGTTAAAATTTAGTTTGAGCTTTTAATATTTTAACGTCAGTTCGGGATAAGAATCAGCCAACAACAGAAACAAGGTCTTTGAA
>CAZJQP010000128.1:0-6894 GCA_964548225.1 uncultured Blastocatellaceae bacterium | reverse complement strand
CGCTCATTGCAAGCGGGACGCTTGCGCTCCAGTCCTTATCCCGAACTGACGTTAACTAATTTTGACCGAAACCATTCGGCTAGTTTTTCTTCGCTCAAACTTCCTTCCGCCAAACTCAAGAAAGTTAAATACTTTTCCTCTTGCGTCGCTTTTATATCGAAACCATTTAAAAGTAAAAATGTCCGCGAAACGACCAAAGACGTGCGCTTATTTCCATCAATAAACGGATGATTTTTCGCAATTCCGTAAGCTAACGATGCCGCAAGCGCAGAAATATCGGGCGTTTCTTCGCTGTAAGCGTAAAGATTCTGCGGACGTGCCAAGGCTGAAAGCATCAAACCTTCATCGCGCACACCGTCGCTTCCGCCGTGTTCGGCGATTTGGCGTTTGTGAATAGCATACAGGGCTTCTTCAAGCAGCCATTTTATTTCTGACATTTTATTCCGCGAGTTTTCGCAATGCGTCGCGGTCTTCGCGCATTACTTGTTCGGCAAGTTTCATTTGCTGTTCAAGTTCAGGATTATAAGGAGTAAGTTCAATTCCGTTAGCAGTTTCAAGTGCAAAAAGCGTGTCGCCTTTTGAAACGCGAAGTTTTTGCAAAATGTCCTTCGGCAAAATCACGCCAGTTGAATTTCCGATGACTGTAACTTTTAATTTATTCGTCATAGTAATCAAAGTATAACATAAGTTATAACATTAAATCAAACAAAAAAATCCGCGCAGCGTCCCGAAACGTGCGCGGATTTTTCGCTTTCAACTTCGCTTTGCGCCTTTTGCCTATTTTGCAAGGCGAAGTTTGAGAAAACCGTAAAATTGGATGTAGCACGAAAGCATCGCGGTTACGATTAAAAGCGTCATCGGCAAAAATCGAAATGTTTCAGGCAAAACGATACCTAAAGATTGTTTGAAAGCCGCGCCAATCGAAATCGCAAATCCGGCAATCAAACTTCTGCCTAAAAGCCAGTTTCCAAACGACTGTTTTTCGTCCGACGGCAGAAAATACGGTAAAACCAGCATCATCAAAAGCGTAATTGCAAAAATTACCGTATCAAGCCCGAAATTGCCGAGCATCTGCCCGAATTCGACCGCCAAAAAGAAAAGAACGAATGTCGTATCAATCGCAAAACCTTTGTCGTTTGCGGTTTCACTTCTGATTTGTCCGATTTGCGCTAGTGTTTTCATAATTATTTTCTACCGATTAAAACAACTAATGACGCTTAAATTTCAAGCAAATTGCCAATTATTTTTGTTGATTTTTAAAGTTTGAATAAGCGACGCGGAAAAGTTCCGACAAGGCTTTTGCCGTTTCAGGCGTTAAATTTTTGTCGGCGCGAAGATGCGCTTCGACAATTTCCGGCGTGGCTTCGTGCGGATAATAAACAACCGCCTCTACATCTTCCGAACTTCCCTGTTTTTTCATTACGCGGTCAACCGGCATATCGAGCCAGTTGGTCAAACGCGCAATGTTGTCTGCATCAGGTTTTCCCGTTCCATTTTCAATACGCGAAAGTGTCGAAGCCGATACCTGTGTAACATCGGCAACATCGCGTAAACTCAAACTCAATTCTTCGCGGCGGCGTTTGATTGCTCTGCCCAATTCAATCGTGTTTATTAAACTTTCATTCTTAAATGCCATATTGCTTTCTCCTATTTCTGTTTTGATTTTGCAAACGCTTTTGTTGCATCTGCCTGTAATCTGTTTCAAACATAGCACAAGAAAAATTTATTTGCAAGACCTCGTTTCACGCTTGCAACAGAAAAATTTATTTGATACAATGTTTCACAGATGAAACTTACAAGTTTTATTTGAATTGTTCAAAGTATCGCCTTCTGGTGATTAAAAGCAAAAAGTAATCGTCTGAAGACGATACTCTGAGCAAAAAGGAGAAATAAAAATGACAGCATTAACATTAGAAAAAAATTCAACGGAAACGGCAGAGAAACGTGAAAAACGCGCAAAATCAATCGCGGCAATGGGTTTGGTTAATCGTGAAGGCGACAAATTCAAAGTTTCAACGCCGAGTTTGCGCGGTCGTCAAACGTCTTACGAAGTTTGGCGCGATGCGTCAGCGAAAATCCGTTGTAATTGTTTGGAATTTGAAGAAGCTGTTGTTACCGATGCGGCGTTTCGTTGCGAACATATTTTGGCGGTTAAATATGCCGTCGTCGCAAAAAATACTGAACCGGCAACGAAACAAAAAGTTGTTTCGGAAAACAAAAGCGTAACTGAGTCAACTTCCGATTTGGGATTGAACAATGCGGACTTAGGATTCAAGAAATCCGAAATCCAAAATCTGAAATCTGAAATCGTGTCCAAGGTTGGCGAACAGAAGACTGTTGAGGTTGCGGCAGATGTTTCGACGAATGGACAAGTCGAAACAGAAGAAGCCCAAATTCAACAACTTACGAACACAAAAGGAGATAATACAATGACACAAGTAAGAGAATTAAATTTTGTTGCTGATGAAGCGATGGAAATGATGGGTGCGCCGAGCAATGTTTTGAATTTTACGACGACTTTGAAAGAACTTCGTAAAAATGTTGACCCGAATCTAGTCAAGCAACGCGAAGGTTGGCGCGACAGAAACGGTAACACGCATTACGTTGATTATGTCGAATGGCACACAGTTGCCGACATTTTGGACGAACACGCGCCAAATTGGTCGCACACCATCCGCGACATCAAGCAAATCGGCGATATTTTCACCGTAACGGTAGCGATTACGATTGACGGCGTAACCCGTGAAGGTTTGGGAACAGGTTTTGCCGATTCGGAAATGGGCATCAAAAAAGCCGAACACGACGCACTCAAACGCGCCGCCGTAAAATTCGGCATCGCCCGCGAGCTTTACAAAAAAGAATCGGACGTTATCGAACGCGAAGGTGCAATTCCGACTCCGACAAACGACGGCGGTTTTCCGTCAAATCCGATTGCGCGTTCGCTTTCGGATTTGGTAACGGCGAAACAACTCGGAATGATTCGCGCCATTTCACGCGAAATCGGCGTTGATGCGGATGAAGAATGCCAAACAATTATGCAATGCAAAACCGATGAACTTTCGAAAAAAGCCGCCTCTGGCTTGATTCAGCATCTTCAGGATTTGCAGAAACAGCAAGAAATTCCGAACGTCGCGCCGTTGCGCCGCGCCGGATAAAGTAAGTGAGCAGTAAGCGGTAAGCAATAAGCAGTCAATTTCTGCTCACTGATTATCGCTTATTGTTCATTACAAATGGTTGGGTTGTGAAGACCGTTCTGCTTTCTCCAAAAGCCAGCAAGACCTCACTCACAACTCAATCCTCCCTTGAAAATTTTCCGTGCTTTTTATTTTTATTTAATTCGTGGTATGCTTTTTGCGATTACAGAAAATTTCTGAAAATCAACTCTCCGCGAAATTAAAATTTATAAATAGAGGATAATAAAATGGCAGGAAAATTTGAAATCAAAAAATCCGCAAACGGCAAGTTTCATTTTAATTTGAAAGCCGCAAACGGACAGATAATTTTGTCGAGCGAAATGTATGAATCGAAATCGGCTTGCGAAAACGGTATTGAATCTGTAAGAAAAAATGCGGCGGACGCAGGACGTTTTGAAAAACGTGAATCGAAAAATGGCGATCCGTATTTCATCTTAAAAGCTGGAAACGGACAGGAAATCGGACGAAGCGAAATGTATTCTTCCGATGCGGCTTGTCAAAACGGCATTGATTCGGTTGGCAAAAATGCTCCCGATGCAAAAATCGAGGACACGACGGGCGCGTGAAATTTGTAGTTTAAATTTTTCGAGCGAGTTCATTGAAAACCGCATAGAAACGAAAGTTTTTATGCGGTTTTTCTTTTTTTAGGAAAACAAAATAAAAATTAGAATAAAAATTAGCAGGAGAGTAATAATTATGGCAGAAAATACCGCAACGGCAGAAGCAATGGCAATGCCTAAACACGGCGAATTTTGTTGGACTGAAATCGCCACAAACAATTTAGAAGCATGTAAATCTTTTTACGCCAATGTTTTCGGCTGGGAAATGCAACAAAGCAAAGCAACGGGTGAAGAGATGGAATACCAAGAATTTAATATTCAAAACGGACAACCGATGGGCGGAATGTTTCAAATGCAAGCCGAAATGTATGGCGGAGAAATACCGCCGCCACATTTTGTCAACTACGTTGCCGTTGAAAATGTTGACGATTCCGCAAGTAAGGCATTCGATTTAGGCGGCACAATCGTTTCGCCCCCAATGGATATTCCAAATGTCGGACGTTTTGCAATTATCAAAGACCCGACCGGTGCAGATATTTCGATAATCAGTTTGAGCGAAGGAGGACAGCAATAAAATGGCAGAATTTACAATACCGAAGCACGGAGAAATTTGTTGGCGTGAGCATAACTCGCAAAATCTTAGTGTTGCAAAAAACTTTTACCAAGAGCTTTTCGGTTGGCAACTCGAACAAAGTAAAGTTACCGAAATGAGCTACGAAGAAGTTCATAATAACGGGGAAGCAATCGGCGGAATGATGGAAATCACGAAAGACTGGGGTGAAAATTGGGAAAAAATTCCCGCACATTGGATGAGTTATATCGCTGTGGATAATTGCGATGAAACTATTGAAAAAATCAAAGCGAACGGCGGCGGAATCTGCGTTCCGGCATTTGATGCACCAAATGTCGGGCGCATTTCAGTGGTTAATGATCCAAGCGGCGCGACTTTTTCGATAATTCAATTTGTTAAATGAAAACAGTTTTTCTTACTTTTTAAAGAATTCGAGAGATATTTTTTTGATTTCTTTCGATTAACAAGTCAAAACCGTCTGTTCCCGCAGACGGTTTAACATTTTAATTTGTGGAAAGTCGTCTTAAACCCTGATTTTGCAACAGCACTCACCTCAAACAATAATTTGAATATTTTGACTTGTGCGTCTGATTCTTCATAAAATTAAAATAATGCAGCCGCAAACCAAACGTCAGAAAGAAGTTTTAGACATTATCTCGCGTTTTATCAAAAATCGCGGATTTAGACCTTCTTATCAACAAATTGCGCGTGAACTCGGTGTTACTTCAAAAGGCGGTGTTGCAAAACATATTAACGCTTTGGAAAAACACGGCGAAATTACGAGACGGCGGGAAAATGGTCATTTCGTTCTTGAATTGCGTTCGGAGAGTTTGCGCGAAAGTCTGACTTGCGAGATTGAATGGTTAAACATTCCAAAAGTAAATGATTTCGCAGAAGATTTTGAATTTGAGCCGCTTTTTGTGCCGAAGTTTATGCTTGGTTCGCAGGAAGCAGATAAGATTAAAGCATTTCGCATAACCGATGACAAAATGATTGAAGAACAAATCTGTGAAGGCGATGTTGTTTTAATCGAACGTCGGAGTTACGCCCGCGATGGCGACACAGTCGTCGCATTGGTAGAAAATCGCTTTGCCATTTGTCGAAAATATTACCGATTAGGCGCAAAAATCGAGCTTCGCCCTGCCAATTTGCGCCTTGAACCAATTATTCTTTCCGCCGACAAAATCGAGATTAAAGGCATTCTTCACAGCTTATTGCGTCCGGTGCATTAGCATCAGATATTAATGGCATAGTTGTCGTAAATAATTTACTTGCCAATTTCTACGGCAATTTGCTTCAACAAATCCGAAAAGGTATTCTAAAATTCATTTATGCCTAATATCGCAACACCTAACGCAAGTTACAGTCTTACGCTCCGAGTCAAAATTCATAATCGTCCCGGCAAATTGGGAGAAATTACAACCGCCATCGGAAAAACCGGCGGCGACATCGAAGGGATTGATATTGTTTCTGTCGGCAAAGATTTTCTCGTCCGAGATATTACTGTCAATGCTTCAAGCGAGAAACACGATGAAGAAATTGTTCAAGCGATTCAACAAATTGACGGCGTTGAAATTATTAATGTCTCTGACAAAACTTTTCTGATGCATCTCGGCGGCAAAATCGAAACCATCAGCAAAGTTCCGCTTAAAACTCGCTCTGATTTATCTATGGCATATACGCCCGGTGTTGCCCGCGTTTGTGAAGCTATTGCAAAAGACCCGGAAAAAGCCTTTACATTAACAATCAAGAAAAATACTGTGGCTGTTGTTTCCGACGGCACGGCGGTTTTAGGTTTAGGCGATATAGGTCCGGCGGCGGCAATGCCTGTGATGGAAGGAAAATGCCAACTATTCAAAGAATTTGGTGGTGTTGATGCTTTTCCTATCTGTTTAAACACAAAAGATCCGCACGAAATTATCGAAACCATTAAAAATATCAGCGTTGCCTTTGGCGGCATCAATCTCGAAGATATTTCCGCGCCGCGTTGTTTTGAAATCGAGGACAGATTAAAAGAAGAACTCGACATTCCCGTTTTTCACGATGATCAACACGGCACAGCGGTTGTCGTTCTCGCGGCATTGATTAACGCGCTAAAAATAACCGGCAAAAAAATGGAAGACATTAAACTTGTCGTCAATGGAGTCGGTGCGGCGGGCGTGGCTTGCTCGAAGATTGTAATGGCGGCGGGCGTTAAAAACATTATCGGCTGCGACACAACCGGCGCGATTTATGAAGGTCGCAAAGAAGGAATGAATTGGGTAAAAGATTGGTATGCGCGAAACACAAATCCTAATAAAGAAAGCGGCAAAATAAAAGATGTCATTAAAGGGGCAGATGTATTTTTCGGCTTGTCAGTTCCCGGTGTGATTGATGAAAATGACCTCAAAAATATGGCTGAAAATCCGATTGTTTTTGCGATGGCAAATCCGACTCCCGAAATTATGCCTGAAGATGCCGAAGGTTTAGTTGCGGTAATGGCGACGGGCAGAAGCGATTATCCTAATCAAATAAATGAAGCCTGTGCATAATTCATAACCTTATTCTCAAGCGAGCATTTTCAATCTGT
>CAZJQP010000127.1:0-7809 GCA_964548225.1 uncultured Blastocatellaceae bacterium | reverse complement strand
CCATTTTACTTGAAAAAGAGCTTTTCCATCTATTTCTTATCCCGAACTGACGTTAGTTTTATCAACCTTTGCAACAAAATTTTCAGTCTTAGTTTGAGCCGAAGAAGCGTCAAAAAAAGCGAAAAACACGACTATCATTGCTAAAATTGTCTTCAATTTTTGAATGGCAAATTTTGAAATCTCAATACCGTGTCCGATGTTCGGCAAAATCTCGACATTTTTCAGATTCGGTAATAATTTTTGAGCGCGTTTCACAGTATTTTGGTGAGGAATCAGCGCATCGCTGTCGCCGACAAGCAAATGCGTTTCGGCTTTTAATTTCAAAATTTCCGCGTCTGTTAATTTTGTTGGATAATCGCCCGCAAATTCAAAATCTCTGACCGAAATTTCGATGTAATCAGCAATTCGTTTCCACAAATCGCCTTCGGGTTTTTCCGTCTGTGAAAAAACGATGCGGTGCATAAAAGTTTCGACATTCGCACGAGTCGGAAAATAGACCGGTTTGAGTGTGTTATACAGCGTCCAAGGTGAAAGACTGATGTAAGAAAGCCCGACGGGATTCATCAAAACTGCTTTTTCGATGCATTCCGGCGCGACTGCCGCGAGTTTGAAAATCAGCAAACCGCCAAACGATGCGCCGATGAATGCACCTTTCTCGAAATTGAGTTTTTCGCAGACTTCTTTGAGCCAATTTCCGTAATCATCCGAAGCAAGGCGCGGACAATTTCCATCGCTCAAACTCGGTTGCCCGACGACATCGAGCAAATAAATCCGATACTCATTGCCAAGAATTTGCAGATGATTGCTGACATCCCAAAAGATTCCGCAAGTCCGCGCTCCGGGCAGAAACAAAAGCGGTTTCAAATCGCGTTTTTCGTGATTGACGGCAAGAATTCGGGTGTTGCCAAAAGCCGTTGAAATATTTAGTTTTTCGTAATTTAACGCGGAATTTGCGGCAAAAAAATCAACCCAATTTTCAACCGCGTTTCGCGCTTCGTTTGTTTTGTATTTTGATATTCTCATAACGTAAAAATTCTCCTTTTTCTTCTGTAATTTACTCCGATTGCATTTCTTCAATTTCTTCAATTTCTTCCTCAGTTTCCGAAACTTTTCTAACGCCCAAATCGCCATTCCATTTAACCAATCTCAAATCAATTACGAAAATCGCATAAAGCACCGGCACGAGCAAAAGTGTGATAAAAGTTGCTACGGAAAGTCCGCCGATTTGGGCATAGCAAAGCGGCTCCCAAAGCGGTCCGCCGTGCATTGCGAGCGGAAAAAGTGCGATGACCGTTGCGCCGACCGTAATCAAAACGGGGCGCAGTCGCATAATTCCGGCATCGAGCAAAGCCTCACGAAGCGGTTCGCCTTCGGCGTGTTTTTCCTCGATAAAATCGAACAAAACGATGATATGACTGACGATTACGCCGATTAAACTGATAATTCCCAAAAAAGCCATAAACCCAAACGGAGTTGCCATCAGCCACAGCGCGATTAGTGCACCCATTATTCCGAAAGGCACGGCGGCAAAGACGATGAGTGGTTTGATAGCATTTTTGAACTGAAAAACCAGCGCGAGAAAAATTGCCGCGACTGAAATTCCCAAAACCATTCCGAGTTTTGGAAAATTCTTTATCTGTTCTTCTTCCTCGCCGCCGATTTCGAGTTTGTAACCGGACGGCAGATTTTTTTCAAATACCTGCAAATCTTTTCGCGTTGCATTCATTACCTCCGAAGCCAGAACTCCGTAATTCGGCATCGCCGAAACCGTAATCGTGCGAAACTGATTGCGGGAACGCAGTTTATCGGTTTGCATCTCGTATTCGGTGGTCGAAATCTGCCGAAGCGGGACTTTTTGTGAATTTTGCGACGAATAAACATACAAATTATTCAAATCTTCAAGACCGGCACGTTCTTCCATCCGCAGACGCGAAATCACCGAAATTTGTTTGTCGCCTTCGCGCAAAGTGGTCAAAACCTGTCCGCGAGTCGCGCCCGACGAAGACATAGCGACATCTTCGTTGGTGATACCGATAATCGAAGCGCGGTCGGCATCGGTTTGCAGACGGACATTGAAACTTTCTTCGCCCCAATCGTCCCGAATCCGCTCGGTCATTTCGGTTTTTTCCAAAATGTTTTTGAGTTTGTTTGCCAAATCGCGCAAAGTTTCGATGTTTTCGCCCGTTAGACGAAGCGCGACGGGAATTCCAACGGCTTTACCTGTTTCGAGTTGACGGACATCAATCCGCGCCCCCGGAATTTTTTGGGAAAGAGCCTTTTGCAACGGTTCGACAAAATGCGCCGTGTCGTGTTTATCTTTAACTTGGATAATGATTTGCGCGTAATTTAGCTGTTGCAATTCGGGCGAAACCGATGACCAAAAACGCGGTCCGCCACCGCCGACAAAAGTGGTCAACGATTGTAAAACCTCGTGCGGTTTGCCGTCTTCGGAATGATGTTCGGCGTATTTCGCCAAAACTTCGCGGATAATTTCTTCGGCTTTTTCGGCGGTTTCATTTGTTACCGAGAGCGACGCGTCCTGTGGAAGCCAAACGTCAACATACGACAAATAGGCATTGTCTTTCGAGAAAAAACTCGTCTTTAGCTGGCTGACAAAAAATCCGCCGATTAAAAGCAAAACGAGTGAAGCCGCCAATGCTTTCCAACGATGCTCGATTGCCCAGCTTCCGATTCGATAATAAACGGCGGCAAAGCCTTTTTTCTTGCGCTCTTCAATCGGCGTTTCGGTTTTCGGACGCAGCAGATAAAAGCTCAAAAGCGGAATAAAAGTCATCGAAACAATCCGCGAAGCAACTAGCGAACAGGTCATCACAATCGGCAAACTGTAAATAAATTCGCCTGTGCTTCCCGGCAAAAGCAGAAATGGCAGATAAGCGACAATGTTGGTAATCGTGGCGTAAAGTATTGCCGTGGCAAGTTTTGTCGGACCAAACCACGCCGCAATTTGTGCCGGAAATCCGTCCGCCAAATCGCGTTTGATGGCATCACCCGCGACGACCGGATCATCAACTAAAAGTCCGAGAGCGATAATCAGCGAAGCAATCGAAACCTGTTGCAAATCAATGCCGAGAACCGACATCATTCCAAAAGTCATCGCCAAAGTCAGCGGAATTGAAAGTGCCATCAATAAAGCTGAACGCCATTCCCAAAAACCAATCAATGCGACGATGACGACCAAAATAATCGCTTCCCAAAGACTCGACATAAACAACGAAACATTTTCTTCAACCTGCAAAGGCTGGTCGGACGTTCTGGCAAAAATCAAATCTTCGGGCAGTTGTTTTTTGACGGTTTCCAGCATCACGTCAATTTCTTCGCCGAAATGTCCGATTTTTTCGCCGGAACGCATCTGCACCGAAAGCGTAATCGCCCGACTGCGTTGCCAATTTCCCTGTGAATCGCGTCCGTTGAAATAGTTCAGAAACCGCGCCGGACTTTCATAACCGCGTCCGATTTCAGCTAAATCGCGCAAATAAACGGATTGCCCCGAATTTGTCGGCACTAAAACATCGCCGATTTCACGCTCGCTTTTGAATTCACCCGAAGGCTCAATAGTTACATTTTTCCCTTCGACATTGATTTGCCCGCCTGATTTTTGTGTGTTGCGCGATTGCAAAACCTTGCCTAGAACATTCGGCTGAAGCCCGTAAGATGCCAGCCGTTCTTGCGAATAAAGCAGATAAATCGCCTCATTTAACAGACCGGAGCGGTCAACTTTGGAAACAATCTCGTTAGCTTTGAAAGTTTTTTCCAGAAGTTCCGTAAATTCATCCATCTCGCGGTAACTGTATTTATCGCCCGCAACTTGAGCCAATTTTGTTTTGATTTCCGAAGCTTCACGCACTACAAAAGGTCGCCAAAAATCGGGGTGAAATTCCGAAGACTGCAATTTTTCGGAGACAAATTTTTGCAGAAACTCCAAAATCTGCGCGTCATTTGCTTGAGTTGAGCCGTCAATCGCGGCAAATCCGATGCCTTCGATAATCTGCAAATCATCGGCAAAACCTTTTTCTTTGGTGTAATTTACAAAAATATCAAGCGGACGGCGGACAACTTTTAATTGAACCGAACTTGGAAAATTGAAAACCAAGGCAAAATGATTTTGTTTATTCGCCCGCGTTTTTTCAATCGCCGTTTGAATTTGCGCCGCACGTTGAGAGATTTCGATTTCACCGACTTTCGGGCTGGCAACCGTCAGCATCAAAGCGGCAGTATCGCCAAAATCTTTGACAAAATTTATTGGTCCCGCATCGGGCGGCAAATCCCGAATCGTGTCGAGCTTGAGTTTGATGTCGTCAAACTCTTTGCCCGTGTCTTTAACCTTATCGTCCAATTCGATATAAACCACCGAAATTCCGGTGCGCGAGATTGATTCGATTTTCGTAACCTTTGTGTTGTCAGCAATTTTTTCCTCGATTTTTTTGGTTACGAGTTGCTCGACTTTTTCCGCACTCGCGCCCGTCCAAGGAATCAAAACCACCGCCATTTTTATCGGGATTTCCGGGTCTTTGCGTTGCGGCATACTGAAATAGCCGTAAATCCCCCAAAGACAAGTTGCCAACAGCAAAACCCAGGCGATTTGACGATTTTCGATACAAAACCGCGATAAATTGCGCGTTTTTTCGATGGTTTCAGAATCGTAATTTATGTGTGACATAGCTTTTTATTTGCGATTTGCGATTTGCGATTTGCGATTGAAAATCCGCAATCCGCAATCCTAAATCCGAAATCGTTTTATGGAACAATCTGAATTTTCTCTCCGTCCGCGAGCAATGTTGCGCCACTGATGATGACTTTTTCGCCTTTGTCCAAACCTTTTGTAATTGCTACCGCGTTGCCGAAAGATTCGCCCAAAACGACTTCGCGGGAACGCGCAACCTGAACGCCGTCAATCTCTTGCGCGACAAAAACCGCATAGTCGTCGGCATTATTTTTCGAGCGCACGATGGAACTGAGAGGCACGACATTGCTTATTTCATTGGTTTTTTCAGACATCAATTCGAGCGAAGCAATCATTCCGGGTTTGAGCAAATTTTGCAGATTGGAAATTGTTACTTCGACCTCGAAAACGCGACTGTTTTGGTCTGCCGAAGGCGCGATGCGCGAAACTCGCCCCGAAAATTCCCGATTCGGCAAGGCATCGGTGGTCAGAGTCAAAACCTGCCCGTTTTGGAGTTTTTCCAATTCGACATCCGGCACGCCGAAGACGGCTTTGACCGAAGTCGTATCCGCAAGAACAAATGCCGGAGCATTCGGCACGACCAATGCTCCCGTCTCGATTTTTCTTTCCAAAACAATTGCCGAAAACGGTGCGCGAAGCGTTGTGTCTTGCAAAGGAATTCGCATTTGGTCAATCACCGTTTCCGCCGTTTCGACCTGCGCTTGAACCGTTTCGACCTGCGATTTTACGGTTTTGGTTTTTGCCTGTGCAGTATTCAGCGAAGCGCGGGCGAAATCGAGCCGCGCATTCGCCGTGTCGAGATTTGTTTTTGCGGCATCGAAATCTTTTTTCGTCAAACTTTGCGTTTCGTAAAGATTTTTAGCGCGGGTGAAATCCGTTTTGGCGCGTTCCAAATTGACTTCGGCTTCGCGCACTTGCGATTGATTGACCAAAATCGCTGATTCGGTTTCGTTCAATTGCGCCCGACTCGTATTGACGTTTTTTTGCGCTTCGCTTTTTTGCGACACGGCTTGATTGACTTTGGTTTGATAATCGCTCCGCCGCAGTTGCGCCAAAAATTGCCCTTTTGAAACAATGTCGCCCGCTTGCAGAGTTCGCCGAAAACCGCTCGCATCGGTTTCGGCGGCGATTGATTCGACATAACCGCCGACTTTGAAACCGATTTCGACCTGCGTGTTCGGACGAATGGTTGCCGAATAGCGACTGCCTTTTTGTCCTGCAAAAGTCTCGACTTCTTTGATTTTTACAGGCTTTGGTGTTTGCTCTTTGGTCGCGGCTTTTTGACACGCGAGCGAAAAAATGACGATGACAATGACGATAAATTTCAGCTTTTTCATTTTTCTTCTCCTAATACTTTTTCAAATTCGGCTTTTGCCGTCCAAAACGAAAGCAGGGCGGTTTGATAATTCATGTCGGCTTCCGAAAGCGCGGTTTGGATTTGCAGAACGTCTTTGTAAAGAACGATTTGCTGTTGGTATCTGTAAAGTGCGATTTGCAAATTTGCGCGGGCGGCTTTCTGCGACATTTGCGCGATGCGAAGCTGTTCGGCGGATTCTTTCAGCTTGCGAAATTTCGCGCTGACTTCCATCAAAATCAGATTTTCCGTCTCGCGCAGGGAATTTTCGGCTTGCTCGGCGGAAACTTGTTTTTCGGCGAGTTCGACTTTTTTTCGTCCCCAATCGAAAACTTCCCATTTGACCGAAACGCCGACATTTACGATGTTTTTCGGTAAAAATGTCGAAAAATTAAACGGCGAAAGATAGCTTGCACTGAGACTCACTTCGGGAATAAATTCGGATTTTTTTATTCGCCTGTCCAATTCCGTCTCTTTGATTCGTAATCGCGCCAGACGAATTTCGGGGCGTCGTTCGAGCGCACGTTTTTGCGCTTCGGCAAGGTCGGTTTCGGCAATGTTCAAAAAAGACGCGGGAAAAACGACGGTGAAATCCGTCCGCACATCGCGTCCGAGCAGATAGTTGAGTTGTTCTTTTTGTGTTGACAGACGGTTGCCGAGCATCAAAATTTGATATTCGGCTTGCGCGACTTTCGTTTCGGTTTCAAGTTTTTCGGAAGCCAAAACGTAACCTTCTTTGACATATTGTTCGGTAACGCGATTGACTTCGCGGCTGAGTTTTAATGATTCTTCCGCCGTTTTCAATACACTTTCGGTCTGCATAATTTGAAAATATACATTCTTGATTTCCGCCGTGATTGTTTGCCGTTTTTGGCGAAACTGCTCTTCGGACATTTCCTTGTTCACGGCAAATTTTTTGAGGTTTAGTTTTATTTCGTAAAGCTGTGAAAGCGGTTGCTGAACTTGTGCGCTAATCAAAATCGTCGGCGAGAAAGAAGAGCGAATCGTTGTTCTGGTCGAAGGAATCGGTCCGGTATTTGCAAAATCGCCGAACTGACCTTTTTCAATCGTAAAAGCCAAGCGCGTCAGCGGTTGCGAAATCGAAGTGGAAACTTCAAACTGCGGCAGACGGCGGGTGCGATAAGCAGATTCGGCAAAACCGATTTTCTTGATTTCGAGTCCATCGTTTTTGACTGAAGTGTTATTCTGCAAAGCAGTTTCGATAGCTTTTTCTAAAGTCAAAATTTCGACCGGTGTTTGTTGCGCCTGTGCAGCATTTTCGGCGAAAGCGCACACCGTCAACATAATCATTAGCATTTTTATAAATTTCATAATTTTTGTTTCTCTTTGATTTTTGAATCTAATTGCGGCTGATATTGCCAAGATAGGCGGTGCGAAGGTGTAGTGTAATGTCCCCAAAAGCACATTTGAAAGGTGTATTTTGCTTTTCGGAGAAAAATTTGGAAGGTAAGTAGTCGGACAAAGATAAATAAAAGGTATAACTTCTAAAATAATTGATAATTGATAATGAATAATTAATAATTTGCCGTATCTTGACGCGCCAATTATCAAATTCCAATTCGCAATTCTCAATTATTCCAGAGGTTTTAGCTAAAAGTAATTTTGTCTATCCGCTTATTTTATTAAATGCGGAAACGCGCACGAAGTAAGCGTGTAAAAAATAACCATAATAACGGCGCGATTACCCATATATAAGAAAAACAATTTTAAGTTTTTATTTTTTAAAAAAAAA
>CAZJQP010000126.1:0-8384 GCA_964548225.1 uncultured Blastocatellaceae bacterium | reverse complement strand
TTGACCGAGTTTCTTTTATTGCCGAACTCGCCAAACTTGGTCAACTCGCTCAACTTATTATTTCTCCCGGTGTTCAATGACTTCATCAATTAAACCGTATTCTTTGGCTTGGATTGGCGATAAAATACGGTCGCGTTCAACATCTTTTTCAATTTGTTCGTAGGATTGTCCGGTATGATGCGCCAAAATGCGCGATGTCAGTTCGCGCATACGGATAATTTCTTCCGCCATCAGACGCACATCAGTCGCTTGACCGGATGCACCGCCCGAAGGTTGGTGAATCAAAACGCGCGAATGCGGCAAAGCAAAACGCTTGCCTTTTGTTCCGGCAGTCAACAATAACGCGCCCATCGAAGCGCATTGCCCGATACAGATGGTCGTTACGTCGTTTTTGATAAATTGCATCGTGTCGTAAATCGCCATTCCAGCCGTAATCGAACCGCCGGGCGAATTGATATACAAATTGATGTCGCGTTCGGGATCGTCGGCTTCGAGAAAAAGAAGCTGGGCGACGATTAAGTTAGCGATTTGGTCATCAATCGGCGTTCCGATAAAAATAATACTGTCCTTCAAAAGACGCGAATAAATGTCGAAAGCACGTTCGCCGCGCGAAGTTTGCTCGACAACCATTGGAACTAAAGCCATAATTTTTTATCTCTCTTAGATTTCTTTATGAATTACTTTAATTTGACGGAGCTAAATTGCAGAAATAAACGGCTAAATGCCGATTCGTTTTTGATTTTACAACTTCTCCGACAAAACTCAAAGTGGAAAAGTTAAAAATGAGAAGGTAAAAAAGTTTTGCTGATATTATTCAATCAACTTTTTCACCTTTTCACTTTTACCCTTTATCACTTTTCTTCGCCGCTTTTTTCTTCGGCTTCTTCTCGGTTTTTTCTTCCTCAACCGCTTCCGCTTCTATTTGCGGCGCAACGGTTTCGTCAATCCATTCACCATCGGTTACTTTGGCGTTTGAAAAAATCGCTTCGACAGACTTACGGTTTCTAATGCTGTGGGCGATGCTGGCTTCGCCTCCTTGTTCTTCGAGCGATTTGCGGATTTGTTCTGGCGTGGCGCGGTAATATTGCGCCATTTGCTTGATTTCAGCGGCAATTTCTTCCGACGTTACTTCGACGTTTTCAAGTTCGGCAACTTTTTCCAGAAGCATTGCGCCGCGAATGTCGCGTTCAGCTTGGGTGCGCGTCTGTTCGTAAATCATCTGCACAAAATCATCACCGACACTCCGCAAATCAACGCCGCGTTGTTGCATATCCATTGCAAAATTATTCAAAAGATTACGCGCTTGATTCTCAACCAAAGCATTCGGAACTTCAAACTCGTGGTTTTCAATCAATTTGGCAATTAAATCGTTACGCACCCGCGCATCGGCATCGGTTTTCGTCATTGTTTCCAAATGACCTGACAATTTGCCGCGCAAATCTTCCAAAGATTCATAACCTTCGTCCAAACTTTGCGCCCATTCGTCGTCAAGTTCGGGCAATTCCATTTTGCCGACGGATTTGATTTTCGCCTTATAATTAACGGTTTTTCCTGCTAAAGCCGGTGATGTAAAATCGGCTGGATAAGTAACGGTAAATTCTTTTTCCTCGTCTTCACGAACACCGATTAAATTATTAGTGAAAGATTCTTCAATCATTTCATCGCCTAAATTTATTTCCAAATCATCGGCTTTAATCGGCGGTTCATCGGGCGAATCTACAAAAGTTCCTTCCAAATCAACAAGCAATGTATCACCTTCTTCGGATGCGCGATCTTCGACCGGAACAAGCGTTGCGCCTTCCTGCAAACGCTCTTGAATGAGAAGTTCGGTTTCGCCTTCGGCAATCGGTTTAATGCGGCGCACGGCTTCCAAACCTTTATATTCGGGAGTCGGAATTTCAGGCATTACTTCAAAATGAACGTGCAAAGAAAGCGGTTGTGAGCCGTTTAACTTTATGTTTTCAGCGTCTTCAAGATGCAGTTGCGGTTCGCTCAAAGGATGAAGCCCGCTTTCTTGAATCGCTTGAGTAGCCCATTTTGAAAGAAGTTCTTGTAAAGTTTCGTTTTGAATTTCGTTTTTAAAGCGCAATTTAACAACATCAATCGGCGCAAAACCTTTGCGAAAACCCGGCAGTTGCGCTCCTTTCGCATATTTTTGGCAAATTTTGTTATAGACTTCGCGCACCGCATCAGCTTCGATTTCGATTTTTATTTCGCGTTCAACGGCGGAAGTTTCGATAATTTCTGTTTTCATTAATTAAAAAATAAAAGCCGTTCGATGTTTTAATGCTCACATCAAACGCTTTTGCAATAAATTTCTGTAAAAAAATCCGATAAAATCGGTATAAGAAAAGAATATCTAACTTGGTTGGAAATGTCGAATTCGACTTTTTTCAACCGCGAAAGACACGAAAAAGCACGAAATTACTTTTGATTTTTTTCGCATCTTTGCGTGTCTTTCGCGGTTGAATTATTTCTGGTGCTGAGAGCGAGACTCGAACTCGCACGCCTTTCGGCACTGGCTCCTAAGACCAGCGCGGCTACCAATTACGCCATCTCAGCAAAGCTAATTTGCATAATTCCGCTTAAAAATTATGCAAATTAAAAATCTAACGAATTATTTCTATTTCGGCAAATATTTGCGCTTATATTCTTCCAAAGCGCGATCGGCATCTTTCAAATCGGCAATCGCAATCGGTGTTTTATCTTCAATTTGAGCTTTCGCTTTATCTTTTTCAAAAAACAATTTATAGCCTCCGTAACCGATTGCGCCGACAATTCCGGCAACGAGCAGAAGCCAAAAAACTGCCGAAATTATCCCAATCAGCCAGTAACCGGCAACAAAAAGCGTAAGTATTCCGATAACAATTAAAATAATTTTGATGAAATTCATTTTTACTACTACTTGAATCATAGCTCATTTCGCAAACTTGCGCCAAAATCGTATAATCCGAATTGTTTAAAATTTATGACTCAATATTTATCAGCCAAAGAAGTTGCCGACAAAATAGATGCCGAATTTTACGGCGATGCCGGTAAAGAAGTTTCCGGTGTAACGCACGATTCGCGTCAAGCAAAAACAGGTTCGCTTTTTGTTGCCGTGCGCGGGTTGACAATGGACGGACATCGTTTTGTCGAAGACGTGATGCGGCGCGGCGCAAGCGGAATCATCAGCGAATTAGACGCGCCCGAAGATTTTCAGGGCGCGTGGCTCAAAGTTTCTGATGCGCGTTCCGCACTTGCCAAAGCCGCGTCCGTAATTTATGGAAATCCGTCGCACGATTTGAAATTGGTTGGCATTACGGGAACGAACGGCAAAACGACAACAACGTATCTTTGCTTTGCTTTAGCCGAAGCAAATAACGAGAAAGCGGCAATGTTGACAACGGTCGAATACCGAATCGGCGAAAAATCGGAAGAAGCCGTGCGGACAACGCCCGAAGCCTCTGACACAAACAAATTTTTGCGCGAAGCGGTTGACGAAGGTTGCACAACCGCCGTGATGGAAACTTCTTCGCAAGCGATTGATTTGCATCGTTGCGATTGGTTGAGATTTAAAGTGGCGATTTTTGCGAATTTAACACGCGACCATCTTGATTATCATTTGACGATGGAAAATTATTTCGACGCGAAAAAGAAATTGTTTGACGGCAGGATTGGCGAAAAACCTGTGTCTTCGGTCATAAATATTGATGATGAATGGGGCGCGAAATTGGCAAATGATTTACGCTCAAATGGTCAGAAGGTTTTGACCTTTTCGCAAAACGGTGCGGCGGATTTAACGGCGGAAAACATCGAGGTTTCGTTAATCAAAGGCACATCTTTTTTACTCAAGACTCCAAATGGCGAGCGACAGATTATCTCGCCTCTTGTCGGCAAACCGCACGTTTACAATATGCTTGCGGCAACTTCTGCCGCGCTCGAATTAGGTTTTGATTTGGACAAAATCGTTAAAGGTTTAAGCACCTGCGTCGGCGCACCCGGACGTTTTGAACGAGTTTCTCACGACGGAGATTTTGCCGTTGTCGTTGATTACGCGCATTCGGACGACGCGCTTTTGAACACGCTCAAAACCGCTAAAGATTTAACCAACGGCAGAATTATCACAGTTTTCGGCTGTGGCGGCGACAGAGATAAAACTAAACGCGCTCCGATGGGCGAAGTCGCGGGCAAACATTCCGATTTAATTATCGTAACCTCCGACAATCCGCGCACGGAAAACCCGCTGAAAATCATCGAAGAAATTGAAGTTGGAATAAAAAAATCAAACTGTCCATATCTTTCAATTTCCGACCGGCGTGAGGCAATTCATCAGGCAATCTCAAAAGCGAAGCCGAACGATGTCGTCCTTATCTGCGGCAAAGGACACGAAACTTACCAAATCATCGGTAACGACAAATTTCATTTCGACGACCGCGAAATTGCCCGCGAAGCGTTGGAAAAATTAAAAGAAGATTAAGGCACGAAAGACGATAAAACGAAGAGACGGCGCGACTGAGAGTTTTTCCCAAGCCGTTCCGTCCCTTCTTCTTATCGTCAAAAACTCAATCTTCACGAAGCGTGTCAACAAATTTCTCCAAAAAATCTTTTTGCGCGTCAGACAAATCAATAAATCTAATTGCAAAACCGATTTCATAGACGTGATTGACGACTTCGCCCCAAAATTCGATGCGTCTGCCGTCGGTAAGCGGAAAATAAATCTTGACTGTTTCGGTATCTTCGACTTCGCCGGAGCAAAGTATAAAACAACCGGCTGTTGAAATATCACTAATTGCGCCGTTTTTCTTGCCGACAAGTCCTTCCCATTCGATCTCGATATTTACCTTGAATCGTTCGATATTTCGTCTGTCGCGTCCGCTTCTTCTATCAGTAATTGCCATTTATTTATTTTTCCGAATCAAAATTTGTTTGGTTTTCCTTCGTTAGATAATAATAAATTGGCAATCCGATTAAAATCAAGATAATTCCCGCAATTGAAGGCGCGGTGATAACGGTAAAAATTTGTCTGAAAAGGCTCGGATCGGTTAATTTTCCGAGATTTTCCAAGACTTGATAATAATCGGTTCTGACAGTGCTGAACAAAAGAAATCCCGCGACGAGCAAAAACAAGATAGGAACGACCGGATAACCGAAAGCTCTGTAAGGTCTGACGGCATCGGGATAACGTCTGCGGAAAACAAAAATCGTCGAAGTCGCTAAAGCGTAAAAAATCCACGAACCGAAAATCACATAATCGGTCAAAGTATCGAACGAGCCGGAAAGCGCAAGAACCGAAGCCCAAATTCCCTGCACGATAAGCGCAATAACCGGAACTCGTGTGCCTTCCGACAATTTTCCCATCGGTTTAAACATTACGCCGTCTTTCGCCATTGCATATGGCACACGCGCACCTGTCAAAATCGAAGTATGAAGTGTTCCGATTGATGAAAGCATCAAACCGATTGTAAAAACCGAAACTGCAAAACCTGTGGCAAATGTTTGAATGTCGCCGCCGAAAAATTTTGAAACGACAACTTTTGCAACCGACGAATCTTTCGATACGGAAGCAATCGCCGTCGGGTCTAAAACGTAATAATAAGCAATGTGGGCGAAAACATATAAAAAGATAATCGCAATCGTGCCGCCGATAAGCGCGAGCGGGATATTTTTTTCCGGCTTTTTGATTTCGCCCGCGACGAGCGATAAATTATTCCAACCGTCATAACCCCAAAGCGCACCGAGCATTGCCGCGCCGAAACCTGCGATAAATGAATAGGAAGCCGAGCCATATTTTACGCCGTCCGCGACACCTTCGCAGGTTCCGCCGGTGTTCATCAAAGAAAAATTTCCGAAATTTCCGCCCGTTACAAATAAAAATGCACCGAGCGCGACGAAAATGATCAAAAATATTTTGACAAATGTCAGAAAAGTGGCAATTTGTCCGCTCAAAACAACAGATGCACAATTTATCGTTGTAAAAATTATAATTATCATCACTGCAATTAGTTGCAAAGATGTTAGTTCGTATGAAAATCCTAAAAGATCGGTTTTGTATAAAGTTTGTTTCAAACCGCCGCCGAGAAAATCGTTCAAACCGATTGTAAAAGCTACGGCAACGGCGGCTTGTGAGCCGGTTTTAGCAATAAAAATCTGCATCCAACCATATAAAAAACTCGAAACGCGCCCGTAAGCGTCGCGTAAAAAGATGTATTCGCCGCCGGCTTCGGGTTTCATCGCGGAAAGTTCGGCATAAGTCAACGCACCTGCAAGCGAAAGCAATCCGGCGGCAACCCACGCCAGCAAAACATATTCGGGCGAGCCGAGATTGCACGTCATAACACGCGCTTTCAGAAAAACTCCCGTGCCGATGACATTGCCGATAATAATTGAAATCGCCGCCACCAAACCTAAACCGCGAACTAAAGTTAAATTGTTTTCTGACATATTTTTTATGATTCGGGGAAAGAAAGATGTTCACATCTTACGCTAAAACAAATTTTATGTGAAGTGAAATTTTGTTCGGCTTTTGGTTTTTGGTTTTTGGGGTTAGTTATTTCACTTGTTTTCAAAAAAAATTACAAAAACCGAAGCCCAAAGACGAAAGACCAAATATAATTTTTCGTGTTAAAATCCGAAATGTGCAAGAACTCGAAATTTCCGCCGACAAATTGGTTACGGCTCTGCTTAAAATCAGCGAAAACGAACAAGTTTGTCTGCTTGACAGCTGCGGCGTGTCGCATCTTGACTCAAAATTTTTGATTGCCGGCATAAAACCGCTCGAAGTTTTTGAAATTTCCGATGATAATTATGAAAAAACCCTCAAATTTCTCGATAAAAAGCTCGCCGATGATAAATTATTCGCGTTTTTTACGATGTCTTACGAATTCGGTTTGAAAATAAATCGAATCAAATCGCGTCATTCATCCGACGAACCTGATTTATTTCTGGCACTTTTTGATTCTTTGATTATTCATAATTATAACGCGAAAAAAACTCATCTTATTGGCAATGAAAATCGTTTCGGTGAAATAAAATCCAAACTTTTAACCCAAAAATTTTCCGCAAATTTCCGCAATTCTGCGAAATCACAGATAAAATCAAACTTTACACGCGCCGAATATCTCGAAAAAATCGAAGAAATCAAAGAATTTATCCGACGCGGCGACACATATCAAACAAATTTAACGCAACAAATCACCGCCGAATTGCCTGAAAATCTCACACCTCAAAAAATATTTTACAATTTACGAAAAAATCATCCCGCACCTTTCGCCGCGTTTCTTAAAAGACAAAATTCGACAGTCGTTTCTGCTTCACCCGAAAGATTTTTCAAAGCCGAAAAAGGCAGAAACACGACCGTTAGGGAGTGTGTTTCAACTTTATCAGACGACACACTCCTTAACAGTCGTGTTTCTGCCTCTAACAACCGTGTTTCTGCCTTTTCCGGCTTTGAAATCTCAACTTCGCCGATAAAAGGAACACGCCCGCGAGGAAAAACTTTAGCGGAAGATGAAAAATTAAAAAAAGAATTGCTCGAAAGCGAAAAAGACCGCGCCGAAAACGTGATGATTGTTGATCTTTTAAGAAACGACATTGGCAGAATTTGCGAATTCGGCTCGGTAAAAGTTGAAAAACTCTGCGATTTAGAAGAACATCCGACGCTTTTTCATTTAACTTCGACAATCAACGGAAATTTGCGCGAAAACATAAAATTTTCCGACATCATCAAAGCCGTTTTCCCCTGCGGTTCAATCACCGGCGCACCAAAAATCAGCACAATGCGGATAATTGATAAATTAGAAACCGCAAATCGCGGACTTTCGATGGGCGCAATCGGTTTTTCAGTGCAAAATGGAAAATGGAAAACGGAAAATACCGAAGAAAATATTTTCCATTTTCCATTTTCCACTTTCCATTTAACAGATTTGTCCGTCGCCATCAGAACAATGACGATAAAAAACAATCGCGCCATATTTAACGTCGGCGGCGGCATCGTTATTGACAGCGACGCGGAAAAAGAATACGAAGAAACCTTAATAAAAGCCAAAGCCTTGCTCAAATCAATCAATGCCGAATCTTTATTTTAAGTTTTTTGAAAATAAATAGTCAGGCAAATTCAATAAATAGACAACTTTCCAAAATAACAATCTGAAAATGTGCAGGTTAAAGATTTTAACGCAAAGTCGCAAAGTGGCAAAGCCGCAAAGTTTTAAGAATTTGTTGTTTCGGCGCAAGATTTTTCAGCCAAATAATCAATAAATCTTTGCGCCTTTGCGTCTTTGCGTCTTTGCGTTGAAAAAAATCTTTTACTTTTATAAGTTTTCTATAATAATGGTCTGAAAATGTGCAGGTTAAAGATTTTAACGCAAAGTCGCAAAGTGGCAAAGACGCAAAGTTTTAAGAAT
>CAZJQP010000125.1:0-9331 GCA_964548225.1 uncultured Blastocatellaceae bacterium | reverse complement strand
TTTCCGAAATCTTTAATGAAAATATATAGTATTGCTTAATAATGTTTAGCTTTCAATTATGGAAAAAAACCAAAGACCAAAAACCAAAGACCAAAGACCAAAAACCGCCGTTGTGGGCGTTGGTTCGCTCGGACAACATCACGCACGAAATTTTGCAGAATTGTCGAAAGAAGGCAAGGGCGAATTTGTCGGCGTGTGTGATGTTAGCGAAGAACAGGCAAAGAAGATTGCCGAAAAAAACGGTTGCGAATATTTTACCGATTGGCACGATTTGTTAGATAAAGTAACGGCAGTTTCAATTGTTACGCCGACGGAAACGCATTGCGAGATTGCTTGCGCTTTTTTGGAAAATGGTGTGAATGTTTTGGTCGAAAAACCGATTTCGTTATCGTTGGAAGAAGCCGACAAAATGATTTCAGCGGCAGAAAAATCGGGCGCGAAATTGATGGTCGGGCATCTCGAAAGATTTAATCCGGCAATGGTTGCGCTTCGTCCGCACGTTAATAATCCGCTTTATTTTGAGATTCACCGCGTTTCGCCGTTTCCGAATCGTTCGTTGGATGTTGATGTTGTGTTGGACGTAATGATTCACGATTTGGACGCGATTCAATGGCTTGTTGATTCAAAGGTTTCCGAAATCCGTGCCGTCGGAATTCCGGTGATTTCCGATAAAGTTGATGCGGCAAATGCACGAATCGAATTTGAAAACGGCGCGGTTGCCAATATCACGGCTTCGCGCATCGGCACGGAAAAGATTCGCAAAACGCGCTTTTATCAAACAAATTCTTATGTGGTTTTGGATTATGCAACGAAATTTGCGTCGCTGACGAGTCTTGCGCCGAATGCTCTGCATCCGCTTTTGGGGATTTCGATAAATCGGCTTGAAATCGAAGACATCGAACCGCTTCGTGCCGAAATTTCCGCGTTTTTAGATTGTGTTATCGAAGACAAAACGCCGCCGATTACTGCCGAAGACGGTCGCCGCGCTTTGAGTTTGGCGTTAGGTGTTTTAGAGAAAATCGAAGCACATCGAAGCCGTCTGAATGTTTGATTTATCTTTAGTAATATAAGATTTCGCCCAAGTTCAAAAGAGTTTTATTCAAACATTGAAGAGTTTTGTCTTCCTAAATTAAAGATTAAGGAAGTATTTGAAGAGTTTTGTCTTCCCTAATTAAAGATTAAGGAAGTGTTTGAAGAGTTTTGTCTTCCCTAATTAAAGATTAAGGAAGCCTCTGAAGAGTTTTTACTTCCTTAATCTTTAATTAAGGAAGCCTCTGAAGAGTTTTTACTTCCTTAATCTTTAATTAAGGAAGCCTTTGAAGAGTTTTCACAAGTATCAGAAGAGTTTTCGGCTTAAGTTGAAGAGTTTCATCAAGGCAAACTTTAGTTTTGTGAAAGATTTTTAATGAAATACTTATCGAAAAAGACTAATAATATAAACGATTTTCTGCAATCACGAATTGAAGCCAAAGATTTTCCGTCGGCTTCATATTTGGTTGCGGAAAAAGGCGAAATCGTTTTGCAAGATGCGCTTGGTTTCGCGGTCGTCGAACCTGAACGAATCGAAGCCCGAACCGACACGATTTACGATTTGGCGAGTATGACGAAGGTTTTGATAACGGGTTTGCTCGGCGCGAAATTGATTGAAGCGGGTGAGATTGAATTGTCGGATAAGATTGCCAAATATTTTGATGAATTTGCTACCGAAGACAAGCGCGAGATTACGATTCAAAATCTTTTGACGCATACATCGGGCTTTCGGGCGTGGTTGCCGTTTTATTTAATTGCAAATGACAGATTACAAATTACGAATGTTATTGCTGAAGAACCGCTTGAAAATCCGATAAATTCAAAAGTTTTGTATAGCGATTTGAATTTTTTGGTTTTGACGTTTTTGCTCGAAAAACTTTACGGCAAACGGATTGATGAAATTGCAAAAGCGGAAATCTTTGAGCCGTTAAATTTACAAAACACATTCTTTAATCCGCCAAAAGATTTACTTGAAAAAATTGTCGCCAGCGAAAAAGGAAACGAATTTGAAAAACAAACTTGCCTCGAACAAGGCTTTGATATTTCAAAATATAATTGGCGCGATTATCAAATCTGGGGCGAAGTTCACGACGGAAATTGTTTTTTTATGAACGGCGTTTCGGGACACGCGGGACTTTTTTCGACTGCCGAAGAAACATTCAAAATCGCACAGCAGTTTTTGCCGAATCAGACAAAACTATTAAAACCTGCAACCTGCGAACTTTTCCGCACGAATTTTACGAAAGATTTAAACGAAGCGCGTTCCTTTGCTTTTCAATTAGCCGAAACACCGGATTCAACCGCTTCAACCGCTTTATCGAAAGATAGTTTCGGGCATTTAGGTTTTACCGGAACATCGCTTTGGATTGAGCCGGAAACCGAGAGAATTTTTATCCTTCTGACCAATCGCACACACGCCCGTGAACTTCCGTTTTTGCTTTTAAATTCCGTGCGAAGAAAATTTCACGAACTCGCCTGTTCAGAGCTACGCCTTTAGGCGTGCTTTCGTTAGTGAAGAACGAAAATGCTTCACGTCTAAAGGTGTAACTCTGAACTTTTTCAGACATCTAAATTCGTAAATTTATAATCAAAAAAACGCTTTCCCCAAACGCAAACTGAAAATCGGCTCGGAGAATTTTAGAAGATGAAAAAAATCTTGTTTGTTTTGGTGTGTTTAGTGTGCTTTTCAATAATTGTTTCAGCGCAAACGACGCAGAAAACTCGTCCGCGTGTCGTGCCATCGCCTGCGCCGACAATTCAGGGCGATACGCAATCGAAAACAAAAAATGCGCCTGTTCTAATCGGTCAAACAAAACCGCAAACCGAGACTAATACGGAAGACGCGCCGGTTGAAGAAGACGATGAAATTATCAAAGTTGAAACCAATCTAGTTGCATTTCCGGTTTCGGTGCTTGACCGCGACGGACGATTTATCACCGGTTTAGCGCAGAAAGATTTTCAGATTTTTGAAAACGGTGTTCAGCAAAAAGTCGAATATTTTGAATCGGTCGAACAACCTTTCACAGTTGTTCTGATGATTGATGTCAGCCCTTCAACACAATACAGAATCGAAGAAATTCAAGATGCGGCAATCGAATTTGTCAATCAACTTCGCCCCGCAGACCGTGTAATGGTTTTGGCTTTCGATGAGCGTGTGCAAGTTTTAAGTCCGGTAACAAACAATCGCAGAGTTTTGGTGAACGCCATTCGCCAAGCAAATTTCGGCGACGGCACGAGTCTTTACGAAGCAGTTGATTATGTGATGAACCAAGAACTTCGGCGCATTCAAGGTCGCAAAGCGATTGTGCTTTTTACCGATGGCGTTGACACAACTTCGCGCCGCGCAAATTATCAAAGCACTATCGCCCAAGCAGAAGAACTCGATGCTTTGATTTATCCGATTCGTTACAATACTTCAAATTATATGTCCGGCGGCGGAAATACGGGCGGCGGAAATACAGGCGGCGGAAATAGCGGCGGTGGAACGCTCGGCAAAATTATTGGTGCGATTATCACCGGCGGAAACGTCAGAGTCGGTGGCGGAAGTGCGGGAAGCACTAAACAAGAATATGAAACCGGCAAGCGATATTTGGAAGAATTAGCACGAAAAAGCGGCGGCAGAAATTTTGAAGCCGACACGAACGGCAATTTAACCGCAGCATTTTCCGGCATCGCCGAAGAATTGCGCCGCCAATATTCAATCGGATATTACCCCGAAAAGGTTGGACAAAAAGGCGAACGCCGAAACATTCGTGTCCGCGTAATGCGTCCGAATTTGGTTGTCAGAGCTAAGACAAGTTACGTTGTGCAATAAAAATCCCTGCTTTTGCATCTTTTTTTTACGGCAAGCGCATCATACAATCGAATTCAGTTCAAAGTTCAGACTTCAGCGTGTTGAAAACGCCACGTTTCGCCGGTGATTTTAGGCAAACTAAAGTTTGAAATCTAAACATAAAATTGTATGAAAAAAATCGCGCTTGCCGTTTGTCTTTTAATTTTAGGTTTCAGTTTAATCTTTGCTCAATCGCGCCGTCCGACGACAGATGACGGCACGAAAAAAAATCAGCGTCCGACGGCTACACCGACTCCACAGCCAACAGATGAAAATGTCGAAACAGATGAAGGCGTGATTGAAATCAGCACCGAAATAGTAACGATTCCAGTCAAAGTCCTTGACCGCAAAAGCAAGTTTGTTGCCGGTTTGACGAAGGACGATTTTAAGGTTTTTGAAGAAAACGTCGAACAGGAAATCACATATTTTTCCAACGAACAAGAGCCTTTTACGGTTGCGCTCGTTTTGGATATGAGTTATTCGGCAAAGTTTAAGGAAGCCGAAATTCAAAGCGCGGCAATTGCTTTTTTGAATGAACTCAGCCCCAAAGACCGCGTGATGATTGTCGCTTTTACGGGTGAAGTTCGCGTTTTGTGTGAGCCGACAAACGACCGCAAACAGCTTTTTGCGGCAATAAAATCAACGAAAATTGATTTTGGCACAAGCGTCTATGACGCAGTTGATTTGGTTTTGAACGATAAATTGAGCAGAATCGGCGGACGCAAAGCCATTGTGCTTTTTTCTGACGGCGTTGATACTTCGAGCGAACGTGCCAGCGATTTGTCCAATAAATCAAACGCAATTGAATCGGACGCGCTGATTTACGTTGTGCAATATGACACTTTCGCTGAAGTCCAAGCGATGAAGGATAAGCCGATTGTTCCGCAAAAAACGCAAATTCCGGGCAAAGACACGAATCCGTCTCCGATCCCAAATGTCGGAATGATGAGCAGTAAAGGCACGAGCCGCGAAGAATATGAAAAAGCCGACCAATATTTGAGCGATTTGGCAATGCGGACTGGCGGCGAAGTTTTCAAAGCAAACGACATCGTAAATATCTCGAAATCTTTCTCGAAAGTCGCCGCCGAACTGCGCGAATTTTACAGTATCGGTTTTGCTCCGAAAGATGAATCAAAAGATGGCAAACGCCGCAAACTAAAAGTCAAAGTCAACCGCGAAAACGTCGCCGTCAAAGCGCGTGATTCATATACAGCGAAAAAGAAATGACGCTGAGACGGAGCGACGGTGCAGTCGTTCCGTCTCAGCGTTTCATTATCTTCAAATAACCGTTCCATCCGTAATGACAGCGTTTTTCGGGACTAAGATAATACCTTCACGGATGTAATAACTGCCGCCTTCGCCGTCGGTATGTTCGATTTTGTTTTGGTTTATTAATTTCACGTTTTTGCCGATGCGGGCGTTTTTGTCAATAATGGCGCGGCGAATGACAGAATTTTGACCGATGCCGATGTGCGGCGTATCCGAATTGAGATTTGCCTGTAAATCTTCGATGGCTTCATAAAAATCCGCGCCCATAATGATAGAATTTTCAATCGTTGTTCCCGCATCAATCCGCGAACGCAGACCGATAATGGAGTTTCGCGCCGTGATGCCGTTTAGAATACAGCCTTCGGAAACCATCGAATTATCAATATTGCAATTATGAACTTTTGACGGCGGCAGATAACGCGAACGGGTGTAAATCGGCGATTCCGTATCGAAAAAATTAAACTGTGGCAGAGGCGAAGCCAAATCCAGATTAGCTTCATAAAATGCACGAATCGTTCCGATGTCTTCCCAATAATCGTTAAAAAGATGCGCTTGGACGTTGAGCTTTTCAATTGACGAGGGAATAATTTCGCGCCCGAAATCAATCCACGAATTATCGGTTTCGAGCAGTTCCGTCAGTCGTTCGTAATTGAAAACATAAATGCCCATCGAAGCAAGAAACGGACGCTTTTCGGATTCTTCTTTTGAAAGTCCGAAATTTGTCGTATCAACGCGCATTGATTCGAGTTCCGCGCCTTTCGGTTTTTCTTTGAACTCGATAATTTTGCCTTTCTCGTCGGTTTTCAGCAGTCCGAATTCTTCCGCTTCCGAAGGTTTGCAGGGAATTACGGAAATCGTAACGTCGGCATTTGTTTCAAAATGCCGTTTGAGGAAGTCGCGGTAATCCATCCGGTAAAGATGATCGCCGGAAAGTATCAAAAGTGTTTTCACATTCCAATCGCGCAAGTGCGGCAGAACTTGGCGGACAGCATCCGCCGTGCCTTGAAACCAATCGGGAGAATCTTTGCGTTGTTCGGCGGCGAGAACTTCGACAAAACCGCTCGAAAACGATGAAAATCTGTAAGTTCTGGAAATATGTCGGTTTAGCGAAGCGGAATTAAACTGTGTGAGAACAAAAATCTGCATAATCGAAGAGTTGATGCAGTTTGAAATCGGCACATCAATCAAACGATATTTTCCGCCAAGCGGGACAGCAGGTTTTGAACGCTCACGGGTTAAAGGAAAAAGTCGTGTGCCTGCGCCGCCGCCTAAAATTACTGCCGTAACATTTTCGTATTGACTCATAAAAATATTAGATTTATTTTGCCGCTGAGAGCGACTTTACGGAAATTCTTTAACACTATTTAGAATAGCCTTTGTTTTCCTTTGATTTCAAGACGCTTTTGACTTTTGCACAAAGCCGTGATAACTTTCTTATCACTCGTTGTTCAAATTTTTGAAACATTTGAATAAAATGAGTTCTTTTTCAGACTAAGAAAACTTTAGAAATTAAGGAAGCGGGTGAAATTCCCGCACGGTCGCGCCACTGTGAGCATTTATCGCTTATCATTTATCATTTAATCGAACACGATAAATGATAAATATTAAATAATAAATGTTAAGTCAGGAACTTTTCCGAAGTTTTTTATCCGAAAATCGTCTCGCGTCAAGACGTTTGGTTAAGTTAGGTCATTTCATTGTTCTCCTTTTTTTAGTGAAAAAATCCTGTTTGACTCGTTTAGCGATTAGCGTGTCGGACAGGATTTTTTATGTTCTATCTACAAAAACCGAAAATACACAAGCCCGCACAAAATAAGGGCGCACATATTTCTGCCGAATTGCTTCGGGCATTTTTTTGCATTTTTGTATTCATTTTTGCTTTATCGGCTTGCAAATCTGCAAATTTTCCGCAAAGCGAAGAAGTCAAGATGCGCGATATTGCCGACGATTTGGGGCGGAAATTAAAGATTCCCGAAAAAGTTGAGCGCGTTGTGTCATTAGCTCCAAACCTGACGGAGAATATTTTTGCCGTTGGCGCGGGCGATAGATTGGTCGGCGTTACGACTTTTTGCAATTTCCCTGAAGATGCCAACAAAATCCAAAAAATCGGCGACACGATGAACCCGAATATGGAAACGATTATCGCGCTCAAGCCGCAAATCGTCTTCGTTTCCACCGCGTCGCAAATCGAGACGTTCACAAAAACTCTGGAAGCACAAAATATCACGGTTTTTGTTACCAATCCGACAAATTTGAACGGCGTTTTGGCAAATCTGCGACAGCTTGGCGAGATTTTCGGGACGATGGAGCGGACGACGATTCTGCTTAACGAATTGCAGGAAAGAATTATCAACATTGACGAACAAATTAAAGACAAAACGAAGGTCAAAACCTTTGTGCAAATTTCCAAAGAGCCGCTTTTTACGGTCGGGAAAGAATCTTTTTTGACCGAAATCATCGAGCGCGGCGGCGGAATTTCCGTAACGAAGGACGTGCCGACGGCTTATCCGAAACTGAGCAAAGAAACGGCACTCGCGTTAAATCCCGACGCGATAATTCTTTCGGAAAGTCCTGACAATCTTGAGCCGAATGAGGTTTTTAAGAACTCGAATGCCGTCAAAAATAAAAGGATTTATAAAATAAACGCCGATTTGCTGTCGCGCCCTTCGCCCCGTTTGGTAGATGCGCTGGAGAAAATTGCGGAGGCGTTAAGCCGTTAAGAAAAAATGATAGACAGAAGAGGAGAAAAGGAGAAGAGGAGAGAAGGAGAGAAGAAAATCTCCTCTTCTCCTTTTCTCCTCTTCTCCCCTTCTAAGATTTTTGTTGCGCTTGGCGGTTTATTTTTGCTGTCGCTTTTGCTGGCGGTTTATTTTGGGAGCGAAAATTTATCGTTTTTCGATTTAACCGAAGCACAGCGAAGAATTTTGTTTGAGATTCGCCTGCCGCGTGTTTTGCTTGGGGCGACGGTTGGGGCGAGTTTGGCGGTGGCGGGCGCGAGTTTGCAATCGCTTTTGAGAAATCCGCTTGCCGAGCCATACCTTTTGGGCGTTTCAAACGGCGCGGCTTTGGGGACGATGTTGGCGTTTGTATTTTTTGCAAACACAGATTTTGCGCGTCCGATTTTTGCGATTGCGGGGGCAAGCCTTGCGACGGTTGCGGTCTATCAGATGGCAAAATCGCGGGCGGGAATGAACGTCGAGCGGCTCGTTCTGTCGGGCGTGATTGTAACGACGTTTCTTTCTTCGGTGCTGGTTTTGCTGACTTCCTTGCTTGATACGACAAAGCTCCGCTCGTTCACGTTTTGGCTACTCGGAGATTTGTCGCAAGCTACGCCGGAAGGATTTTATCTAACTTCGGCGGCGGTAATTTTAGGCACGATTTTATTGAGTTCACAGGCAAAAGCCTTAAATTTGATGATGATTGGCGAGCGCGATGCCTTTGATTTCGGCGTGGAAACCAATAAAGTCCGGCTGATTGTCTTTGCGACGGCTTCGGCACTCGTCGGCATCTCGGTTGCGGCAAGCGGTTCGGTCGGTTATGTCGGGCTGATAGTTCCGCATCTGATTCGGCTCTCGGTTGGGAGCGATAATCGTCTGGTTGTGCCATTTTCGGCGGTGGCGGGCGCAATTTTTGTCGTCATTGCCGACACAATCGCACGAACGGCAATCGCGCCAAGAGAATTGCCCGTCGGCGCAATCACCGCGCTTATCGGTGCGCCGATGTTTATCTGGCTTTTGCGAAAAAATTGATAGACAAATAGTCGGACAAAAGTAAATAAAAGGAATAACTTCTAAAATAATTGAGAATTGAGAATGAATAATTAATAATTTGCCATATATTTACACGCCAATTATCAAATTCCAATTATCAATTCTCAATTATTCCAGAGGTTTTAGTTAAAAATAATCTTGTCTGTCCACTTATTAAAAAGTTTTGAGTTTCTGCTTTAGCAGGCTTTCCGCCGCGCTTTGCCGTCGGAAAGAAGCCGCCTAAAGGCGGGACTCAAAACACGACTAAATATTATCAATTTCATTCTGTTTATTTACCTGCTTAGAAATATTGCTGCAAATATCAAGAAAATTGAACGGACAGAACAAGAAATTGAACGGACAGAATGAAAAATTGAGTGGACAGAATGAAAAATTGAGTGGACAGAACAAGAAATTGAGTGGACAGAACAAGAAATTGAGTGGACAGAAC
>CAZJQP010000124.1:0-9410 GCA_964548225.1 uncultured Blastocatellaceae bacterium | reverse complement strand
CTTCTAAATTATTAGCAAAATCGTGGCTTTTCAACTAGCACCAGTGGTTATTAGGTTCAAGACCTAATCCGATACGTTCCGAACCTAAACGGATAGGTTCAGGGACGTATCCGGATACGTTCAAAACCTAATGCTATGGGTTCAGAACCTAATCTAATACCTTCCGAACCTAAACAGATACGTTGTCCAACCTAAACGGATGATGTTTTGACCTAATCCGATAGGTTTTAGGTATATTGATATTTACTGGACAATTATCAAATACCAATTATCAATTATTTTAGAAGTTTTTACCTTCTATTTATTTGTGTCCGATGACTAGAGACAAAACGGCGGATGTTTCGCGTCATCAAAGTTAAGACACGACTAATTCATTCCGTTTTTGGTTAAAATTTCTTAAAAAGTCTATAATTTTACTTTCAAAATTATGTCTAACTCAATTTCATATTCAGATGCGGGCGTTTCGATTGACAACGCAAATTTGGCAGTCGAAAAAATCAAAAACTTTGCCCGCAACACATTTAACGAGCGGACTTTGACCGAAATCGGGAGCTTCGGCGGAATGTTTTCGGGCGCATTTCCCGAAATGTCAGAACCGATTTTAGTCGCTTCGGCGGATGGTGTGGGAACAAAATTAAAAATCGCTTTCGACACAGGAATTCATAACACAATCGGACAGGATTTGGTCAATCATTGCGTCAACGACATTTTAGTTCAAGGCGCGAAACCTTTGTTTTTTCTCGATTATTTCGCCACGGGAAAACTTTCGCCCGACGTAACTGCTTCGGTTGTCGAAGGAATTTCGATTGCGTGTAAAGAAAACAGTTGCGTCCTGCTCGGCGGCGAAACGGCGGAAATGCCGGGTTTTTATGCGGACGGCGAATACGATTTGGCAGGTTTTATCGTCGGCGTGGTTGATAAATCAAAAGTCATTGACGGCAAAAATATTGCGGCGGGCGATGTTGTTTTGGGTTTGCCGTCAAACGGTTTGCAGACAAACGGTTACAGCTTGGCAAGAAAATTGTTTTTTGAAATCGGCGGTTACAAAGTTGATTCGTTCATCGAAGAACTCGGCACGACAGCCGGAAACGCTTTGCTTGCAAAACATACGAGTTTCTTAAAACCGCTCGAAAATTTATTAAATTCCGGCAAAATCAAAGGCTTGGCACACATCACCGGCGGCGGTTTTCTCGAAAACATCCCGCGCATTTTGCCCGAAAACGTCGCCGTCGAAATAAAACGCGGAACGTGGAACGAACCCGCAATTTTCGGCTTGATGCAAAAATTAGGCAATGTAGAAGATTCTGAAATGTTCCGCACCTTCAATATGGGAATCGGAATGATTGTCGTCTGCGCCGAAGAAGATAAAGAGTTTTTGAAAGGAAATTTGGCGACGAGTTTTGATATTGGGCGCGTTGTTGAAGGTCAGAAAGAAGTTAAAATTACATAATGAAAAGACCTTTAACGAAACAGGAAAAAGATTGGCTTTTGCGAGGCTTGGAAACTCTTGAAACGGGTGAATATTTTGGCGGCGGAAATTGGGTTGATGTTGAAAATAATTGTAGAAAAGAATTAGATAAACCTGTTGATCCAAATTTTCTTTTGGAACAGATTGATGAGCTACAAGTTATAGAAATGTGTAGCTGCGGAGAGCCGAATTGCCATACCGTTAAATTTCAAGATTTTGAAACTGGAAAATCGGTCGCAATAGTTTGTTATCACACGGAAGATAAAAGAATGCTCATAATTCACATAAACGAAAATAACGGAAAATTAGCAGAACTTGAAATAATCTAATGAAAATCGGCATTTTAATTTCCGGGCGCGGCTCGAATATGGTTGCGATTGTGGAAGCGGTTCAGAGCGGCGCGATTCCAAATTCCGAAGTCTGTATCGTTATCAGCGATAAAACGAGCGCGGAAGGCTTGGAAAAGGCAAAAGCGCGGGGAATTGAAACGAAAGTCATCACGCGAAAAAGTCGGACACGCGAAGAACACGACGCGGAAATTATTGCGGAGTTGAAACGGCGCGGCGTGGAATTGGTTTGTCTTGCAGGTTATATGCGTCTGCTTTCGAGCGATTTTGTCGCGGCTTTTCCGAATAAAATCGTCAATATTCATCCGAGTTTATTGCCGTCATTCAAAGGTTTGGACGCACAGAAACAGGCGTTTGAATACGGCGTAAAATTGACGGGTTGCACCGTTCATTTTGTTGATGAAGATTTAGACCACGGCGCGATTATTTTGCAGAAAGCGGTTGAAGTTTCGGACGACGATACGGCGGAAAGTCTTTCAGCGAAGATTTTGGAACACGAACACGCGCTTTATATCGAAGCGTTACAGAAGATAGTTGAAGCAAATTATCAGATTGTTGGGCGAAAAGTTGTGCATCTTTTGACATAATCAGCGTTTTTTTCTAAACTTTAAGTTTTCACTTTAATAGTGGAGGATGAACAGAAGATATGCCAAAGAGAACATTTCAACCAAACAATCGCCGCAGAGCGAAGAAACACGGATTTCGTGCAAGAATGGCGACCAAGAACGGTCGCGCCGTTATCAAACGCCGCAGAGCGAAAGGACGCAAAGTATTAACGGTCAAACATTATTAGATTTTCGCTTGACGAAAGCGGCGCGTTTGCGGAAACCTGCGGAATTTCAGCGCGTTTATAAAGGCGGCAAGCGTTTTGACGGGCGTTTTATGACGGTTTTTATTTTGCCGTCGGAAACTGCTTTTCAAAGGCTTGGTATCACGGCTTCAAAGAAAATCAGCACGAAGGCGCACGATAGAAATCGGTGCAAACGTTTGTTGCGTGAAACTTTTCGTTTGACAAAGGCAGAATTAGCCGAACTCGAAACGAAATTCGATTGGGTTTTGAATGCTCGTAGAAGTCTTTTGCAAGTAAAATTGGAAAAGCCGCTGACGGAATTTCGGCAAATTGTCGAAAAAATTAAAAATTTTGAATCGCAGAAAGGCGAAAATACGTTTGAGTAAAGTAAGATGAAGGTTGTAGTTTTAGGTTTTATATCGCTTTACAAGACGTTTCTTTCGCCTTTTTTACCGCCTTCGTGCCGTTTTGAACCGACTTGCTCGACTTATACGAAGGAAGCTGTCGAAAAATACGGCGCAATTAAGGGAACTTGGCTTGGTGTAAAACGTATCTTACGCTGTCAACCTTTTTCCAAAGGCGGATATGATCCGGTGAAATAATGGACAATTCTAAACAATCAAATCAATCGCGTTTTTTTCTAGCCGCCGCGCTTTCGTTGGCGGTTCTTTTCGGTTGGTCGTATTTTTTCGCGCCAAAACCGAAACCTGAAGATACCGCTAATGCGAATACAAACACGGCGCAGCAACCCGCGAATACGAACACTACACAACCTACACCGAGCCAGCCGGTTCAGCCGCAACCGCAACAAGTTGCAGTAACTACGCCGGACAATATTCCGAATCGCCAAATCATAATAAAATCAGACCTTTACGAGGTAAAACTTGATTCAAAAGGCGCACTTGCGGCAAGCTGGATTTTAAGAAAAAATGTTTCTCCGAAAGGCGAAACACCGGTTTTTGCCGACGGTTCAACCGAAACCGAGAAAAAACCTCTTGAATTAATTTCCGACGAAGCTCGAAACCGCCGTGAACTTCCCTTTCGTCTGACAACGCAAGACCAATCGCTGGACACTTTTCTGAATGATCGAAATTACCAGATTTCTGAAGCTGCGGAAAGCGTTACGCTCGAAAAAGGTCAGGAAAAACAAATTGTTTTTACGTTAAATGAAAACGGCGTTGAAGTTACAAAAACCTTCGTTTTTCGGTCTGATTCTTATGTTGCCGATTTGGGAGTTAAAATAACTCGAGGCGGACAAACTGTTCCGAACACGAAACTTCTTATTGGCGCAAGTATTGGCGACCACGGCATCAATCACCATAATTTTTATCACATTGAACCGGAAACTGTTGCCAATGTCGGCGGAAAAATCCAACGGCATCAAGGTTATTATTCGTTTGAATACAAAGACGGCGCGAAAGACAGCACTTTGAGCGATGCGGGGGCGGTTGAATGGGCTGGCGTGGCGGACGCATATTTTGCGATGGTGGCGATTCCGTCGTCGCAAACACAAGGACTTGAATATCGCTCGTCCAAATATGATGTTCAGATAAAACCTATCTATGACGGCATTTTCGCCTGGATTACGCGAAGTCAAAAAACAACTGAAACGCGCCATCTCGTAACCGCGCACGTTCCGATAAACTCGGACGGTTCAATAAACAGAATCTATGCCGGAACAAAGGATTATTTTGCGCTTAATCAATATAACGAAACGCTTTCGGGAATGGTCGGCAGACCAATTGATGTTATTGACACAATAAATTTCAGTAATTGGAGTTGGATTCGACCAATGACAAGGTATCTTTCGATTCCAATTCTTTACTCGCTCAATTTTATCAACAATTTTACAAATAATTACGGCGTAGCTATTATTATTTTCACATTTTTGTTCTATTCCTTGCTGTTTCCGCTTCGTTGGTCGCAATCGAAATCTTTCAAAAAAGCGGCGGGAAATCAGCCGAAAATGCAGGAAATTCAAAATAGATTAAAAGATTTGCAGAAAAAAGGTGTGCCTATGGATGATCCGCGAATGCGCGAAGTTCAGATGGAACAACTGCGAATGATGAAAGGCGCAGTTCCGCTCGGCGGATGTTTGCCGATGCTTCTGCAATTTCCGCTTTTGATCGCATTTTACACAGCGGTTACAGTTTCATTGGCAATTCGTCAGGCTTCATTTCTTTGGATGCCGGATTTATCGGCGGGCGATCCGTATCACATTCTCGAATTTGCTTTTGCCATTTCGATGGTGCTTTCAATGAAGTTCACGCCGACTGCACCTGCCGTAACGCCCGAACAGCAAATGCAGCAAAAAATGATGACATATCTGATGCCGGTAATGATGCTTTGGGTAATGTGGAGCGCACCCGCAGGTCTTCTTTTATACTGGTTTTTCGGAAATATTGTCAGTTTTGGACAGCAAATGATTATTAATCGGATGAACAAAACTGATGAACCTCCAAAGGAAGAAATTGTAGATTCAATGCCAAAAAATGTGAAGAAAGTTAAGCCGAAACTTTCAACTTCTTGAAAGTGAAAAAGTGGAAAAGTGAAAATGTGAAGAAGGAATGTTGAGCAAAATCAACCAAACTTTTTCATATTTTTATATTTCCATTTTTTCATTTTATAATAAATTATGAACGAAAAATGCCAACAAGCCGAACAATTTTTATCCGAATTAGTCGCAGATATGCGCTTTGATTTGAGCGTTTCTTCGCAATGGACAAAAGATGGTTGTCTTTTGAATCTAAGTGGCGAAGATGTGCCGTTTCTATTGGGCGAAAACGGCGAAATGCTCGATGCCTTTGAAACGCTTTTGTTTCAAATCTACGGGCGCGAACTCGAACGCACGCAACGGTTTATCTGTGATGCCGACGGTTTCCGCCAAACCCGCAAAGCCGAACTCCAAGCAATGGCGCGTTTCGCCGCGCAAACCGTCCGCAAAAACGGCAGACCGTTCACCTTCGGCAAACTGAATTCGACTGAACGCCGCGTTATTCATCTAATGCTTCAGGAAGAAACCGATATTCTAACCGAATCCATTGGCGATGGGCGAGATAGACGTTTGCAAATTCGCTTGAAATAAATATTCGGAGTCTTGCCTTCGGACGGCTTTCCGTTGTCTTCAAAGTTGATTGAGTTTTGGCGTTTTGCCAAATAAAGGCGGAAATATGAATTTTTTATTATGAACACCATCGTTGCACTTGCTACACCGATAGGACGAAGCGGAATCGGCGTGATTCGTCTAAGCGGCAAAGATTCGGTGAAAATTGCTCAAAAACTTACAAACGATAAGAATTTCAATCCGAAACCACGTTTTGCACATCTCAAAAAAATCTACGACCTCGAAACAAAAGACGTTTTAGACGAAACAATTATTACTTTTTTTAAATCTCCGCATTCATTCACAGGCGAAGACATCATCGAAATTTCCTGTCATGGTTCACCGATTGTTTTGCGCCAAATCATAGATTTTTGCCTGAAACTCGATGCGCGAATGGCAGAAGCCGGCGAGTTTTCGCTTCGTGCTTTGGCAAACGGGCGAATGAACTTAAGCCAAGCCGAAGCGATTAGAGATTTGATTGACGCGCAAACCGTCGCCTCAGCCCGTCAAAGCGTCCGACAACTTCGCGGCGAGCTTTCTAACGAACTTCAGCCGCTCAAAGACGAACTGCTTGATGTCATCGTTGTTTTAGAATCATCGCTCGAATTTGTCGAAGACGATTTACCTGATTTTCAGAACGAAAAAATCAAGGAAAAACTCAAAATTCTCGCCGAAAATATCGGCAAATTTGCTACAACATTCAAGGCGGGAAAACTCTTGCGCGAAGGCATCAAAGTTGCGCTCGTCGGTCGTCCGAATGTCGGCAAATCTTCCCTTTTCAACGCTTTACTCGGACAAGACCGCGCCATCGTAACCGAAATCGCTGGAACAACCCGCGACCAAATTCACGAAAAACTCGTCATCGAAAACATTCCGATTTCGCTTGCTGACACAGCCGGATTGCGCGAAACTTCAGACACAGTTGAAAGCATTGGCGTAGAACGCTCAAAACGTGCAATGGCTGAGGCAGATTTAGTAATAGTTCTTCTCGATGCTTCACAAGATTTGACTGATGAAGATAAGGAAATTTTAGAACAAACTGAAGACTTAAACCGTTTGATCGCCGTAAATAAGATTGATATTTCCGATAATTTGAAATTTGAAGTTCCAAACTTCAAATCAATTTCCGCCAAAACCGGCGAAGGTTTAGACAAACTGCAAAAAGCAATCGTTGAACCGTTTAACCCGCAAGAAATCGAGCAAAGCGGCTTTCTTATTTCCGATGCACGCCACAATGATTTACTTCTGCGTTCAAAAGCTGAAATCGAAAACTCAATAAATCTACTCAACCAACGAATGAGTGAAGAAATCATCCTCATCGGCTTGCACAACGCCATTCGCTTTCTCGGACAAATAACAGGCGAAACCACAACCGAAGATATGCTCACACGGGTTTTTTCAACTTTCTGTATCGGAAAGTAAGAAGCTATAAACAACAATAACCACAAAAATAAAATTTCTAACAAAGCCCTGATTTTTCGGGCTTTTTGTGTTTTTCATTCTTATTGATATTTCGTTTTAGTTTGTTTTTCTCTGTATCTTTCTGTATGCTAGTTGTATTTTCTGGGTCATAGCCGGGCTTTAAAATCAGGTTTGGACAAATTATGACACATAGAGACACATACAAAATTGACGGTAGGCGAAAGCATCAATGAGTTCAAACATTTTGGTTCAGCGGATATGCGATTTTTGCGGAAATGAGTTCACGGCTCGAACAACCGTGACGAAATTTTGTCAGCATCGCTGCGCTTCGATGGCTTATAAAGCACGAACGAGAAACTCGAAAGTCAAAAAAAGCAATTTTGAAACTGAGAAAAGTGTTTCGATTCCGATTGCGAAACTTCAGGCAAAGGACTTTTTGAAAATCGAAGAAGTCTGCGGACTGCTCGGCATCAGCCGTTCAACCGTCAGCCGCGCAATCAAAGAGAATCGCTTAAAGGCGGTTCGTTTCGGCAGGCGCGTTATTATCAAGCGCAGTGAAATTGACCGGATATTTTCCTGAAAATTATGATCAAAGTTTTTCTCAGAGAGAAGAAACTCAAACACGGCAAACTCGGCTTGTATTTGGACTTTTACCCGCCGATTGTTCACCCGGAAACCAACAAGCAAACCCGGCGTGAGCATCTGCGGCTGCATATTTTCGCCAAACCGAAAAATGAGATTGAGAGAGAGCATAATAAGCAAACAAAAATGCTTGGGGAAAATATTAGGGCGCAGAGACAGCTTGAGTTTCAAGCCGGAAGTTACGGTTTTGTGCCTATCAGAAATAAACAAAAGAGTTTTCTTAAATACTTTGAGAAGATAACTGAAGAAAAGAAAAAACTTTCGCAGAGCAGTTTTGATAATTGGAATTCGGTCTATAAATATCTTGAGGGTTTTACCAACGGCGTATGCAGATTTTCCGATTTAACACCGCAGTTTTGCGAGAAGTTCAAAGACTTTTTACTCAATTCGGGCAGATTGTCGCAGAATACGGCTTCAAATTATTTCGATAAATTCAAAGTTGCCGTCAGACAGGCTTTTGAGGATAAAATGCTCCCGACAAATCCGGCTTATCGAATCAAATCAATCAAACTTTTGGACACTCAACGCGAGTTTTTAACGCTGGAAGAATTACAAAATTTGGCGAAAACGCCTTTTCAATATGAAGATTTGCGAAGGGCGGCATTATTTTCCGCTTTAACCGGATTACGTTTTTCGGACGTTGAAAAACTAATTTGGTCAGAAATCCGGCACAGCGAAGAGCAAGGCTATTACATTCGTTTCAAGCAGAAAAAAACGAAAGGTGCAGAGACCTTGCCAATCAGTGATGATGCGTTTTCTTTATTGGATGAGCGTGATGACGATAGGGCAAAAGTGTTTCCAAATCTTGAATACTGGCAGTGTGCATTTCTTTCCGGTTGGACGAAAAATGCAGGAATCAATCGAAAGATTACGTTCCACTGTTTCCGCCACACTTTTGCCACTTTGCAGATAACGCTTGGCACGGATATTTACACCGTTTCAAAATTGCTCGGACACAAAAATCTGCAAACAACGCAAGTTTACGCGAAGATCATTGACGAGAAAAAACGCGAGGCAGTTAATCGGATAAAGTTGACATAACTGTTAACGGCGTGAGCAGTTCAGGTGTCGCCAGCGTGAACAGTTAGCAAGTAAAGCTAAGAAAAGCGATTTGTAAGTTATTGATTTTACTAAAGGTTATAGTTTGGCATAAAAATTGTTATAGCAAATATCACCAACAATAAGAATGAGGTGATTTTGATGGAAATAACAGTTACAAATTTAACCCTTGAAGACATAACCAGAGCAATCAGAGACGAATTAAAAAGTTATTTTGAACAGCAGGAGGAAACAGAGCGCGAAGACGAAATAGGCGGTATTGAATTGGCAATCGAAGTAACCCGACTTGCCAAACCAACAATATATTCCCTAGTTTCGACTCGAAAAATTCCCCATTCAAAACGCGGCAAAAAGCTGTATTTCTCGCGTAAGGAACTTAAAGAATGGGTTAAAGAAGGTAAGCGCAAAACACAGGACGAAATTGCGGATGAAGCCGTAAATTTCGAGGTAAAAAGGAAAGAAGCGATTCAGCCGACCAAGACTAGAAATCGCTTCCAAAAGTCGAAAAGGCAGTCGTAAGACCGTCTTTTAACCCTATTCGTGTATGAATAATAACATAAAAACTACTGAAATTGAAAA
>CAZJQP010000123.1:0-9745 GCA_964548225.1 uncultured Blastocatellaceae bacterium | reverse complement strand
TGATTTTTTATTCCTGTTTGGCTAAAGCCGCTTGGCTTTTCTCAAGCAAACCACTAGCTGAAGCTAGTGGCAATTTATAAAAGCATTACTTTTAAGTTCACTACAAAAAAACATTATGTTATTAACCGAAAAAGAAGCCAGAGAAATTACCGACAAAATTCTTTCGTTTGTGAAAGCCGACGACGCGCAAGTTTCCGTTTCGAGCGAGAAGACATCTTTCTCAAGATTTGCGCGTAATACGTTTTTGACGAGCGGCAACACCATTGAGCGCGGCGCGAATGTTACGGTTTGGATTAAGGGAAAACGCGGCGCGTCCTCGACGACGGATTTGAGCGACGCAAGTCTGAAAGCAATGGTCGAACAAGCCGAACAGGTCGCCGAAATTTCGCCTGTTGACCGCGAATATCTGCCGACGCTTGGAGCGCAGACTTACAAACCTTCAAACGGTTTTGTCGAAGCGACGGCGAACATTTCGCTCACGAATCGCGCCAAACAAATCGGCGATATTTTGAAAACGAGCGAAAAAGCGGGCGTTATCAGCGGAGGATTTCATCAAGCGCGTGCCGTGTCGGAAGCGTTTGCGACAAAAAACAAAAATTTCGGTTTCGAGCAAAGAACCGTCGGCAGTCTTTCGATGACGGCACGCACGCCGGACGGCACGAGTTCGGGCTATTTTGCGCGAAGTCATTTCGACATCAACCGGCTCGACACCGAACGGATTTCAAAAGAATCAATCCGCAAAGCCCTCGAAGGGCGCAACACGAAAACGGTTGAGCCGGGCGTTTATACCGTCATTTTAGAACCGCAGGCGGTTGCGGATTTGCTCGGCGGATTGGCGTTTCAGTTCAACGCCCGCGCCGCCGAAGAAGGTCGCAGTCCGTATTCCGCGCCGAACGGCAAAACCAAGCTCGGCGAAAAAATCTTTGACGAACGCATCAATATCTACAGCGACCCGTGGAACGCTGAACTTCCTGCCTCAATGTCGGCGCAAGGCGGCATTCCGGCGCAGAAAATTTATCTGATAAAAAACGGCGTGTTGGAAAATTTGATTTACAATCGTTTCTGGGCGAAGAAATCGGGCAAAGAACCGACTCCCGGTCCGGTCAATACGATTATGGAATCGAGCGGAAAACCTGCGAGCGTTGAAGAAATGCTCGCTTCGACCGAAAGAGGTTTACTCATCAGCCGTTTCTGGTATATCCGCGCCACCGACCCGCGCACGGCGAGTTCCACAGGCTTAACCCGCGACGGAATCTGGCTCATCGAAAAAGGCAAAATCGCGTATCCCGTCAGAAATTTCCGCTTCAATCAATCAATTATCCAAATGCTCGCGCAAGGCAATGTCGAAATGATCGGCACACCCGAACGAGTCGGCGACGGCAACGCTTCGCTTCTTCCGGCTTTGAAATTAAAGGCGTTTAATTTCACATCGGCTTCGGACGCGGTTTAATGAACTTTTTGGTTTATTATGACATTAGTGATTTATCAATAATCGCTCGAAAAGGAAATTCTGACATAGTGTCTTCGATTTGAACTACGAAAATAGAATACTCAAGGTATTTTTCAACGCCATCAAAATTTTGTTTGAATCCTCCTGCCCAATCATCACCGGGATTCAATCGTGCAGGGAGATTGCCATATGCTGGGTTCATTATTACGGATACATTTTTTCCATTTCTCTTTTTCAATTCTTTTTTGTTATCAAAATTGTGCAAAGACAATAGCTTAATCGTCGTAGGGATTTTGCCAATATTATAAACGGTAATGTGAATATATCTTTCGTGAGGATTGCCAGTCATAACAAACCCTGGAGTCGCAGAAACTTTAAGTCGAACTCGTTCGTTGTATCGCCATTTGTAAAAATCCCATAGAATGGCACTAATACCAGTAACTGTTCCAATTGTTCCAGTTATAGCTCCTATGATAGCTAAAACTTCTGTTGTAGTCATAAAACTTCACCTTTTATCTATCTTTCTTCCCTTCACGGGCTTTTGCCACCATTTCTCTAACTTCTTTCGCCAAAGTCGGCGCGTGAAACAGGATGCCGTCTTTGATTGTCCATTCGATTGCGCCGGTTTTGAAGACTTTGCCGTCGCGGATTTCTTCGATGCCGGTTGGGTAGAGAACTTTGAAATTTTCGAGAGGATTGCCGTTGACGATGATTAAATCGGCTTTGAAACCGACTCGGATACGTCCGATTTTGTCTTCCAAACCCATAATCTTGGCATTATTCGTCGTCGCGTGTTGGATGACTTTGAGCGGATGAAACCCTGCTTCTTGATGAAGTTCGAGTTCACGAATCAGCCCGAAACCATACATTTGATAGATAAATCCGGCATCTTCGCCGACACCGATTGTGCCGCCGCGTCGTTCAAATTCGACCAACGCCCGCATCCAGATTCGATAATTTTCCTTCCAAAACGCTTCATCCGTCGAAGTCCAGCCGATAAAATACGAGCCGTGATTGGCGGGATTCGGGCGGAAAAATTCTTCGAGCGTCGGGTGCAGATATTCGGCAAAAGCGGGATTCGTCTGCGCTCTCTGCAAATCGCGTGAGGCTTCGTAAATGTCGAGCGTCGGATTCCACGCGACATTTGCTTCGACCATGCTATCCAAAACCTTCATCAAACGCTCCCAATCAGCCTCGCGCCACAAACGTCCCGCGTAACGAAAACGGTCAACTTCGTCGTTGTAATTGTAGTCGGACGGAAAATTTTGTCTGCCCGAAATAATTGCCGCATCGGGAATGCCATACCAATGCTCTATGCTCGTCGTGCCGAATTTGATGTCGTCCCAAGCGTTCGTTTCCTCAACGCCGACGTGATGCGCGACGCGCATATTTTGCTTTTTGGCTTCATCCATCATCGCCGCCATAATTGCGCGGTCAACGCCGAAAAGTTTGATGCCGTCGTAGCCGTCTTGTTTGAGTTTCTGAACTTTCTGCCGTGCTTCGTCGGCGTTTTTCGCGCCCGTGAAAACGCCGTAAGCATAAATTCGCGGCGAAAATATTTCATTCTTTTCCGACTGCTCGCGCCATTTCAAAGTTTTTGCCGACGCGCTGACATCGCGCACGGTCGTAATGCCGCAAGCGAGCCACATTTTCATACAATATTCGACGGGTTGCGGAACTCCGCCGCGCTCGTCCTGCGTGTGTCCGTGAAGATTTATCAGTCCGGGCAGAACATATTTTCCGCTTGCATCAATCTCGACCTCGCCTTTCGCGGGACGTTTTGCCGTGCCGTCTTTCGCCGCGACCGGATCAATCCCGACAATCTGCGAAATCAAATCGTTTTCGACGACAATATCATACGGTCCCGCCGCCGGTCTGCCGCTTCCGTCAACAATCATCGCGTTTCGGATGACCAGACGGCTGTAACGCTTGCCGCTCGTGATTTGTGCGAAGAGCGTTGATTGAAAGAAAAAACTAACCAGAAAAAGCAAAGAAATAGCGCGGACGATTGTTTTTGACATAAATTTTCGGACTGATTTTGAAAGTTAAGTATCGCAAATTTATCATTGATAAAACCCCAAATCAAGTAGTAATTCCTTAATATAAAGGTCAGATTCGCCAAAGCAATGCAAGCGTTCGCAGACACAATGCAAGCGTTCGCAGACATCGTGCAAGCGTTCGCAGAAGCAATGCAAGCGTTCGCAGACATCGTGCAAGCATTCGCAGAAGCAATGTCAGCGTTCGCAGACACGGTGCAATCGTTCGCAGACACGGTGCAAGTGTTCGCAGACACGGTGCAAGTGTTCGCAGACACGATGTAAGCCTTGCATCATGTCTGCGAACGCTGACATCATGTCTGCGAACGCTGACATTATATCTGCGAACGCTGACATTGTATCTGCGAACGCTGACATTGTATCTGCGAACGCTTGCATCATCTTGCGGAACTTTGAGAAAAAAAGCCGAAACCATTCAGCTAAATTTTGCCGTTTGCCGTCAACTGTGCCAAAATAAATCTTTTATCAAATACACCTATTTTCAATTTAAGAGGAATATAAAATGATTAGACGTAATAAAGTTACGGTTGTCGGCGCGGGAAATGTGGGCGCGACAGCCGCGCATTGGATTGCCGCGAAGGAATTGGCGGACGTGGTTTTGGTTGATATTGTCGAAGGCACGCCGCAAGGCAAATCGCTCGATTTGGCGCAAGCCGCGCCGATTGACGGTTTTGATGTTAAATTAGTCGGCGCAAATTCGTATGAAGAAACCGCCGATTCGGACATCGTGATTATCACTGCCGGACTTCCGCGCAAACCCGGAATGAGCCGCGATGATTTGCTGAAAACAAACTCCGATATTGTCGGCGGCGTTACCGAACAAGTGGCGAAATATTCGCCGAATTCGTATATTATCGTCGTTTCAAATCCTTTGGACGCGATGACGCAAGTTGCTTACAAGCGTTCGGGATTTCCGAAAAATCGCGTGATGGGAATGGCTGGCGTTCTTGATTCGGCGCGGATGCGTTGCTTTTTGGCGGAAGCGTTGGACGTTTCGGTCGAAGATGTTACCGCGTTTGTTCTCGGTGGTCACGGCGACACGATGGTTCCCTTGCCGCGTTATTCAACTTGCGCCGGAATTCCCGTAACCGAACTTTTGCCGAAAGACCAACTCGACGCAATTATCACGCGCACCGCAAACGGCGGCGCGGAAATCGTTGGATTGCTCAAAACCGGCTCGGCTTTCTACGCGCCTTCGCTCGGTGCGGTTGAGATGGCAACTTCGATTTTGAAGGACAAAAAACGAATCTTACCCTGCGCCGTCTATCTCGAAGGCGAATACGGCATCAATAACTTGTTCGTTGGTGTTCCCGTTAAGTTAGGAAAAAATGGCGTTGAGCAAATTATCGAAATTTCCCTGACCAACGAAGAACGCGCCGCGCTCCACAAATCAGCCGGAGCGGTGCAGGAATTGATTGATGTTCTCGGAATTTAGTTTTTCGAGCGATTGTAATGATTGAAAGGAAAGTCTTTCGGCTTTCCTTTTTTCTTGCGTAAAACGGTAGAATATTTATGATGAAAGAAAAACACGAACTTTTCCGACATTTGCTTGCAACATTGGCTTTTCGCGGCGGCGTAGCAATTTCAAATGCGTCGGAAGAATTTGCAACATTTCGTATCGGCGAAACTACGAGAACTCCGGCGGAAATTCTCGTGCATATCGGCGATTGCGTCGAAGGCTCGCTCGCGCTAATGCAGGGAAATTTTATCTTTTTAGATTCAAAACCTTTGCCGTGGCACGAGGAAATTGCAAGGTTTTTCTCCAAAATCAAAGAATTTGACGATTATCTTGCCACAGATAAGCCGCTCGCCCAGCCGATAGAAAAAATTATGCAAGGTCCGATTGCCGATTCTTTGACGCACGTCGGGCAAATCATTATGCTCCGCCGTTTGGCAGGTTTTCCCGTGAAAGTTGATAATTACTTTGCCGCCGAAATCGTCGCGGGCGAAATTGATGAAGAATATTTTGAGAAAATATAATTTATGACGTTACAAGAAAAAATCGAACAATTATTAACCAAATCCGAATTTACGGCAGATGACCGAAAGGATTTTGAAGAATTCAAAACGGCTTTGAGAAAAGGCGAAATCCGTGCGGCGGAAAAAGATTCGGACGGAAATTGGAAAACAAATGCTTGGGTGAAACAGGGAATTTTGCTCGGTTTCAAAATGAGCGCGATGGTCGAAATGTCGAAAGACACGGAAACTTTCCAGTTTTTTGATAAGGAAACTTATCCTTTAAGACCGACAACATTAGAAGACAAAATCCGCATTGTGCCGGGCGGTTCGACAATTCGGGACGGTTCATTTGTCGCGCCGAATGTCGTTTTGATGCCGCCATGTTACGTCAATGTCGGCGCGTTTGTTGACGAAGGCACGATGATTGATTCGCACGCATTGGTTGGAAGTTGCGCTCAAATCGGCAAGCGCGTTCACATCTCGGCAGCGGCGCAAATCGGTGGCGTTCTCGAACCCGTCAATGCGAATCCCGTGATTATCGAAGACGATTGTTTAATCGGCGGTAACACAGGCGTTTATGAAGGTGTCATCATCCGCGAAAAAGTTGTCTTAGCTTCGGGCGTGATTCTGACACGCTCAACGCCCGTTTTCGACTTGGCAAAAGGCGAAATCTTAAAGTCAACGCCCGATAAGGCTCTCGAAATTCCGGCGGGCGCAGTCGTCGTGCAAGGTTCGCGCCAAATCACGAGCGGTTTCGGCAAGGAAAACGGTTTATCAATCTACGCGCCAATCATCATCAAATACCGCGACGAAAAAACCGATGCGGCGACGAAACTAGAAGACTATCTGCGGTAATTTTTTAACCGCATAAAAACATAGAAAATATAAATTAAGGATAGAAAGCAAAAGCACTCGATTTATCAAATGTTCATTATCAAACATCAAATATTTCAATAGTTTCTTGCTTTGAACTACTAAAGAATATGGATGATTGATACTTAATAATTGATAAATTGCTCGCAATTATCCGGCTTTTTAGAGTTTTAGAGCGGTTAAAGTTTGGATATACGGGAAAAGTTTTGAGTCCCGTCTTTAGACGGCACTCAAAACCGTAAATCGAATCTTTAACCGCACTAAAACAACTTTCGGGATTTTATCAAACTGTTGTAGGAAATGAAAAAGCACCTACTTTTGTAAGTGCTTTAAACAAATGGTGGAGATGAGGGGGATCGAACCCCTGACCTCGGCATTGCGAACGCCGCGCTCTCCCAGCTGAGCTACATCCCCGAAACTGATTGGATTTTCAGCCACGCAAAAATTAAATTACCGTAAATTGCGCGAAATCGTCAAGTTTTACTGAACAGTTGCGGCTAAAAGCGAGCCTTTCGGGTCAGACGCAAAGGCGAAATTGTCCTCGATTTTTCCAATAATTCCGTGAAAAACAATTTCATCACCTTGTAAAACAACCACCACGTCGCCCGGACTGGTTTGTCTTTCATCAACTGCAAATTTAATAATCGTGGCGTTGCCGTTGTCTGATGAAACGGCTTCGTATTCAAATGTGTCAGCGTTAAAACTGAGCGTTTGGCAAAATGCTACTTCCATAATCTTAAAGTCCGAAGTCTGTCGGAATTGTAGATTTTAACTTTTTAGAAGCATAAAGTCCAAACCGATTGCATCGTGGTCGGAAAGCGGCGTATTGTTTGCATCTTTCAAATTGCCGATGGTGTTTGGCTTTCCTTTGATTTCGATGTTTTTTCCAAAAAACCAATCGAGTCTGAGCGAAAATTTTCCGCCCGCTTTGCGCGAAGCCCAAAAGATGAACGGAAAACACCATTTCGGCACCCAATCGCCCAGATTTGTGTTATAGGCGACATTTTCCATATCGTAATGAAGCGTGCCGACACCGATTTCGTTAAACTTTTTGAACTCAAAACCGCGGCGTTCGGCTTCGTCAAAGAGAGCTTTTTCAAATCTTCGTTCGGGAAACGGATAATGATTTTCTTTGACGTTATTAACGCCCATTAAAACGCGGTGCCAAAAGCCCAAAATGGCGGCGGTCGCGTTCTGTGCGTTGTAAGTCGTCGTGTTAAAATCGCCGCCGATAATTGTCGGAAGTTTCGGCAAAGTTTCGAGATGTTCGAGAATCATTTTCATCTGCAAAGCGCGATGTCGGCGCGAACAATGCACGTCCAAATGAACCGTTACGGCGCGAAATTTGCCCGCCGGATGTTCGATTTCGGCAACGAGGGCGCGAAGATAACCGAGCCGTTTTTCCTTGCCGTTCATTTTGTCTTTGCCGTTCGGCAAATCAACCGTGTGCGCGTTTTTTATCGGATATTTCGAGAAAATCGAAAGTCCGTGTAAAGATTTCGTGTTTTCGCCCATCGCATCCGATTCGACACCGCTGCCTTTTTGCAGAGCGATATAAACCGGCGCAAAAGCGTAATTTAATTTCAATTCACGCGCCAAATCTTGTGCCACGAAACGATTTTTGCTCCGCGCCATTCCATAATCGAGTTCGGTCAAAAGCAATAAATCCTTGTCCTTTAAATTGTCGTGATTTTTCAGCGCATCAACAATTCCTTCGTAGATGTTTCCGCGCTCGATGTTCCACGCAATTGCAGAAACGATTTTGGGGCTTAGGTCTTTAGTTTTTGGAGTTTTGTTTTCGGAATAATCTTCCTGCACGACCGCATTCAAAATCCGTTCGACTGTCGGTTTAATTTTGCGATAAACTTCCGATGCTTCGGTTTCTTCAATTGAATTGAATTTTAACAGTTCAGGGAAATATTGATTCAAATCGTGGTCTAAAACGGTGGGCGAATTGTTTTGAGAAGTGTTTTCGGAATTCATAAAAGAAAAATTAGAATAAATAAATTGAAAGCAAAAAGGCAAAAGCTAAATTTCAAAACTTTTGCCTTTTTGCTTTTTACTTTTTAGTTGGATTAATCGTCATAACGCTCTTTTGCCGGTGCAACCGCGAGAAAATCGTTGGCGATTCTGTCGCTGTAAGTTTGAAGAAGTTCTTCCAGACGTTCTTTTTTCTTTGAATAGAAAATCAGCCCGATGTGTTTTGGCTTCGAGACTCGATAGACGATTTCTTCGTCCGTGTAATGCGATGTGTCGGGTGTTTCGTCTTTGGCTAAACACAAAGCGATTCCGGCGTAATCTTTGCGAACTTTGGGCGGTTTGTATGGATTTTCTTCCGTTTCGGTTTCGAGTTTTGCCCATTCACGCCAGAGACTGAAACCGCTTGCGTGTTCGTGGACGTTGGCAATATATGCGCCACCGACGCGACACGCAACTTCGAGCAAGTAAAATTCGCCCGTTTCCTCCGACTGCAAAAATTCGGCGTGGGCAACTCCGCGTTGGTATTCAAAACCTTCGAGAAGTTTTTTGTTCAGCTTCTCCAACTCTTTGCGTTCTTTCGATTTATAGTCAACCGTAAAAGTCGTGAAAACGCCGCCTTGGTGCGTTACGGTGAACGGCGGTGTTCCGTATTCACTTACGCCTTGCGCGACAATTTTGCCGTTTGCGACAACCGAATCAACGTGAAAAACTTTGCCCTTGATAAATTCTTCAATCAAAAATTGCGACGGATGATCGCGCCAAGTATTACGCTCGTCCAAACCGCTCAAAACTTTCCAGACCTGTTCGGCAGTTTCACATTTGCGAATGCCGAATGCCGAAACTTCCGTGCGCGGTTTGACAATCCACGGTGCGGAAGAATTTTGCAGAAATTCGTTTATCGCTTCCGAATTAAACGCGCCGATAAATTTCGGGCAAGGAACGCCGATTTTCGAAGCGAGGTTTCGCATCCGCAATTTATCGCGGAAACGAAGTCCGTAGCTTCCCGAAATTCCTTCCATTTGCAGATGCTCACGCGCTTTCGCGGCGGTTAGAACATCAAATTCGTCTAAACCGACGATTCTATCAATCGGCTGATTTCCGGCGATGTTGGTAATCGTCCGAATATAATCTTCGGCAGATGCGCCTTTTTCAACCGTTTTGACATCATTGAGCGCAGTCCAAGACCACGGATAATCCAATAAATCCTTGCGCGTTACGAGTGTAACGTGCCAACCTGCGCTCTGACATTCTTCCAAAAACTCGTTTCCTTTGTGTTCACTGGCAATCACGACGATATAGTTCTGCATATATTTTATTTTCTTTTGAATATCGAAGCTAAATTATTATTTTTACTTTTTTACTTTAAATTTTTCATTCATAATTTACATTATCATTAGTTGGCAAATTATGGCAAAACTCCTGCTAT
>CAZJQP010000122.1:0-10082 GCA_964548225.1 uncultured Blastocatellaceae bacterium | reverse complement strand
ACGGCGTGGTTTAGATTGATAAATTGAATTGAGCGCGTTTTAACGTGCTTTCAATCGGCTTAAGCCAAAAGCAAAAGGACGTTAAAACGCCCTTTCGTCAGATTGCGAATTGCTGACCACGCGCTAAAGTCGCGTGGCTAATTGCCGCGAAACGCGGAAAGACGGCTGAAGCCGCCTAAAAATTTGAGGAAGATTTTAATTTCGTGCGTGTAATGCTTGCGAGGTAAGAAAAATGAAATTGATTTCTGCGAATATATTTTTAATCTGTCTGCTTTTTGCGTGTTTGGCGTGTTCTTCAGTTCAAAAAGCTAATTCCATAAGTTTAACGCTTGAAAATAAACCGACGAATTCTCCTAGGATTTCAGGTGATGGAAGTTACCTAAATGCAATTGCAGACGCAAAGTTTGCTAATGAATGGCAAGAAAAATATGATGCAACTTTGGCAGAATTAGAACGCAATCGTAAGTTATGGCAGGAAAGTAAAATTATGAATTACGATTTTGTGATATTTAAAGGTGGAGGTGGTCACAGCAACGACTTTAGAGCTCCTTTTACTTTGATAAAAATTCGCAATGGTGAAAAAAGTTCAATGGAAGCTGTTGAAAAAGACAGTGCTTTTAATATTGAGAGCTATAATGATTTCGATACGATAGACAAATTATTTGATTATTTACGACAAGAGTTAGATGGCGGGAAAATTATAGAAGTTAAGTGCGATAAGAAGTTAGGTTATCCAAAAATGACGTATATAAAATTTTCCAATTGGATGCACGGAACTAATTTCATCGAAATCTCAAAGTTTAGAGCTATTTAATTAAGTATGAAAATTCTAATCACAGGCGCGAGCGGTTTGGTTAAGAAATTTTGATGAAAATTTTAATCTCAGACGTGTAAAATTTATGAGGTGAAAAATGAAACTGATTTCCGTGAAAATATTTTTAATCTGTCTGCTTTTTGTGTTTTCCGCTTGTTCTTCAACTCAAAAAGCTGATTCTCAAAACGCAACTGAAAATAAGACTGTAAATTTATCTGAGAGTCGAGCGAAAATAGATAATCCGTCAAGCTATGCAGAAGAAAAATTTGCCGAAAAATGGAAAAGTGAGTATGAAGAAACTATCGCTGAGTTAGAGCTTAATCGTCGTTTGTGGAAAGAAAGTCAGATTTTGAATTATGACTTTGTAATCCAGAGGTGCTGCGGTGGTGCAACAGATTATTGGTCGCCTATGTTAATAAAAGTTAGAAATGGTGAACTTGATTCAATGGAATTAGTTACTAAGTCCGGTTTTGTGAATTATCTAAAGATAGATAGCTATGAGAATTTTGATACGATTGACAAACTATTTAACTATTTACGGCACGAATTAGAAGAAGGTAGAATTATAGAATCTAGTTTTGATAAACAATACGGGCATCCTACAGATGCGAGAATTATTTTTGCAATAGGTGTTACTCACGGGTCAAATAATATACAAATTTCAAAATTTGAAATCATCAAATAAAAAACCGACAATCAAAGTTATGAAAATTCTAATTACAGGCGCGAGCGGTTTGGTCGGGACGGCTTTGATTCCGACTCTTAAGGCGAAAGGACACGAGATTTATAAACTCGTGCGGAAAACTCCGAAATCGGCGGACGAAATTCAATGGGACGCTGGCGAAGGTTTTTCGGATGAAGAACAAGCGAAGCTCGAAAATTTTGATGCGGTCGTGCATTTGGCGGGCGATAATGTGGCTTCGGAAAATTGGTCGGAGGAAAAGAAACGCAAAATCCGTGAAAGCCGCACCGTCGGCACAAGGGTTTTGGTTGATGCGCTGAAAAAATGTGAAAATCCGCCGAAGATTTTGGTTTCCGCGTCGGCAATCGGTTTTTACGGCAATCGTGGCGATGAAATTTTGACCGAAGATTCGGCAAAAGGCGTTGGATTTTTCCCCGACGTTTGCGATGAATGGGAACAGGAATCGCAAAAAGCAAACGAATTCGGCGCACGAGTCGTTAATCCGCGCATCGGTGTTGTTTTGGCGAAAGACGGCGGCGCACTCGAAAAAATGCTCACGCCGTTTAAGTTTGGTGTCGGCGGCGTGGTCGGTTCGGGCGAACAATTTATGTCTTGGATTGCGCTTGACGATTTGATAAAAATTATTCATTTCGCGCTCGAAACCGACGATTTGCACGGCGCGATAAATGCGACTGCGCCAAATCCTGTAACCAACGAAGAATTTACGAAAACACTCGGCAAAGTCTTAAATCGCCCGACAATTCTGCCGATTCCGGCATTCGGAATCAAACTTTTATTCGGCGAAATGGGCGAACGTCTTTTGCTCGAAGGTTGCCGCGTAATTCCGAAACGATTGCAAGATTCCGGCTTTGAGTTTCAATTTACAAACCTCGAAGATGCAATGAAGCACGTTACAAAATAAGAATCAGCGAAAAACGGCGGCATCTGCGGGAAATGGAATTTTCCTCCCGCAGATGCCGCCGTTTTTTGCAAAAACTGTCCGATTATCGTGCATTCAAATTGTTGTAAAGCATTACGCCAAAAGCTCACAAAATTTCTTCAAACCACTATAAACACTGCATTTTTGTTTCGGCATATCTCTTGCCTTTATGAATTTACGGGAAATTAAAGTCGAGGAAACAATTATGATTTACAAGACCGTAAAATTTAATATTTTTCAAGAAAATCTGCAAGACATAGTTTTTGGTAAAGATTCCGTTTTTCATCCGAAAAACCGTGCGGCGGAGAAAACCGTCGAATTCAAAATATCTGAAGAAATAGTTCTCAAACCTCTGAATCCGAAACGGTTGAAAGGCAAAATATTCAGCAAATAAACAAATAAAAAGGAGAAAAGTTTATGCAAGATATTCAAAACATTCCGAATCCCGATGCTAATTCAAACGTCCGCGACGAAGATTTCGGTAATCATTCAGAAACCGACGAAGAAAAAACTCCTTTACCCGATGATGAACCGAAACCTGCGCCCGCCGAAGAACCGCCGAACCCTGATGAAGCGGAAATTGACGAAGATAATAACGAACCGCAAAGAATTCTTTGATTCTACGCTTGACAAATATTTGAATTGTAACTAATCTAATTACAGTTATGGCGGCGAACAGTCAATTTGCAATAGCGATTCACGTTTTAACAATTCTTGCCCGAAGCGACGGCGAGCGTGTGAAATCAGACTATATCGCGGGAAGCGTAAATACGAATCCGGTGGTCATTCGCCGTTTGTTAAGCAATTTGCAAGAAGCGAATTTGGTTATCTCGCAAGTTGGCGCGGCAGGCGGAACATCATTGGCTAAACAGCCGAAAGATATACGCTTATCCGAGATTTACAAGGCTTTGCCGTGTGGTGAAGTCTTTGCTTTGCATTCAAAAGAACCGAATCAAGATTGTCCGGTCGGGAAAAATATGGCGGCGTTTTTGTGCGGTTTGCAAAAAGAAATTGACAAATCAATTGATGAAAAATTGAATCAGTTTACTCTGCGCGATGTAATTGAAAAAATCGAAGCCGCGTAAAAAAATTTTGTTCTAAACTGTATCAAACTAAGTTACAAAAAGGTTAAATTATGAAAGTTGAAATGGAAAATACAAAACAAATAAACGAAACAATTTTGGAAAAATTAAATTGGCGTTATGCCACTAAACAATATGACGCAACGAAGAAAATCTCGGCGGAAGATTGGGAAGTTTTGGAACAATCTTTGATGCTTGCGCCGTCGAGTTTCGGACTTCAGCCTTATAAATTTATCGTTGTTACCGACCAGGAAATGAAGGAGAAACTGAAACCTGCGGCTTGGGGACAATCACAAATTACGGACGCATCGCATATTGTCATTTTCGCACATAAAAAAACTTTGACCGATGCCGACATCGAGCATTATGTTGACCGAATTACGGAAGTTCGCGGTGTTGCGCGTGAAACTTTGACGAATTACGAAAATGTGATGAAAGGTTCGGCGAAAAAAGCGGTTGACGGCGGTTATGTCGAAGTCTGGAATTCGCGCCAAGCGTATATCGCGCTCGGATTTTTGCTTCAAACGGCGGCACTTTTGGACATTGACGCAACGCCGATGGAAGGTTTTGACGTGGCGCAATTTAACGAAATATTGGGTTTAACGGATTATTCGGCAGTTGTTGTGGCGGCGGTTGGTTATCGTGATGCGGAAAAAGATTGGCTGGCGAATTTGCCGAAAGTTCGTTTTTCGCAAGATGAATTGATTGAAAGAATCTGAAAAAGATAAGGAAACTAAAAAAAATGAGATTAGCAAATAAAGTAGCGGTAATTACGGGCGGAAACAGCGGTATCGGTTTGGCGGCGGCACAGGATTTTGTGAATGAAGGCGCGAAAGTAGCAATTTTCGGGCGTTCGCAGGAAACACTTGATAATGCGTTGACGGTTTTGGGCGCGGAAAATGCAATTGCGGTTAAAGGCGATGTTACAAATTCGGCAGACCTCGAAAATCTTTTTTCGACGGTTAATGAAAAATTCGGAAAAGTTGATATTGTCGTGGCAAATGCGGGCGTTGCCAATGTGCGTCCGCTCGAACAAATTGACGAAGATCACTACGAAAAAGTAATGGGCATCAATGTCAAAGGTGTGCTTTTTACGGTGCAGAAAAGTCTTCCGGTCTTAAATGACGGAGCTTCGATTGTTTTGACGACTTCGGGCGTGAACGTCAAAGGTTTTCCCGGAATGACGGTTTATGCGGCAACCAAAGCGGCGGTTCGTTCGTTTGTGCGAACGATGTCAGCAGAACTCGGCGGGCGCAAAATTCGTGTTAATGCCGTCAGTCCGGGTCCGATTGAAACGCCGATTTTCGGCAAGATGGATTTGTCTGCGGAACAAGCCGGCGAATTTGGCGAAGGTGTCGCAAACGCCGTGCCGATGGGACGTTTCGGGCAAGCGGAAGAAGTTGCCAAAGCGATTACCTTTCTGGCTTCGGACGAATCTTCGTATATTTTGGGCGGCGAAATAGTGGTTGACGGTGGTTTGACGCAAATTTAAGTTTAGGTTTTATGAAAGCAAAAATCATTTCGGAGTTAATTGAGTTTTATTTGCGGATTTTGCCGCTCGCCAATATTTTGCAGAGATTGGTGCAGTAAAAATGTCAAACAAATTTTACGACATAACATTTACCGACGGCGTGAAATCGGCGCAAGAGCGTTACGGTTCGCGCCGTCAGTATGAAAAAATCGCGCAAGGCAAAGTGCGAAACGAGATTTTGAGCGATGCGGAAATTGATTTTATTGAAACGCGCGACGGTTTTTATATGGCGACGGTCGGCGAACAAGATCAGCCGTATATCCAATTTCGCGGCGGCAAGCGCGGATTTTTGAAAGTTTTGGATGAAAAAACTTTGGGCTTTGCCGATTTTCGCGGAAATTTGCAATACATCAGCGTCGGAAATTTGCGGACGAATAAAAAAGTCGCGCTGTTTTTGATGGATTATGCAAATCAGAGACGTTTGAAAATTTTGGCTGAAACGGAAGTCAAAGACGCGGCGGACGTGCCGGAATTGATTGAAAAACTTGAAGATAAAGATTACAAAGCAAAGGTTGAAAGAGCAATAATTTTGCACATCGAGGCGTTTGATTGGAATTGTCCGCAACACATCACGCCGCGTTATACGATTGATGAAATAAAAACGATGGTTCAGCCGATGAACGATTATATCGAAAAGCTCGAAAAAGAAATTGAGAAATTAAAGGAAAAGGCAGAAACCCGCGCGTAGGCAAGGGTGTAAAATTTTCGGATTTAACATATTAGAGCAATTGAATCCGAAATCCGAAATCGCAAATTGTTTCCACCCTTGCTTACGCGCGGGTTTCTGCCTTGAAAAAAACAATGAAAGAATATATCGAAAAGTCAATGAGTTATGCGGAATACATTAAGCTGATTGATGATTTATTGCTTGACGGAAAAACAACGGGCGAAAATCAGTCGGAAGCGATGTTTAATTATGGCAAATTGAATCGTCAGCGAATGCACAGACTCGAAAAAACGGTTTTGCTAAATGAAAGTTTGCGCGAAAAATTGCAAAATAATAAACGAAAGATGATTTGGCTGATAATTACGGAAGGTTGGTGCGGTGATGCCGCGCAAAACATTCCGATTATCGAAAAAATTGCGGCGGAAAGCCCGTTTATTGAAACGCGATACATTTTGCGTGATGAAAATTTGGAATTAATGGACGCATATTTGACGAACAATGCGCGTTCGATTCCGAAATTGATTGCACTCGACGCGGAAACTTTGCAGGAAATCGGAACTTGGGGACCGCGACCGCAGATTGCGATGGATTATTTTTATGAAATGAGGGCGCAAAATCTGGAAAAACCGCAAATGATGGAAAATCTGCAACGCTGGTATAATGCGGATAAAAATCAGACGATTCAAGATGAGTTTGAATTTTTGTTGAGCGAATGGATTGAAATTAAAGAAATCGCGGCGACGCATTAAGTTTGAAGAATATTTATCCACAGATAAATAGGATAAACACAGGTGAAATAAAAATGGAGAAAAAAAATTGATGAATGACTTTTGGACAAATTGGCAGCCGAAAATGCTGAGCGTTTTACGGTTTATGACGGGATTTTTGTTTTTGTGGCACGGCTCGCAGAAATTATTTAATTTTCCGGCTTCGGAAAAAGCGGGCGGCGAATTGTCGGCTTTTATGTTGGTCGGGGCGATTTTGGAGTTTGGCGGCGGAATATTGATTTTGCTCGGACTTTTTACCCGTTGGACAGCATTTATTTTGAGCGGAACAATGGCAGTAGCTTATTGGATGTTTCATGGCACAGGCGCGTTTTTGCCGATGGTCAACAAAGGCGAACTTGCCGCGCTTTATTGTTTCGTTTTTCTCTATCTGTTTGTCGCGGGTGGCGGCGAATGGAGTTTGGATAATCTTTTGAAAAAGAAAGATTAAGATTTTTATGATGCCCGTAGTTTTTGTCGGACACGGCAATCCGATGTATGCGATAGAAGAGAGCGAATACGCGGAAAATTGGCGGAATCTCGGTGAGAAATTGCCGAAACCGAAAACGGTTGTCGTGATTTCGGCGCATTGGGAAACCGTCGGGACAAAAGTTACGGCAATGAAAAATCCACGCACGATTTATGATTTTTACGGTTTTCCGCAAGCACTTTTTGAAGTTGAATATAATGCTTCGGGCAATCCTGAATTGGCGAAGGAAATTGCGGAAAAAACTTCCGTAAATCTTAATTATGAATGGGGTTTAGACCACGGGACTTGGGCGGTTTTGCGGCATATTTATCCGAAGGCGGACGTGCCGGTAATTCAAATAAGTCTGGACAGAAAAAAAACTGCCGAACAGCATTTTCAATTAGCCGAAGAATTACGATTTTTGCGAAACCAAAATGTTTTGATAATCGGAAGCGGCAACATCGTTCATAATTTACGCTTGATAAATTTTCGGCAAAAAACAGGCAACGATTGGGCAATTCGGGCAAACGAAACCTTAAAGAATTTGGTTTTCGCGGACGAATACGAGAGTTTGATAAATTATCAAACTCTGAATAACGAAGTTCAAACCGGAATTCCCACGCCCGAACATTATTTGCCTTTACTTTATGTTTTGGCGTTGAAAAATAAGGGCGAAAAAATCGAAACTTTTAACGATGCCGTCGAATTGGGATCAATTTCGATGACATCTTTTATTATCGGAAACTAAAATCCCGCGAAATATGCTGAACGAACGGAATTTCTGTTTTTTTGGTAATTTGAGCATTTTTCGCGGACAAAATTTAAAATGAAAACTTACGAAATACAAGCATTCGGAATAGAAAATCTGGCGTTGGTCGAACGCGAAACGCCTGAGCCGAAGGAGCGGGAAGTTTTGGTGAAATTTCACGCCTTTTCGTTGAATTATCGTGATTTGATGATGGTTAAAGGCTGGTATAATCCGAAACTGAAAATGCCGCTTGTGCCTTTTTCGGACGGCGCGGGCGAAGTTGTCGCGGTTGGTTCGGAGGTTACGAAATTTAGAATCGGTGATCGTGTGATGCCGATTTTTATGCAAGGTTGGTTGGACGGCGAAGTTGATTTTTCCAAAGCGCGAACTGCGCTCGGCGGCGATATTGACGGCGTTTTGCGCGAGTTCGGCGCGTTTGACGAAAACGGTTTGGTTTGCATTCCAGACAATTTGAATTATGAAGAAGCGGCAACTTTACCGTGTGCGGGCGTAACGGCTTATCACGCACTTTTTGAATCGGGAAAACTTCGCGCTGATGACACGGTTTTGCTTCAAGGCACGGGCGGAGTTTCGATTTTCGCGCTTCAATTTGCCTCGCATTTCGGCGCAAAAACGATTATTACATCTTCGAGCGATGAAAAACTGCAAAAAGCCAAAGAACTTGGCGCAGATGAATTGATAAACTATCGTGAACGCGAGGATTGGGACAAAGCCGTGTTGGAATTAACCGAAAAACGCGGCGTTGATTCGATTATTGAAGTCGGCGGCGCAGGCACGATGCGAAAATCGGTCGCGGCAGTTAAAATGGGCGGACATATCGCGGTTATCGGTGTTTTGTCCGGCAACGGCGAAGGTGTAAATCCGGTTTCGATTTTGCAGAAATCAATAAAAATGCACGGGATTTTTGTCGGTTCGCGGCAGATGTTTGAAGATATGAACCGTTTGATTTCCGCCAATCGTATCAAGCCCGTGATTGATAAAGTTTTTGAATTTAATCAAGTAAAAGACGCGCTTAGATATATGGAAAGCGGTTCTCATTTCGGCAAAATTGTGGTGAAAGTTTAATGAACGGAGAAAAAATATATGAGTGAAATAATACAAATAGAACCGATTAATTGGAAAGAATTTTTAAATGAATTTTCGACACGCAACTATAATCGGCGGGCGCGTTTTGATGTTTTCAGAATCAATGGCGTTGTCGAAGAAGAAGCAAAAGAAAGGCATCTTGAAGGAATTTCGCTGAAAACTGAGGGCAATGATAACTCGGTTGAGGTTATTCGTATTGACCGTAGTAACAAAAACGCCGAAAAAACACGCGACATAATAACGAATGTGCGCGGAATCTCTGTGCAATATGACACCGACGGAAGCGAGGACATTTTGGAAATTACAGATGACCAAAACACTCTGATAAGTTTGCGAATGGAATCAAGGGTTGACGGTGTTTCGTAAAGACAATTTGTGATGCTTTATATGGTCGTCGAAAATTTTAGAGACGAAGTGGAAATTTATCGCTGATTTCGTGAAAAAGGACGAATGATGCCTGACGGTTTGAACTATGTTTCGAGTTGGATTGACGTAGAATTCAAGCGTTGTTTTCAACTGATGGAAACTGATGACGTGCGCCTTTTTGATGAATGGATGGCTAAATGGAGCGACTTGGCAGATTTTGAAATTATTCCCGTGATGAGTTCAAACGAGGCAGGGGAAAAAATTGCAACAAGATTATGATTAGTAAAGAAATTCAAGATTACGCAGAACTTCATACTTCGGCGGAAAGTGGGATTTTGACCGAACTTTTACAGAAAACATTTAGCGAACGCCCTGATAAATCAATGCTTTCAGGTTTTTACCAAGGACGTTTGCTGGCGATGTTCAGCAAAATGCTTGCACCGAAACGCATTTTGGAAATCGGAACTTATATGGGTTATTCCGCGCTTTGTTTGGCAGAAGGTTTGACGGACGACGGCAAGATTTTTACGCTTGACATTCAACCGGAAACACACGAAATTGCGAAAAGTTTTTGGGCGAAATCTTCGCTGAACGAGAAAATTGACGGACGTTTAGGTAATGCACTGGAAATTATTCCGACTTTGGACGAAGTTTTTGATTTGGTTTTTATTGATGCTGACAAGCCGAATTATGCGAACTATTTTGATTTGATTTTTCCGAAAATGCGCGTTGGCGGAATAATTTTGGCGGACAATGTTTTGTGGAGCGGAAAGGTTTTGGACATCGAAGCGAACGACGATGAAAGCACGGTTGCCCTGCGTGAATTTAGCAAAAAAATCCAAGCGGACGAACGAGTCAGCAATATTTTGTTTGCCGTGCGCGACGGTTTGTTGGTGATTAGAAAGGAGCAAA
>CAZJQP010000121.1:0-10221 GCA_964548225.1 uncultured Blastocatellaceae bacterium | reverse complement strand
AACATAAAATTATATTTCTACATTGAATTATCTAATTTTCTTTTGCAAGAGGTCTTTTTTAGCCACGAAATTACACGAAACGCCACGAAACAAGAAAAAAACTAGGCAATTTTCGTGTTATGCGCGTGTATTTTCGTGGTTAAATTCTTACTCTTATTTGAGTTTGAACACAGATTCTAAGGCAATGTTAGCCTGTTCTACATTTTACTTTAACTGCTCAAACGTCAAATTTGACGCACAAACCTCCAAATTTGAGGTCAAAAGGTCTAAATTTGAGCCTTGCGACCTCAAATTTGACGTTCCAAGCTCCAAATTTGACCCCTTAATACCCCAAATTTGACGTTCCAAGCCCCAAATTTGACGTTCTAAACCCCAAATTTGACCCCTTGATACCCCAAATTTGACGCTCCGAACGTCAAATTTGAGGTCTCGAACGTCAAATTTGAGGTCTCGAACGTCAAATTTGAGGTCTCGAACCCCAAATTTGGAGCTTTGAAGCCTAAATTTGAACGATTTAGCCCCAAACTTAGAGCAGATTGGCATTGGATTTACAGTGTTTCTTACTGTTCCAAAGCCGTAAAATCAAACTCGCTCAAATCTTCCGTTACATTAACCACTCGCGGCGCGAATTGGAAATGTTTCGAGCGGATGCTGAAAGTATAAGTATGTCCGGCTGAAATATCTTCAAAAACATAATATCCGAAAGCCGTCGTTCGCACAGTGCGCGAATTGCCCGAAGCGTCTGTCAAAATTACAAACGCATTTCTCAAACCTCTGCCGTCCGGCGTTAAAACTCTGCCCGAAATTGAAACATTGGCGGCAGTCGGCGCAAGAATCTGCATTGTAAATTGCTGTGCGCTCGCCATTGCGTCCGCGTCGGTCGTTTTGACGGTAAAGGTAAATGTTCCGGTTTGTGTCGGCGTTCCCGAAATCGTGCCGTCGGGCGCAAGAGTCAATCCGGGCGGAAGTTGTTGTCCGGCAATCGGAATAATCGAAAACGTGAACGGCGCGAGATTTTCAGTAAATTCAACGAAATTCGTTTGTCTTGCGGCGGACAAAGTTTGATCAAAATATAAATTCACATTTCCGTTCGGCAAGTTCGTCTGATTGAAAGTGATATTTCTCTCAAACGCGCCGAGGTCAATATTTGCGCCGATTTTGCGCGGTGCATTTGTTCCGCGTTGGTCATTCACCAAAGCCGAATGCGCGATGCCGCAAGTATTTATTGTCAGAGCGCAGTTATCGCCCGCGTTCAAAGCCGGAGAATTGGCGAGAAGCGCGTGTGTCGGCGTTGCGCCGCCGTAATTTCCCAAAGGAGCAAGTCCGGGATTGGCGTTATTTATCAAATTATTGCCGAGATTGGTGATGTCGCCGACGTAATCAACGGGATTTCCCGCGCCGCTGATGTTTCCGGCAATAATGGTGTTTTGGGCGCGAACCGTGATTGTCGGATTATTTACATTTTCGTTATAGACTCCGGCACCGGCAAAACTGTCCGACTGATTATTCGTGATTGTCGAGTTGAGAAGGTGAAGCGTGTTGCCGGTGCCGTTAAAAATACCGCCGCCTCTGGTAGTTGTCGAGCGGTTGCCGCTGACGGTCGAATTGACAATGTTGGCAAAGCCTCCGTTGGTCAAACCGCCTGCGAAGAGAGACGTGTTGCCATTCAATGTAGAATCAATAAAGTTTAGTGTTCCGGCGTTAAAAATGCCGCCGCTGTTGTTATTTGCCGTATTTAGGCGGACAATCGAGCGCGTAATGTTTGCCGTCAGATTAGCCGGAACGAAAGCAATTCCGCCGCCGCCGCCCGCGTTGTTGTTTTCGACAATCGAATCGGTTAGATTGAGCGCACCGTTTGAAAAAATTCCGCCGCCGCCCGCTCCGCTCGTGTTGCCGGAGACGGTCGAGCGTAAAATCGTTGCCGCCGTGCCGTCGTTGTAAATTCCGCCGCCGCCTTGTCCGCTCGTGTTGCCGCGCACGATTGAATCAGTCAAATTAAGTATTCCCGTGTTGTAAATTCCGCCGCCGTGAACGCCCGCCGCGCAGTTTTCAACGATGATGTCGGTCGCGTCGAGCCGCGAATTACCGTTGATTAAAATGCCGCCCGCGCTGACGTTCGCGCCGATATTGCCGTTTGCGAAGCTGATACCGCTAATCGTAACCGTAACGCCGCCGTCAATATTCAAAACTCGCCCACCGCCGCCGGCACTCAGCGTCAGCAAACCCGAACCGGGACCGATGATTGTCAGATTTTTGAAAATATCGAGACGGTCAACGATAGTTCGCGGCTGGTTGAAAATATTCGGGTCGAAACTAATCGTATCGCCCGCCGCCGCTTCCGCAATCACCTGACGCAAACTGCCCGCGCCAAAGTTGTCGGCATTTATCACCACGTTGGGCGAATATTCGACCGCGCCAATATCGCTTCTGCCATTGAACGCACGAGTTACGCCGCGCTGGTCATCCGGCGGATTATTGGCGTTGTTCGGGTCGGCGGCATCAATTACCGGACTGCCCGAAATAACGGAATGCGTTTTGGTCGAACCACCGTGATAATCGAGCGCACCAAGTCCCGGCGGACCACTAATAATATTGAATGAGCCGGTATAATTTCCGCCGAGATTTGTGCCGATATTTTGAGTGATAAGCGAATTGGTAACTCTTACGCCGTTTAAGAATGCACCGCTGCCGAGCGTGAAAATCGCTCCGTTATTGACAATGGTGGCGAAATTTACACGCGAGTTAAGGTTGGGCGATGTCGCCCAGATTCCGCCTCCGTATCTGAGATTTTGAGACGCGGTCAGCGTATTTCCGCTAATCGTCGAGTTTTCCAGATAAAACAAGCCGTCGGTATAACTCTCGTGGTCAATCGCTCCGCCTCTGAGGTTGGCATTGTTGCCGTTGAAAGTTGAATGAATAATGACCAGATGAGATGTCGAACGAATCGCGCCGCCATAATCGGCAGAATTATTTTGCATCGCCACTCTTTCCAATCTGAGTGAATTGGAAGTCAGAAAAATTGCGCCGCCGTAACCTGTGCCTACGCTACCCGCGCCGTTTCCGCCCTGCATCGTTACGCCGCGAATGACGACATCACCGGCGTTGATGTAAAAAATACGGTTGGCATTCGGTCCGCCGTCAATCGTGAGCAGATTCGCGCCCGGTCCGTTGATGGTCAAACTTTTATTGATGTTAATCTCGCTGTTTGTGGTCAGCGTGATGGTTTGATTATTCAAATCGGTTGAAAATTTAATCGTATCGTTCGCCGCCGCGCCCGAAATCGCGCCGCGCAAACTGCAATCGTTCGCGGCGAGGGTGCAAGCCGTCAACGTGCCGTCATCCGAAGTCGTGTCAACCGTCCGTGCTGCTGCGTTTGCTACGCCGAATACTAAAACAACAAAACACAGAACCATCATTAAAACAGACTTTTTCATAACTTTCTCTCTGCAAGCAATACTAAAAAAAATCGCCATTGATTTAATGGAAAACACACATCTCAAATCAATGACGAACAATTTTTATTCGATATTTGCAGTCGTTTTACCGGTTTCGCGGTCGTAGGTCAAAGTAACCTTTTCGATTTCGGTGAGATCTAAGTCCAGCCATTCGACACCTTTTGAACCGTCTGTCCATTCGACTTTAATATCCCATTTTGCCGCTGTCGCACGCGGACTGAATTTAATGTCCATCGAAGCACCGTCGGCAAAAGTTCTGCCTTTCAAAACTTCATCTTCCTTCGCCCATTCGCCTGTTCCGGTCGCGCCGATGGAAAGTTCCTTGATGGCGTAACCCGTTTTATTAACGATTGTAAAATCGAGTTCGGGATTCGATTTTCCGTCCGTTTTTTCAGATGTTGAAGATGTATTTGTTGCCGAATTCGTGTTCGTCGTCGAATTCGTATTCGCCGGCGTTGCCGTATTTGTCGGCGCAGTCGAATTGGCGGGTTTTGCCGTATTGTTTGCCGTCGTATTCGTGTTGTTAGCCGCAGGTTTTGTTCCGCAGTTGAGGCAAAATGCCGCAAATATCATTAAAAATAGAATTTTTTTCATCGTAATTTTCTCCTGTTTCGTAATTTAGGTTAATTTCCGCCACAATCTGCAACCGTCCAACTTGTCAATTTGTATTCTTGTTGCAAATTTTGATAAACCACAACGCTGACTTGTTGCGTTTCATCGTCGAGTTTGACCGTCAAACAAAGTCTGTAATTTGTTCCGGCAACCGATTGTATTTCGGCTTTATCAATCGAATCGAGTGTCATACCTTCTTGCTCTGTGTTGTTTTCAACGCGATTACTGACCGCAAATTCCGCCGCCGCAACAACTCGTTCGTCGTCTGTTGCAACCGATTTATAACCGCCCAAAACTCTCTGAGCATTTGCCGTCATCGCTACACCAAAGATAATCGCGCCTAAAATAATTGTGTTTCCTAACATTTTTTTCATATTTTTTTCTCCTTGAAAATTAAAGTTTCCGACCTAAAATTCCACGCAGTTCCAATAAATTTTCTTTCACCACAAACCCGAACGCGCCGGCATTTCGCGCCGCTTCGCGCATTGCCGTGTCGCCGTGTTTGGTAACGATGACAATTTTTGCCGATGAAAATTCGTCGCAAATTTCCCGCGCCGCCGTCAAACCGTCTTTTTCGGGCATTTCGACATCCATCAAAACCCAATCGGGCGAATGTTTTTGATAAGCCGCAAACGCCTTTGCGCCGTCGTCGCATTCAATAATTTCATCAGCAAATTCGCTGACCACACGCCGAATCGTCCGGCGCATCACGGAATTATCATCAACAATCAAAAATGACATCTTTTTATTCAAAGTCTTCAAGACTCAATTTAGCAGACACACAAAGTCTCGGACATCGGTGATAATGCCTAATTTCGGATAGGTAGTTTTGCCTATTTTTCAGATTTTAGTTTTATTGGTCAGAGCAAAGGTAAGCAAAGCATTTTTGCCTTTGAGATCGAGTTTTGCGGCAATGTTGGCGCGATGATGGTCAATCGTGCGCGGGCTGACGAAAAGTTCTTCGGCGATTTCCTTAGTCGCTTTGCCGTTTGCAATCAGACGTAAAACGCGGCGTTCGGCGACGGTCAGATTTTCTAAGGGAGATTTTTCCCCGTTGCGCCGATTGAGCAGAAATTGCGACAAAACCGGACTGAAAAATCTCTTTCCGGCGGCGACTTCTTTGATGCAGGAGATAATATCATTTGCCGCGCCGTCTTTGATGACAAAGCCTTTGACATCGGCATCAATCGCGGCGTTAAAAATCGCTTCGTCGGCGTGCATTGTCAGAAAAATCGGCGCAGTCGGCAGATTTTTTTCTTGAATTTTTTGCGCTACCGTCAAGCCGTCCGCTTGCGGCATATTGACATCGAGAACGACGACATTCGGCTCTAGCTCGACGATTTTAATAAGTGCGTCCGTGCCGTTGTCTGTTTCGGCAACAACTTTCAGACGCACATCCGATTCAATTACCATTCGCAAACCGCGCCGGAAAATCGGATGGTCGTCGGCAATCAAAATCTCTATTTTTTCGTTCATTTAGGAGTTGTTTTTATCTGAACAATGACGTTCGTGCCTTTATTCGGTTCAGATTCAATTTTGCCTTCGCCGCCGAGAATTTTCAAGCGTTCTTTGATGCCGTCCAAACCAAGCCCACGTTCCGTCGAATGTTTTGCAGTTTCGACATCGAAGCCTTTGCCGTCGTCGCGGCAAACGAATTCCAAAACTGCGCCGGTTTTCTTAATCAAAATTTCCGCATTTTTCGCTTCGCTGTGTTTGATGACGTTGTTGATGGTTTCTTGGATAATGCGATAAAAAACGATTTCCGCGTCTTTCGAGAGCAAATTGTCAATGTTTTCGACGGCAAACGTGAAGTTTATCGGCGATGCGGCTTTGATGTTTTTGAGCATATATTCGAGCGTGTTCGTCAAACCCAAACGCTCAAGCTGATAAGGTCGCAAATTATGCGCGATTTCCCGAACTTCTTCGAGTGCAAGCGCGGATGTGTCCGAAACTTCTGTCAGATATTCCCGCGCCGCATCTTTTTCGGGGAGCGAATTTAAACCGAACATCGCCCAATTTTTTATCGCCAAAAGATATTGTCCAAGCGAATCGTGCATTTCCGACGCAATGCGTTTGCGTTCCGCTTCCTGCGATTCAAGCAGTTTGCGCGAAAATTCCTGTTGAACGTGCTGTCGCCGCCGCAATTCGCTTTCGCGCAGACGGAAAATACTAATAACTATGGCAATTACAATCAATGAAACGAGCGTATAAAACCACCAAGTCCGCCAAAAAGATGCGATAACCGTAATTTCAAGCGTTGCGCCTGTTTCGTTCCAAACGCCGTCGCGGTTGGCGGCAATCACGCGAAAAAGATATTTTCCCGGCGGCAGATGCGAATAAAAAGCTGTCCGTCTGCCCGCCGCGTCAATCCAATCTTTATCGAGATTTTCGAGCTTATATTTGAACCGCACGAGTTCGGGATTGATAAAACTCAAACCGGAATAGTGAATTTCCAGATTCGTTTGTGCGGGCTTAATTTCGACCGGAAAATTCAAATTAACGGCTTTCGTGTCCACGTCCAAAGATTCGATGATAACGGGCGGCGGTTGTGGATTAAACGGCACGGCATTCGGATTGATGACCGCCGCGCCTTTTTGCGTCGGAAACCAGATGCGCCCGTCTTTTGCACGAATTCCGGCTGGAGAAACGCCGCCGTTGCATTCCGAGTTGAGCATTCCGTCGCGTTTGTTGTAGAGAATCGAAACGACTTTTGTGATTTTTCCATCGGCGAAATCATTCAAATCGCTTTTTCTGACGCGGTAAATGCCGAGATTACAACTAATCCAGAAATTACCCGTATCATCTTCGATAATTTGAAACGCGCCGTTGTCAAATAAACCTTCGTTCGTTGTTAAATGCGTAAATCTTTCGTTTTTGAAACGATAAAGTCCGCTGTCATAACTGCCGAACCACAATGCGCCGTCCGCATCTTCCACAATCGAACGCACGATGCTTTCCGCCATTCCGTCTTTTTCCGAAAATGCCGTCAGTTTTTTGTCGGCGTAGCGAAACAATCCGATGCTCGTGCCGATCCATAAATTTCCGTTGCGATCTTCTTTAATCGCCAAAATTTGTTTGCCCGAAAGTTCTTTTTCAAACGGAAAATCGGTTAAAAGTTCGTCTTTATATTTGACCAATCCGCGGCTTGTTCCAATCCAGACATTTCCGGCGCGGTCTTCGTAAATTGTTTTGATGTTACCACCCGAATCTTTTGGCAAAACGATTGAAATTTGTCCATTTTTGATTCGCTTGACTTCGCCTGACCAAGTTCCGATCCAAAAATTTCCGGCGCGGTCTTCAAATAAAGCGGTTACATTAGCATCGGCAACGCCGAAACGTGCGCCGATATTTTGAAATTTTTCGTTTTCAAACAAACTTAAACCAACCCACGAACCGAGCCAAACGCGACCGCCACGATCTTCAAAAATCGGATAAACATTGTCCGCCGCCAACCCGTCCACCATCGAATAAGTTGTTACAGCACGCTCAGTTAGACGATTCAAACCGCCGTTCGTGCCAACCCAAATCGTGCCTTCGCGGTCTTGAAAAATTGCCGAAATGCCGTTGCTGACCAAACCGTCGGTCGTTCGATAATGTGTAAATTGATTGTTATAAAAGCGAAATAAACCTTCGCCCGTCCCGAACCAAATCGCGCCTTGGCGATCTTCGGTTACGGCAATAAACCGCAAATTTCCATAACCGTCTTTCTTCCCGAAAGTTGTCAAACGATTGTCCTTGAGCATTGCCAAACCGCCTTCGCCTGTTCGCGCCAGCCAAACGCGCCCGTTTGAGTCTTCAAAACTCCGCATAACCGGAAATTCCGATTCATATTCGAGCGTTACGCGCCCGTTTTCAAACTTTTGCAATTTCGCGCCATCTGCCGTCCAAACTGCGCCGTTTGCTAGTCTTTGCAGAATATTTTTTGTCGGTTCGCCGTTTGCGGGTGCGTATTCCGTAAATTTTTCACTCGTCCAAATAAATTCGCGCCCGCCGACATTTATCAAAAAATCGCCATTCGCGTTTTCACCCATTGTCCCGATTTGGGCATCGGGCAAACCTTCCGCCAGCGAATAAGTTTTAAAAACTCCATTGTGATAACGCGCAATTCCTTGCCCTTCAATCGAAATCCAAAGATCGCCGTTGCGCGTTTCAAATAAATTCAAAAAACGGCTCGATTTCAAGCCGTCCGTATTGCCCGAATTAAAAATCTCAAACCGCAAACCGTCATAACGCGCCAAACCGCCAAACGTCGTCAGCCAGAGAAAACCGTCTTGCGTCTGCAAAATCGAATTAACCGAAACTTGCGGCAAGCCGTTATCGGTTGTCCACGAATCGAAACGATACTGGGCGGAAATTTTAAACGATAGCGAAAAAAAAATGCCGAAAATCAACGCGCCCATAAATATTCGATTTCGTTTTGCGTTTGAAATCGAATGTTTCTCGCGGAAATTCAGCATATTTTCACAATACCCGAAAATTTATATTGCCAGCAAATTAAAAGGAAAGAACGGCAGATTTCGGACTACACCGAAGATGAGCGAAAAGATTAAAAAACCATAAATATATTTCGGATTAAACGCTTTTGACGAAAGTCCGCGACCTCTGAAAACAATCGAAACGAGCGTCAGCCCAAGGTATCCGAAAATAAAAATATAAGCCGGAATCAAGAGATTAAAATGCAGTGCGCCAAGAATATCGCCGTGAAAAAGTGCGTGAAAACCGCGTGTCAAACCGCAACCCGGACAATTTAATCCGGTCATCTGATTGAGCGGACATTGCGGAAAAAATTCCGCCGTTACCGGATTAAAATACGCCACCACAGAAACCGCCGCCACGCCGACCGCAATCGCCGCACCCGCAAAAATGCGTTCAAGTGTTGACGATTTACGAAATTCAAAATCTTTATTTTCTACTCTAAATTCCATAATTGTTTAATCAACTTCTTAATTTCCCGCTTATCTTTGCGTGTAAAAGTCGGTTTGTTTTCAATTTCCGCTAATTCGTCTAAAGTATCGGAAAATCTTTCAATAAAATCTTCCGGTAGAGTTGCTTTTAAGCCTGTGAGTTTTGACAGATTTTCCCGCAATGTCGCTTCATCATACGAACTCGCTTCAATTCTGCCAATCGCCAAACCGAATTCAAACCACCAGAGATTGTCGTTTTTTCCGGCTAATTTGTTTTGTAAGGAATTAATTATTTGCCCGATCTCAGCAGATTGATTGCGAAAAGAATTTTCATCTTTCGCATAATTTTCGAGAACGGTTTTTATAGCTTGGCTCTCGTCGGTAAATTGTCTTGCCAAATCTTTAGAAACCGATTCGAGTTTGCCGATTTCGTCAATTTCTAATTCAGCATCGCCCAATGCAAATCCGACGGAACTCCAAACAATCGTTTTGAAAAATTCATAAACAAGTGTGCCGATAACTTTAACGGGTTTTCCAGAAAGGTAAGTCGGATTAAATTTTGCCAAACGCGCCGCTGTTTCTGAAGTGCTGCGAAGCAACGTATGTCCCGAAACGGCGTTTGCCGAAATAACATTTCCTTGTTCGTCAACTGTAACCGCGACTGTAACCGCGCCGGTTGCTCCGACCGCTCTTGCCGCTGCTGGATAAACAGGTTGCGGCAATTCGATAGCTTTGTTATTGAGTATGCCGCCCGAAATCGTTTTCGGCGTTGTTTGTTGAGCTGAAATTGCTGTCGTAACGAATAGAATAAAGGTGAATGCAAATAATATGTGTTTTTTCATAAATCTAAAACTGCTCCGAAAGTATGAGTTTTGATGCTTAATTGTAAAATTTATTTGGATAAAGGTAAAGAATTTTTACGATAACTTTTTTAACTCAAAGAAAAATTTCGTCTTTTTGCGATTTGCAAATTAACCACAAAATTACACGAAAAACCACAAAAAAAGTTGGCAGTTTTGTGTCTTTTTGTGTGATTTTGTGGTTAAACTCTTCAGCTTATCTTCCCCAAAACAGAAATTTACTTTCAGCTTCATTTACCAAAGAATAGATTTTTGTGCTGTAAATGTCTGCCTCGTGATTTTCAAGCAGAGCAATGATTTCGTCCAAAATATTAGTTAAATGCGTTTTTATGTCGTTAGAGCGTGTTATGAACTTTTAACTGTGGTAAATTCGGGAAATGAACCGAAAAC
>CAZJQP010000120.1:0-10372 GCA_964548225.1 uncultured Blastocatellaceae bacterium | reverse complement strand
AATAGGTCGTATAATTTCTTCACTTTTGGGGTCTTGCTCAATAAGTTCTTTTCGCTTTTTTCCGTCAATAATGAACGCATCATTGTAGCCTGTTTTTATTCCGTAATTGATATGAATATCCCAATCTTTTAGCGGCGTTCCGACTCTTTCGATTTTCTCTTTAATCCTTTGTTCGATTGGTGATAAAACAACCCAACTATCTGATGTGGAAAAACTTGAAAAAGCGGCATGTTGGCGAAAATAAAGGCTGGAAATCTGTCGAAAATAATTGTTTAGGTTAATTTACGGCAATTTTGGTTTAAATTAACATTGTATTTATTTTAGACAATTAGATAAAACATTATGATTTACGGATATATTCGCGTCAGCACGGATAAGCAGACAGTTGAAAATCAACGCTTTGAAATCAATCAATTTTGTGAGAGAAATGTCATTGTTGTAGATAAATGGATTGAAGAAACTATTTCCGGTTCAAAAAAAATCGAAGATAGAAAATTGGGCAAACTACTCAAGCGGATGAAGAAGTGTGATACTCTTATCTGTTCTGAATTATCGCGGTTAGGCAGGAATCTTTTGATGATAATGAGCATTCTCAATGAGTGTATGAATCGTGATGTCCACATTTGGACAATCAAAGATAATTACCGCTTAGGCACAGATATTAATTCCAAAGTTTTAGCCTTTGCCTTTGGATTGTCCGCCGAAATTGAACGCAATCTAATTTCTCAGCGGACAAAAGAGGCGTTAGCCCGAAAACGTGCCGAAGGCGTAATACTAGGTCGTCCGAAAGGCAGTAAATCGTCCAAAACCAAACTTACCGGACAGGAAAAGAAAATTAAAGAGTTTTTAAGTAAGAAAGTTTCGTATAGTGCTATCGGTCGTATTTTAGGCGTGCATCGCTTAACGGTCTCAAGTTTTGTTAAAGAACGAATGCAGGAAATTTGACAGATGTTTTGCTTCTTTCAGGTGTTTAGAAATAAAGTGTAATTTAAGAATTCCGTTTTTGTTATGTGCCGAACATTTATAATTTTATATGAATGAACAAATCCAATACATCACCGAATTAGCCGGACAATACAAAATTTATATTGAACAGCCGGATGAATTGTTCGCCGCTATCAATCAGCTTTCCGAGAACAATATCAAAGCCATTCACGAATTTTACAGCGGCGGCGAACGATTTCAGCCGGTTAATGAATTGCGGGCGGAAATTGCCCGGCTTTTGCTTGACGGCGTGTTGGTAACAAAGGATGTAGTCGAAGCTGCCAAAGAAAGAATCCGCGCCGGACGCTTGAAAATATCTGATAATCTTTCCGAAGCAGCGCAAGCGGAAATAAAGGATGACATTGACGGCAATGAAAACTTGCGGCGAAAACGCGATATGTTTGCCAGTTGGTCAAATTACTGGCGGGTTTTTCATACGTTTTTTTATCGCGGCAGAACCAAGGAAACCGTTCAGCTTTATCTGGAACAAATCGGTAAACGTCTTTTAGCGGATTTGGAAATCGCGGATTATACGGTCCATTCGGTAGATTTTCAGGGAATGCAGAATTTCGGCGCGGATTATTGCTGGATGGCTCTTTACCCGCAAAATAAACCGTCACATAAGGACGCGCATCAGTTTTTCCTGCAATTCCGGTCATCTGTCGAAGCCGGTTGGGTTGCAGGCTCGAATATAGGACTGCAAAGGCATAAAACTCAAACAGTTGATACCTACGAAGGAATTTTGAAAATTTTGCGCGAATTAAAACCGGAAATCGTCAAACTTAATCAACAGATTCGCGGCTACTTCAAATTTGCTCCCGGCGAGCAAGCGAAATTGTGGGAGGATTTTAAACAGGAAGGCATTATAGCGGTCAGTTACAATAATTTGCCTTTAAGTGATATTTCAAAAGTCGGTTCACGCGAAGAGCTAAATTTGACTGCCGGATTGCCGGCAGAAAGTTGGTCGAATGAAACTTGGAATTTATGGCTTTTTAAGACGGCAAACACCGGAGATGTCGTTTTTGCCAGCAAGGGCGTTTCTACCTGCCTCGGCATCGGTTTGATTGAGAGTGAATACTATTTTGACGCACAAACCAAAAACTATCAGCATCGGCGCAAAGTTAATTGGATTACGGACAAAGTTTATCAATACACGGCAAATTCTCTTCAAGGTTACAAAACTCTGTTTCGCCCGGATACTTTCAGCCCGACCAAAGTAGCAAGTTTTATTTTCAGCGAATATGCGCGGCTTTATCCTGAACTAAAGGCGATTTTTGATAAATACAACTTAAAATATTCCGAGACCGAATCAGCTATTACTCCTGATAAAACGATAATAGAGCCTGAAGAAGTTGAATCCAGAGAAATCAATTATTGGTGGCTCAACGCTAATCCAAACATCTGGCGCATCAGCGATTTTCCTGTCGGGGAACGTCAAACATATACATCGCGCAACGAAAAAGGCAATAAACGTAGAATTTACAAGCATTTTGAATCTGTTCAGCCGGGCGATTTGGTGTTTGGATATGAAAGCACTCCGACCAAGCAGATCAAAGCTATTTTGGAAATTACCAAACCTTTGCATCAGACCGAAGAAGGCGAAGTAATCGAGTTTGAACTTATCGAAAAACTCGAAATCCCTGTTTTTTGGAGCGAATTGCAAAATAATCCGGCGTTAAAAAACTGCGAAGTTTTTATCAACAACCAAGGCAGTTTATTTAAATTAACCGAAGACGAATTTGACCTGATTCGGGAAGTAATTGACGCGAAGAATATTGTTCAGGAAAACCGTTCCATTGAAGTTAAGCCATATAATTTCACAGATGACCCGGACAAGCCTTTCATTTCAGAAAAAGATTTCCGGCAAGCGGTTGAACTTCTTAAACGTAAGAAAAATATTATTCTGCAAGGCGCACCCGGTGTCGGTAAAACCTTTATTGCTCGTAAATTAGCTTATCAATTGATGGGAATGAAAAATGATTCTCAAATTGAAATGGTTCAGTTTCATCAATCTTATGCTTACGAAGATTTTATTCAGGGTTTAAGACCGAGCAAAAACGGATTTGAACTGCGAAACGGAGTGTTCTACACCTTTTGCCAACAAGCACTTGCTCATCCCGAACGTCAATTTTTCTTAATTATTGACGAAATCAATCGGGGAAATCTGAGCAAAATCTTCGGTGAGTTGATGATGCTGATCGAAGCAGATAAACGAAGCGAAAAGTTCGCCGTTAAAATGACTTACTCGGAAGATGAAAATGACAGATTTTATGTGCCGGAAAATCTACACATTATCGGCACGATGAACACCGCCGACAGAAGTTTGGCGATAGTTGACTACGCTTTGCGGCGAAGATTTGCTTTTATCAATTTGCAGCCTGAATTTGGCGAAAAGTTTACGGAATTTTTGCAGACAAAGAATGTTTCGGAATCAACCGTTGATTTCATTTGCCGTTCGATTAGCAGAGTTAATCAGGAAATTTCGGCTGATATAAATTTAGGCATTGGCTTTCAAATAGGACACAGCTATTTTTGCTCAAAAGCAGATTCAGTCAGCGAATCGGATTGGCTCGATGAAATCGTTACGTTTGAAATCAAGCCTTTGCTTGAAGAAATTTGGTTCGATAATCCGTCAAAGATAGAGGAAATGCTGCAAATTCTTGCTCGATAAAATGTCAATTCCGATTGAAAACATCTATTATTTGCTTTGCTACGCTTGGAACAAGCTCCAAGAAAAAGAGCGAGTTGGCGTGTCGGCTGAAGACTGCACCAATTTACTTGATTTGCTGGCGAAAGTTTTGATAAATTCGTCTAAAATTTTGCTCAAACGCGGCATTGACCGGAATTATATTGATGTGACTACCGAATTCACCGGTGTAAAGGGAAAACTTCTGCTAAGCCAAAGTATTAAAAGCCAATTACTGCCAAAACAGCGAACCATTTGCAACTTTGACGAATTTTCTGCCAATATTCTTACCAATCAAATTTTGGTAACGACTTTGATACGTTTGATTAGAACCGACAATTTGGATTTGAGCCTCAAAAGTGAAATTAAGAATTTACTTTGGCGTTTCGGCGAAATTGACCAAATTGAACTCCGTCCGCGAATTTTTAACAACATCAGACTTCACCGCAACAATAAATTCTACGGGTTTATTCTGAATGTTTGCAGTCTGATTTTTGAAAACAGTCTCTTATCTGAAAAAAAAGGCGAATGGCATTTTATGGATTTTATTCGTGATGAAGTAAAAATGCGTTATCTTTTTGAAGAGTTTTTACGAAATTTTTACTCAATCGAGCAGTCAAAATATAAAGTCAGACGTGAGAATATCAATTGGCAATTTTTTGCTAAAAGCGAAACAGACCTTCGATTTCTACCGTTAATGCAAACAGACATAACGCTTGAAAACGCTGAAACCAAGATTATTATTGATGCCAAATTTTATAAGGAAACATTGAAAGCCAATCGCGGAACGGAAAAAATAAATTCTGCGAATCTCTACCAACTTTTCAGCTATCTAATCAATCAACGAAAAAACGATGAAAGGACTCAGAAAACTGCCGGAATTCTTTTATATCCGACAATAGATGCTGAGTATGATTTTCAGTTTCAGTTTGAAAATCATCCCATATTTATTAGAACAGTGAACTTAAACGAGAATTGGCGTAAAATTGATAACAGATTGAAAGAAATAATTTCGATTTTTTAGTCTGAAGAGTATAAAGCAAATATTTTTTTATGATCAGGAAAATAGATTAAATTTTCATTTTTTTGCCGATTTTCTGGTCTTTTACCTCCTATTTGTATCTTTTAGGATAGAGAGTTCTTATAATCTCTGTGTTTTAAGCATTTAGCCATAATGCAAACATTTTGTATCGGAAAGTAAGACATTATAATCATTAAATAACAGAAAATATTTAATTGTTAACTAGAGCAGCTTAGCTCGACTTTATGCAGTTTTGAAACAGGTAATACTTATAAAATCGCAATTCGTCCGAGTTTTTCACACATCATTGCAATACGCGCTGTTTGAAAAACGTAAACTCTTTATTTGCAGTGTCTAGAGAACACGGGAAAATCATTAAATTTGCTTCCTTTAAAGAGGGATAAAGTCGAGCTAAGAAAAATCTGAAATCCGGATTTGAGGTTTTAGGAAATATTTCGATTGGCGGAGCTATCGAAAGAGTAATCAATTTGGCTGATAAAGCTACCTTGCTTTCTGAAAAAGGCGTGAAAATTGTTCTGGTTCCAATTGAAAATATCAGTGAGATAGAATTCCGTCAGGCATTTTAGGAAAAACTGACTTTTCTTTTTACAGAAATTCGCAAATGCTGCTTCAAAAAGTTATTCTCAGTGAGTAAAATCGAAAAAATTATTTCCGATTTCTCGAAAACTTACACATTTATTAAACAGGAGAATTTGACGTGAGCGAAACAAATTCAGCCGTGATTAGAAAATTAACCAAACGAAAACAGGAAACGGGCGAACTTTACACGCGCCGTGCGGAGGTCGAACTGCAAATTGAAAATGTTTTGTGTTTGGAAAATACTGAAATTATTCAGCTTTTGCAGAAAAAGCACCGCGAAACGGGCAATTATTTGCTTGATGAAACGATTGTTTATCTATTGCGCGATTCAACCATTGATGAAAATTTCCGTGAAGATTTGTATGTCGAACTTAACCTGCGTTTGTGGAAACTGTTGAAAAAGTTTCGCAAAAATTTTAACAATCAGGCGGATTTTGAAGATTTCGGGCAGAAAATCGAATTGGCGATTTTGCGGAAGATTTTTGATTTTGAAACAAATTCAGCCGATTATGCGGAGGTCAATTTCGGTGATTTCACGGTTAAAACCGCCAAAGTTGTCTGGCGCGGTGAATTGGTTAAAATCAATAAGGAAAAGAACTTGTTTTATAAGAAACGCAATGACGACGAGGAAGAAGATTATGCCAATTCGATTGAAAATAATCTCGAATCAAACGAAGTTCCGCCGGATTATATTTTGATGCTTCGGGAAGGTTTGGCAAAGTTACCGTCGCACATTATGACCGTTGCCGAACTCATTCTTGACGGTTGGCAGATTGAAAGCAAGAACGAACACGAACTCACAATCAGTAAAAAACTTGCAGTTAGCTCTCGGACAATTAGAAATTGGCTCACGGAAGCACGGGCGATTTTGGCTGATTACAACGCAGAGGTGAAAAAATGAATTTAGAAGAAGTTTTGGAAGAATACGCGGCGCAAACCCCGACGGGCAACGATTTGAAAATTTTGCAGAATTTCAGTGAAAAATATCCGCAATTTGCGGACGAACTCGAAGATTTTGCGGCGGCTCGCGCGGTGGTAAAACACGCGCCGGAAGAAGAATTAACCGCCGAAGAAAAGACAAATATTCAACAGACAAGCCTGAAAAATCTGCGTTCCGTTTTGAGTTCGTTAAATTCGGCAAACGATTTGACAAGTTTGGTTGAAACAGCGAAAGCCAGAGGTTTGAACCGCGCAAAACTTGCCGCCGCTCTTGGACTCAGCACCTCGCTGGTGATTTATCTGGAAAAAAGACGTTTGGCATTTGCGACAATTCCGCGAAAAATCACGGCAAAAATCGCCGAAGTTTTGGAAACGAAGGAAGATGTGATAGCAAAATATCTTGATCAATCGCCCAAATTCGCCGCCGATATGAGTTTCAAAACCGAAACCCGTGCCGAAGAATTGCCGCCGAAAAGTTTTGCCGATGCGGTGCGCGAAGACCAAACTTTAACAGCGGAAGAAAAGCATAAGTTATTAGAGATGTAAAAAGCGGAAAAACGCGCGTTGGCAAGTGTGCAAAAAATGCTAGTTAGAAGTCTCCTTACCAACGGGCGGATTTCTGCTATAAAAAAATCCAAAATCCAAAATCACTATGTCTCATTGGCAAAAAATCAGAGATGCCGCTGAAAAATTACGCCGCAAAGTTTGCGCGGCATCGAATCTCAACGAAAACGAATTGTTTGCGGTGCAGAATTTTCTGGAAAAGGCGGCGGAGCATCTCGAACTCGAATTGATTCCCGAACATCCCGAATCGGTTAATTTATCGGGCGCATTGGCTGTTTTGGAAGACGATTGCATACATTTCAACAATCATCTGAAAAATTGGTATAAATCATTCTGCATCGCTCACGAAATTGGACATTTTTTTCTGCACCATCAAAGCGTTCACTGCACACGAGACGAAATTCAGGATTTTGCCGATGACGGCGCACCGAATTCGGCGGAAAAACTTGTCGGTTATGGCGCAGGTGATCGGCGCGAACGTGAAGCCAATCTTTTTGCGCTTGAATTTCTACTTCCGTGTAAAACTTTGCAAACTCTTTATTTAGAACAAAATCTAAACGTTCGCCAACTTGCGGAAATTGTCAAAATTCCGTCTGAAGTTGTCGCCGGACAACTTGCCCGCGCCTTGCTCGTGCCAAACGCCACGACGGATTCTTCGGAAAAATCCACTAGAGAAATTGATTTGAACGACAGCCAAAAACGCGCCGCCCACGAAGCGAAATGCCCGACGCTGGTGTATGCCGGACCGGGAACAGGCAAAACGCAGACATTAACCGCCCGTGTTGTTCATTTGATTAATCAAGGCATCGAACCGAAACGGATTCTTGCGCTGACATTTTCAAACAAAGCGGCAGAAGAAATGCGTGAACGAATCGCTAAATTTAGCGAAACAGTTGCCGCACAACTTCAAGTGATGACTTTTCACGCCTACGGGCTGGAAATTTTGCGGAAATATTGGGTTGAAGCCGAACTTGATCCGCGTTCTGGTCTGCTCGACAAAATTGACGCTCTAATGCATCTGGAAAAAAATCTCAATGTTTTGCAACTCGAACATTATCAAAATCTGCACGAACCGACACAGAATCTTTCCGCTATTTTGGGCGCGATTTCGCGGGCGAAAGACGAACTTTGTGCGCCCGACGAATATCAAATTTTAGGCGAAAAAATGCTGGCGGAAGCAGTAGCGAATGATAATGACGAATTGAAATTGAAAGCCGAAAAAGTGATTGAAACGGCGCGGGTTTATCATTTTTACGAAAAATTTTTGCAGTCGCAGAAGATACTCGATTTCGGTGATTTGGTTTATCGCGCTGTTCGGCTTTTGCAAGAAAATCAAGCAGTTAAACGTGAAGTTTGTGCGAAATACGAAGCGATTCTGGTTGACGAATTTCAGGACGTAAATCGGGCTTGTGGCGTTTTGCTGAAAGAAATTGCGAGCGACGGCAAAAATCTGTGGGCAGTCGGCGATTTGCGGCAGTCAATTTATCGCTGGCGCGGCGCGAGTCCGGCAAACATCGAACTTTTTGCAACGGATTTTCCCAACGCCGAAACGATTTCGCTCGAAAAAAATTATCGTTCGCGGACGGAAATCGTTGATTTGTTCGCTAAATTTGCCGGAAAAATGAAAACGGCGGGCGACAATTCTTTTAATTCGTGGGAGGCGCATCGCGGCGCGGCAAAAGCGGAAAATTTGACTGCCGTTAAGCTCGAAGTTTCCGATTCAATCGGCACGGAAGCCGAAAATCTAGCGGAAAACATCAAACTTTATCTCGAAAAAGGTTTTCGTTACAAAGATTGCGCCGTAATTTGCCGGACGCACGCCCAGCTTAATAAATTTGCCAAGATTTTGAGCGAAAAAGATGTTCCGATTTTCTATTTAGGTGAACTTTTTGAACGCGACGAAGTGCGCGATTTGTTGGCGTTGCTTGATTTGAAAATCTCGAAAGGCAGTCATTCGCTCATTCGCGCCGCTGCTTTTCCCGAATACGGAATTCCGCTTGCCGACAGCCGAAAAATTATCGCTTTGCAAAAGGAACACAATAAAACTTTTCTCGAAGTTTTTGATGATGAAAAACCGTTTTCGGAAATTTCGGAGACAGGAAAGATCGGCGTTGAAAAGCTGCGAAAACATTTAGTTTCAACATCTTCCGATATTTCGGCGTGGAAGTTTTTGAGTAACTATCTCTTTGCCGAGAGTGAATATTTGAAAACGTTTTTTGCCGAAAATGATGTCAACAGCCAATCGAAACGGCTGGCAATTTATCAATTTCTGCGTTTGGCGCAGAGTTTAGAAGAGCGTTTTTCGGCAGGCGAAAATTTGCCGATTGCCGAGTTTTTGCATTACGTCAAAAAACTCGCACATTTCAACGAAGATAAAAATTACGCACAAATTCCGGCAGAAGCCGAAAATCTTGATGCCGTGCGACTTTTAACCATCCATTCCGCCAAAGGTTTAGAATTTCCGGTAGTTTTTTTGCCTTTTCTCGGTGCAGGAAAAATCCCCTCCAACGCCAAATCGCAAACTTGCCCAAACCCGGACGGAATGATTAACGGAACGGACGAAAATTTTCACGAATCCGAAGAAGAATGTCTTTTTTTTGTCGCAATGTCGCGCTCGAAAGATTTTCTGCATCTGTCGAGAGCTACGAAATATGGCGATTCAAGTTCAAATGAATCGAAATTTTTGACGGCTTTGGCTGAATTTTTGCCGAACGCGCACATTATCGAATCAACTGAACCGGAAATAGTGGAATTTATTGATGAAACCGACGGATTTTTCGCGTCGCAAACCCATTATTCATCTGATTTAGACCGTTTTTTGCGCTGTGGGCGCGATTATTTTTACACGAATATTTTGGGTTTGAAAGCGACGGGCGATAAATCAATTTATCTCAAATTTCACGCCTGCATTTATGACACAATTAGTTCAATGCAGTCAATCAAACAGATTGAAAACATTGAGTTTAGCGAAGAAAATGCGTTGGCGAGATTAAACGATTTCTGGCTGGCGGCGGACGTTGACAAACACGCTTACGCACCGATTTACCGTGAACGCGCCGAAGAAATTATCCGCCGCGTGCATCGAAAAATGTCGCAAACCGATTCTGCAAATGAAATCACGCGCCCGACCTACGAAGTAAAACTTTCAAACGGCGCAATCCGCGTTCGGCTTGATGCGGTTGAAATCGTCGAAAATGAACAGGAAAAAAACGCCGTCATTCGCAAATACAAAACCGGAAAATCACCGAAAAAACCGACAACCGACGATGCCGACGTGCTGATGACCGTTGCCGTGCAGAACAATTTTCCCGAAGCCAAACCCGTTTTGCAGAAAATTTATCTGAGCAACGATGAAATTCAGGAAATTCCGATTTCCGCCAAAGTTATTAATTTGCGTTTGAAAAAATACGAAAAAGCCATCGAAAATATCCGCCGAAAGAAATTTGAACCTGCACCAAATGATAATAATTGTCCGTATTGTCCGCATTATTTTATCTGTCCGAGCGGTTAACAAAATCTTACAATAACGTCAGTTCGGGATAAGAATCAGCCAACAACAGAAACAAGGTCTTTGAAAT
>CAZJQP010000119.1:0-11249 GCA_964548225.1 uncultured Blastocatellaceae bacterium | reverse complement strand
CTCCGGCAGAACAGATATTTGTATGCGAATTATGCCCGTCAACGCCCCAAGACTGCAAAATCCGATCCATAAAACCTTCGTGTCCCGGTCGCCCGACGTGATAGACGACTTCGTTGCGCTTGTCTTCAATCAAAGCCGCCCGAATCTTCGCCGCAATATCGTCCAAAACCTCATCCCAAGAAACTCTTTCCCAACCGCCTGCGCCGCGTTTTCCCGTCCGTTTCATCGGATAAAGTATGCGGTCAACATCTTCAATCTGATTAATCGTCGCCGGACCTTTCGCGCAATTCCGCCCGCGACTGCCCGGATGATACGGATTGCCCTCAAACTTGCGAATCTTCATCGAATCCTTCTCGATATAACTCAAAAGTCCGCAACCCGCTTCGCAATTAAAACAAATCGTCGGCACAATCTGATAATTCTTTTTCACACGCCGATTCCCGCTCGTCGCCTCATATTCCGTCCAATCGTCCCACATTTCAGGCGGCGGAAAATTCTGCAACTCACCCGGCTCATTAATGCGCGGAATTTCTTCGGCTTCAAACGAATGAAGATTTTCAATCAAGCCGAGTTTTTCGGCAATTGTTTCGATAAATGACGGTTTGTGTTTTTGCATAATGATAAGAAAGTCAGTTTTGCTTCAGATTATATTAATTTAGACTAAATGAAATATTCAAAACAGCTTTAGTTGATAGTTAAATCCTTGATAAATTTCCAATCGCCGGTTATTTTCGGCTTGATATTTCCGATTCGTTTGTTCGACACGACGATATTTGCCGGATGCCATAAAGTAAAAAGCGGTAAATCGCGGCTGACTATTTCTTGAGCCTTTGTATAAAGTTGTTTAGTTTTGATTTTATCTACGCTGTTTGAGACTTCATCAATAATCCTATCGAATTCGGCATTACTGTAGCGACTCCGATTTCTGCCACCATCTTTTTTTTCGGGAATTTCGCTCGATGCAAATAAATCTTTTAAGAAAATTGGGTCTTGATTTCCGCCAATCCAAGCTCCTGTAAATATTTGAAATTGTCCTGTTTTGAGTGTTTCACGAAGCAAAGACGGTTCAACCGTTTCGAGTTCTGCATTAAACCCGATTTCTTTCAAAGATTTTTGAATGAATTGAGAATATTGCAAAATGTAAGGATTTCCACTGTAACCGACCCGAAATTTTATCAATTCGCCATTGTAACCCGCTTCTTTTAACAGTTGTTTAGCTTTTACGGGATTGTAAATATATTTTGTTCCCGATGAATAAGCCCAAGATTCTTCCGGTAAAATCGAATGAGCGATTTTTGCCCGTCCGCCGAAAATTTCCTTGATGATTTTTTCACGGTCAATGGAATAAGCTACGGCTTGACGGATTTTAGCTTTATTGAAAAATTTTGATTGTGTATTAAATGCCAAATATTGAATGTTCGCGCCTGAAAAATGTTCAACTCTTAAATTTTCATTTTCTCCCAGATTTTTTAATGAATCGGCTGAAATGTTCGTTACAAATGGTGCAATATCAACCCTGCCGCGCAATAATTCCGCTTGAAGCGCGTTACTGTCAATAACGGTTTTGATGACCAGTTTTTTGATTTGTGGTTCACCTTCCCAATAATCGGAATTCGCTTCGAGTTCGATGTCGCCATATAAATCATCATAATTCACGAATTTAAAGGCTCCCGATCCGACAGGCGATGTTTTTTGTTGCTCGACAGTTCCTTCGGGGATAATCGGTATCGTTACGAGATTTGATAAAAGTTGATTGACTAGGGAAGAGCGAGAAACTTTTATAATAATTGTTTGTTTGTTCGGCGTGTTAACACTTACGATGTGCGAAACTTTCTTTGATTGCGATGAATTTTTTTTATCTTCGCTAAGTTCAAAAAAACTGTTTGCCTTCACGCTATCGGATTGAAACATTGCATCAAGAGTGTATTTGACATCAGTCGAAGTTAGAAGTTTGCCGTTATGAAATTTTACGCCGTCCCGAAGAGTGAAAATTACAGTTTGATTATCATTTTCAATCTTTATATTCTCAGCTAATTCGCCGACATATTCCAATTTGTCATTTTTTTTTACCAAAGAGTTAAAAAGTAAATCACGAAGTTTTTCTGCCGCCGAATCATAAAACTTGGCAGTTAATGTTTCTAGCGTAGAAACTTTTTCGGGAATAACAATAACGACAGGTTTAGAATCATTTTCGTTTTGAGCAAAAATTTCTATACACATACTGTTTGATAACAGGGAAAGTGCTGCAATCAGTAAAATATATGATAAAAATTTTTGATAAAAATGTTCTTTTTTTTGCGCCATTTCTTACTAATATCCGATTTTTATTTCGGAATAATCAAGCAGATTTGTTTGAATTTTTCTCTTTAAACCATTTGTCGTATTGATTTTTATATTCCTTGCATTCTTGGGCTTGTTTGTTTGGGTCTTTCTTGTTTTCTTCGATGCTTTTGCGGAGTTTTTCGCGCATTTCGTTGACGAAATAGCGGCGGGCGGCTTCGGAAATCATATCTTCACCTTCTTTTTTGTTGCTTTTTTCGAGTTCGTCCATTAAATCGTCGCATTCTTTGACACCGATTTTCTTTTCGCCCTGAACCGAATCAACGCCTTTTTCGACTGTGGATTTGTTGGAATTCGAGTTTGCCAATTCGCGGGCTTGGTCAACATAACTGCAACCGAAACCGAGTGCCATAAACGTAAAAATTGCGATACTTAAAATTAGTTTTCTTTTCATAACTTTTTTGGAAAAGCCGTCGGAAAAAATCGGCGGCGTTAAAATCTTCTAATCGAAACAATTTTAACGCCGCCGTCTGAATTTTGCTAATTGAATTACGATTTTACCTGACCGAAACGGTCAGAGAAAAACTCGTGCTGTTTGAACCGCCATTGTAGATGCTGATTTCGTGGTCGCCCGAATAGCTTGCGCGATAACGCAGGGAAGTGCTGTCATTATCGGTAAAAACCACATTACCGTTGCGTGCCGAAACGGTTGCCGAGATGGTTTGACCGTTACGCACATTCAGCACAAAAGTCCGATAGTTTGCGCCCGCCACTCCGCGATTAACGCCGATTGTTCCGGTAACGGTTTTTGATGTTGCGCCGCGTGCAAACTGAATGCGCGTTTGTGCTGATAAATCAGTTACAGACATTACGAAAAGCATCGTCAATGCCAAAAAATACGAAATTCCTTTTTTCATTTTCTTTCTATCTCCTTCTGTTTTGCCTGAAAATATTAACTTTCGCTGAATCGGGGAGATTTTTGCAAAATTTTCGATTTGCAGAATATTTATAAACCTTAATTCATCGAAAAGCAAGAAATCTTAAATAATTTCTTAGGCTTTTTCGAGATTTGCAAATTTTTCAATCAGTTTTTTCTGTCCGAAACCGGGAAAACTGACCGTCAATTTTACATTGTCGCCCGTGCCTTCGCGCCGTAAAACCAAGCCTTTGCCGTATTTTGCGTGGCGAACGTGCGCTCCCGGAACGAAGCCGTTTTCGATTTTTGATTTTTGATTTTCGATTTTTGATTGATTTGAGCCGGCGGCTTTTAATTTCTCGAAATTGGAAAGCGGCTTGTTTTCGCTCTCGACTCTTGGTTCTTGACTTTCGACTCGTTTTTTGAAAAATTCAGCAATAGCTTCCGAAGAATTGTAAGTTTTTCCCGTGTATAGATTTTTCGGTTTTTCGCGTGTTTCGTAAGTTGATTCGCCTTTTAATTTGCTGATTGTGCGTTTGCTTTCTTTTGCGTAATTGCTTTTTGCAAACGACAGCCAACTCGAACCGCGTGATAAATCTTCAATCATATCGAGCGGCATTTCGTTCAGAAATTGCGACGGTTCAGCCGCCATTTCTTCGCCATAAACGCGGCGGCGCATCGAATGTGTAATGTAAAGAATCTTTTCGGCGCGGGTAATCGCAACATACGCCAGACGGCGTTCTTCTTCAAGTTCGAGCGCATCGTTTAATGAACGCGAATGCGGAAAAATCCCGTCTTCCAAGCCGACTAAGAAAACAATCGGAAACTCCAAACCTTTCGCGGCGTGAACTGTCATCAGCGTTACAGCCGCATTTCGGTCAAATTTATCGGTGTCGGAAACAAGCGCGGAATGGTCAATAAAATCGCGCAAACCGTCTTGTTCCTGTTTGTCGTAATCAACTGCCGCGTTGACTAATTCTTCAAGGTTTTCGAGCCTTGCGGCAGATTCATCCGAATTTTCCGTGCGAAGCATATTGGCATAACCTGTATCTTCAATCGCCGCGATAACAACATCAGTTACAGGTTTATCGGTTTGCGCTGTTTCGGCGACTATTTTTTGCAAATTCTCAATCGTTTGCTTGAATTTCTTCAAAGATTCTTTCGCTCGCGGCGTAAGATTCAGAGGTTTATCGTAATTTTCAGTAATTATCGCAATCGTCTCCCAAAGCGAAACGCCGAAATCTTTGGCACGATGTTGCAGTTCGTCCAAAGATGTCTTGCCGAAACCGCGTGTCGGCGTATTGATGACACGCAAAAGCGCAATGTCGTCAAACGGATTGAGCGCGACTTTCAAATATGAAATAACGTCCTTGATTTCAGCGCGTTCATAAAACGAAAATCCGCCGACGATGTTGTATTCGATGCGATAACGGCGCAAAGATTCTTCAAAAACGCGCGATTGTGCGTTTGTTCGATAAAGAATCGCAAACTTATTGCGTGGGTTTCTTCGCCGATGTTCTTCAATTTGCGACGCGACAAATCGCGCTTCGCCGTCGCCGTCAAACGCTTGAAAATAAAAGATTTTCTCGCCGCCCGGATTCGCCGTCCAGAGTTTTTTGTCTTTGCGGTTTTGGTTGTTTTTGATAATCGCGTCGGCAACGTCAAGAATTGTTTGCGTCGAACGATAATTTTGTTCAAGCAGAATCGCTTTCGCATTCGGAAAATGCTGCTCAAATTCCAAAATGTTGCGAATATCGGCTTGCCGAAACGCATAAATTGATTGCGAATCATCACCGACGACACAAATATTCTGCTGTTTTTCGGTCAAATAACCGATAAGCGCAAACTGCAAAGGATTTGTGTCTTGATATTCGTCAACCAAAATATATTTGAATTTATCGTTATATTTATCGCGTGTTTCCTTTGAAACTCGCAGAAGTTTGACGGTTTTTATCAGCAAATCGTCAAAATCCAGCGCGTTGGCATTGTTCAGACGTTCTTCGTAAAGCCGAAAAACACGCGCAATCGCGGCACGTCGTTCGTCGGTGTATTCGACTTTTGAAGCATACATTTCAAAATCTTCGCCGCGATTTTTCGAGCCGGAAATCGCATTCAAAACCTGTCGCGCCGCAAGTTGTTTTTCGTCAAAACCGATGTCTTTGACACACGCTTTGATAACTTTTAATGAGTCATCCGTATCGTAAATCGTAAAAGATTTTGTAAAACCTTCCTGCAAATTTTCAATATCCGTCCGCAAAATTCGCACACAAAGCGAGTGAAAAGTCGTAACAAGCGGCGCGGAATTTAGTTTTTGACCCTTGAGCAATTCATTCACACGCTCGCGCATTTCGCCCGCCGCTTTGTTGGTAAAAGTAACGGCAAGAATGTTGTAAGGTGCAACTTGTTTTTCAGAAATCAAATAAGCAATGCGAACCGTAATCACACGAGTCTTGCCCGAACCCGCGCCCGCCAAAATCAAAAGTGCGCCTTCGGTCGTCTGCACGGCTTCGCGCTGTTGCGGATTTAACGATGAAAGAATTTCCATAATTTTTGAGCGAAAGTTTAATAGTAAAACTTTGGTGGTTGAGCGTCAAAAAGAGAATATTTTAAAGCCAAAAGCGACAGTAAAAATTACTGCCGCTTTAAATGGAATGATTTATTTTCTCATTCTTTTCGGATACTTCTTTGCGTCAAACCATTTTTTTCCATCTTTTCCCATTGACCAAGGATTGCTGTATTCTTTCAAATGCGGCAAGACTTCGTTTGTGAAATCAATATGTAAAAACTGTTTGCAAGTGTGGCGAAAACGACGATTGTAAAGTCTTTTATCTTGCTTTTCACTCTTATCATCTGTAATTCCGCCGATAGAAGTTTTTTTTCTTGATCTGCTCATTTTTTCTAGCACCTCCACTAGAAAAACGGCATTTCAAAAAACCTCCCGATTGTTTTAATTAAAAACATAAATTTATTACTTGGCATTTGCCGCAGAAACGACTTTGTTTGCCGCATCGTGCATTCCGTCGGCGGAGATTATGCCGATGCCCGAATCGTTGAGAACGCGCTTACCTTCTTCGACATTTGTGCCTTCCAATCTGGCAACAATCGGGATTGAAACGCCCAAGTTTTTCGCCGCCGCGACAACGCCGTTGGCAACCATATCGCAACGCACAATGCCGCCGAAAATATTTATCAAAACAGCTTTGACGTTTTCGTCCGCCAACAAGATTCTAAACGCATTTTCGACTCGTTCCTGTGATGCGCCGCCGCCGACATCCAAGAAGTTTGCCGGTTCGCCGCCCGCGAGTTTGATAATGTCCATCGTTGCCATCGCCAAACCTGCGCCGTTGACCATACAACCGATGTTTCCGTCCAATTTAATGTAATTCAAGTCAAATTTCGAGGCTTCGATTTCGAGCGGTTCTTCTTCGCCCAAATCGCGCAGTTCGGCGTAATCTTTATGCCGAAACATTGCGTTATCGTCAAAATTAACTTTTGCATCAAGCGCGATTAAACGATTATCTTTCGTCAGCAAAAACGGATTTATTTCGAGCAGGGAAGCGTCCATTTTTTCGTAAGCATCATAAAGCGAAAGCATAAATTTCGCCGCTTGGTTGATTAATTCGTTCGGTATTCCCAAACCGAAAGCCAGATTTCGCGCTTGAAAAGGGCGCAGACCGACAGACGGATCAATCACTTCCTTCAAAATCAATTCGGGCGTTTCTTCGGCGACTTTTTCGATGTCCATTCCGCCCGCTTTGGAAGCCATAAAAGTATTTCTTCCCGTAACGCGGTCGAGCGTTACCGCCAGATAAAACTCGCGGTCAATCGGCAAACCTTCTTCGATGAGCAGAGTTTTTACTTCGCGTCCTTCGGGTCCGGTTTGATGCGTTACGAGCATCATTCCGAGCATTTGCGAAGCGATTTCCTTCGCTTCTGCCGGAGATTTGGCGAGCTTTACGCCGCCGCCTTTGCCGCGTCCGCCGGCGTGGATTTGCGCTTTCACGACAACGACATCCGTGCCTAAATCTCTCGCCGCTTGTTCGGCTTCTTCGGGCGTTCGGGCAACGATACCGCGCGGCACGGGAACGCCGTAATTTTTCAAAAGTTCTTTTCCTTGATATTCGTGTATTTTCATTGATAAAAATTTTAGCTTGCGGGAAAAAGAAAAGCAAAGGCAACATTTGTATTGACTTTGCTCTTCAAAAATAATTCTGCTGATGAATTAAACTTTAATTTTCAGCAATTTCCAAGCACCATCGCGCCAAACCCATTCAAATTCAACTTTAAGTTCTTTAACGCTTTCTTCATTCACCTCGATACTTCCGTTAGCAACAAGGATGTAACTGCCTTTTTCTTCACGCATTGAAGGCGCGGGCGAGAATTTGACATCTTTTCCGGCGGCTTTTTTGAGGAGCGGAACGATTACGTCTTTTTGGTCAATATACTTTTGGAAAGTAGATTTTAATTGTGCTTCCGTAAAAGAAGATTGAAAATCGGCTGAGGCTTTATCACGAAGAGTTTTAAACTCGCCTTTTTCAACGCCTTCAGCTAAATCGGTAAGCCCTGTTTTAATTAAACCTTGCGTGGTTGATTCGGGCGGCATTTCAGGCTTGCCGCCGCAACCCAATACAATTAAACCGACAATCAGCAAAGCTAAAATTGCTGATGTTTTGTTGCTACTTAAGTTTATAAATTTTTTCATTTTGCTCCTAATCTATTAATCTTCGATTTTTGAATGTGGAACTTTGGTAAAATCAAAGTTCCACATTAAACTATTGGGCTTTTTCAACCAATTTTAAAAGTGTCCGTATCGCCACGCCGGTTGGTCCTTTGGCGTGGTGGGGTTTTTCGCTGTCCGCCCAGGCAGTTCCGGCGATGTCGAGATGCGCCCATTTTGCTTTGTCCACAAACTCTTGGATAAAAGCCGCGCCGATGATAGTTCCGGCTTTGCGTGCGGGACCGATGTTCTTAATATCGGCGATGTCCGATTTAATTCCTTTGCTGTATTCTTTGCCGAGCGGTAATTGCCAGAAACCTTCGCCGGCTTCTTTGCCGAGCGCGATGATTTCATCAACCAGACCTTGGTCATTGCCCATAATTCCGGTGTTGATGTCGCCGAGCGCGATGATTACCGCACCCGTGAGCGTTGCCATATCAACAATCGTGGTTGCGCCCTGTTTTTCCGCGTAGGCGACGGCATCGGCTAAGATTAAACGTCCTTCCGCGTCGGTGTTCAGGATTTCAATCGTTTTGCCGTTCATTGCGGTTACAACGTCAGACGGGCGCGTGGCTTTGCCGTCGGGCATATTTTCGACTGCCGCGACGATGCCCAGAACGGGAGCGGAAGGTTTCAGCAAACCGACGGCTCTCATCGTTCCTAAAACAGTTGCGCCACCGGACATATCATATTTCATCGCGTCCATTCCTTCACCGGGTTTGAGGGAAATTCCGCCCGTATCAAACGTGATGCCTTTGCCGACAAGCGCGAGAAGTTCGCCCTTTTTGGCGGTAGATTTTTTCGGCTCGTATTTTAGGACAATCAGCTTGGCGGGCTGTTCCGAACCGATGGAAACACTTAGCAATGAACCCATTCCGAGCTTTTCCATTTGCTTCTCATCGAGAATTTCGCATTTCAGACCGACTTCTTTCGCCATTTTTTCGGCGCGTTTCGCCATTTCGGTCGGATGGAGAATGTTCGGAGGTTCATTGGCGAGGTCGCGGGCAAAGTTTATCGAATCACCGACAGCTTCGCCTGCCGCCAGACCGTTTTCGATGTCTGATTTTTTCGCGTCTTCGATGCAGAGCGTGAAATTTTCAATGGCTTTGGTGTTTTTGTCTTTGGTGCGATATTTATCGAGTTCAAACTGGCTGGTAATTACGCCTTGCGCGGCGCATTTGGCGACTTCAAAAGCGTCTGCTTCGGAGCGCGGGAGCAGTGCGAAACTTTTCAGATTGCGTTTTCGCAAGAAACGCGCCGCACAACCTGCAACATTTGCCACGCTGGCGACTTTATAATCGCTACGGTCGCCGACACCAATCAGCAAAAGGCGCGAAGCCTTGTTTTTGCCGCTTGCCGCAAAGCGTATCAGAGCCGTTTCATTAACTTCGCCCTTGAAGTCTTCGGTTTTGAAAACTGATGAAACAATGCCGCCCGTCAACTCGTCCAAAGATTTCAACACGCCGTCCGACGCTTTTTCGTCCTTAAACACCGCCACTGCCAAAGCATCGGCTTTAGCATCAAGAAAATTTCCGGTAATTGCCTGAGATTTCATAATTTTATACGAATGGCAGAAACACGACCGTGAGGGAGTGTGTAAAAATCGGCACACTCCCTTACGGGCGTGTTTCCGCCTTTAGTTTTACTATAAATTAACCTAACTTTCGCTATCTTTCAAATTAGCTTATCTTTCATTTGCGCCCGCGTCTCGCGTTCGATGGTTTTTTCCTTCAAACTTTCGCGTTTATCGTAGAGTTTTTTACCTTTTGCGACACCGATTTCAAACTTTATGCGCCCGTTTTTCCAATAAATCCGTGTTACGACTAAGGTCATTCCTTTCTGCGATGTTTCGCGTTCAAGTTTTTCTATTTCGCGCCGATGGAGCAATAATTTTCGCGTTCGTAAAACGTCGTGATTGTTGCGGTTGCCGTGTGAATAATGCGAGATATGCGCGTTAAACAACCAGATTTCTCCGTCTTTCAAACCGACGTAAGATTCTTTAAGTTGAATTCGTCCGCTCATCACGCTTTTGACTTCTGTTCCTTGCAGGGCGATTCCCGCTTCGTATTTGTCGAGGATATGATACTCGTGAAAGGCGGCACGATTTGCAAGGATTTCTTTTTCCCCTACTGCCATAAACTTCTATTTTGCCTGTCAAAGCCAATCCAATCAAGCGGAAAGACAAAAACGCGCCGGATTTCCTCTGAATTTCGTGTCGTTTCGTGTTGATTCGTGGTTAAATTATCCTTTAAACCACAAAAATACACGAAACGACACGAAATTCTCAAAACATTTCGCGTGTAAATCATTTGACAAAGCCGCGCCAGCCTTTAAAATTAAACATTATTGGGATGTCGTCTAATGGTAGGACAGCAGTCTCTGGATCTGCTTATTGGGGTTCGAATCCCTACATCCCAGAATTTTTAAGTGAATAACTAAAAACTAACAGTGAATAGTGAAAAACCAACACTATTCACTATTCACTATTCACTATTAACTATTTTATGGATTGGCACGAGACCGAAATTCGCGTAAGATACGCCGAGACTGACCAGATGGGCATTGTGCATCATTCAAATTACCTTGTGTGGTTTGAATTGGGGCGCAGTGAGTTCTGCCGTGGGCGTGGGTTTTCTTACAAGGAGATGGAGGAGAAAGACAACGCGCTGATGGTGGTTGCCGAAAGTTATGTGCGGTATAAATCTCCGGCTTATTATGAAGACGTGCTGACGATACGCACCAAAATTGCCGAAGTGCGTTCCCGCGCCATTCGTTTTATTTACGAAATCCATCGTGCGTCGGACGAAACCTTGCTTGCGGAAGGCGAAACGATGCACCTCGTAACCGACGAGAACAAAAAAGTCCGCATCTTACCCGCCAATTACAAAGAAATGCTCCTTGCAGAAGAAGAAGAGGACGCGAACGCCCTCCCCAAAGACCAAGCCCCGCATTGAGAAGAGGAGAAGAGGAGACGAGGAGAAGAGGAGACGAAGAGAAAAAGAGAAGAAGCGACCGAAATAAATCGTCGGACACAGATAAATAAAGATAAAACCTCTGGAATAATTGATAATTGAGAATGAATAATTAATAATCGGCGCGTAAATATACGGCAAACTATCAACTATCAATTCTCAACTATCAACTATTCCAGAGGTTTTAGTTATTTATAATTTCAGCTATCCACCCAACACAAAAAAACACAAAACCAGAGCATATTTTGAATGAGTATATGGCTAAATGGCAGAAACACGACTGTCAAGGGCAGAAACACGACTGTCAAGGGCAGAAACACGACTGTTAAGGAGTGTGTCAAAACGCTCAACCATCAACACACTC
>CAZJQP010000118.1:0-11513 GCA_964548225.1 uncultured Blastocatellaceae bacterium | reverse complement strand
TGGTTTTCGGTTCATTTCCCGAATTTACCACAGTTAAAAGTTCATAACACGCTCTTAGAACCGTCAGTTAGAGATGTGGAAAACAAAACTTAAAAGTAAAGCCAACCTTTCGGCTTGACGTTTCATCTGAAAGAAACTTATTATTACAGTTTGCGTTTTTGAACGCCATTTTAATTTACAAAAAGGAGACCATTGAGAAAATGAAACCTGAAATACATCCGAATTATACCGAAATTACCGTAGCTTGCGCGTGTGGCAATAATTTTAAGACACGCTCGACAATGAAAGACGATTTGAACATAGAAATTTGTTCGGAATGTCATCCGTTTTTTACCGGCAAACAAAAATTGATTGATACCGCCGGTCGTGTTGATCGCTTTAACAAGCGTTATGCCCGACAAGCCGCTAAATAATTTGTTTATCAACCGTTACTAGCTTAAGAAAAACTAACGCCGACGCTTTTCACGCGCCGTTCACTCTTGGTGTAAAATAAATGCCAAAGAAAGACGCGAAAAAAAGCATCGGCGTTGTTTTTTTTAGGTCAAGGAGAGTTGAAAAATGGATAAGTTTTGGCGGATTGATTGGGAATCGGTCTTTGTCCCAAGCGAATCTTTGCTCGAAATCGTTTTGCGCGGAACGATTTTGTATTTCGTGATGTTCGCTTTTTTGCGGATTTTTCGCCGTCAATCCGGTTCGATTGCGACCGCAGATTTATTGGTTATCGTAATTATTGCCGATGCCGCTCAGAACGGAATGATTGGCGACGGCAAATCGGTTACGGAAGCCGTTTTGCTGATTGCAACGATTTTTGCATGGAATTTTTTGTTCGATTGACTCGGTTTTAATTATAAGTTTTTTGAGAAAATTTTAGAACCGGGCGAATTGCAAATGGTCAAAGACGGCGCGTATTTATGGCGAAATATGCGAAAAGAGATGATTACCAAAGACGAGTTGGAAAGCCAAATGCGTCAAAACGGCATCGAAGATGTGTCAGAATTAAAGTCGGCTTGTATGGAAAGTGACGGCAATTTTAGTTTTATAAAGAAAGACGACGGAAACGAAGGGTGAAGCGGCTCGAAAAAATCGTTGCCGACAAAATAAAATTATGAATACAAAAAATAAAGCGCGGAGAATGAAATTTTTACACACCGTTTTTGCGGTCGAGCGGGATTTAATCGTTGGCGGTCAAGCCGTGATGGAAGGCGTGATGATGCGAACTCCTTCGGCTTACGCGATTGCGTGTCGCAAATCGGACGGCGAAATCGTTACAACTGCGGAAAAATTGCCGCGTTGGAGCGATAAATATAAGTTTTTAAATATTCCGGTTTTGCGCGGTGGCGCGACTTTGATTCAATCAATGGCTTTAGGAATCAAGGCTTTGAATTTTTCCGCCCGCGTCTATGAAGAAGATTTAGAAGCGCAAGAAGCAAAGGAAAAAGCGAAAGAGTTGCAAACCGAAGTCGCTTTGGTTGACGGAACTTTGGACGAAAATTTCACTAAAGCTCCGGTCAAAGTCATAATGCCCGAAAAGAAGAAAAAGCAAACGCAATCGGCAAGCGCAGTCGGTTCGATAATTTTCGCGCTTGGGTTTAATATCTTGCTTTTCATTGTTGCGCCGCTCGTTTTGACGAATGTTTTATTTATCGCGCTCGGTTGGGCAAATGCGCCAACGATTGCGGCTGACGCAAGTTGGTGGCAGACGGCGATGGCTTACGTTTGGAAAATCAAACTCGATTCGTTTGGCGGTTGGGTTGGCTTTAATTTGATTGACGGCTTGGTGCGAATGTTTTTCTTTATCGTAATGATTTTTTCGATGTCGTATATCAAAGACATTCGCCGCGTTTTTGAATATCACGGCGCGGAACACAAAACCGTGTTCGCGTGGGAAAAAGGTTTGGAATTAACGCCCGAACACGCCAAAACGATGCGCCGTCAGCATCCGCGTTGCGGAACTTCGTTTTTGATGGTTGTGATGCTTGTCGCAATCGTGCTGTTTTCGGTTATCAATTTTGAAGCGATGTGGATGAATTTGGTCGTAAGAATCGCTTTAATGCCTTTGGTTGCGGGACTTTCTTACGAAGTAATTCGCTACGCCGCGAAAAAAGAATCGGGTGCGATTTTCAAATTGATGACACTTCCCGGACTTTGGCTGCAAAACATCACAACCCAAGAACCGGACGAAGAACAACTCGAAGTGGCAATTGTTTCGCTGAAAGAATCTCTAAAATTAGAACCGCAGACGGTTTGAAGAGATGTCAGATGTTAGATGTCAGAAATGACAAAACTGACATCTGACATCTGACATCGGACATCTTGAAAAAATGTTAGAAAAACTTGCACAAATTGAAAAAAATTACGAAGAAATCACTGAACAGCTTTCTTCGCCCGATATTACTTCGGACATTTCGGCTTATACGAAGTTGATGAAACAGCATCGTTCGCTTGGTGAAATTGTCGAAAAATACCGCAAAGTCAAAAAGATGAAAGATGATCTTGCGGGTGCGAAAGAATTGCTCGAAATGGCAGATGACGACGAAATGCGCGAAATGGCGCAAATGGAAATCGCCGAAATCGAAGAAAAATTGCCAAAAACAGAAGAAGAGTTGAAAGTTCTTTTGCTTCCGAAAGACCCGAACGACGATAAAAACGTGATTGTCGAAATTCGTGCCGGAACCGGCGGCGATGAAGCAACGCTTTTTGCGGCGGAAATTTTGCGAATGTATGCGCGTTACGCCGAACGACAAGGCTGGAAATTTGAAACTTTAGATATTTCCGATACCGGCGTTGGCGGCATAAAAGAAGCGTCCGTTGTCATCGAAGGCGACAAAGTTTATTCAAAAATGCGTTATGAATCGGGCGTTCATCGCGTTCAGCGCGTTCCCGCAACCGAAACGCAAGGGCGCGTTCATACGTCGGCAATCACCGTTGCTGTTTTGCCGGAAGCAGAAGAAGTTGACGTGCAAATTAATCCAAACGATTTGCGGATTGACACTTTTTGCTCATCAGGTCCGGGCGGACAATCAGTTAATACGACCTATTCTGCTGTTCGTTTGACGCATTTGCCAACGGGCGTTGTCGTTTCGATGCAGGATGAAAAGTCGCAGATTAAAAACCGCGAAAAAGCAATGCGCGTTCTGCGTGCGCGGTTGCAGGAATTGGAAGAACAAAAAGTTCACGAAGCACAATCTGCCGAACGTAAATCGCAAGTCGGCAGTGGCGACCGTTCGGAGAAAATTCGAACTTATAACTTTAAGGAAAATCGAGTTTCCGACCATCGAATCGGTTTGACAAGCTATCAACTCGGATTAGTTATGGAAGGTGCGTTAGACGAATTTATTGAAGGCTTAACCACGCATTTTCAAGCTGAAAAATTGAAAGCCGAAACAGTTGCGGCTTAAACAATTTCGGATTTTGGACTTTGGATTTTGGATTTGAAGGAAGTAATCCAAAATCCAAAGTCCAAAATCTAAAATCTAAATGCCTATTACAAGACTTTATCTCATCCGACACGGACAATCTGCCGGAAATGCCGAAGGGCGTTTTGGCGGACATTCTCCGACACCATTGTCAGATTTGGGAAAAAAGCAAGCCGAACTTACTGCAAAAGTTTTATCAAAAGAAAAAATCCACGCTATTTATTCGAGCGATTTGCTCCGCGCCGTGCAAACCGCACAGCCGTTGGCAAAATTGCTCGATTTACCAATTATTCAAACGCCTGATTTTCGTGAAAGGCACGTCGGCGTTTTGGAAGGTCTGACATTTGACGAGTCAAAAGAAAAATATCCAAAAGATTACTACGCGCTAATTAATCGAAACATTCATCACGTCATCACACGCGGCGAAAGCTATCGTCAGCTTTTGCGACGTGCAACAAAAGCACTTCACGAGATTTTCGATGTTCATCGTGGCGAAAAAATCGTGATTTTTTCGCATACCGGCGCAATTTGTTTTATGACGCTTTATCTTTTGGGCGCAATTCACCGACGCACGGTGAACACTCCTTGGCTCGTAACTTCAAATTGCGGCATCAATCGCTTTGAAATTCAAAGCCGCCGAAACGTCCGAATTCTCGCCATTAACGATACGCGCCATTTGCAAAAACCTACGGGAAACGATGCTTTTGCCGCACTTTAAAGTCAATCACGGAAGACAAATTAAAGCTGTTTTCAAAATTTCGTAAATCGTAATTTGCAATTCATAATTGCCTTTGCCGCTGTCGCACCCATTCCGACGGCGGTGCTGATTGTCGGAGAGATCGGATTTGCAACGTCCCCGACGGCATAAATATTTTTCGCGCTCGTTTCACAATTTTCATTAATTTTGATGTAGCCCTGAGCATCTAATTCAACTTTTTCGCGCAGAAATTCCGTGTTTGGCTCAACGCCGATTCGAATAACAACTATCTCGAAATATCGTCGTTCGCCATTGTCAAATTCGACTGCTTCGACTTTGTCTGCACCTAAAATTCGCTTGACGTTAGTTTCCGTCAAAACTTCTATTTTCGGATTTTGCCCAACCTGCTCGACAAATTCTTTACGGGCGCGAAATGTTTTCCCGCGATATGCAAGCGTTACCGATTTTGCCTTTTCCGCTAAAATTAGAGCGTTTTCAAAAGCCGCATCGCCGCCGCCAACGATAAGCGCGTTTTTACCTGCCGCTTTTTCACCATCACGTTTGCCGGAAGTGATTATTCCTTTGTTTTGAAATTCTGTTTCGCCTTCGACGTTTAATTTCCTGCGCCTGATTCCGGTTGCAATAATAACAAAACGGGCGGATAATTTTTCGTCGTTTTCTAAAAAAACAGTAATTGAGGCGTGGCTGGCAGATAAAGATTTTTGTTCCGATAAATTTATAACTTTTGCTCCGAATCGTCTATGAAATTTGCGATTTTCAATTTGGCGCAAAAAAATATCGCGCATTTCGTGTCCGTTTTTTGCTTCAATGCCGAGATGATTTTTTATTTCATTGTGCGTCCATAAAAGCTGTCCGCCAAGTTCATCCGTTTTTTCCAAAACGAGTGCAGAAAGTCCCAATTCGTCGCACCACAGACCCGCCGAGATGCCTGCCGCGCCGCCGCCGATGATAATTACGTCGTAGTTCATTACAGGTTTTATTCTATCGCAAGCAGAATTTTTTAGCTTTTACACAAGTTTAAGAATTACCATTTTTTGTCAATAAATATTCCGTTTTTTGTCACAATTCACCAATTTCTTAAACCTGTTCGACAAATAATGTTGTCTTAATCTGTCTTATTACAACAATTACGCTATTTTGTCGGGTTGGCATTAAGATTGCTGTCAAAACTTGTGCGGCGTGTGCCTTGGTGCGCTAACCGTCTCCTGAAACCTTCTAAATTTAGATTCCCTAATTGCCAATAAAAAGAGAGAAAAGTATGAAACTCGACTTCGAATCGAACACAATGACATTTATTCCGGTTGTTGAAAATAATGTTTCGGCAACTGTCGGAACTGACGATAATTCAGCCGATACATCGAAAATGCTTCGTGAAGGCATTGCCGCCGCCCAAAGCGGGAAACCTTCGGAAGCACGAAACTTGCTTCTTCGCGTAACCGAAGCCGAACCGAACAACGAAAAAGCGTGGTTGTGGTTGGCATCAATCAGCGAATATCCTGAAGAATTGCTCGTATTTTTGAACAATGTTTTAAAGATAAACCCTGAAAACGAAAGAGCGATTGAATGGTCAAAGGCAACGAAAACTTTGCTTTCAAAAACCTTTGTTCAACGCGGCATTGACGCGGCGGGTGAACAGGTCGAATTTGCCAAGCAATGTTTTTCGCAAGCCATCGAACACGACGAAAATAACGAAATGGCGTGGCTTTGGATGGCTTCCGTTTCAGATTCGGAAGACGAAAAAGTCTCGAATTTGCAAAAGGTTTTGAGCATTAATCCCGAAAACGAAACGGCGAAAGGTTTGCTCGATTCGATGCAGAAACAAAAATGTGAAACCGTTTTTGAAGACGCGAAAAAATTTGCCGTCGAAGGCGAAAACACAATGGCTTTGGACGCGCTTGAACAGTATTTCGCGCAATCAGCCAAAACAGAAAATGCTTTGATGTTAAAAGCGTTTTTGGTAAATACGTTTGCCGAGAAAATGGAATGTTTCGCCGAGGTTTTGGAAATCAATCCCGAAAACTCATTGGCGCGAAACAATGCCGAGTATCTGCGTTCAATGTTGGAAAAACCGTCCGCGCAAGAAGAAACGAATGAACTCGCAGCGGAAATGCCGCAAGCCGAAGAATTGCAAGAAGAAAATGATCTTGCAATGCAAGCAATTGAGGAAAAAGTTTCATCCGAAGCAATGCCTGAAGAATTCAACGCGGCAGAAGAAGAAAATGTTGATGAAAATATTTTGTCTGAAGTTCCCTTATATCAAGAATATTCCCAAGAAGAAGCGCAAGCCGAATACGACGAAATGGAATTAAAATTCGACGAACCGCAAACTTCAAACGATATGCCGGAAACATTGGAATTTGAAGATTCAAAAGTCGAAGAATTTTCGGCAAATCAATCCGAAGCAGTAGAATTTGAAATGCCCGCCGATGATTCCTTTGAAGCTGAAGAAAAAAGTTTTGAATTTTATCAGGAAGAAGAAAAAGCAGAAGAACAGTCCGCACCGCAAAGCCTCTTTGATGCGTCGCAAAGCACACCTTTTGTTGATTATGAAAGCAAAACCGAAACTTTCAATTTACCTGAACTAAATCAAGTTTATAAGTTTCAATCTGCGCCGGCTGAATCGGACTACACCGATGAACCTGCGAAAATTTATGAAATTGAAGAAAACGAAGCCGCAAACGCCGAAAATAATTATTCGCATCTTTTTGAACAACAATCAGATGAAACTCAACCGGCGATGAGCTTCGAAGCACAGAACGAATCGCCCGAAACATCATTTGCACCGCAAACTGAAATGATGACCTGCGGTTTTTGCAACGCTACAAATGAAACTCACGCTTTAATGTGTTTTTCGTGCCGTGCCTGTTTGACGTTGGCTGATTTGGAAATGGTTTTGACCAATCAAGAAGCTGACAAGGAAATTATAGGCAATGCCGTCAGCGAGTTGGAAGCCACTTGCGAAGAACGCGAATTAACCGTCGAGGAACTCAAGCAAATCGCACTCGGATATTTGAATGTCGGCAATTTGTCGAGAGGTTTGCAATATTTAACCAAAGCCGCCAGTGCGACTCCTGACGATTTTGTTTTGAGCGGACAAATCAACAGTCTGAAAATCCGTCAAGCGGAAATCGAAAAGCAAAATGCCGCACACGAAGGAATGCCGAAGAATCTTACAATTCTCGTAGTTGACGACTCGGCAACGGTTAGAAAACTGATTTCAGGAAAACTCGAAAAAACCGGACACGCCGTTGTTAGCGCGATTGATGGTATTGACGCGCTCGAAAAAATCAAAGACATTGTTCCCGATCTCGTTTTGCTGGACATCAATATGCCGCGAATGGACGGTTATCAAGTTTGTAAAATGATTCGTTCAAACGATGCCACGAAAGATGTTCCGGTTGTGATGATTTCAGGCAAAGACGGATTTTTTGACAAAGTTCGCGGACGTATGGCTGGCACAACCGGCTACATCACAAAGCCGTTTGGACCTGAAACTTTGATGAAAACGGTTGAAACTTACATCGTATAATTTCTAGTTTCCGGTTTCCGGTTTTCTAACTAGAAACCGGAAACCGGAAACCGGAAACCGGAAACTAAAGGAATTTATGAACAATCTGCCTGAGTTAAATCTGTCAGAAAAAACCTCAAATCAAATTGGTGAAAAGTTTATCGTCTTTACATTGGGCGACGAACTTTTCGCCGTTTCTGCCCGTAAAGTTTCGGAAGTTGCTTCGCCGCTTTCGATAACCGCTTTACCGAAATCTCCCGAATGGCTTTTCGGCATCACCAATCTGCGAGGCAAAATCATTTCAATCGTAAATTTACCGAAACTATGGAAAACCGATATTCCGGTCAGTTTTGCTAAACCTAAACTTATTATTTTACGCGAAAAGAACGGCACGGTTGCTATTGCCACCGACCGTCTTAAAGAAATCGTCAGCCTCGCAGACGATGAAATCAAACCCACCGAAGAAGATTCCCACATCTGCGCTCAAGCAATTTTTGAAACGAAAACTTTAAATTTTATTAATTCCGAAAAACTCTTTGGAGATTTGCAATCTGCGATTTGCGATTTACGGTTTTTTTAGTGTCGAAATAGTTAATCTCGATTTCTAAATAGCGGCAAATTTACAATAGCGGACACTTGCAAATCGCAAATAAAACTATGTCTCAATTTTCTTCAAATTCCAGGCTTAATTCGCTCAAAGGAAAAATTTGGCTGGCAACGAGTGCGCTTGCGCTGTTTATCTGCGTTTTCGGGATAATTTCCTATATTATCGTTTCGCTTCTGACGGAAGACCCGTTTTATGCCGTGTTAATTCCGTTTATTTTTTTGGCGTTTGCCGTAACTGTCTTTGGTTGGTGGTTAGCAAATGAAGTCGTCCTTCCGATTGAAAAGATTACGCTTCTGGCAAAAAGTATGGAACGCGGAACGACAACTTCCCTGCCGAAAACTCTTGGCGCAACTGAAGTTGACGAACTTCTGCAAACCTTAAACAGGAATGATCGTCAATTGCGCGTTTTGGTAAATCTGATGGACGAAGTTGCCGCGGGAAACTTAAATGTCGCACTTACGCCGCTTCAAAATTCTGACCGTTTGACCAACTCTTTCCAACAACTTCTCGCCAAAGTTACCGAATCAATTCACGCGAAACAAGAACTCGAAAAATTGAAAACGGCAGTCAATCTTTTAACGGCGGAAGTCGGCGAAATCGAGAACGGCAAACTGCTTTCAGAGGTTTCCACCGATTCGCCGGCAACGAAAAAAATTGCCGAAACGGTAAAATATTTATCGCACAATTTGAATGAAATCGCGTTGCAAGTAAAGTCAGAATCGAGTTTTGCACGAACTATGGCAGAGGAAATTCAAAAAGCTGTCGGCTCAATTGTTCAGCAGGACGAAGCGCGTGTTCAGGAACTCACACAAGCCGCGCTAACTCTTAAACAAACGCCGCAAGGCATTCAAAAAATTGCTGAAAATCTCGTCTCGGCAACCGAATCTGCCAATCAAACTATCGAAAAAGCTCGAAGCGGAACGCATTCCGCGCAAGAAAATCTTGCCGCGGTTAATCGGGTTCGCAAACAAATTCAGGAAGCCATCAAACGCATTCTCAAACTTCAGGAAAGTTCGCGTGAATTCGCCAAAATCGGAAAAGCAATCGGAGATTTGGCACACCGCACAAATTTGATTGCGCTCAATGCTTCGATTCAAGCAAATGATGAAGGAAGTTCTGGCGGAATGCGTATTATTGTTGAAGAAATCGAGCGTCTGGCAGAACGCGCCAACGGTTTGAGCGGACAAATTTCATTGCTTGAAAAAACCGTTTCGGCGGAAATTGTCCAAACCGAAGGAAATCTGCAAACAACTTTCGGGGAAGCGGCAAATCTCTCAAAATTTGCGATTGAAACGAGCAATTCCTTAATCGAACTCGAAAAAAATACTGCAACATTTATTCGTCTGCAAAATAAACAAGTTTCCTCGGCACAGGAACAATCTGCCGAAGCCGAACGCGCTTTCGTAATGTTTATCGAATCCATCGGCGAAACAGAAGAATCAATCAGAAAGCTGAAAAAATCAGGGGCAAACGTCGCCGATATTTCAAAAACAATGAAAAATTTGTTGGTTTCCGTGTCGGGTTTTGAAACTGTTTCCAAACAAATCAATCACATCTTGCCAAATATGTTACAAAACATTTCCGCCTCGGCGAATGAGGAGAAAATCTAATGCAAATTAATTCGATCTGGGATCCAATCGTTAAATTCGTTTCGGCGTTGGCAATTTTGCTTTCGATTGTGGCGGCAGTGGCGGCTTGCACTTCTTATTTCGGTTGGTCGGAAAAGCGTTTCGGAGTGGTTGCGTTAGCCATTCTTTTTGCGGCGGGTTTAACCGTTTTTTCGATTATCGAATTAATTTTTACTGAAATATCGTTGAAACGTGAACGCAATCAAGCCATCGAAATCGCCACGAAATTAGCCAACGGCGAATTTTTTGACGAAGATGTTGACGAACGCAGTGAACTTCTCTCAACACTCAAACAAATTGCCGAATATCGCAAAAACAGAACAATAGTTTTGGAAAAAATCGCCGCGGGCAATTTGGCGGAAGATGTCGAATTAATTTCGGAATTTGATGCTGTCGGAAGAGCGTATCAAAACGCTGTTGAAAAATTGCGTTTAAGCGTGCAAACTCAAGAAACTCGTAACCAATTGCAAGCCAGCGTCTTGAAACTTCTCGGTGAAGTCCGCGAAGTTGCCGCCGGAGATTTGACCGTGCAAGCCCAAATTTCCCACGAAATGACCGGCGCGATTGCCGAAGCGTTTAACTCGATGACGCTCAATTTCCGCACGCTTATTTCTCAAGTAAAAGATGTTACGTTTCAAGTCGGTGCGTCCGCAAATTCCGTAAATGACACGACCGAACAACTTGCACGCGGTTCGGAAGCGCAAGCCGCACAGATTTCGCGCACGACATCTGCCGTTTCGCAGATGACTTTGCAGATTCAAGAGGTTTCGCAAAATGCTTCGCTTTCGGCGCAGGTTGCGGGCGATTCGCTCGGCAATGCCCGATACGGATCACAAGCCGTGCAGGACAATATCAATGCGATGAACGCGATTCGCAAACAAGTTCAGGAAACCGCCAAACGCATCAAACGCCTTGGCGAACGCTCGCAGGAAATCAGCCAAACCGTCGAATTGATTGACGATCTTTCAAACCGCACGAGTCTTTTGGCGTTAAATGCTTCACTTCAAGCCTCACAGGGCGGCGAAGCGGGACGCGGTTTTGCGGTTGTTGCCGAAGAAGTCGAAAGATTGGCGGAACGCTCAAACCGTTTGACACGCCAAATTGCCGAACTCGCCCAAACGATTCAAGCGGAAACTAAAGACGTGGTGGCTTCGATGGAAGAAACAATTCACGAAGTCGTTGTCGGCTCAACGCTGGCAGATCGCGCCGGACAAGCTCTGGTCGAAATCGAGCAAGTTTCAAAACGACTTGCCGAATTGATTCAATCAATTTCCGAATCGGCACAACGTCAAGCGACAAGCTCCGAAGACATTTCCCGCGCAATGATAAGCATTGCCAAAGTTACCGAATTAGTCCAAAACGGCTCGAAACAAGCCGCCGATTCTATGAAGAATCTGCTTTCGCTGTCCAATGATTTAAGCGGTTCGGTCGCATCATTCAAACTTCCCGAAGACCGCCGCCGCAAATTAACCACGACGGAAGCCGGCGGAGTTTATGTTAATTGATTTTTGATTTTTGATTTTTGATTTTTGATCTTTGATCTTTGATTTTTGATTTTTGATTTTTCTTCAAAGATCAAAGATCAAAGATCAAAGGTCAAAGATCAAAGGTCAAAAATCAAAGATCAAAGGTCAAA
>CAZJQP010000117.1:0-11591 GCA_964548225.1 uncultured Blastocatellaceae bacterium | reverse complement strand
GAGCAACTGACTCCTTATTTATAAAATGCAGTTACACAATTTGCTTTACAGGCTCCTTTCGGATATTGTCGGAAAGGTATCGCAATCGCCGTCGCCGATTTATGTTGCGCGTCAATTTGATTGCTGGTCTGTATAATTATGCACTTAATCATTAACTTTCTTTTGCAAGAGGTCTATTGTGAAACTGTTGTTTGACCTTTCAAAACTACAATCCGCATTGCATCGCCAAAAGTTCCATCATCGCCAAAACTTCCGTCTTCTTCAAAAATTGAAAAAATCATAGTTACCTCACAAAATCTAAAATTTATGCCATTTCTGCTAATCGGGATTTTATCTCGCTTCGCAGTTCGTTAAGATAATTCGGTGCATTTTGTCGAAGTATCTCAATCGCTTGCATTTGAACTTCAATCAAGCCTTGAACAACCGTTTCAGTCGGTAAATCCAAAAGCATTAAAATCTGTGAAACTTCTTCACGGTTTCGATAAACAAACTCATCAAAAAATTCATCTGCTACAAAACTTGCGCTTCGATTTCCGGCAATGTCTTCAATCGTGTGTGATAGCAAAACATCAACGGTCATCGGCTCGGTGATTTCCGCTTCTTCCGGTTGTTCTACGTTCTCCGTTTCTTCTGGCTGTGTTGTTTTCTCAGACTTCATTTTTCGTTTTTCTCCGTCTTTTTGATTTGATTGAACATTTCGGAAAGATTGGAAGTTTCACCGCTTCCGTTGTTTCCGTTTGAAGCTGGCAACGGCGTTTGTGCCGTTGTCGTCGAAGGCACAACTCCGTTCGGCTTCAATCCGCTTAGTCCGGCGACAAGGGGCAAAACTTTCGGCGCGTTCCGCGAAATCGAATCAATCAAATTAGCCGCGCCGTCCAAGATGTTTCCGCTCGGTTTCTCCGTTGGTGAAATTTCTTCGGAAAGCTCTCTAACGCCTCTTTGAACTGCCAAAGTTTCTTTGAGTAATTCAAGTATTGAGGTCTGCGGGTTTTGTTGTGGCTGTTGTTGAAATTGCATAAACATTTTCATCATTTCTAAGCCTTGCTCGCGCCCTTGCTGAAATGCTTTATCGGAACTCCGTTGCATTTCCCGAATCAATGAAAGCGTTTCCGATTGGCTTGATTGAAGTGTTTCGCGTTGCTCTTTAGCCTGTCGTTTCGATTCCGCCAATTCTCGCTCCAAAAAAAACACTTTCAAATCACTCGGCATTGAATCATCTTCAAAGTCCGTTTCTTCTTCCTCAGAATCGTTTTCAATCATCGGAACTGATTTTGCTGTTTCCTCAAAATCGGTAGCAATTGAAAAATCAAAAGCACGGGCAAAATGCCCTCTGGCGTTTCTGATTTCCGCTCGGTAATCGCCTTGTCCAAAAAACTCTTTTAAGAACATCGGCAAACGCTTTTCTAACGGCTCTCCGATAACAGACTCAGGAAAATTTCCTTGCTCTTTTAACTCATTATCAACTTTTCGATAAATCCAAGCGCGTGATTCTTCCTTGCGCTTTCGCGGTCTGCGCGGTTTCTGCGCGGTTGCGACTTCCTCAAATTCCGTTTCTACATCGTTCATAATCGGTAAGTTTCCCGTTCATTCGCCGTAACATTACCGTCAAAGTCTTGTCATCAACGGCGATTTTACGGTGTATTGTCTGCAATGATTCGGCATCTTGTCGGCAAAATGCCGAATCATTACCAAAGATTCATCGTTTCAAAAGACGCTGAAATTTAACCTTCGTCTTCCTCGTCTTCATTGTCTTCGTCTTCTTCATCGTCCGAATCATCAGACAAATATTCGGAAACTGCTTTTTCAAATCCTCTGCCGTAGGCATCGGATAAAGTTTCGCGTGCGCTGTCAATCGCTTCCGCCATTCCTACACGCGAACCGTCCGCTTCGTCCAATGTTGCAACTGCGTTTGCAATCGCATCTTTCAAATCACTTACTCTTTGTGTTTCAGCCATTTTATTGCTCCTTTTCTTAAAATTTTAGGTAGTAACCTATGCAGAAACAGCCTACAACAAGACAAACAACGGAATATACAGGAATAATAAAATGTTGCGACGGAAAACTATTTTTCGTTGTATTTTCGTATTAGTAAATGATTGTAATCTCGCAACTTACGCATAATTTTAGATGCTTCGACTTTTTTTGTGGTAGCCATTTTAGTTTTTGGGTGAAAATGCAATCGAATAGCTTCAACGTCCCCTGTTTCTTCCCAAATCTCAATCAATTTGACATTTTCTTTTTTTACTCCAAATATCTTGCCGGAAGAAAAATCTCTGAATACCTTTTGTCTTCCAACAGGCTTCTTCGGTTTTGATTGAGAACAAAATTGAAGGTGAAGTAATTCATTGAACGAAAGTTTTGGATTTTCAGCGACTGCTTTTTCTACAATTTTTTTAAAGTCGTTGTAATAGGATTCAAGTATTAGCGTTTCACGGCACGGGGAATCAAATGAAAAATTGTTTTCTAATCCGTATTGTTTTCGCAGGGTTGAAGATTCCATCATTTCAAGAATTGTTCCTGGATATTCTAATCTTTTGAAACTAATCATAATGTGATGCGACTTCGCCTTTCCTTTTGTAAGTTTGCTGAACTCACTATCACTTACGGCTTTTACGAATAACAAAACATCACCAAGTTGCCTTATAAAATTGTTTTTATGCGGATTCTGATTATCCGAACTTTTAGTTTTCATTTTCCTTTGGTCGTCCTTTCTTTTTGTTGTAGTTCAAAATGTCATTGCTTAAAACAAGACGTTTCCCGAATAATTCTTTAGTTCTGACACGCTTATTTCTAACCAACTGATTAACCGCTTTTAGACTTCTTCCGGTTAGCTCAGATGCTTCTTTCTGCGTTATCCATTTAGATATTGCGCCTGTCATAATGTTTTTTTTTACACCAAATTATTTGTTGAGTCAATCTATCTAAACTTTTTATTATCAATAGTTTATCAGACTAATTCAGACAGACAGCATACTACGCTTGTCTGAATTGGGGGCTATATTACTGCGTATTAAGAACATAGTTAATCAGACAGACACTTGTCTGATGGAGTCTGAATTAAAAAAAAATCAATCAACGAATCCAAGTTTTCTTGCCACGCCAAAATAAAACTTTCGGAAGTAATAACGGGGCTTCGTGAAAATTTTATAAATCCAATGTTTTTTCTTTTGCGAATTATGAGTTAAGCAAATGTAATGCTTCGGCTGTCCGCACTCTTTACAGCAAGTTCGGGTTATCTTTATTTTGCGATTTTTTCTTTTGATAGGTCGCGTTACTTTCCGGCGTTGCTCAACTTGTTCCCGCCATTGTTGTTCACGTTCTTTTAGCCATTGCTGACGAAACTCTGCTTTCCATTGACTTAATGTTTCGGAATTTACTGTTACTTGTTCCATAGTTTTTTTTCATCTCCAAGAAATAGATTTTGTGATTCAGCTTGCGAAATTTCCGCCGTCGAATCACGGAAAATGTTTAACACTTTTTCAGAAAATTCGCCGTTTTTGACGCTTCACCGCTCCGGCTCGGAAGCGATGCAGACACAAAATCGGAAAATTCAGACGAAATTGTTAAACAAAACATCAAAACGAAAACCTACGAACCTTATCAAAAAAATAAAAGTTCGTAGGTTTTCGCTTTGCCGGTGTGTCTAAGTTGTGTCATTACTTTTTGCCGTTCAATGCGTGAGCGAACATCGCCACACTTAGCAACAGCTATCTTGTCCAAGTAATTTCTGACCTTTGCACACTCACGCATCAGAAGTAACAATATCAAATTACAAAAATCTTACAATTATAAGCATAAAAACCTGTTAGCCTTAAATCAGGCGTAATTCTTTCGCCAAAAACTCTAGCGATTTGAGGAAATTTTTATGCAGGATATTATTGAAGTAAATCAAAAGAATTCTAAAAAAAGACAATGGAACACTATTATTGGGGTAACGATTTTTCACATTTTTGCAATCGTTGCTTTGTTCACGTTTAGTTGGCAAAATTTGCTTGCCGGTTTTATAACCTGGTGGATTGGGGCAAGTTGGGGCATCGGTTTGGGTTATCATCGGCTTTTTACGCATCGCGGATTTAAAGTTCCGAAATGGTTGGAATATTTCTTTCATATTTGCGGTTCGCTCGGGCTGCAATCGGGCGGAATCAGTTGGGTTACAACGCACCGAATTCATCACGCTTTTACTGAAACCGAAAAAGATCCGCATTCGCCGCGGTTCGGAACTTATTGGGCGCATATCGGTTGGATTTTTCGCGGCACGGCGCAAAATCAAACAACAGCGACAATGCAACGATACACGCCGGATATGATGAAAGATCCGATTCACCGTTTTATCAACAAATATTATTGGGTTACGTCAATTGTTTTAGGTGCGATTTTATTTGCAATCGGCGGTTTTACAATGGTTTTGTGGGGCATTTTCTTGCGAACGGCGATGAGTTGGCATTTTACTTGGATGGTAAATTCCGCAACGCATCTTTGGGGAACGCGCCGATTTGAAACACGCGACGACTCGCGCAATAACGCGCTCGTTGCGCTCCTAACTTTCGGCGAAGGCTGGCACAACAATCACCACGCGCATCCGCGTTCGGCAAATCACGGCATTGCTTGGTATGAATTCGATGTGAACTGGGTGCAACTAAAAATACTGGAAAAACTCGGCTTGGTAAAAGAGCTTTACGGCTATGAACACAAAGAAGAAGAGGAAGATTTAGGCATCGAGTCTTTGCAAGCGGCAGACGCAAGGTAAAAAGTAAAGGGTAAAAGGTAAAAGTGAGCGAAATGGCTTTACCTTTTACCCTTTAGCTTTTACCCTTTAAAAAATGCGCCGTCGAAAAGCTGTCATATTTTTCTTAGTTTTCGGCATCTGTTTGATTATTTTAGCAGTTGCGTTGAATATCGGTTGGATTTTGCTCAATTTGCGCGAAGTCGTTTTGATGGTTTTGGGCATCGTTTTTTTCGCGCTGATTATTACGGGTTTGATTTTGAATATGATTTTTCTTGTGCGCGAAATTCGCCGCAATGAACAGCAAGGTGCTTTTCTTAATGCGATGACGCACGAACTCAAAACGCCGATTGCTTCGATTAAACTTTATCTCGAAACCTTGAAAACACGTGATGTTGCGGAAGTCAAAAAAAAAGAGTTTTACGACATAATGCTCGCCGACAGCAATCGTCTTCTGACAACCGTCGAACAGGTTTTACAAGCCAGCCGGACACGCGAAAATCAGAGGCAGTTGAACGTCTCGGAAATTGAATTGAATTCGTTTTTAGCCGAATCAATAAATATCGTGAAAACCCGCTATAATCTCGATGGAAACGCGGTAAAATTTTCCGAATCGAGCGATAAAGTTTTAATTTCAGGCGATAAAACCGAACTCCAAACTGTTTTTATAAACCTGCTCGATAACGCCGTAAAATATTCCAACGACACGCCGAAAATTTCTGTTCGTATCAAAAACACGAGCGAAAAAAAGGTTGAAATCTTCATCAAAGACAACGGCATCGGCTTGAACGCCGCTGAACTTAAACGAATTTTTAAGCGATTTTATCGTGTTGCTAATCTTGAAACACAGGAAAAAAAAGGCACAGGTCTCGGACTTTTTATTGTCCAATCAATTATCAAAAAACACGGCGGAAAGGTTCGCGCTGACAGCAAAGGCGAAGGAAAAGGAAGCACGTTTTTTGTGCAGTTGCCTAAAATTGTTAGTCGTTAGTTGTTCGTAGTTAGTTGCAAAGTCTTCTTTGCAACTAACTACGAACAACTAACGACTAACTAACACTATGAAAATTTTAATTGTCGAAGACGAACAACATCTTGCAGACGGTTTGCGGTTTAATTTGGAAGCAGACGGCTTTGAAGTTGAAAATGCCTACGATGGTAGGGCAGCTTTGGAAGCGATTGAAAACTCGCAATTCGATGCAATTGTTTTGGATGTGATGATGCCGAAAATGAGTGGCTTTGAAGTTGCTAAAACCTTGCGCGAGGCAGAAAATTACACACCGATTTTGATGTTGACCGCGCTCGGAAAACCTGAAGACGTTTTGCAAGGATTTGAAGCGGGCGCAGACGATTATCTGCCGAAACCGTTTGATTTGGCGATTTTTTCGGCGCGTTTGAACGGTTTGTTAAGACGGCGCGAATGGTTTCAAAAAGAGTCGAAAACGCCAATTTCAAAGGAGATTTTTATTATCAACGGCAAGACGATTGATTTCGGAAATCTCGAACTGGAAAGCAGAGAGGAAACTGTTCATCTGACTCTAATGGAAGCCAAACTTCTTCGTTATCTGATTGAACACGAAGGACAAGCCGTTTCGCGCAAGACGATTTTAGAAGAAGTTTGGGAGTTGCATGAAGACACTGATACACGGGCGATTGACAATTTCATCGTCCGTCTTCGCAAACTTCTCGAAGACGCACCGACAAAACCGAAAATTCTCCAAACCGTGCGCGGTGTCGGTTATAGATTCGTAAATAGTTCTGAGTTCCAACTTTAGTTGGCAAACCGCCAGCGAAGCGAAGCGGTTTTTGCACTGATTAAAATTCGCGTTTGCCAATGTGAAGCAAACGCCTCGCTCCGCTCGCGGTTGCGCCAACTGAAGTTGGAACTCAGGACTTTTATCGAACAAAGGCATTCGGAAGCGGAATGTCGGTTGATAATCCATATTGGAAAACCGTTGCGCCGCCGTCGGAACTTTTGCGGATATACCAATTTCGGTCGCTCGGTCGCCAAACGGCGTAATCGAATTTGCCGTCGCCGTCATAATCGCCGATGACGGGCAAATCCGTCGGCACGCCCCACGCAACCGCGCTGAAACCATTGTCCGAAGAACGCAAAACGTAAAAAACGCTCGTCGAAGGTCGCCAAACGGCAATGTCCTGTTTGCCGTCGCCGTCGTAATCGGCGACAACCGTTTTATCTTCTGCGATGCCGAATTGCTGAATCGAAACCTGCATATCCGATGAGCGCAAAATATACCAAACACCGTTTGAAGGGCGGAAAACCGCTAAATCCGCTTTGTCGTCGCCGTCAAAATCCGCCGCCACAGGTTTATCGCCGCTCATCCCGAATTGGATAATCGGCTCTGCGTTATCCGAACTGCGCCGAAAATACCAACTTCCGTTTGACGGACGAAAAACCGCTAAATCGGCTTTCGCATCGCCATCGAAATCTGCCGGAACGGGAATGTCTTCGGGCAGACCAAAGTTCAAATAGTAAAACCCCGGTCCCACAAACCATAAGCCGTTTTCGGGACGATAATAGGCAATATCGGTGCGACGGTCGCCATTGTAATCAGCCGGAACAAGCGTGTCAGTCGCACGCCCAAACGTCTGCAAGGCATTACCTCCATTAAGCGATTGGATAAAATATGTCGTATTTGACGGACGGAAAATCGAATAATCGGTTTTGCGGTCGCCGTTGTAGTCAAATAAATGCCCTTTTGCCGCAAAACAACTGTTAATCATCACCGAAACATCATTCGAGCCGGAGTTTGCCGAAATCATATCGGGTTTGCCGTCGTTGTTGAAATCGGCGGTTTCGACAGCGTTCGGAAATAGTCCGACGGAAACATTGTTTGAAAGAACATTAACCGAATTTCCGCCGCTCAAAGCAGTGGCAATCGTTTTTGTGCCGGTCGAAGTATAATCGCCGGAAGTTACCGAAATCGGGTTTGTGCCGACTGCCTGATTACCGCTGGACGTAAAATCGCCCGTGCCGTTGCCGGTATAAAATCTGACATTATCGGAGTTATAATTGGCAACCGCAAAATCGAGAAAACCGTCGGTGCCGAAATCGGCGACTTCGATAGAAACCGGACCCGCATTTGTTGCCAGATTTTGTCTTAACAGAAAAGTTCCGTTGCCGACACCCGAAAAAGTCGAAACGCTGTCTGCGCCGAAACTCGTAACGATTAAATCCTGATTGCCGTCGCCGTTGTAATTTGCGGTTGCGACAAACGAAGGCTGTGTGCGTGTGCGAACGGGCGTTCCGGCAGTAAATCCGCCTGTCCCGTTGCCGAGCAGAATCGAAACCGTGCCGAAGAAAAATCCGCCGAAATTCGCAATCGCCAAATCCGCTTTCATATCGTTGTTAAAATCGGCGGAAGCAATCGAAATCGGGTTCACTCCGGCAGGAAAATTTGTCGGCGCGGAAAAAGTTCCGTTGCCGTTGCCAAGCAGAATCGAAACATTGTTTGAATTGGTGTTGGCAACCGCCAAATCGAAATTGTTGTCGGCGTTAAATTTTCCCGCGACAATCGAATACGGCGCACTTCCGGCGGGAAACAAAGTTTGCGCTCCGAGCGTGCCGTTGCCGTTGCCCAAAAGAATCGAAACATCGTTTGAAGCCTGATTCGTAACGGCAACATCGGCGTTGTTGTCGTTGTTAAAATCAGCAACCGCCAGATTTGTCGGGTTTGCTCCCGCAGAGAAATTTGAAGGGAAAAAGCTCGGACCCGAACAACTCAGCGGCGGCACAGGCGGTGGCGGCACGGTCGTAATATCAATACTCCAACCGCCCGAAATCGAACCGGCGTTGTTTTGTGCATCGTCAACCACAAAAAGCCGCCATTCGCCGTTCGGACTTAACCCATTAAAATTATTCAGCGGGGAATTGCTTTGAAAATATGGCGGAAGCGGCGCGGGCGATGGAAAAAAATCTGTTTCACCGAAATTATCCGTTGGTCTATATGTTCCCGAAACAATTGGGCTGACATTTATTGTTGACGTTGCCGCATCATCAAAAGTCAGATTAACATTGTTGGCTGTGCTGCTTACATCAGACATTAAAACCAAACTTTTTCCATTGGGGCTGACAAGCAAAACATCAACATTGCCTGTGTCAATATGCGAATAACCTGTTAACGTAACATTTATATCGGAAATCACGCCCGTTTGCCCAGAAACATTGATGACCGAACCGTAAGGCGAAGCAGGTGCAATGATGTCATTAAAAGAAATATTATTCGGATTTGTAAAAGTCTGTGGTGCGCCATCGGTTGTAATATTCAGAGACCAGCCGGAAATAATACTTCCGGGCGAAGATAAAGTGTCGTCAACGGCGTAAAGATTCCACGTTCCGTTCGGACTTGCGCCATTAAAAGTAGCGGCAAATGTTGCGCCCGGCGGAAAATTGTAAGGTGCGGCAGGCGCAGGAGCGGGAAATGTGTCCGTGCCGCTATTTACATCAGTCGGCAGATAAATTCCCGATGCCGAAGAATTAGGATTTCCGTTAGTAAGTGTTGTTGTTCCGGAGTCGGAAAATGTGTAAAAATTGTCGCCTAATCCTTGTGTATTTGCATCCGAAAGAAAAATATATTTTGCTCCGGTCGGGCTGACCAGCAGAAAATCCATTTGATTTAACGTATGCGACACGCCTCTGAGCGTAACTTCAACCTTTGTAATATTTCCGCTCATTCCCGAAACATTTATCGGCGAAGGATAAACCGATGCCGGTGTCGGCGCAGTCAAACCCGAAGTCGTGTTAATTGTTATCGGCGCAGAATTTGAAAAAACGGTCAGCGCGGATTTGTCTGTAAAATCTTGCGCCGAAGTTTTCGGTGCAAGCGCGAAAAGAAAAACCGAAATCTGAAAAATCGCGGCAAAACGAGCAAAAAAACTATTTTTTGACATAACTTACTCCTCACAAGTCGAATGGAAAATTTTAATTTAGTGAAAGCAGAAACTTTGGAAGGTATGTTAGCACCTTAAAAATTAGCAAACAAGAATTTTTTACCGCAAAAACCCTTAAAAACCCTTAATTTTTATTAAATTTCCTAAAATAACGCCGGTTTGGGATATGGACTGGAGCGCACGAGTCCTCGCTTGCTAACACACAGGCTTCTGTTACCAGACATTCATTCAAAATCTGCGCCAGTTCCGAACTGAGGTTAAAATATCAATTCCCGTTCATTACTGAGCGGCACAGAAAAGGAACCTTATAAAAACAAAAAAGATAGCAAAAAGATAAAATTGATTTTATCTTTTTGCTATCAATCAGGTTCTACCAAAAAAGTAGAAGTTATTTGTTAAAAAACATATTTCGCACTAAGCGTAATCGAGCGGTTGCCCCAGTTATTCAAGTTCTTACCGAAGTCAACACTCGTCATCACATTAACGGGACGACCGTAGTTGTCTTGGTTGAACGCATTTAGGAAGTCAGCACGGATTTGGAAGCGGTGTTTGTTTTCGCCGCCCCAGGGCAGTTCGAAACGCTTCAAAAGGCTGATGTCCGAGTTCCAGAATCCCGGCGCACGGAAAGTGTTTTTACCTAAATTGCCGCCGCCAAATTGCGAGTTTGCTAACGGAGTTCCCGAAAGATTGTTCGCTCCTGTAAGCGGTGTTACAAAAACGCCGCCGACTAACGGACTGGTAAAAGTTCGCCAATTTCCCGTAACCGGATCGAGTTGCAAGATGCCGTTCGGATTCCAATTCGGGCGGTCGCTTCCTGCTGTTCCGTTACCATTCGAGTCAATACCCGTCAAAATCGTGAACGGTTGACCTGATTGATAAGCAGTGATTCCCGAAATTTGAAATCCGCCCAAAAGCGATTTAGCAAAGGAGTTACGTTTCATAAATCCCGGAAGTGGAATTTCATAAACGTAGTTGATGACAAAACGGTGTGTGCGGTCGAAAGCCGAAAGACTTTTTTCTGAAGCATAATTGAAAAAGTCTTGTGGAACTTGCGATGAACCGCCGGTAATTGCGGCAACGCCCAATGATTCATCGTTGTTACTCATCAATTTGCTGAAAGTATAAGCCACGTCAAACAAAAGATTGTTTGCAAATCGTTTTTTCAGCGAAATGTAGCCCGCATTATACGTTGCTTGAGCATTGGAAGAAATTAAAGTTCGTGCGCCCCATTGCGGGAAAATCCGACGGCTTTGTGCTGAACCCGCACAATCCGCGACGTTTGTTACCAAATTTCCAAGAAGCGGACAAGTAAATTGACCGGCACCGTTAGGTCCGTTGTTTCGCGCCGTAATCACATTATTGACTTGCGCCTGTGTTAAAGTCGGCGGATTTGCCTGCTCTTGATTGATTTGATTTATTGAGCGGCTTCCCGTATAACCAATTTCCATCACGAATTGTTTGGCAAATTCGCGTTGAAAACTCAAGCTGTAAAGATACGATTCAGGATTTTTCAAATCTGTCGGCGAATTAACCCAAGCATTCAGAAGGTTCAATGTCGGCGCGGTTGCCGGAGCAATATTCGGATAAACATCCAAAACATTGGTTGCAACAGATGAAGTTGTGAACGGGAAGTTTCCGGCATTAACGACTAAAATGTTATAGAAAAGAACATCGTAAGCCGTGCGGAAACCGCCGCGAATCGAACTTAAACCTTCGCCGAAAAGAAAACCGCCGATTCCGCTTTTGAAGTTCGGACTGTAGGCAAACCCGAAAATCGGTGCGAAATTGTTTTTATCGCGGACGACCGGACGCGGAATCAATGCGGCGTTTTGAACCGGATCATTCACGCCGAAAAATCCGAACGGAACATTGGCTGTTTCATAACGAACGCCGAGATTCAAGGTCAAATTATACCAAGACAGAAATAGAAACTCTGCTAGAATGGGGGAATGAAAGTAAT
>CAZJQP010000116.1:0-11744 GCA_964548225.1 uncultured Blastocatellaceae bacterium | reverse complement strand
GGCAGATGGATTTTTATCGGAATGGAATCAATTGACCCCGTAAATATGGCGGATGTCAACAAAACTTTCTCGAAGCCGGCGAATTACAAAGACGTTATTGACGGACTGGCACGGCGCAATGTTTATGCGATTACGTCGTTTATTTTCGGTTTGGACAACGACACACCCGGCGTTTCCGACCGCACCGTCAACGAAATCGAAAAATGGCAACCCGGACTTCCCGTTTTCGGACAATTAACGCCGTTTCCATCAACACCGCTTTATGACAGATTGGAAAAAGCGGGCAGACTGGAACGTCCGAAACATTGGCTCGACTTTGCACCTTTCGTGATGGCGCACAAGCCTCTGAAATTGACTATTGACGAATCAAAAGCCGAAACTTTCAATGCTTGGAATCGTTCTTACAGTCCTGAAAGAAATTTGGCGGCAATCGAATCAATCAAAGATGCCCCGATTGATGTCCGCATCAGCCATCTCGTTGCGCGGATGTTTTTTCGAGGTATCTATTTTCCGCAAATGAGTCGTTGGGCGTGGGTAAAATTATTTTTAGACAACCGCAAAGCCATTTTTGCGCTATCAAAAGAAGGTTTCAAAATGTGGCGAAATGCGCGAAAAAACTCGCGGGTAAATGTCGCTACATCTCCAACCGTCCAATAAAATTTCAAAAAAAAATTTCCGTTGATGACAGTTTTTGTCGTTCTTTGCCGTTTATGTAAATAGAGACAGAATTTTTGAAAAAAATTCATAGTCTTTTGATATAAAGGAGAAGAAATATTATGAAACGGAAAATTTATACAATCTCGATTTTGTTCGCAATCGCGGCGATTTGTTGGTTTGGACTTGGCAACAGTTCGAAAACATCCGCCGGTATTAACCAATCGCAACAGCCGCAAGAAATTAATAAAGAAGCAGTAAATATCAGTAAATTGAACGATTTGCTGATGGGTGATAATATTCGCGTTGACGATTCGGCTTTGTTACCGACGGAAGTCAGACAATCGCGCACGATTCAGGTGCGTCTGCAATCGGCGGGTGCAGATTTTTCGGAACAGGCGGCGGAAAACGCACAAATTTCCCTGCTCAATGAAAAAAACGATTCGGGCGCGTTGTCCCGGCAGAGAGTTTTCGAGCTTTCCCCAACATTGATTTTAGTAACCGCCGTCAATGATCAAAAGCAGGTTTTATGGTGGAATCTACAACCTGACCCGCGAATTTTTCGTGCTGATGAGGTTGATGCGGAAAATCGTGTTACGGGAAAAACGCTTTATCGAAATTCCGCCGAGATGCTCATTTCGCTTCCTGCCGACAAAGCAATTACCGAATTGCGTTTTTATCAGCCGATTTGGGATGGCAGTTCATACAGCCTTCGCCGCGTCGGAAATTTGAACCCGAACGGTGCAACGTCATCAAATTTGCAGTCGTTTTTAGAACCGTTTGAAACCGTTCTTAACAACGGCAGTCCGGCAAACCGCGTGGACATCGCAGTTTTAGGCGATGGTTACACCACCGCCCAAATTCCGCAATATCGCACAGATGTTCAGCAATTTATTCAACAGGTTTTTGCTCAAGAGCCTCACAAAGAATATCAACGCTATTTCAACGTTCATCGCATTGACGTTACCAGCAATCAATCCGGCTCAGACCATCCTGAACGAATGCCGCCGGTTTTTGTTGACACTGCACTAGACGGAACTTTCAACTGCAACAACATTCAGCGTTTGACCTGCGTTGATGTTACAAAGGTCAACAATATTGTTAACGCCAGTTTGCCTGCCAATCATTTTGACATTATTTTGGTTCTCATCAATGACCAAGAATACGGCGGTTCGGGCGGCGCAATTGCGGTGGCTTCGATAAATCCGGGCGCATTTGCGGAATTAGTTCTGCACGAAGTCGGACACAGTTTCGGGCTTCTTGCGGACGAATACACAGGTGGCGGACCGCTCTGCAATCCGAATGTTGAACCGGCGGAAGTCAATGCGACACGCGAAACAAACCGTCCGCTAATCAAGTGGAATGCGTGGATAAATCCGGCAACGCCCGTTCCGACAACCACGACAACGGCGGCAACACCCGGACTTTATGAAGGTGCGAGATATTGCGACAATGGGCTGTATCGCCCAACATTCAACGACAAAATGCGGACAATCGGAATGCCTTTCGAGCAAATCACCACCGAACAGCACGTTAAGCGCATCCACGCTTTTATGTCGCCGATTGACGCGAGTTCACCTGTCGGAACAACCGTTGCAATGACTACGGCGCAAACGCAAACTTTCACAATTACGCCGCTTGTGCCGTTCACCCATACGCTAAACATAAATTGGACGGTCAACGGACAACCGGCTGGAACGGGTGCCACGCTTAATCTGAACGGCGCAACCTTGCCCGCCGGACAACACACTATTCAAGCTATTGTTCAAGACCCGACACCAATGGTCAGAATTGATCCGAATCAAGTTTTGCAGGCAACGCGAAATTGGACGGTTAATGTAACTGCCGCCACACGCCGTTCGCCATTCGATTTTGACGGCGACTCAAAAACCGACATTTCCATCTTCCGTCCGTCAAATGGCGAATGGTGGTATCAACGCAGTTCCAACAATCAGGTGTCCGCAGCCCAATTCGGCACAACAAACGATCGTATTGCAGCGGCTGATTACACAGGCGACGGCAAAACAGACATTGCTTTTTGGCGACCGGCAACGGGCGAATGGTATGTCTTACGAAGCGAAAACAGCACGTTTTATGCCTTCCCGTTCGGCGCAAACGGCGACACACCTGTTCCTGCAGATTTTGACGGCGACCAAAAAGCCGATGCCGCAGTTTTCCGTGCCTCAAATCTGACTTGGTATATTTCCAAATCAACTGGCGGAACAACGATTCAGCAATTTGGTGCAACAGGTGATGTTCCCATCGTCGCCGATTACGACGGCGATGCAAAAGCGGACATTGCTATTTTCCGTCCGGCAAGCGGTCAATGGTGGCTAAATCGCTCAACCGCCGGAGTTATCGCATTAACTTTCGGCACAGCAACTGATAAACAAGTGCAAGGTGATTATACCGGCGACGGCAAAGCTGATGTTGCTTTTTGGCGACCTTCAACAGGTGAATGGTATGTCTTGCGGAGCGAAAATTTCTCGTTCTACGCCGCGCCTTTCGGAAATGCAACAGATATTCCCGTTCCGGGCGACTACGACGGCGACGGCAAATTTGATTTCGCAGTTTTCCGTCCAAGCCAAGCAACTTGGTATCTGCAACGCTCAACGGCAGGTTTCATCGGTCAACAGTTCGGACTTACAACCGACAAACCTGTTCCATCGGCTTTTGTGCCGTAATTTGTAAAACGGAGCGACTGCGGAGAAATCTTGCAGTCGCTCCGTCTCTTTGTCTCTTCTTATGTTTAAAACGGCGTTTCCTCATCATCAAAAACAATGCGCTTTTTTATTTTCGGCTCGTTTTCGCGGCGCAAATCATCCGTTTCGATCGTTTGAAGCGATGGGTTTCCTTCTTCGTCTGCCAACAAAACTTCGATTCTGCGCTCGGCTTGATTCAATCTTTCCTGACATTCACGCGACAGTTTTACACCTGATTCAAATAACTTAAGACTTTCTTCAAGTGGTAGCTCGCCGTCTTCAAGTCGGCGCACGATGCGTTCCAATTCCTTTAGCGAGGCTTCAAATGTCTGAGTTTTTTGGGTCATAATATCTTTTCATAACCGTCTGCAACAACGGTTTGACTTAAAACAAATTTTCCAATTTCTTTTTCAAATCAAGATTGTCCGAATTTTTATTCGAATTCGGATTTATCGTGTCCGTGTTGACTTTATCGGTAATTTTCTTTTTCGAGCGTTCAATCATTTCCTGCCCGAATTGTTCGGCAAGCCTTCTTGCCAAGGCTTCATCTTTAACTGCAATAATTTGCCAAAGTTCGCCTTTGCGCCGCATCGTTAATTCAAGCGGACGATCAGGCATCTTGCTCTTAACAAAGGCTTTATCGCCTTCGATGCGGATGTCCAAATAATATCCTGCACCGATGGCAATCATCCAAACCGCAAAACCTTCAAACGGTTTCGTTTTTTCACGAATCAACGCCGGAACTCGTTCGCGGGCGGCAGATTTGACTTCCGGCAAGTAAGGCATAGCTTGTTGCTGAATCTTCAAAATATCCGCTGAGGACGTATTTTTGCCGTAAAGTTCGATAGCTTTTTCCGAAACTTGCGGCACGAAATCATCTATCACAGCATCAGTATCAATAAGCTGGTCAATCATTTTCTGATCACCTCGCTGTGCCGCATCAACCAACAAACCGAGCGAATACGATGGTTGAAACTTAACATTTTGCCAATAGAAATAACCGATGACCGTTACGACCAACAAGCACAAAAGCAAAATTATTGCTATTATGCCGATGACTTTTTTCGCATTTCCCGATTTTTTCGGCTGTTCATAATTTTTAAACTGTGGCGTGTCCACTTTTTTCGCCACTACCGTTTCATTTTCTTTCTCATCGCCGCCAATATCTATATTAAATTTCGCCATAATCTCACACGCGACTTTTCACTTTTTACTTGAAATAACTGTCGCTTCAATTCTACCTTTTGCCAGCCGAATTTTCACGTTGTCATTCGTTTTTACTTGCGCCGCATCGCGCAATATTTCGCCTTTGTCGTTTTCGGCAATCGCAAAACCACGATTCAAAACCGACAAAGGTGAAAGCGCATCGAGCGAAGCCATTTTGATTTTTAACTGTTCGTCTTTTTCATCTAAAACATCTTTCATCGCTGAAACTTGCCGCTGATGTAATAGCGCAAATTGCGTTTTCTGAATGTTTAATTTTGAAGCTAAATTCAAAGGCGAAAGCTGTTTTGTCAGAATTTCAAGCCTTTGATTTTTAGTTTTCAACTTTTCGCTTAAAACTGTTTGCATTGCATCTTTCAAATCTTCTATTTCGTATTGCCAATCTTTAAATTTATTTGGAAACTCAGTAAAGACAGGCGAAAACGCTAATTCTTGAACTTCCGAACGCAAATTTAATAAACGGTAATTGATAGTCTGAAACAAATCTTGCCTGAGTTGTGCGATAAAATATTTCAAACCTTCTTCCGACTCAGCAACAATTTCCGCCGCCGCGCTCGGTGTCGGTGCGCGTCTGTCCGCCACCAAATCGGCAATCGTCCAATCAATTTCGTGTCCGACCGCCGAAATCACCGGAATTTCCGAAGCAAAAATTGCCCGCGCCACTCTTTCCTCGTTAAACGCCCACAAATCTTCACGCGAACCGCCACCACGTCCGACGATTAAAACATCAATTTTTTCAGATGATTTTTTACTAAATTCGTTCGCCGATTTTATCGCCGCTTCGATTTCTTCGCCCGCTGTTTCGCCTTGCACACGAGTCGGAATCAGAGTGATATTTACAGTTCGCGTGCGTCTCGACAAAACATTCAAAATATCGTGAAAAGCCGCACCATTCGGCGAAGTTACCACGCCGACACGCCTCGGCAAAAGCGGTAATTCGCGCTTGAATTCTTCATCAAAAAGCCTTTCTTTGCCTAGCTTTAGCTTGATTTGTTCAAACGCGACTTTCAACGCGCCTTCGCCGACAGGCTGCAAAGATTCGACTAAAATTTGATACTCGCCACGCGGCTGATAAACGCTCAATTTCCCGCGCAAACGAACCTGCAAACCATCAAACGGCTGAAACCGAATCCGCTGATTATTACGAATATAACACGCCGCCTTCAACTGCGAATCGCCGTCGTGCAAAGTAAAATACCAATGCCCCGAACTCGCCGCGACAAAATTCAAAATCTCCGCTTCAATCCAAACAGAAGAAAATTGCCGCTCAAGCGCATTTCGAACTTGTTCATTCAACTCCGAAACGCTCAACGGACGGCGTTCTTCTTCGTCAAAAAGAGATTGTAAAAGCGAAGATTTCATTTATTTGGCTGTTTCGGCGTGTTCTAAAATTATTGTGAATTTGTTTTCCCGCGCTTCGGTGAAAAGTTTTTGGAAAAATGTTTTGTCTGTTGAATTAAACGAATTTTCGGTAAAAAATTTGTCGGTTTCTTCGGTTTTTGCATCGGAATTTGTCGAGCCTTTTAATTGGTTTGAAGTCAGACGAATTTGCACTTTGAAATTTGTTTTTTTCGCGCCGACGCGGACGTTTTGGAGATTTGTGTAAATCATCATTTTTATCAAACCGTCTTTGATGTCGTTTTTTGATGGAAATTTGGCGCGTTGACTGTGTTTGGCTTCGATTAAATAAACGGTTTGCGGTTCGATTTTGGTTTCGTCAACGGTAAAAAAATATTTGCCGAAAAGTGCGTTTGTAATTGTAACTTTGCCTTTCGTGTCGGTTGAAAGTGCTTCTTTTGGCTGAGTTGTATTAAATTCACGGTCTTGCGCTTTTTCGGCTTTACTGCGCGAAAATTCGATAAATTTCTGCGGAGTTTCGGCATATTTTATCAGTTCGTCAAGCGCGGTCGAATCGTGCAAATACGTTCCGGTTTGTTTAGAAATTTCGGCGTAAGAAGATTTTGCTTTTTCAAAAATTGCTTTGAGTTGCTTTGCTTCGCGTTCGTTCCATTCACGCGCCGTGCCTTTGAAATCGAAAATTTCTTTCAGACGTGCGTTGATGTAATTGTTATCAAACTTTTGCGCGGTAATTTGGTCAGCGCGTTTCGTGTTTTTTTCGGCTGAATTGTAATACGCAAGCACAACGTGAACGTCCAATAAACTCAAAAGCGAAACCGTGTCCCATTGCAAAAAATCGCGGTCGCCGCCCAAACCTTCGTCTTTCACAACCGGAATTATCGTAACTTTTTTCCCATTATGCGCGAGCGTATCATACACGCGCTCATACGGATACGAGCGCGTCCGTTTCGGCGAAATCCAACGGCTGACGGCAATTGTTTCTTTATCATTTGAAATCAAAAACGCGCCTTGTGATTTATTAATGTCGAAATTTTCGAGTTTTGAGGTCTTTAAATTATCGTTGACGAATTGTTTGTAATTGATTTTTTCAATTTCGGCGGAAATGTTTGGCGTTTCCCGCAAAGGCGTAAAGTTTGCAAAGTAAAAGAATTCATCTTTGCGTTCTTCGCGCCTTTGCGGGAAATAATTTTTCGAACTCGCATCAACCGAAACAACTGAACCCAATTTCACAAAAGAATTCGGACGTTTAACCTTGACTTTCAAACGCGGCGAAGCAGTTGTTTTATTCGATTCTTCAACCAAATCCGAACGAAAAGTTATTGTGTAAGCTGTGCGAAGTTGAATGACAATATCATCGTAAGCCTTTTGCAAATCACCGAGTTGGCGAATCGGATAATAAACGCCGCCCGAAATTTGCGCGAGTTTTTCGCCTTCGCCCTCCGCCCGCGAAGTCAATCCCATATAGCGCGTTCGCAGATTATCAACCGACGAATTCGGATTATTATTTGCCGTTGCCGCAATTAATTCCGACGGCACATAAAGCGGATAAATCAATGCGCCACTTTCCTGAATCGAACCCAAAAGTGAATCAAAAGGCAAAAACGAACGATTGTCGTCGCCATCGGTCAGCGCGATAATTGCGGTTCTTTCTCCGCGCAAAGGGCGCAAAGTATCAACTAAAGTGAAAGCCAGTGCATCATAATAAGCCGTGCTTCCGCCTGCATCAAAAGTGTCTAAACTCTCCGATAATTTGCCTTTGTTAGTTGTAAAAGTGGCGAGGGTTTTAACATCTTCGTTAAAAATTATGATGGCGATTTTGTCGTTTGCACCTGCGGTATTAACAAAATCACGAGCCGCTTTACGGATAAAATCAACGTAATTTTCAACGCTTCCCGAAACGTCCAACAGCAAAACCAAATTAAACGGCGCAGTTGTCGGCACGACTGAAACGATTTCGCGTTCTTTTCCCGATTCGGAAACTTCAAAATCCGCTAATTTCAAATCTGCAACCGCTCGATTATTCAAGTCCGTAACTTTGACTAAAACCTTTTTCAGATTACCTTTCGGCAATTCTTGCGGCTTTTCGCCAATTGTTAAATTCGGTGTGCGTTTTATCGGCGGCAGCGTCGCCGCGTAATCGCCGAAAGATTTCGGGCTTGCACGGCGAATCGCTTCCATCAGCAAAGAATCGCCGCTCCGAATTATAGCTTTTGCGGCATTTGTCAGCGTTCGTTCGCGCAAATCCGACGGCACTTCATTCGGATTTACATTCAACAAAATTATGCCCCGCGCCGTCGTCAAATTTAATTCAATGGTTTTCGGTTTTTGGTCTTCAGTTTTTGCTTCTTCTTCTGCTGACGGCTGACTGATTTTCCCTTTTACTTGAAACTTCCCTGCCGATTTTTCTTTGATTTCTTCAATCTTCGGATCGCTCAAAACTCGTGGGCGCGAAGCCGTCCAGAGAAAATTATATTTCAAATCTTCAAGCGGAACTTGCGCGGCGATTGTTCCGGTTTCGGTAAAAACTTCCGCCGCTTCAAAATCGCCTGAAATGCGGACTTCGCCTTCATTTGTCGTGATGTGAACACGAGCACGAAGCGGTAATTTTATTGTTAGATCAACTCGATTTTTTGCGTCTTGCGGTGAGATTTCGAGATTTATGCCTTTTGCGTTAGCTGTTTTTATTTCGGTTGAAGACAGTTTTTTATCGGAATTTATTTGAAAAACAGCTTTGTTTTCGAGCTTTTCATCAGTTAAAACAAAAACGCGCCCGTAAAGATTTTTAATCTCGACCGTTGTGCCTTTTTGATAAGCAAATTCGCGCTCGACCGTTTCGGCACGAACTGCGAAAAACGTCAAAAAAATTGTAAATATGAGCGCGAAAATTTTCATAACCGTTTAGAGTTCAGAGTCCAAACTTTAGTTTGCCACAACTGCAAGCTAAGCAATGCAGTTGCGCTTTGTTAATAAACTTGAATTTTCATCGAAGTCGAAAACCGCTCTGCTTCGCTCTCAGTTTTGCACGCTAAAGCGTGGACTCTGAACTTTTTGATGCACGACTCGTGATTCTGCCTGATTGAAGCAGGCGTTCCCGAACCCGTTTTTGCCAATTCGAGCGCGGACTTTCGGCATCTTCAAATTTTTCAAGTAAATCGTTCATTGATTCCCCGCCGGCTTGTCTGGTTTTCAGATAAAGCAGAGCTAAAATTATAGATGTAAAAGAAACGACAAAAATATGCATCGGAAGCCAAAATATTTGAATCAGCGACTCCATAAATGTCTTTTTTACGCGCGTTTGCATATCTTGTTCTTTAAATTTTAAGCTCTCTTTTCGTCCGTTGCCGAAATTTATATCAATACCGCCGTCGTTTTTTTGAACATTAACTTTGCCCGCTTCGACTTCGACTTTTTCCACCGCTTGCGTTTGAGTAACTGCTGCAACATTTTCAGGTGGTTTCGGGAAAAATGCTTTATCCGAAACATTAACGACATACGAGATGAACCCGGAAATTAATGCCGGTATCAGAAACATCAAAAAAACTGCCGCAATCGCCGTCCAGATGGAACGCCAAACAAGTTTCTGCGAACGCTTCAAAGCCTTCCAGCCGCTCAGATTTTCCATCATCACGATTGAAGAAGAAAGTGTCCAAAAAACAGACGTTACCAAAAAACCTATACCACAGGTCAAACCGCCGATAACAAACGTCAAAATCGTGCTTAAAATGCCTGTTCCGACAAGTGCTTTCCATTTCTTTTTCGCTTCGTGCAAAGCCGGACGCAATTTTATCGGACGAAGAGGAACTGCCAAAAATTGTGTAACAACCAAAGTTACTGCACCAACAATCAAATAAGTGCAAAATGCTGTAACGACTCCTAATAAAACTATTGTTACGCCAATCAAAGCTCCGCCCCAATCCTCTGAAATTGTGCCGCTGACGCGCAGAAAACTCAAAGTAATCAGCAAAAAAGTCAGCAAAATATAGGGCAAAGAAAGTAATGTCGCCAAACCTAAAAACTTCGGTAAATGCTCGCTGTAAATTACCAAAGAGCGGCGCAAAAGCGTAACGATTCCTTCCGACTGCGAACGCAATTGGCTGGCAAATGCCTCGGCGGTCGGCGGTCGTTGCGAGATTTCCTTCTCCAAAGCCGAATGAATAACTTTTCTCACGCTTCGCGGAACTTTTTTGACTATCAAAGGTGGCGGCAAAATTTCTTTGTGCGCGTGCATTACGGTTTTGAAATCGCCTGTAAAAGGTGTATCGCCAGAAAGCATCTGATAAGCAATTACACCCAAACTGTAAATATCGGAACTTTTTTCCAATTTTTCGCCGCGACATTGTTCGGGCGACATATAAAGCGGCGTTCCGAGAACTGCGCCGACTCGTGTTAAATCTTTCGTCGTTGGTGTGTCGAGTGGAGAATTTGCCGTTTCAATCTGCGCCGACATCAATTTTGTTTTGAAATTTTCTTCAATCGAAACAGTTTTGTTGTCATCTTCCGCAAAAATCGCAGTTTGGTCTTCCGATTCGCTCGTTTGCAAAATCGTTCCGGCTTCGCTTTTCGGATTTTCCTGCAAAATTGTTCCGGCTTCGCTGATGACCGTTGCCGATTTATTTTCGATAATCGTATTTGTCTGCGTTTCACTGCCGATTGTCTTTTGCTGAAAATTGCTCGTTGTCGGTAAAGAAGGCAAGTTTGAAATATGAATCGCTTCCATCGTTTCCGACATATTTTCTTCGAGTTTGGCAATGCCGAAATCCAAAACTTTTACAGTGTAACCGCCACGCTGATTCGGTTCGAGCCAAATATTATCAGGCTTTAAATCGCGGTGAATAATGCCTTGCGCGTGCGCTTCATTGACGGCAGAACAAACCTGTTCCAAAATATCGAGCGACCAACCGAGCGGTAGTTTTTTTTCTTCTTCCAAAACCTCGCCAAGCGTTACGCCGTCAAGGTATTCCATTACGAGATAAGCAACTTTTCCTTGCTTGCTTTCGGAAAAACCGAAATCCGTTACATCCACAACATTCGGATGTCGAAGTCTTCCGGCGGCGCGAGCTTCACGGCGAAAACGCTCGACAAATTCCGCTCTCTGCATATATTGGGGCGCAATAATTTTCAGCGCAACCGGACGTTCCGTGCCGACGTGCGTCGCCAAATAAACTGTTCCCATTCCGCCGCGCCCGATTTCGCGTTCGATTTTATATTTTCCGTCAAGCGTCTGTCCGACAAAATTTACGAATTCCATATTTCCGCCAAAATTCAATACGATTATAAAGTGAAAAAGTGAAAAAGTGAAAAGGTGAAAAAGTTTGGCGAATTTGGATTCAATCCGCCTTTTCACTTTTTCACCTTTTTACCTTTTCACTTTACTTATCCACTTTTTTGATAAGTATTCTGCCGCTGTAAGTCGTCAGATTAATTGTAGCTTCGCCCTCGCCGACTTGTCCCGTAAGATTTTGCACGCCGGAAACCGATGTTTTTTTGATGTTTTGCATTGGCATCAACGAATTAAAATCGCCCGATTGCCAAAAAGCATTGATTTTGCAGGAAGAGTTTTCGGGAATCGAAAGTAAAATCGCGCCGCTTTGTGTGCCGAAGCTGTATTGTCCGCCGCTTAAGATTTCGCCCATAAATTTTATTGAGCCGGAAATTGAATTGACATCAATTTGACGATGTTCGACTTCCTGCAAAGTAATTGCTCCATTGATGGTTTTCGCCTTTAAAATATCGCCGATTTCGCTCGAACTCGCATTATAAACAACGATATTTCCATTAGTTGCCAAAAGCGAGATTGTGCCGCTC
>CAZJQP010000115.1:0-11786 GCA_964548225.1 uncultured Blastocatellaceae bacterium | reverse complement strand
ACATAAAATTATATTTCTACATTGAATTATCTAATTTTCTTTTGCAAGAGGTCTATTTTAAGTTAGTGGAAAAATTGAATAAGTGCAAGTTGTCGGATTTGTCCGAAAAGTAAGTGGCGGCGACCTTTTTTATTGTTGTGTTTTTTCCGAATAGTGAACAAAGACAACTCGCATATTAAAGAATTTAGCAGGTTGCTATTGCTCGCTGTTCGGACAAGATGCAAATAAAAATTCGTTGCTTTGCAAAAAATACTTGAAGCCTGTAAGTTTTTTGTGGTAGATTGGAAATGCGGGTTTGTATAAAACCCGTAAGAAAAACCGCGCAAAGAGATTTTGATAAGTTAAACAACTTGTGACTTCCGACCTCTTTTTAACCAAAATACAGAGAGAATATTTTCATGGCAGAAACGCCCATTGTAATACACGAACATCAATTTCATAAGATAAAAAGCGTCCTTGCACGGCTTTGCGTCGAATGCGCGGCGCGTGCCGTTTTTCTGGTTGACCGCGATGGTCAGCCAATTGCTTTCAATGGCGAAATCGGCAATATGGACACTACCTCGTTTGCCAGCTTAGCAGCGGGCAATGTCGCCGCCACAACTTCGATGGCACGACTTATCGGCGAAGACGTTTTTCCGGCAGTCGTCCACGAAGGCGAACGTGAGAGCATTTTTATCAGTGTTATCGGCAGAAGTCTTTTGGTTGTAGTTTTTGACGAACGCTCAACGCTCGGACTTGTCAAACTCCGAACCAAAAAAGCAAGTTTTGAAATCGCCGCGATTTTAGAACAAATCGCCCACGACTCGGAGAATCAACGCGCCAGCCAAAATAACTTCTTCTCCGAAATCACGGATGAAGATATTGACAGCTTATTTAGTTAGTGAATAGTGAATAGTGAAAAGTGAAAAATTAAAAACAGATTTCACTATTCACTATTCACTATTCACTATTCACTTAAAAATATGACTTTTATTAATTACGCTTCACGCGAAATTAACTGTAAAATTGTTTATTACGGTCCCGGACTTTGCGGCAAAACGACGAATTTGCAATATATTTACGATTCGACCGCGCCGCAAGCCAAAGGCAAATTAATTTCGCTGGCGACGGAAACCGACCGCACGCTGTTTTTTGACTTTATGCCGCTCGAACTTGGCACAGTGCGCGGCTTTAAAACCCGATTTCATTTATACACTGTTCCCGGACAAGTTTATTATGATGCTTCGCGCAAGCTGATTCTGAAAGGTGTTGACGGCGTGGTTTTCGTGGCTGATTCACAGGAAGAACGGATGGATGCGAATATCGAAGCTCTGTATAATCTGGAAGAAAATCTGCAATCGCAAGGTTATGATTTGATGCAAATCCCATATGTTTTGCAATTAAATAAACGCGATTTGCCAAATGTCGTGCCGTCGGACGAACTCACAGCGGAACTCAACCGCAAAAACGAACCTGTTTTTGAAGCAACGGCTTCGCAAGGTGTCGGCGTTTTCGATACTTTGAAGGCAGTTGCCAAACAAGTTTTGACCGAATTGAGAAAAGGTTAAAATCTTCTTAAAATGATTTTACAAGGCGGGTTTTCGGCTCGCCTTCTTTATTTTTGGTCAAATTCGTAATTTCCTATTTACCAATTTGGAAAATTCAATTATACTAGCCGTAGTTTGCTTGAGGATTTTGATTAAATCTTTTAAGAAAGCACGGCAAACATACAGAGAGATTAAAAGAATTTTACCGGCGCAAACCGCGCCTACGAGATATTTCAAAAGGGTTTCTGAGCGCAAATTGCAGATTGTGCGCTCCCTGATTTGAATGAACCGAAAGCGAAAGCATCGCTTTTGAAAAACGAGATTCCTGCGTGATAAAACTCAATAATTTAACGGCTTCGGAAAAATTCTCCGAAACCGAAACAATAGAAATCCGAATACGCGAAATCCGCTCTTGAGATTGTGAGCTTTTGGCACACATCTGTAAATATTTCTGTATCTTTTGTAAAGTTTGCCAATCCGAATTCCTTCAAGCCGAAATTTAGAAACTTCTCGCCGGACAACCTGCGGAAGACATTTGAAAACTTCCTAATCAAAACGGAAATAATACTTTTGTATTTAGAATTTGATTCGGAAAGATAAAATTTTCAAATCTCCGCGCTTCCGGCGCAACAATATGTCGAAAGAAATGATTATCAGCGTCAATGGACGCGAAAAGAAAATTGCCGTTCTCGATAACGGCAAGGTTACGGAATTTTATATCGAACGCGGCGAAGAAAATTCGGGCGTGGTCGGAAATATTTATAAAGGTCGCGTGATGCGTGTTTTGCCCGGAATGCAGTCGGCTTTTGTCGAAATCGGGCTTGAACGTGATGCGTTTTTGTATGTTTCGGATTTCTTTGATGAAGAAGAAGAAATCGAACGCATCGTTATGGAAAAATCGAAAAAAGGTTCGACGGAAGATGCCAAACGCGAGGCTGTTGACCAAATCGAGCGTAAGCGTCTGGAACGCGAAAAACAGATGGAAGACGTGCAGGAAATTGCCGAACCTCTAGCAGAATCCGGTGTGGAAATTGTTGTCGAAACACACGAAACCGAAAAAGATTTAACAAAAGAAGCGACAGAAGTTTCATTTGAAGAAACCGTCCAAGAAGAATCGAGGAGCAAACGCGGAAAATCGCGTCGCGGTAAAAAAGGGAAACAATCGCAAGAGCTTGAAGAAACAACGGAAGAAATTTCAGGAGAGCTTTCGGCAGAACCGTCTGAGGAAATGCTTTCTGCGCCTGTTTTCGAAATCGAAGATTCGGGTTTCGAGCGCATTGTTGACGATGAAGAAACGGGAGAAATGTTCAAAGACGCTTATCGGCAAGAAGCAATTTTTGATAAAGTCCGAGCCGTAGAATTTGAAATGGAATCAGCAACTTCAACGGAAGTCGGTTCTTTAATCGGCGAAGTTTCGGCAGAAATGAACGGTTTTGAGCGCATTGCCGATGAGGAAGAAGAAACGCCCGAACTGCAACCGAAAACACAAAAATCAAGACGTGGCGGCAAAGGTAAAAAGAAACCAGCCGAACCCGAAAATGTTTCGCAAGAACCCGAAAAAATCGAAACCGTTGAACCGATTGCAGAAGAAAAACCCAAATCAAGCCGTTCTTCGCGCTCGAAAAAAGCTAAGACGGAAGAAAAACCTGTGGAAGAATCGGCGGTGGAAATTTTGCCCGAAGAAAAAATCGAAACTCCGTCGAAAAAGAAACCTTCGAGAAGTAAATCGCGCGGTGGCAAAAAGACTGCCGCAAAATTGGAAGATGCGGAAGCGGGTATGAAAGAGTCCGATGGCAACGCGCAGATGACTTCGCGGCGCGGTGGACGCGGCAGACGCGGTGGGCGCGGACGCGGACGCACAGTGCAAAATGAGGAATATTCAAACGAAAATGAACTCATTGAAACTGAAGCCGAGTCTGTGTCTGCAGAGAAAGAAACCAGACCTGAGCCACGCAAAGACACTCGCGGCAATCGAAACGATAACCGCAACGATAATCGCAACAAAGACACGCGAAACAGCGAACGCCGCGAATATCGTCCGCAACCGACAATCACGGATTTATTACGCGAAGGTCAGGAAATTTTAGTTCAAATCGCCAAAGAACCGATTGCACGAAAAGGTGCGCGAATCACGTCTCACATTGCGCTTCCCGGCAGATTTTTGGTTTATATGCCGACCATCGAGCATCTCGGCGTGTCGCGCAAAATCGAATCTTCCAACGAACGCGGAAGGCTTCGCACGATGTTGCAAAATATCAAACGCGATGAAGATATTCCGTCGGGTGGTTTTATTGTTCGGACAGCCGGAGTCGGTATTACGGAAGAAGATTTGAAGCAAGACGCACGATATTTGGTCAGAACTTGGTTAGACATCAAAAAATCTTCAGAAAAGAAAAAATCGCCCGCGCTCGTGCATCAAGATTTGGATATTATTCAAAGACTTTTGCGTGATCATCTTTCGGACGATTTCACAGCGATTCGCGTTGACAGCGAAGAAGAATATCTGCGAATTGTCGAATTTATCAACCGCATTCAGCCGAAAATGGTCAAGCGCGTCAAACTTTACACACGCGACGAACCGATTTTGGAAGCATATAATGTGCAAGACGAAATTGAAAAAGCCTTGAAACCGCGTGTTTGGCTGAAATCCGGCGGTTATTTGGTCATCAATCAAACCGAAGCACTCGTGGCGATTGATGTCAACACGGGCAAATTCGTCGGTAAGGGAAATGCGCGGCTCGAAGATACGATTACGAAAACGAATATGGAAGCAGTTGACGAAATTGCCCGACAGATTCGTCTGCGCGATCTTGGCGGAATTCTTGTTCTCGACTTAATTGATATGGAAGACCGACGCAATCGCCAAAAAGTTATGCAAGCTCTTCAGGAGGCACTCGCAAGCGATAAATCTCCGACTAAAGTGTTATCTTACAACGACTTCGGTTTGATTATTATGACACGCAAACGGGTCAAACAATCACTTGAAAGAACGCTCTGCACGCCTTGTGAATATTGCGAAGGTGCAGGATGGGTGAAATCTCCGCAGACGGTTTGTTACGAAATTTTGGAAGAAGCCCGAAGACTTTCGAGAACAATGGACGATGTGCGCCAGACAACTTTGCGAGTTCATCCCGAAGTTCTTACCGCTCTCAGAAAATCCGAACGCGCCGTTCTGGAAGAAATCGAAGCCTATCTCGGCAACGTAGATTTGGCAAGCGATGCGGCAATTCATCAAAATCAATTCGATTTTGCATTTATTTAAAGTTCAGAGTTCCAACTTCAGTTGGAACTCTGAAAGATTTTACAATTTCAAATCCTTCTTTAATTCTTTCACGTTTGAAGGTTTGATGAAAATTTTGTCGGAAATATTTTTGTTAAATTCGATTGATTCGTAATTAATGCGCGAAGTTTGTAATCCGTTTGTAAAATGGTCAATGATAAATGGCGTTTGGATGCCTTGCACGTCCACAAATTGCGCGTAACGGTTTTCTTCTTTAACATCTTCATTGTCGGGATTCAGACGTTTGTAAATCGCCTTCATCGGCAAACCGTCAGTAGCGGCAAATTCAAATTCGACCGAAAAATTGTCGTCATAAGTTAATTTTACGACTTCGTTTCGTTTTCCGATTCCGGCTTCGCGTTTGCCGATGTAAGACAATTCCGCTTTTCCGCGCCAATATCCGCGCAGAAGATTGTCCAAACTCGCTTTCATTCCACGTTTGAAACCTTCGACTTGTTCGGCAGTTTGGTCATTCAAAGTTTGTGAAGCCCCGTCGAAAACCCAACCCGCACCGCCGGAATTTGTCTGGACGATTTTAATGCCCGAAGATTTAAATTCTGTGCGTTCGCTGTCGGGAAAAACAATCACGTCAACAAAATTTTGAAACGAAAGCACCGCACCTTCGCGCATAATCGAATATTTCCCGCGCCCAATTTGCGTTTTCACCTGCAAATATCTGTCGCCGCCGAGCATTTCAACTGCTTTTTTGATAACGGCTTCAGCGTGTTCGTCCGTTTTCGTATTTTGCGAAAAAACATTGATTCCGGCGCAGATTATAACAACCAAAATAAAAACGAATTTGTAAAATTTATTATTTTTCTTCGAACTCATAAATCACACTGTTTAATAAATCGTAAAACTGAAAGGAACTATTTTAGTTACGGTAATCGGCTTACTGTTTTTGACAGCAGGTTCAAATTCAATTCCTTTCGCCGCTTCGATTGCATTTTCAGTCAATCCATATGGCAAACCGCTGATAACTGCGATTTTTCCAATTTCGCCCGTTGCCAAAAATTGAATTCTCAAAGTAACAGTTCCTTGCACACAAACAGTTCCGCCGCTTTCGTATGTCGGATAACGAGGTCGAGGTTTCTTCAAAATTTTGAGCGGTTTATTTGGCTCAACGGAAACAGATTCTTCAGCTTTTTCATCTGTCTTTGCCGTGTCTTGAGCAAAAGCGAAACCACAAAAAAGCAGCACAAAAATTATTGAGAGCAAAAGTTTATTCATTGAATATCTCAAAAAAAGGCTTCGATGAGATTTTATCATCAAAACCTTTGATACCGAAACGATTTTTCGGGTTGGTTTAGGAACGAAGAAAATTTTACGGTGAGGCAAAGAAATCCAAATTGCCGATTTCTTCGGATACGCCGACGATTTGCGGCATAAATTGAAATCGTTTTGAAAAGACTTGGACGGTTACGGTTTGTCCGACTTCGACGTTTTCAAAATTATAATAGCCGAAAGACGAGGTGCGCGTTTCGATGGTTTCGCCGTTTTGTTTGGTCAAACGGACGACGGCGTTTCTTAGTCCCGCGCCCGTTGGCGTGAAAACTCGTCCGCCGAGCGAAACAGTTGCCGCCGTTGGCGCAACGCCGTCAACAATCGCAAAAGGCGAAAGCGAAGGCGTTTGGGCGCAGATTATTTTGTTTGTGAAATCATAGCTCGATGTGCGATTCACCCACGCACCCGATTCGAGATGCAAAATGCGTCGTTCGTTAAATTCCATTGACGACAAATTGGCAAACGCGGGCAAATTGAAACAGATGTTCACGTTGCCCGAATAGACGGCGGTTGTCGAAATGTCATAAACCAATCCGGTGTGCGCGTGTCCCATCGGCAAAGCGAGTTGCGTCGCCGGATTGAGCGGAATCAACTGCGTTGTGCCTTGTGCCGTAACGCTCGTAAAAGTTATCGTCGCATCGCCGATTGTTACGGTTGACGATTGCGGACTTACGTTTTGTCCGTTGTCAGTTGTTCGTTGTCCGTTGGAAATCGGCGATTCCGAATCGGCAATCCCAAATCCGATGAGCGTTATTTCTTCTTTGAGTTTTCCGGCGAGTCCGGCTTTAAAGAGTCCTTGAATTTCGGAGTCGGTCAAGGCACGGTCGTAGATGCTGGTTTCGTCAATCAGACCGTTGAAAAATCGTCCCGAAGCCTGTGAGTTGTCGCCGACGCGGATGTCAGCGGTGTTGGTCAAAACCGGCGACGGCGGAGATATTGTTACCGAATTGTTAAGCACACCGTCAATCCAAAGCCGCTTGACACCATTATTGAAAGTCGCTACAACGTGATGCCACCCGCCGTCGTTGACGTTGGCGGTGCCTTCGAGGTTGTTCGTTCCGGTGGTGTCCGTGCCGAAGCGCAGAGAGTTTGTTCCCGGACGACGCTGAATCCGCCAGGTGTTCGTGCCTTTCGAGATGATTGTATCGTCATCGCCGACAAAGCTGTTGACTTTGATCCAAGTTTCAATGCTGAAGCTCGTCGTCATCGTATCATAAACCGCATTATGCGGAATGTTGACGTAGCTCGCGCCGTCGAAATTAAAAGCCTGACCGGATTTTCCGATGTCAAATCTTTCAGAACCTTGAAACGTGCCGTGATTGCCGGTTGCCGACTGGTCTTTCGCACTTCCGTCGCCAGCCCACCAGCCGATAAGATTTGCCGGAACATCGGTCGCCGTCGGACTGCATTTGCCGCTTTGTTGGGCGTTAAAAAGCGCGGCGATTTCCGAGCCTGAAAGAGCGCGGTTGTAAATTCCGACCTCGTGAATCTGTCCGACAAAGTTTGTTGTCCCGCCCTGCACATTATTTCTGCCTATAAAAAATGCTCCATCGCTCGAAATATCGCCGTCAGTGAAAGATACTTGGGACGAACCGATTTGCTGTCCGTCAACATAGAAAATAATTCCGCCCGACGGATTGGCGCGGTCAATGGAAACGGCGACGTGATGCCACGCGCCGTCGCGCAAATCCGCGCCGCCGCCGTTATAAATAGTTCCGACACCTTCGTGAAGTGCCAACTGCGGTCTGCCGTTCAGCAAATAAAGGGCGTAACCTTTGATCGGCGAGACGGTCGAACGCTTGTCAATAATCATTCGCGGAGTGGTGCCAAGCTGGGTTGTTTTTATGAACGCCTCAATGGTGAAATCTTGATTCGCCGTAAAATCAAGCGATGGATTATCCGCGACGGTAACAGCTGTCGTGAAACTGTAAGTAAGGGCATTCCCGACCGCGCCGGTTGTAAATCCGCCCGAGTTGCTCAGAGTTCCGTCATTTAAGCCACGCGAATCAGGCATACTTGAAGCCTGCGTTTCCAACTGCCACCACGAAACGAGATTGACCGGCACGGAAGCGCAAGGCGGCGTAAAAAAATTAACACCGAGCGCGTATTCGTGGAAATCCGACAAGCCGTTAATCGTAATTGTCCGCGCCGTGTCGTTGCGCGAAGTTTCGGGGGCTAGTTCCCACGTCGTATCGTTTGCGTCGTTGCGCCGGATAATTTTTACCTGCGAAGGATTGCTGATGCCCGTAACCGATGAGTAATCAAACGTCAGATTCGCAATCACCATTCCTTTTTCGTATACGCCCCAAACAATGTTCGAGCGTTGTGTAACGCCGAAAACATGAAAAGTATCGAAAGCCCCCGCCGAAACAAAGCCGCCCGTTTCCGAGCCGAATTGATAAATCCCCAAATTGTCCGATACGCTCGCGGGCGAAGTGATGTTGGCGGTTATCGTGCCGCCGGTCGGTCCGGCTGAGGTTGGAACATTTGTCGTGCCGACAAACGCGCCTTTTACGCCAAACGGCGCAGTCGAATTTTGCCACTGCGGAGGATTTGAATTTCCGGCGCAGGACGGCGAGTTGAAACGGTCGCACGAATAAAACGTGCCGTTGTTCAAGCCGAGCAAATCGGCGGTTGTCAAGCCCGTTCCTTCGTTAAAATTCCAAACCGAAACGAGTCCGGTTTCCAAATTCAGATTTTCGGTTTTGTGCATCCAGTCACGGATTTGAGTTTGTGTGCGGGCAACATTCCAAAGCCGCGCATGGTCAATATTGCCTTGAAAAGTTTCCTCCCAAAGCGAGAGCCACAATTCACTCGTGCTGTTTTCGAGCGGCGGATTTACCATACCTTGAAAGGCATAGTTAGACTCTCTGCCGTTGATGTAAATTCGCATCAATTTATCGCCGTTGCCGTTCCAAGTTGCTGCAATATGAGTCCATTTTCCGGCAAACCCGCTGACATTTTCGCCCGTTGTCGAAACAATGCCGCCACTCACCGGATTAAGTAGAAATTGAACATTCTGGTCGCAGCAGGTCCCGATGCGAAGCGTATAAACTTCCGGTGCTTTAGTAAAAATCCTATTCGAACCGTTTGTCGCATCATTGCGTCGCACCCACGCTTCGAGCGTGATGGCATTTGTAATGTCGAGACTCGCGCTGTCGGGAATAGCGACCAACGAGCCGGTATTGCTAAAGCCTGTCAGAAAGCGCAGATTTTTCCCCGCGCCCGATTGTTGTGCCTGTGCTGTGCCAATAAAAATCAAAGTTAGCAAAGCGGCGAATATTGTCCAATAATTTCTCTGAATTTTTGTCATCATAATTTTGCTCCTTCACCTCAGCAAAGAGTTTTTGCAAACGCGCAAATTTCCGCTTGCGGTTTCGATGGCGTGAATCACGCCCGAATGAATCAAACAATCGAGCGTCTGATTTTCGATTTCCAAAAACCGAATTGATTCGGCGGCGGTCAGCGATTCGGCTTCGCTTCCGCACACAGGACAAAAAATCACGTTCGCTTTTGTCCATTCGATTGTTTGTTTTCGCACTTTCGTAATCGTAAATTTTATCTTTCGCGTCATCTTTTTTGTTGCATTTGAAAACGGTTGCTGTTATGTTATGAACATCTCACTAAAGACTTAGAAAAGTAACGAAAAAAAGACGAAATTTTTCCGAAATTACGATGACGGTATGATTGAGTTGTCGGAAAATAGAATTTATCGTTTTGCCGATGTCGAAGTGAATCTTTCGCAAGGTTGTCTGCGGCGCGGCACAGCGGAAAAACATCTGCGGCAGAAATCTTTTCAGGTTCTCGCCTATCTGCTCGAAAACCGCGAGCGGCTCGTTTCAAAAAATGAATTGATGGAAACCGTTTGGAAAGACGTTGCCGTAACGGACGATGTTCTGGTGCAATGCGTCAAAGAAATCCGTCGCGCCGTTGGCGATGATTCGCACAACTCGCGTTTTATCAAAACCATTTCCAAAGCCGGTTATCGCTTCATCGGCGAAGTGTCCGAACCGTCCGCGTTTATCCAAACCGAAGAAATTACGCACTTTGAATTTGAAATCGAAGAATCGGTTGAAACGCGGCGACACGGCGACACGGCGACACGGCGCGAACTGTCAAATCGTCCCCGCGTCTTTGCGTCTCCGCGTCTCCGCGTCGCAATCGTGGCAATAATTCTGCTCGCGCTGATTGGCAGCTATTTTCTTTTTTTTCGTCAAAATTCAACGCAAAATGCCGAAATTGTTCTGCCGAATACGCCGGGCAAAAAGACGGTTGCCGTGATGTTTTTTGAAAATCAGACGGGCGATGCAGAACTCGAATGGTTGCGCGAAGGTCTGGCGGATATGCTGATTGCCGACCTTTCGCGCTCGGAAAAATTAACTCTTCTCAGCCGCGGTCAGCTTCATTTGCTCCTTGAGAGAAGCGAGCATTATGCGGACAAAAAAATTCAGTTAAACGAAGCGTTGGACATTGCCGGAAAATCGCGGGCAGAGGCGATTGTTTCAGGCAATTTTGCCAAAATCGGCGAAAAAATTCGGATTGACGTATCTTTGCTTGATGCCCAAAACGGACAAATTCAAGCATCGGAAAGTTTAATTGTCGAACGCGCCGAACAAATTTTAACCGAAATTGATTTGCTTTCGCTCAAATTACTGGCACGGCTTGATGCAGGAAACGAGCGCGAAAAATCGCCGGTTTTGGGCGAGATAATGACTGAAAACCTCGAAGCCTATCGTTTTTATTCGCTCGGAATGGAAAAAGTTCAGGGAGCGCAAAGCAAAGAAGCCATCGAATTTTTTGAAAAGGCAATCGCGCTCGATGCGGAATTTGCGATGGCTCACGCCCGCATCGGATATGCCTACGCCGTCAGTTGGGGGCAGACCGAAGAAGGCAAACCGCATCTCGAAAAAGCGTTTCGGCTGTCGGAAAGGCTGACGGAAAAAGACCGTCTGAACATCAAAGCGTGGTATGAAATCGCCAATCTCGATTTTCCGTCGGCGATTCAGACTTACCGCGACAGTCTCAATAAATATCCGCTTGAAATTGAATCGTATCGGCATTTGGGCAAACTTCTGTATGGCGAACGGCAGACGGAAGAAGCCATCGAAGTTTTGCGGCGCGGCTTGGCAGTTGACGCTGAGGCGAAAAATCTTTACAACTCGCTCGGAAACATTTTATCGGCTGAAGGTCGGCACGAAGAAGCCATCAACGCGCATCGCCGTTATGTCGCACTTGCGCCAAATGAGCCGAACGCTTACGACAGTTTTGGGCTATCTCTGCAATGGTCGGGAAATTACGCCGAAGCGATTGAAAATTACAATCGTGCGCTCGAAATAAAACCCGATTTTGAAATCGCGCTCATTCATCTGGCAAACGCCAAATTTCAGCGCGGACAATACCGCGAAGCCATTGAGCTTTTCCGCCGCTACATTCAAATCGCCAAATCGGACGGCGAACGCGCCCGCGGCTATAATTCGCTGGCTATTGTTTATCTCGAAAAAGGCGATTTACCCGCCGCCGAAAAAGCCAACGCCGAAGCCGTAAAATTCTTGAAAAATCAGATTGAGCCGATAATCGTTTGGCTTAAAACGGGCAACACGGCAAAATTAAAGGAATCCGAAGCGCAGATTTACGCGCCGAAAAATTATACCAAGACAGAAATAGAAACTCTGCTAGAATGGGGGAATGAAAGTAAT
>CAZJQP010000114.1:0-12319 GCA_964548225.1 uncultured Blastocatellaceae bacterium | reverse complement strand
TGGGTTTAAACACCCAAAACTTTTTACACCCTTGCTCACGCGCGGGTTTCTGCCTTTGGAAATTTGTGGTAATCTTTGATTTTGCTTTTTCATTCAAACATTTTAATCACAAAAATTAGGAAATTATTAAAATATGTCTTTAACAGTTGTAGGTTCGGTCGCGTTTGACGCTTTGGAAACGCCATTTGGCAAGCGCGATAAGATTCTTGGCGGTGCGGCGACGCACTTTTCTCTTTCGGCGAGTTTTTTTACTGATGTGAATGTCGTCGGCGTGGTCGGAAACGATTTTACCGATGCGGAAATGAATGTTTTTGCGCGGCATCATATTAACACCAACGACATCGAGCGCGTTGCCGACGGCAAAACTTTCTTTTGGCGCGGGCGTTATGATTACGATTTGAATACGGCGCACACTTTGGAAACTCAGCTTAATGTTTTTGAAACTTTTGAGCCGAAACTGTCCGAAGCGTCGAAAAATAATCGGCTTCTTTTTCTGGCAAACATTGTTCCGATGATTCAAAAAGACGTGCGCGAACAATGTCCGAAAGCGGAATTTGTCGCAATGGACACGATGAACTTTTGGATTGACTCGATGAAAGATGCGGTTATCGAAACCATCAAAGTCGTTGACTGCGTTATCATCAATGATGCCGAAGCGCGTCAACTCGCAGATGAGCCGAACATTCACAAAGCGGCGAAAAAGATTCTGTCTTGGGGACCGAAGGCGATTGTCATCAAACGCGGCGAATATGGCGCGGCACTTTTTACCGAAGGCGAATATTTTGCGATTCCGGCTTATCCTTTGGAAAGCGTTTTCGATCCGACGGGCGCGGGCGACACTTTTGCGGGCGGTTTTATGGGCTATCTTGCCGCGCACGATGAAATCAATAAAGACACGCTCCGCCGTGCGATGATTTACGGTTCGGTGATGGCTTCGTTCAACGTCGAACAGTTCGGCACGGAAAGAGTTGACGCTTTAAGTTATCTCGAAATCAATCAGCGTTTCAGCGAATTCAAATTGTTCACGCATTTTGACGATGTTCCGTTTGAACGTGCAAACTCCGCAAGTTAATTTTCACCACAAAGGCACAAAGACAAAGAGTTTCTACAAAAATCTTCGTGTCTTTGTGGTTCAAATTTTATGGTTAAATCTGAAAAACCTGTAGTCTTGAACACGGCAAAACCTTCGCGCAATTTTTTGGCGATAATTGCCGTGTTGATTATTTTTGTTTTGCTTCTGATTGCGTTGTCGGTGGCGTTGTCTTTGAATTATTTCGACGCTTCAAAACAGATTGGCATTGTGGCGATTGTTGTTTTGTTGCCGTTTGCGGGTTTGATTTTGGCGACGGGATTTATTTTTCGTCATTCGCAGAGGCTTTTTGCGCTCTCGAAAGACGAAGGTTTATTGTCGCAACTGATGTCGCCAGAGCGTCAGCGGAGCAAATTAAACGCGGAAATCACCGAGCTTGCCGCGCTGATGGAAATTCCGAAAGAACAATACGGCGATTTGCGGGCAGCGTATATTTTGGCGGAAGATTTGGCTCTCAGACAAATCGAGCAGGAGAAGAAACAACCGCTCAAACGTCATATCAAAGTCGGCGAAGCGGAGTTTGACGCGGTTTTTATCAGCCGCGACGTGCTGACGTTTATCGAAGTCGTCTTTCTCGTAACGCCGAATGTTTCGCAAGGTAAGATTGATAAAATTTTCGGCAAAATCGCTACGGTAAGAAAGAATTTTCAGCACGTTCGGACGCATTCTAAATTTCGTCTGCTGATGGCATTGGTAACACAACTTGATGAAAGCGCGACGGCGGAACTGAAAACTTCGCTGACGAAGAAGTTTACCGAAACGCCCGTAGATGTTGACATCAGATTTTTTGACTTTGAAGAACTGCAAAAGGTTTTCACCGAAGAATGAAAATAGTGAAAAACTAAAAGTGAAAAGTGAAAAGTGAATAGAGTTTTTTTTGCTGTTGCGATAATCTATTCACTATTCACTTTTAGTTTTTAGTTTTTCACTAATTAAAATATGCTCGAAAATAAAGTTGGAATAGTTTTTGGTGTGGCAAACAAGCGTTCGATTGCTTGGGCGTGTGCCGAAGCGTGTATGGCGCAGGGCGCAAAGGTCGCTTTTACATATCAGGGCGAACGGCTCAAGGAATATCTCGATAAATTGACTGCGCCGCTCGAAGACACGCTCGTTTTGCCGTGCGATGTTACGAATCAGGCAGAGGTTGACGCGGCTTTTCAGGCGGTCGGGAAGAAATACGGCAAGATTGATTTTGTCATTCATTCGATTGCGTTTGCGCCGCGTGAAGCGTTGGAAGGAGAATTTCTGACAACTTCGCGGGAAGCCTTTTTGACGGCGATGGAAATCAGCGCATTTTCCTTGCCGCAACTCGCTTTGGCGGCTCTGCCCTATATGACGGACGGCGGAAGCATCGTTACGATGAGCTATTACGGCGCGGAAAAAGTCGTGATGAATTACAACGTGATGGGCGTTGCCAAAGCCGCGCTCGAAGCCTCGACCAGATATTTAGCGGAAGATTTGGGCAAACATAACATCCGAGTTAATGCAATCAGTGCCGGACCGATTAACACGCTTTCGGCTCGCGGCGTGAAAGGAATGAGCGCAATGCTCAAACATATTGCCGAAAACGCGCCGCTTCGCCGCAATGTTGACGCAAAAGAAGTCGGTAACACCGCGCTCTTTTTGGTCAGCGATTTATCATCGGCAATTACGGGCGAAACAATTTATGTTGACTGCGGATTTAACATTATCGGCATTCAAAGACCACCAATTTAACTTTATTTTGGGTTTTAAATTTTAGATTTTGGATTGATTTGTTTCAGTCCAATCCAAAATCTAAAATCCAAAATCCAAAATCCAAAATCCAAATGGCAGATACAGACGCAAATAAACCGAAAAAACGAAAAGATAAAGCGAAACCGCCGGAGCCGAAAACGGTTGCGGAGGCAAAACAATTAGAAGAAAAGACCGAGTATTGGCAACTTACGGATGACGAAATTTTGCTTCGCTCACCTGAGCCGGACGATGATTATCAAACGTCGGACTCGTGGCGCGTTTTCCGCATTCTGGGCGAATTCGTCAACGGATTTGATTCAATGGCGACGATTACGAAAGGCGTTTCCGTCTTCGGTTCGGCGCGGACGGCGGAAGATAACGAATATTACACGGACGCAGTTGAAACGGGCAGATTATTGGCAGAAGCCGGTTTTGAAGTAATCACGGGCGGCGGACCCGGAATTATGGAAGCCGCCAATCGCGGCGCATTCGAGACGGGAAAAGTTTCGGTCGGATGCAATATTGAACTGCCTTTCGAGCAAAAACCAAATCCGTATCAGACAAAATCCTTGACGTTTAAATATTTCTTCGTCCGCAAGACGATTTTTATCAAATATTCAAACGCTTACATAATTTTCCCCGGCGGTTTCGGCACGCTGGACGAACTTTTCGAGGCTTTAACATTAATTCAAACGCGCAAAATTCGAAACTTTCCGGTTGTTTTATTTGGTTCGCAATACTGGCGCGGACTTCTTTCGTGGCTGACTTCGACAATGCTCAACGAAAAGAACATTAACCCCGAAGATTTAGGGTTGATTCATCTAACGGATTCGCCGAAAGACGCGGTTGATTTTATTATCAAAACCTGCAATCAGAAGTAAGAAATAATAAATGAGAAGTGAGAGGTGAGAAGTGAGAGATGAGCGTATCTCATTTCTCACTTCTCATTTCTCACATACTTCAGATAACTTTCCGAAACCTTTTCCGCCGCAAGCGCAACGATTTCCGGCACTTCGTAACTATGATTGGCTTGGATAAACTTCTCCAACTCATCAAACTTTGCGTCCGAAGTTTTGATTAAAAGCAGATGCTCCGCGTCTGTTTGAATTTTGCCGTCCCAAAAATAAACCGATTTCATCTGTGGCAAAATCTGCACACAAGCGGCAAGTTTCGCTTCGACAATTTTCCTTGCCAGCGTTTCGGCTTCCTCCGAGTTCGGCGTTGTAGTTAGAACAATCAGCATAATTTTTAACGCAAAGTCGCAAAGACGCGAAGGCGCAAAGACACAAGAGAAAGACAATAAAAAACTTTGCGTCTTTGCGCCTTCGCGTTAGAAAATTATTTCTGCATTAACGCATTATATTCACCTTCTTCCGCCCATTTGATAATTTCGGCGACGCGCCAAATCGGGAACGGATGCGTTTGTCCGGCGTTGATGACGTTTGCCCAGAAATTGTCGAGTTGGTTTTCGTCACAATGTTTTTGGAATTCTCTGCCTTGTTCGATAAATTGTTCGTAATCCATTTTCGAGGCAAAAGTTCCGCCGGCGAGTTTCATCATTACGCGCCCGACAACGTGCGGGTCTTGAACAACAAGAAGTCCGGCACGGTCGCACGAAAGTTCAGCCCGACGCGCCCACGCCATAAGCGCACTTGAAATTGTCGTGTTCAAAATAAATTTCGCCACTTCGCCGCCCGGAATCGCCGCTGTTCCGGCTTTTAAGAGCAATTCAAAAATCCGCGCCGCCGTCAGATAAAGAACGTGTTCGGCGTGAATATGTCCGACTTCGTGCGCGATAACCGCCAAAATTTCTTCATCGGTCAAACGCTCGATTAGTCCTGAGAACAGAACAATAACGTGGCGTTCCGAACCGAATGTAAAAGCATTGACGACCGGATTTTGCTGGAGAAAAAAGTCCGGCATCTCAACGCCGAGCGTCGTGCAAGCAACTTGAAGTTTCGCATGAAGGTCAGGATATTGTTTCGGCGTAATCTTCACCGAGCTTGCCATAAAATTTATCCGCATCGCCGATTCGAGCGTAACGGAAAGAAATTTTCTAAGCGCGGTGTCAATTCCCGGAATCGCTTTTAACGCGGCAAGAGCTTTTGAGTCTGCCGGATGAACGTATTCGTGTTTGCTCAAATCGGCAAACTTTTTATGCGGCGCATTTGAAAGCGGCAATTTACATTTTCCGCAATTCGCTTGCCCGTTTTTATAATCTTCCTTAACGGAATTTTTCTGTCCGCAATAACGGCATCTCACGCTATATCTTTCGGCAATCGCGCCTGTTGATTCTTTTTTCGGCATATTTTGTTGTTAATTTCCTCTAATACAAATATAAATCTTCGATGTGATAAACGCCAAAGCGTTGCTTAAAGTTTCGACCGGAGCGCAATCGGCTCGATTGCAACATAGCGTTTTTCAGCGATGTAATGACGTTCCTGAAGAAATCAAGTTGATTTCTATCTAAACTTTGTTAGATTGCTATGCGAAACGCTTTCCAATCTTGCAAGCGAGCCACCTGCACTCCGGTCAGAAACAAGTTCCGGCGATTGTAATAAAACTATCGCTTTCCGAAAACCCGTAATCTTCGCCGTGCCAGAGTTTTAGGTCTTGCGTAATGCACTCAAAATCTTGTTTCGATAAATCCGAAAATCTTTCACGCCAAGTTTTGCAAGCCTTTTTGCGAAGCGTTCCGCGCACGGTTGAGCGCAAAAAGAACGAAAATTTCGACGGATTTAACGCTTCGCTGAAATGATTTGTCATAAACGGTTTGAGAATTTCGACTTCGTTTATCGTCCAAAAACCTTCTTTCAAAACAAAAATCGGCGGTTTTGTTGTTTCGCCGATTTTTACGGAATGAGTTAAATTTTCGTAAAACTTCATTCCGGCATAATTTGCCGCCAAATCGCCGTTTGAATAAACGCCCGAAACGAGCGTTCCGAAATAAGTTTTTTCGGAAAACACGCCCCAACGCACAACTTTTTTTCGCGCTTCGGTTTCGGTTAAATTATTTTCTAATCCGTTCTGGTATTTTCGATAATATGTAAAACCTTGCTGAAAAAAATGCGCGATTTTGTCCGTGCCGAAATTTGCGCCGTAGAGATTTACGGTTGCGCTGATTGTAAAATAATTCGACGGCACGAAACGATAAATCGAATCGCCGAAGCCCGATTTATATCGCGCCGGTTGCACTTTGAATTTATGCGAATTGAGCCAATTTTGTGCTTTAGTAAAGGGAATTATGCCCGCGCCGAGTTCGTTGAAAACTCTTTTTGTAATCGCTTCGTCAGAGCGAAGATAAATCAATCTTTTCTCCGAAACGCCTTTTTGGGCAATTTCGGCGTTTAATTCGCTCATCGCCTCGCGTAGCTGTTCCAGAGTATATTCCGAAACTTCTTCGCCGATGTCGGCAAGCGGCGCGGGCGGCAAATTATATTGGTCGGTCTCAAACGCAACGAGAGATTGCACGAGCAAAACCGCACATAAAAACATTCCGATAATTTTTTGCCGAATCATTTGTAAATCGCGTGTTTATTATAATTGATGGCTTTGGTTATGTTAAATGAAATTTCTTTGTTGTAGCTATTTATAACATTCGGAATAGGTGATAGGTGATAGGTGATAGCTGATAGTTTAAGAAATGTCGCCGCCGTTTCGCGCAAAATTATCACCTATCACCTATTCCGAAGATTTTTCACTTAAATTTTAACAACCGCAAACTATTCAAAATCACCAAAATCGTAACGCCGACATCGGCAAAAATCGCCATTGCGAGATTGCTGATGCCAAAAATTGCTAAGATTACGAATAAGATTTTTGTGGCGATTGCGGCTGTCGTGTTGATTTTGATGGTTGAAAGAGCGCGTCTGCCAAGTCTGATAAGATACGGAATCAGTTCCAAACGGTCATTCAAAATCGCCACGTTTGCGGCTTCGATGGCGGTGTCCGAACCTGCCGCGCCCATAGCAATTCCGACCGAAGATAAAGCCAATGCGGGCGCATCGTTCACGCCGTCGCCGACCATTGCGGTTGCGCCGTATTTCTGCAAAAGTTCTTCAATCGCGTCGGCTTTTTGTTCGGGCAGTAATTCGGCTTTGACTTCTTTGATGCCGACTTCGCGGGCGACGGCGATTGCGGGCGCGTGATTATCGCCGGTCAACATCACGGTTTCAACGCCTAATTTTCGCAATTCGGCAACCGTTTTTTTGCTTTCGGGTTTAATTTCATCGGTTAAGGCGATAACGCCTTCAACGCCGTCGTGACTGCTGATGATGATTGAGGTTTTTCCCATCTGTTGCAGTGATTCGACTTTTTTAACAATTTCGTCTCGAACGTCGTGTTCTTCGGTAATGAACGGCAATTTTCCGATGCAATGATGCGTGTCGTAGCAGACAACGCAATCGGCTTTTGCGCCTTTGCCTAAGACCGCTTGGAAATTTTTTACGCCGTGAATTTCGAGTTTTTCAAACCGTGCCGCGTCAACAATTGCTTGTGCAAGCGGATGTTCCGAATAAGTTTCGATTCCGGCAGCACACGCCAGCAGATATTCGCGGGTTACGTCGCTGAACGGCAAAACGTCGGTAACTTTCGGTTTGCCGTAAGTCAAAGTGCGCGTTTTGTCCATTGCCACGGCTTTGATGCGCCCAATGGCTTCGATATATTTGCCGCCTTTGACCAAAACCCCTTTTGCCGAAGCGTTTCCGATCGCCGCGTAAATCGAAATCGGCGTAGAAATTACCAGAGCGCACGGACAAGCGATAACCAAAATCGTAATCGCTTGTTCAAACCACGGATTGAACGCCGCGCCGAAAAAAAGTGTCGGAATTGCAACAATTAAAATGGCGATAAAAATGATTGAAGGTGTGTAGAAACTCGCAAAAGTTTCGATGAATTTCTGCGTTTCGGCTTTGGTTTTCGTTGCCGCAAAAGTTGTTTCGATGATTTTTGCAAGCGTCGTGTCTTTCGCAGTTTTGATAACTTTTGCCTCTAAATAACCTTGCATATTGAGCGTTCCGGCAAAAATTTTATCGGTTTTATGTTTGTCTTTTGGCAAAGGTTCGCCCGTGATGGTTGATTCGTCAACGCTTGATGCGCCTTCAATAACTTCGGCATCAAGCGCAATCATATCGGACGGTTTGATTATCAAAACATCGCCGATTTTTATTTCTTCGAGCGGCAATTTTTCTTCTGTATTCCCGCGCCGCACCAAAGCCGTTTTCGGTGTTCGGTCAACCAATGCTTGAAGCGCGGATTTGCTCGATTGAATCCCGAAACTTTCCAATCTTTCACCGAGCGCAAAAAGGACAATGACAACGGCGGCTTCTTCATATTCGCCGAGATAAAACGCGCCGATAACGGCAATCGTCATTAACAGATTGATGCTCCGAAAATTAAGTTTGCCGAGAGCCTTAAAACCTTTCCAAAGCGTTTGCCAACCGACAGCCAAAATTATCGCCGCGAAAAACGGAAAGGCAATATAACGATTGAGTTTGTAGCCTTCGCCCATAAGCGAAAGAAATTCAAAAACGGCGACCAGCGCGACGCTTGCCGCGAGCCAGAGAAATTTTCTGTCTTGCCGCAAACCGGATTTTTTTGATTCGATTTTTACCAATTCGCTCATAAAACTTCGGCGGTTTTCAGCTTTTTTTCAGACGCACGATTGTTTCGATATGATGTGTCTGCGGAAAAAGGTCAATCGCCGTGATTGATTGAATTTCATAAACATTTTCGCACAAAATCCGCAAATCACGCGAAAGCGTTGAAGGTTCGCACGAAACGTAGGCGATTTTATTCGGAGCAATTCTCAAGATCTGTTCAATAACTTCTTTTTCTGTTCCGACGCGCGGCGGATCGAGCAAGATAAAATCCGGTTTTGCATCGTTTTCCGCAAGCCATTCGCCGACGTTTTCGGCGAAAACTTCGGCATTTTCAAGCCGTGCGTGTTCGATGTTTTTCCGTGCAAACTCAACCGCTTTTTCGCCCGCTTCGATGCCGACGACTTTTTCAAACCTCCGTGCCAACGGCAATGTGAAAAGTCCGACTCCGCAATATAAATCAAGCGCAAACTTACCAGAAGCATCGCGCAAAGCCTCGTCAATCAAACTTTCGATGAGAAACGGATTGCCTTGAAAAAATGCAGTCGCGTCGTAGAAGTATTTCTCACCAAGGATGGCAAACATTAGTTCCTGCGTCGGTTCGATGAGTTCGGACGAATAAACCGAAACATCTTCGCCGACGTTTGCGGCTTCGATTTCGATTTTTTCCGACCAGAAACTTTCCCATTCGATTGTGCCGCGCAATTCTTCTAAAGTGTTTTGCAACTCATCGGTTAAAATCGGACAAGTTTCGACATCAATTATCGAATGCGACGCACGGCGAAAATAGCCGACTTTTCTGCTTCGCGTGTCGGCGTGCCACGCGGCGCGAGCGCGATAGCCGAATTCTTTCGGGCTTCCGATAATTTTTATATTTTGAAAATCGAGTTTGCCGATGCGCTTTAAACAATCTTTGATAATGCCAATTTTGGCGTTTAACTGCGCTTCGTAATTCAAATGCTGAAAATCGCAACCGCCGCAACGTCCGAAATAGACGCACGGCGGTTTTATTCTGTCTGTTGAAGGTTTGATGATTTCAACGATTTCGGCAAACGCGACTTTGCCTTTCATTTGGCTAATGCGGACGCGCAATTCATCGCCTGCCGCCGCTAACGAAACGAAAACCGTTAAGCCTTCGGCAAAGCCCAAACCGTAACCGTTGGGAACGATTTTTTCGATGGTGAGTTCGAGTGTTTTATTGTTTGATTTTATCAATTTCAAAAACCTTGCTGATTGCCGAATGTTGGTGGCGGCGGCGGCGCGTAATTAAATTGATTGCCCCCAAGTTTGCCGAAAACATTCTGAAAAGCCATAAATATTGACGAAATTAGAACCGGAAATACGAAAAGAACTCCGATAAGGCAGGCAAAAGCTCCGCCGACTGTTATCAAACCAAGCAAAATCAACAATAGAATCAGCCCGCCAATGTTGGCGAAACCGCTTTTGATGCTCAAGGAAAAGGCTTCCGTTCCCGACAGGTTGCGCTCACCGATTAAAGGATAAATAAATGTCGTCAAAGCACCGAGAATCAGCGAAATGACAATATAAATAGCGGCGAGAACAAAAATAACGCCGAGAAGTCCGCTCAACATTGCAAAATCGGGCTGACCGTCTTTGCCCATGAGCATTCCCGCACCGAGCGCGGAAACGCCGAATGCCACGCCGACAAAAAGCATTACGACACCGATAATAAATTGAATGATTGACAAAATAATCGCCACAATCAAACACGGCATAAACTTTTGAAAACCGCTGAACAAATCGCCGAAGTCAGCCGTTCCGGTATTCACTTTGCGTGACAGCCCTGCATAAATTCCACAATATAAACAGCCGGAAAGCGTAGTTAAAATGATGCTCGTAAAAATGCTGATGACCATCGAAATCAACTGCGGCGCGATGCTGGCTGAAACTTTTGTGATGTCGGTTGCATTAGTTGTCGCCATACCAAGAACCGACATTAGCGCAAGCGTGATGCCGTTGTTTATCAAATTCAGAATAGTTGCCGCGATAATCAAAATAAAGATCATCACCGTCGTCATTCCGAAGAAAAGCCAGTAATCGTTTTTAATTAAATTCCAGCCGTCGCTGATACTTCCTACGGGGCTGACCGCGCCCGATTGATATTGCATAGTTTTTTTCTCCTTATTACTAAGTTCTTGCATCTCCGTTTTTATCACACATCAGAGATAAAATAAACTCAAACGCGGAATGTTTTGTTCTTCGCGCAAGCGTTTCAAAATCATCAAATCGAATGTTCTTTGAAAAACTTCCGCGTCCATTTTACTGCGATAAGAAGCCGTTTGTTTTTCGACTTCGGGTTTAAATTTCTCTGCGTCGGCGGTTTTCAGAAGCGTTTCGTCAATCAGATTATCCATTTTTTCCAAAGATTCTTCCAACTTTTCCGCCGATTCGTAATTCGTTTGTAACTCTGCCAAACGATTTAGCACACGCTCCAGAGTTTCGCGCAAATCGCCGTCCGTTTGCGCTTTCGCCGCCGTCAAATCTGCCGAAACCTGTTTCAAATGTTCGTCAATCGCGCTATCTGAAAACAATTCGGCTTTCTCCGACTGCTGACTGCCAACTGTCGGCTGCTGACTGCCGACTTGTGATTCGAGCCATTCGGCATATTGCGCTTCGACTTCTTCTTTGCAATATAAAAGGCTTTTAACGGTGCGTTTGCGGTTGGGTTGTTTATCAATCAAATCGAAAACGCGCTCGATGCCGCGCAAAATAATATGCAGCGGAATGCCGCGCTCCTGCCACGCCTCAATCAACGCCCAATCGAGCGGCGAAAGCATCAAATTCTTCCCGCGCCGACGGATAAATGTTTCTTCAATTTCGGTAAAATAGTTGTAGTAGTTCAAGGTTAGTTGGTTGGTTAGTTGGTTAGTTAGTTGGTTAGCTGGTTGGTTAGTTGGTTGATTTTAGTAAGTAAGAAATAAAGGCATTTGTTTTTTTGCCGGTTTCGTTGCATTTGTTAATGGCTTCGTTGAATTGGTTTTGGGTAATATAGTCGAGCCTTTGAGCTAAATATATCATTGATTTCACTTCGTTGTTCGAGCCGCGGGCGATAAAAAGAAAATGTAAAAATTCTTTATTGCTGTGGCGGTCAAAACCTTCGGCGATATTGTTTGAAACAGAAACCGCCGCCCGACAAATTTGGTCTTTAAAGCTGAAGTCTTTCAAATTTCTAAAATACTCATAAACCAAAACCGCCAACTCCTGCCCACTCTGCCAAGCCTGAATATCTTCAAATCTCTTTATACTCATATCTCCCTTTATACCACACCCCCCAAAACCAACCAACCAACCAACCAACCAACCAACCACCGGACGTTTTGGAGCGGCTTCGAGATGCGAAGCGATTTCCCACGCGGCGATTTTTTGAGCGTTGCCGTCATATTTGTTGCGGACGATGGCGTTCAAACGGCGCGAGGTTTTTCCCGCATCTTTGAAAGCGGCGACGAGTCCGCCCGTTGCGCCGCCTTTTTGTTCGGCGGCGATGTCGGCGGAACTGGCGGCTTGTTCGACGGCGTTGATTAAATTACCAAGTTCGGTGCGGAAGTTTTCAACCGAAATAAGTTCTTGCAGTTGCGCTTCAAATGGCGCGGAGTCTGTAAGAAACGTGCGGGCTGTCGCCAGCCAGACGGCTTCCGAGCGTCGGCGCGGCATACGGAAAAGGTCTTCGATGCCGTCAATTTCTTCCGCCAACGCATTAGCGGCACGATTCATTTGTTGAAGTAAATTAATCAATCTGTCGAGCGTTTCGTCCTTGATGCCGATATTTTGCCGCGACGCTTGCGAACTTTGCTGTCCGGCAAGCGTCTGAATCAGCATAACAATCTGAATGAGTAACTTAACGAGATTGTAAAATAGATTGTGTAACTGTTCATTAAAAACTAACCTAAAATAGTGA
>CAZJQP010000113.1:0-13216 GCA_964548225.1 uncultured Blastocatellaceae bacterium | reverse complement strand
TTAATGTTGAAAAGATTTGCCGAAATTATGACTTAAAGTTCATAACACGCTCTAGCTTTTCAACCAAATACGACGAACGCCGATAAATATTTCCGCCCGAAGCCGCACCGAAAATCATTCCGACAAAATCAGCCGCAACATCAGGATCAAGAACAACAGGAACGGCTTGTGATTTGACTTTTTTACCGCCGAGACGTTTGACAACGCGCCGCGCCGCCGTTTCGCCGATTGATTTCGGCGAATCGAGTTTGTTGAAATAGCGGTTGAAAGAATACCAATAATCGGTCTGCTTTACGCCGTTTTCTTCCGCCAAAAGTCCGACCGACATACTTGCACTCGTCGTCTGATATTGCCCGACAAAACCGTCGGAATTTGCCAAAGTAACTTGCCCGATTGAGTTTGACCAACTCGCGCCGTTTGAATTTGTAATGCGTTTGTCAAATGAGCGTCCGGCATCTTCCATCTCTTTGACCATCGCAATTTTCTTTTCGGGCGAGAGCTTTGGAATTGATTCGTCAAAGAGCATCAATTTGCCTGTGTATTCACCGAGCATTTCCTTCGGCGCAAGCCCGTTAAACTTATCGGCGTTAGAAACCTTGACGATTTCGAGCGTTTCCTTAACCAATTCCTGAACGGTTTTGCCTTGAAAATCAGTCGTAAAAGTCAGAGCCGTCGCGCCGTTTTTGAAGACGCGCAAACCCAAACCTTTTGAAGTTGATTGCTGTAATTTTTCAATCTGTCCGAGCCGAATAGTCGTGTTAAAACCGTTCGACGAAACAATATAAACATCTGCCGCATCCGCGCCTTGTTTCTTCAAAGCAGTAACGAGTTCGGACGCTAAATTTTTGTAATCGTTCATAGTGATTTTTGATTTTTGATTTTCGATTTTTGATTTGTCGGATTGCAAACGGTTTTGGTTTTAATCGAAAACTTTGAGCCGCAAACAATCAAAAATCGAAAATCAAAAATTTTCTGCCTCCTTTATTCGTCTGCTTTTCCTTTAACTTTTGTGCCGCCGACGGTGATTTCCGAAACTTTAACCGTTGGCGTTCCCATTCCGACAGGCACCATTTGACCATTTTTGCCGCACGTCCAACCGCCGTCCGTGAACGCCAAATCGTTGCCGACCATCGAAACTTTTGTCATCACATCGGGACCGTTGCCGACCAATGTCGCGCCTTTGACGGGCGCGGTGATTTTGCCGTCTTCGATTAAATATGCTTCGGAACAGCTAAACGTAAAATCGCCTTTCGTGATGTCCACGTTGCCGCCCGTAAAGCCTTTCGCGTAAATTCCTTTTTTGACGCTCTTTAAGATTTCGTCTGCCGAATATTTGCCGTTGCGAAGATATGTGTTGGTCATTCGCGGCATCGGCGGATAATTGTAAGCCTGTCGGCGACCGTTGCCCGAAGATTTTACGCCGAGTTGTTTGGCGGAAATTCGGTCATTCATATAGCCGCGCAAGATGCCGTTTTCGATTAAAACCGTGCTGTTCGGCGTGTTGCCTTCGTCGTCAACATTTATCGTGCCGCGCATATTTTCAAACAAACCTTCGTCAACAACCGTGCATTGCTCGGACGCGACCTTTTCGCCGACGCGACCGGAATAATTTGAAAGTTTTTTGTAATTAAAATCAGCCTCAAGTCCGTGTCCGACCGCTTCGTGCAAGAGAACCGCGCTGTCCGAATTTCCCAACACGACTGTCTGCATTCCGGCTTCGATTTCAACTGCCGAAAGATTCAAAACCGCCAGACGCGCCGCATCTTTTGCAATGTCCGCCGGACGACGTTTTTTATCGAAATATTCAAGTCCGATGCGTCCGCCGCCGCCCGTGTAGCCGGTTTCGCGGCGACCTTTTTCTTCGGCGATGCAAACGGTTTGGAACATAAACATCGGTTGCGAATCTTCCCAATAAACACCGTCCGAATTAGCGTAAGCAACGTGCTTCACCTCGTCGTTAAACCCCACATTGACGCGCACAATCCGCGAATCATATTTTTTCGCCGCTTCGTTGGCTTCTTTGATAAATTCGAGTTTTTTCGTCAAATCCGCGTTCGTCGCCAATTCGTTGATTTTATAAAGATTTTTCGGCTTCATCTCGCTGACGGGCAAAATCCGCGTTTTCGCTGTGTTGTCCGCCGCAATCGCCGCCGCCGCATTTGCCGCTTCGAGCATTTTTTCGGTCGTCAATTCTTCCGAAAAAGCGAAACCGATTTGGTCGCCTTTGACCGCGCGAATGCCAACGCCCTGCACAATTCCGCGCCGCGCCGATTTGACAATATCTTCCTCAAACGAAAGATTCGACGTAACGCGATATTCAAAAAAAACATCGGCAAATTCCGCGCCTTTTGCCAATGCCGCCGTTAAAACCTTTTTGATTTGTTCTTGTGAAACTTGGAAATAAGTGTCGAGTAATGAACTTTTCAGCATCAAATTTTCTCCCGCAACTATCTTACCAAGCCACAAATCACTTGTCGCTACCGCACCCAACGCAAACGCGCCTTTTACGATAAAATCTCGCCTTTTCATATATTTATGACTCCTTTTTTATTAAATTTTCAGATTATCGGAAATGATTCCATAAAAACTTACGCACAAATCGCAAGTCAGGTTTAAAAAAGAAACACCGCAAGCGGAGATTTTATGACAGATTTTTGGTTGGGAGCGCAAGCGACTGCAAGATTGTGGAGCGTTTCGCGTAGCAATCTAATTGCGTTTGAGTTCAATTCAACTTGAATATAAGCAAACGTCGTTACATCGCTGAAAAACGCGATGTTGCAATCGAGCCGATTGCGCTCCAGTCAAACGACTACTCCGAAGAACGATTGAGAAAATATTTCACAATGCCGTAAAGACTTATCAGCACCCAAAAAAATTCGACGATAAATGCCGAGAAATTGAAATTATACCAAAGCGAAAAAATAATCAGACTCGCGCCGACAGCATTCAGCAGAGAATAAATTAGCTGTTCACTGCGGATTTTTCCGAGTTGAAGCAAAATATATGTGAAAATTATTATCCCGACACCGATTGAGCCGACAAAATCATACCAAGCGTATTGCATATTGTAAGTTGCGACAATTTTCTACTTGATAAACTAACATCTTATTATCTTGAATCAAATTACAAATTGTAAATTGCAACGATTTTCTTATTTGATAAACTTGATGCGAAGGAATAAAGCGGCGGAAATTTGGGTTGTGAATTGCAACGATTTTCTTATTTGATAAACTTTTATTTGATTTCTCCAACCACGAATTGGTTGTGAATTGCAACGATTTTCTTATTTGATAAACTCCAAACGGAATTTTCACCACCTCATTTGAGTTGTGAATTGCAACGATTTTCTTATTTGATAAACTAATTCTCGAACAACGTGCGGCATTCAAAGGTTGTGAATTGCAACGATTTTCTTATTTGATAAACTGATGAGCTTACAGTTTCCAACAATTAGAGTTGTGAATTGCAACGATTTTCTTATTTGATAAACTCTATTCCAAACGCCGCACAATGCCACTGTTGTGAATTGCAACGATTTTCTTATTTGATAAACTCAAAGCACCCGCTTTACGATGACGCGGCAGTTGTGAATTGCAACGATTTTCTTATTTGATAAACTTCCTGAATAACGACGGTTTCATTGCCGATGTTGTGAATTGCAACGATTTTCTTATTTGATAAACTTTTACGGGCGGAAACGGGCAAATTGAATAGTTGTGAATTGCAACGATTTTCTTATTTGATAAACTATGCAAATTGTTTTTGCGCGGCTTCCGTGTTGTGAATTGCAACGATTTTCTTATTTGATAAACTTCGCGGTTATAAAATCCGCGAGGTTTTCAAGTTGTGAATTGCAACGATTTTCTTATTTGATAAACTTCAGATGTCCGCACGTTGCGCCAATCAGGTTGTGAATTGCAACGATTTTCTTATTTGATAAACTTTGACCTTACGGCAACCGAAGCCTTGCTGGTTGTGAATTGCAACGATTTTCTTATTTGATAAACTTAATTTTATTTTTGCGGTTTAACGATTACGTTGTGAATTGCAACGATTTTCTTATTTGATAAACTGCCAAAGACGAACTCGTTACGACCGCCGGTTGTGAATTGCAACGATTTTCTTATTTGATAAACTAAACAGATTGGGCGGCATCGCTCGTCAACAGTTGTGAATTGCAACGATTTTCTTATTTGATAAACTCACATTTGGAACGGCAAGAATCCGGTTAGTTGTGAATTGCAACGATTTTCTTATTTGATAAACTCGGATTTGGATATAAAGCAAAAACAGTGAGTTGTGAATTGCAACGATTTTCTTATTTGATAAACTGCGGTTCTGATATTCGCGGCAATTTTATTGTTGTGAATTGCAACGATTTTCTTATTTGATAAACTGCGTATCAAGATTTATTTAATCATCTGCAAGTTGTGAATTGCAACGATTTTCTTATTTGATAAACTTTATATTGTTTAATATACGCGTCTGAATGTTGTGAATTGCAACGATTTTCTTATTTGATAAACTAATGGCGAAACGGCAGAATTAAAACCGGTTGTGAATTGCAACGATTTTCTTATTTGATAAACTCAATTTTCGGCGGATTGCTCGAAAGTCAAGGTTGTGAATTGCAACGATTTTCTTATTTGATAAACTCAATCCTTATCTTTACAATCCGATTCTCGTTGTGAATTGCAACGATTTTCTTATTTGATAAACTCTTTCGAGTCGTTAAAGCCGGTCGCTACGGTTGTGAATTGCAACGATTTTCTTATTTGATAAACTCATAATTACAAACCGTTCCCGGCGTGTTCCGTTGTGAATTGCAACGATTTTCTTATTTGATAAACTTCCGCGTCTTGAATTCCGAGCGGTTCAGTTGTGAATTGCAACGATTTTCTTATTTGATAAACTTAACTAGACAAAATTTGCGCTTTTTGCGTGGTTGTGAATTGCAACGATTTTCTTATTTGATAAACTTTCGCCCCCCTTGATGCCGCATTGAATCGGGTTGTGAATTGCAACGATTTTCTTATTTGATAAACTACGGCGGCGACAACGCCGTTCGGCACGGCAGTTGTGAATTGCAACGATTTTCTTATTTGATAAACTTATGTTTCGGGCGGAGCATATGCGGGCAGTTGTGAATTGCAACGATTTTCTTATTTGATAAACTTGTGGACGGGCGAACTTCTCACAGCGCAGAGTTGTGAATTGCAACGATTTTCTTATTTGATAAACTTATGTTTTGACGGTCTGCAACGCGCTTCTGTTGTGAATTGCAACGATTTTCTTATTTGATAAACTGAAATTGTGCCGATTGGCGTGTTTGAATGTTGTGAATTGCAACGATTTTCTTATTTGATAAACTTTGGCGTTGTCAATGCCGACAAAACAATTAGTTGTGAATTGCAACGATTTTCTTATTTGATAAACTCCACCCAACCATTAAGCCACGAATAGAACGGTTGTGAATTGCAACGATTTTCTTATTTGATAAACTACATCAGCCGTAAAGACTGAAAACAATAGGTTAACCGTCTCTGCTTCTCAGAAAAAACTGAGTTGTAAAGGCGGTTCTTCTGTTTTCTTAGGTGCTTTTCCATAAAAAGTTTTCATTCGGGCAAATTGTTTTTCCGTAACTTTAAGTATACGAACATTTCCCTTTGGTGGCAATCCGCCAACCACCCGTTTTTCGTGAACTTCGGCGTTTTCATCGCTCGCGCAATGTCTGCCATAGACAGAAAATTGAAGCATTGTAAAGCCGTCTTTTAAGAGCAATTTGCGAAATATCGCGTATCTTTTGCGGTCTTCCGGCGTATCGGTCGGCAGATCGAACATTACTACCATCCACACAGTATCTAGTCCTCCAAAAAATTTCATAGCGTTGGAATCGAAAGAGTTTTGCTTTCTCCGAACATAAATTGTTTGACGTTTGCCGCATATAAACCGACAGCATTTAAAAGCGGTTGTTTCCGTCCGTCAAAAAAACAATCTTCCGCCAAAATGCTGAGTAATTTGCCTTTCAGTTCACGGTTTAACTCGAAAATCAAATCATCGTCCGTGTCGTTTTCAGCTAAAGTTTCCTGCACGATTGAATAAACTTTGACATCAACGAAAGGACGCAGAGGCTCAACCAAATCATCAGCCAGCGGAAACGGATTGTATTGATTTTTATGATAAACGCCAAATGACGGATGAAGTCCCGTGCCGACGATTGCCCGAACCGCCGCCGCCCGAACAATCGCGTAACCGTAATTGAGCAGCGCGTTTGCGTCCATATTTTCGCGGTTGCGCCGAAAATCGTTGCCGAACAACTTGCGCCAATAAATTCGTGCGGCAAAGGCTTCGAGATTTTTCGGATCGCCGCTTGGAATGTTTTTGGAAATTTCTTTTAATCCTGTGCCATCCTTTCCGCAAACGACAAGAGATTTTGATTGATTGAGAATTTTTGCCGAAATGATCGCCGCCCACAGACGTTTTTTCTGCGGCACGGAAATTTGAATTTGTTGAGCAAGAATCTTGCTCTGAATGACATTGCTCGTAAAAGGCACGGCAAGCGAAACAGGCAAATGTTTCGCATCGGTAAAAACAACGGCGACATTTTCGGCGGCAAGCGCGGCAATCAAACCCGATGAAAGCGTAATTTGATGACTGTCAATAATCAAAACGCCTAAATCTTCAATCGGCACACTTCCGATATTTTCGCCGTCTTTTTCGATCACCAATTGGCTGTGTTTGACGTGAACATAACAGCCGTCGGTCGAGATTTCTACAGTCCGTTTAATCATTTGCTTGGGAAAGATGCCCAAGCGGATCAACCTGAAGTTTGCGGATTATTTTGTTAAAACCTTTTCCTTGAATTGATAACGTAATTCCTTTCATATAATCCTTTTTCCGTGCTTCATTAAGTGGAAGCGCAAGAACTTTTGGTCCGAGAGACATCTCTTTTATCCTGTAAAGACTCAATTTGCCGTCGTCTCCAAGAAATTCAATATAATCACTCGAACAAAGCGAAAATAAATATCGCCAATTTTCTGGATTTCCCCAACTTTCATCAGGTTTACGCAAAATAGAACTCGGTGAATTTCCCTTTCTCACGGATTCGCGGAGATTTTGCATCGCTTGAAAACGGGAAACTAAAAAGGCTTTTTTTTCTTCGGTTTGCAGATTTTCAAAAATCTCAACGTGATGATTTCCGCCAAGTGCGTAATATTTATAAGTTTCACCGTTTTCGTCTTTTACTCCGACTATGGTTTCTAAAGATTTTGCTTCGTGAATCCGCACTTTTTTAATAAGAGTTTTTCCGTCCTTGTGAAAAAGCGGTTCTGCAAAAGCCTTTTTCAAATCGCCTTCATACTGCTCAATTCTTTCCCCGACGATTTCTCTGACCGTTTCATCAACAATTTTCTCAACTGCGGGTAACGTCAAACTGTTCAGGTCTTTTCGAGTTACAAAAACTCCTTCTTGATTTGTAGCTCCGTAAGCCGTGCTTTTCAATAATTCGCCGCGAACCCGATGAACGGGCGCGTGTGAAATAACAATTGAATTTATCGCTTCGGAAACATCGGTCAGAAAATTTTCCCAAGGCATTTCCATCGCCGACAAATTGCGTTTCATCAATTCACGGTTTCTGCTCGCAAGTTTGGAAATATACTGAAATAAACGGCGACTGGTCAGCGCAATAACGATTGCGTCAATCGCGTGATGCCGATGGTCGTAACGATTTTTCACGTCAACATCGCCGTCCGCCAAAATTGAATTCAATCCCCAAACGTGCCGCAGATTCGCCGTTGCGCCACCAGCAATAACCGTTACGGCTTGTTCGTTTTTGTAAAGTTGAAGCAGATAACCTCGCGCTTCTTTGCAAATATAGCGTGTGTCGGAAAGTTGTCTGCCGATCATTTCGTTTTCGTCAACCGATTTCTGCACGAATTTCTTCTGCTTTGCCGACGGCAGATTTTCGATGCGTTTGAGCATTTCAAAATATTTCTGCTCGTCGCCGCCGAAAAGCTCGAATGGTGTCAGATTTTTCTTTACATCACGATTAAAACTCGCCAAACAAATCGTTTTGTTCATATACGAATCATCAAACGAGCGGCTGTATGGAATGATATGCTCGACATCAATTTTTTGGTCGTCCATCAAAACTTCGGGCGGAATTTTCTCGCCCGTATAAGGACACATTTCGCCGGATTCTTTCCACAGACGATATTTTAATTTGTCGAATCCCGAAACATTTTCCAAACCGAATTTTTGTCTGTAAAAGTCTTCGGCTTCCTCATTAGCGCGTTTATTTTGATTTTGTTGTTTGATAGCGCGTTCTTTTTGTTTGGCGGTCAACTTCAAATCTCGCGCCATTTCAAGATGAATTTCGTCAGGTTTGCCATATTCGCGCAAAATTGCGTTGACGACTTTGCGAAGTTCGTGCAAACCTTTAGAAACAATTGGATTACGCAAATCTTTTGGCGGTAGGGAAAGTTTTTCAAATGATTGCAAATCGAAAGATTTTCGATGGTCGCCATAAACTTCGGTTGCGGCTTCATCATAGCGCATACCTTCTTGCATTTTCGGCAAAATTTTTCGTGCGGCTTTCAACGAACAACGGCTGTAACCAGATTCGAGTTGGACTTTTAATGTTTCTTCGATTTGCTTGTTATCAAATTTCCAAAACCCCCGCAAACGATTTTCGAGCGCGATTTCGCTTTCGATGCGGAACAATTCTTCAATCAAACGATTTTGCTTTTCTTCCGCCAATTCGTCCCAAACCTTGCCGATGGCTTTGCGAAGCACAACCGCCGTTTTATTACCGTAAAGTTTCTTTTCGTTGGCTTCGAGATTGATGCGGACATCTTCGTCAATTTTTAATAATTTGCGTAAGCCTTTGTATGTAATTTCTTTCTTTTTCTCAAATTCATCGGCAAGTTTCGCTTTTTCTGCGATTGATAAAATTCGCCAATTCAAAGATTCGCGGTCTTGCAATTGCAAATTATTGATGTCTTGCCAATAACGCAAACGCTGTGCTTCCTGCCGCGCCATATCACAACGCTTTTTCCCTTTTTCAAACGAGCAAAGTCCAATCAATCCTCGCTGAGATTGAATCGGACGTTGATAAAAAACGATGTGTTTTATTTCGGTTTTGAGATTTTCATTGAGAATTTCGGGATAATATTTTTCTTGCGCCGTCCAAAATTCTTCAAATTCGTCTTCGACCATTTTTCGCGCCGTGTAATGCCGACGCTTTTTGTCCAAAGTGTTCAGATATTGACCGAGCGTTTTGAAGTTGTTTTGTTCGATGCCACCTTTAATTTCGGCGATTCCTTCAAAAACTACGCCGTCGTCTTTCGATTTGCCGGATTTACGATTGCTCAAAAAACCGCGCCGTTTTGCCAAGTGATAAATCGCTCTGCCGATTTCAAGCGGTTCGAGTTTTTCGCTCAAACCGCGAACGCGCAAATCGTAAGGATTGCCGAGCGCGTCAAAACTTTCGGAAGATTCGCCTTTTTCGATTTTCGGCAAAAGATTTTTTGATACGAGAATTTCGCGTAGATGATTTTTCCGTTGACGTTTTCGCCGTAACAAACGGCGTGTTCCGCGTGATGTGCGCCGTTTGAAATTTTTTGGCGTGTTTTGAGTTCCTTCTGTTGTTGCAGGAAAAATTCGGACACCTGTGGTAATAATTTCGGTTGATGAAATTATGTCGTCTTCAAAATTATTTTTGATTAATGCCCAACCAACCGAAGTAACGCCCAAATCCAAACCCAATACGATTTGTGAATCAAACATAGAGTATCTCCTTGATAAAAAAAGTTAAGTTAAAACTTGAGAAATTGTTTGAAACACTATAACATATTTTTCAGTTTATGAAATAAGAATATCGTTGCTTTTTATAACAAGTTAGTTTTAAAAAGCTAATCGTAGGACATCCGGTTTAACGGTAATCCCAGCCCGCGTGAAAACCCGGGCTTTTTATTTTTTACCGCGTATATTCAACGACAAATCTTTTTATGGGTGTTTCTTCATTGCCGGGCATTTCTTCAAAATAGATTTGTTTCAAACCGTTCTGCTCAAAGCGCGATAAATCTTTGCGCGACAAAGCCCAAGGCATTTCTGCCGGAATTTCGTCGTCTTCGCGTCCGCGTGTAACGACGACGATTTTGCCTTTTTCGGCAACAAAATTTGAAATCGCATCAATCACTTCGCCGCGCATTTCGAGCGGCAAAGGCTGAATTGTGTAAATTTCAAGCACGAATTCAAATGCGCCGAGCCAACCGCGAAACGGCTCAAATAAATCCATAACTTCAAAATGAATTTGCGGATTAAGTTTTTTTGCCCAATTTATCGCGGTTTCGGAAATATCAAATCCCGTAACGTCAAAACCCAAATCGTGCAAATATTTCGCGTCGTCGCCCAAACCGCAACCGACAACCAAAGCCTTGCGCCCGTTGCCTTGCAAATTTGTCTTTCGCGCAAATTCGACAAAATAACTATTCGGTTCTAAATCTGCCCAAGGAATTGATTCATTATTGCCGTTTGCCTCGCGGTAAAGCGCATCAAACCAACCGAAAACATCGCCTCTTTTGGCAAATTCCTCTTGAAGTTCTTTTGTTCTTTCTCTTGCATCCATAATTTTAAGAACTAATCTCCTCTTCTCCCTTTCTCGCTTTCTCCTCTTCTTCTTTCCATGCTGTCCAACCGCCAGCCATCGAAAGAATATTCGTGTAACCCATTTTTTGCAGATTGTCCGCCGCGAGTGCCGAACGATAACCGCCGCCGCAATATAAAATTATTTCTTTATCTTTTTCGGGATGTTTCCAAACAATGTCGCGCTCGATTACGCCGCGCCCGATGTGTTCCGCGCCGCTCGCGTGGGCGGTTTCAAATTCGTTGTCTTCGCGCACATCAATCAAAATTGCGCCCGATTCAACTCTTTCCAAAGTTTCCGCAACCGAAATTTCTTTGACATTCGGCATTATGTCGGCGACTAATTTTTCAAATTCTTTTGAATGTTCCATATTTTTATTTTTCAATCGGAAAACCTGCCGTGCGCCAAGCCGCCGTTCCACCTTCGATGTTAAAAAGGTTTTGAAAACCGTTTTTCTGCAAAATTTCCGCGCCTTTTTGCGAACGTCTGCCGGTTTCGCAGATAAGATAGACAGGTTTTGATTTGTCGAGTTGCGCCAGCGATTGTTCGAGCGAATCGAGCGGTAAATTTACGGCTTTCGGTGCGTGTCCGCCTTTGAATTCCGAATCCATACGCACATCTATAAACTGCACGTCGCCTTTTTCGACAATCGGTTTGGCTTGTTCGACCGAGATTTGCTTGATTTCATTCGGCGTTTCAATTTGCGCCGTTTGTTTTTGACACGCGGTTAAGGAAATCAGCGTAAAAATCATCAATAAAACTATATTTCTTTTCATAATTGCTAATTTTAGCGCAAGTCAAACTTCATAACTAGCACGAATCGCCCGAAATTTCTATAATGAATGTTTTGAGTAATTTAAATAATTTTAATATACGAGGTTAAAACATTGGCAGAACAATTTGACGTAGTAATTATCGGTTCCGGTCCGGGCGGTTATGTCGCGGCGGTGCGCGGTTCGCAAGTCGGTTTAAAGGTTGCGCTTATCGAAAAGGAAAAAGATGCACGACTCGGCGGAACGTGCGGTTTGCGCGGATGTATTCCGACAAAAGCACTTTTAAACGCGGCGCATCTTTACGAAAAAGCACAGCATTTTGAGAATTTCGGCTTGAAAGTCGAAGGTTTATCGTATGATTTTGCAAAAGTTCAAGATTACAAATCGGGCGTGGTGTCGAAAAATTCGGCGGGCGTTTCGTATTTGATGAAGAAAAATAAAGTTACTGTTTTCAACGGTTTCGGCAAAATCGCGGGCAAAGGCAAAGTCGAAGTCGCGTATGAAGACGGCAAGAAAGAAACCGTCGAAGCGAAAAACATTATCATCGCCACGGGTTCGGTCGTGCGTCCGATTCCGGGTTTTGAAGTTGACGGCAAACAGGTCGTTAATTCAGATCAGATTCTTGAATTAAATCACGTTCCGAAATCAATGATTGTCTTAGGTTCGGGCGCGGTCGGAGTTGAATTTGCTTCGGTTTATTCGCGTTTCGGTTGTGATACGACAGTCGTTGAATTAATGGACAGAATCGTGCCTTTGGAAGACGCAGATGTTTCCAAAGAACTCGAACGCAGTTTCAAAAAACGCGGAATCAAATGTTTGACGGGCGTGAAAATGGACAAGCTCGAAAAAACAAAATCGAGCGTTAAAGTTTCGGGCAAAGACGCAAAAGGCAAAGACGTTTCGCTTGAAGCCGAAATGCTTCTCGTTGCCATCGGACGAATGCCTTATCTCGAAAAACTCGGTTTGGAAAACACGAAAGTCGTCGTCAATCCGCGTGGCACAATCAAAGTCAACGAATATTGCGAAACCGACGAACCCAATGTTTTCGCCATCGGCGATGTTATTGACACCGCTTGGCTCGCGCATCTCGCGTCGAAAGAAGGCTGTTTGGTCGTCGAACGAATCGCGGGCAGAAAAGTCGAACCGATTAACCAAAGATTAGTCCCGAACTGCACCTATTGCGACCCCGAAGTTGCGTCTGTCGGATTGACCGAAGCCAAAGCCAAAGAACAAGGCTACGACGTGAAAGTCGGAAAATTCCCGTTCTCGGCAAGCGGCAAAGCACGAATCTTAGGCGAAACCGACGGCTTTATTAAAATCGTCAGCGACAAAAAATATGACGAAGTTCTCGGTGTTCATTTAATTGGTCCACACGCCACCGAACTCCTCGCCGAAGCCTGCGTCGCTATGTCGCACGAAGCCACCGCCGAGTCAATCGCCAACACAATCCACGCGCACCCGACCGTTTCCGAATCAATGATGGAAGCCGCCGAAGGTGTTCACGATTTGACGATTCATTTGTAAATCAGTGGTCAGTTGTTCGTGGTCAGTGGTCAGTTGTGATAAATTGACCACTGATTTTGTTTTTTATGAGATACGAAAAAGATTACATCATTCAAGAAATAAAAAGAACTGCTCAGGAAAATGGCGGAAAGCCATTAGGAATGCAGAAATTTGAAAATGCGACAGGTATAAAGAAATGGGAATGGCTTGGAGTAAATTGGTCTAAATGGAGTGATGCCTTAATAACCACTGGTGCTAGTTGAAAAGCCACGATTTTGCTAATAATTTAGAAGGC
>CAZJQP010000112.1:0-13509 GCA_964548225.1 uncultured Blastocatellaceae bacterium | reverse complement strand
ACAGAATGAAAAATTGTATGGACAGAATGAAAAATTGTATGGACAGAATGAAAAAATGAAGACAATATTTCAGAAAAAATGCTAAAAATTCAAAACATTTCAATCAATTACGGCGAAAAAGCGGTCATTGCGGACGTTTCTTTTGTGCTTGGGGCAGGGAAAATCATCGCGCTTCTCGGCGCGAACGGCGCGGGGAAGACGACGCTTCTAAAATCTTTGAATTTGGGTTTGCCAACGTCAAAGGGCGCGATTTTATTGAACGAAAAGCCATTAAAAGATTATTCGCGCCGCGAGATTGCCCAAAAAATCGCGGTCATTGCACAGGAAAACGAAACGAAATTTCCCGTGTCGGTTTTAGAATTTGTTCTGGCGGGACGTTTTGCCCACAGCACGGCGTTTGGCTGGGAAACCGCCGAAGATTTGCAGATTGCGATTGATTGTCTGAATTTGTGCGATTTGGCGGATTACGAAAATCGTTTGATGAATCGGCTCTCCGGCGGCGAGCGGCAACGAGTCGTTTTGGCGCGGTCTTTGGCGACGCAAGCGCGGATTTTATTGTTGGACGAACCGACCGCGAATCTTGATCTATCGCATCAAGCCTTGCTGTTTCGGCTGGTTAAAGAAAGATGCAAAACGTGCAATTCGGCGGCAATCGTCATCACGCACGATTTGAATCTCGCTTCCGAATTTGCCGATGAAATCATCTTGCTGAAAAATGGCAGAATCGCGGCAAACGGTTCGCCCGAAAAAGTTTTGACGGAAGAAAATTTGCTAAAAGTTTTCGACGTAAAAGTGTTGCTGGACGAAAATCCTTTGAGCAAAAAAAGGCGCGTTACAGCAATTTATTAAAGTTCAGAGTCCAAACTTCAGTTTGTCAACCGACAGCGAAGCGCATCGGTTGCTTCGTTTTGATTAACTTGAATGCTAATCGGGGCAACAACCGCAATCGCTTCGCTCGCGGTTGACAAACTGAAGTTTGGACTCTGAACAAAGAACAAACGCGGCAAGGGAACGCGGTGAAAATCCGCGACTGCCCACGCAACTGTAAAGCTCAAGTCAGAAAATCTTGCACGTTTGTTAAATCCAGAACAAATTCCGCGATGGGCGGAAAGGAAAATTATGAAAATTATAAAAATTATAGGTTTAATTTGTTATTTTGCAATCAGTGTATTTGCAAGCAATACGCCTTGGGGATGGGTTGACGGAAAGGTCTTTGATAAAAACCAAAAACCTGTAGAAGGAGTAATAGTAACTTTAGTTGATAAAGATGATAAAAGTAAGAAATATGAAAAGAAAACTGATAAAGAAGGATATTATGTTATTGGGGCTAGAGCTTCGACTTATATAATTACAGCATCATATAGCGAAAACGGAAAAACTTTTTACTCAAAACCTCAAGAAATAATCATTCGGACGGATACAACTAAAGAATTGGATTTGCAAATTATTGAAAACTCAACAATCCGCGAAGAAGTTACGGTAATTGCTTCTGGAACGAATCAGACAATCGAACAGGTTTCCAAAACCGTCAACATTATTGACGGACAAGAGATGCGCGACCGTGCGGATTTTACACTAATTGATTCTTTGCGGACAATTCCGGGTTTCCGTGTGCAACAACTCGGCGGTTTTGGGCGCACGGCGAGCATAAAAACACGCGGTTTGCGAAATCAGGACACGGCGATTTTGATTGACGGTGTGCGTTTCCGCGACGCTTCGGCAATTACGGGCGACGCTTCGCCGTTTTTGTCGGATTTTACATTAACGAGCGTCTCGCGTATCGAAATTTTGCGCGGTTCGGGTTCGTCGCTTTACGGCACGAACGCTATCGGCGGCACGATTGATTTCCAAACGCCGAAGCCGCAAGACGGTTTTCACGGCAATCTGTCGGGCGCGTTCGGCGGTCTTGGACTTGGGCGTTTTCGCGGCAACACTTCTTACGGCACGGAGAAATTCGGCTTTAATTTGGGCGTTTCGCGCACCGTTTATACGAAGGGAATTGACGGCGATGATGACGCAAACAATACCAATTTTCAGACGCGCATCGAATATAACCCGTTTGCCAAAACCAATGTGTCGGCGCGATTCTTCGTGTCGGACGCTTACGTTCGGCTTAATTCAAATCCCGACACTTTTGGGGTTTTGCCCGCGACAAATGCAACAATTATCAACGCCAATCAAGGCGTAAATTTTGTTTTTGACGCAAACGACGCGGACAATTTTCAGAAATCCAAATTCTTTAACGGGCAAATCGCCCTGACGCAAATCATTACCAAAGATTTGGTGTTCCAAGCCTTCTATTCGGGGTTAAAAACTTCGCGCAAAAACGAAAATGGCGTGTTGGGCGTAGGCTTTCAGTCGGCTTCGACTTCGGTTTTCGACGGCACGGTTCAAACTGCCAACGGCAAATTTAATTGGACAGCCGGAAAATATAACCAAGTTACTTTCGGCTACGAATTTGAAGCCGAAAAATACGGCAACGACGGTTTCACGCCAACCGGCGCAGGTAATTTTTTTACCCGCGTCAAACAATCGAGCAACACTTTTTTCGCGCAGGATTTAATTAGTTTGCTGAACGGCAAACTGCAATTCGCGGGCGGAGTCAGAGCGCAGTTTTTTAACCTTAAACTGCCAACCTTTAGCGTAAATAACGCGCCATATGCCAACCTCGCGCTCGAAAATCCGCCAAATGCTTACACTTTTGACGGCGCAGTTTCATATTTTTTTGACACAACGGGAACAAAGCTCCGCGCTCACGTCGGCAATGGCTATCGTGTGCCGTCGCTTTATGAGCGTTTCGGAACTTTTTACAGTTCGTTTTCATCGAGTTTTACCGCGCTCGGCGATCCGTATTTGAAACCGGAAAAAACTGTCGCGTTTGACTTCGGCATTGAACAAAATCTGTTCAAAAATCGGGCGCGTCTGACGGCGGTTTATTTCTACACGACGCTCGATGAAACCATCGGCTACGGAAATGTTGTCCCGAATATCGGCACGACCGTCCGACCTTTCGGCGGTTATATCAATACCGAAGGCGGCATTGCCCGCGGCGCGGAATTTAGCGCAAATGTCAAAGCCACAGATTCAACCGACATCTTCGCGTCATACACTTTCACCAACAGCGACCAGCGCACGCCGCAAGTTTCGGGCAACGCAAACATCTCGACGCTCGGCATTCCTTCGCATCAATTCACGCTGACGGCAACGCAGAGAATTAAAGATTTCTGGGTGAACATTGACTTTCTCGCTTCGAGCAATTATCTTGCGCCGGTATTCAGTAATTCGGTTTTTCGCACCTATATCTATCGTTTTGAAGGCAATCGCCGCGCCGATTTGACCGCTGGTTATACTTTCAAAATGCGGCAGGAAAAACTGAATCTGCGCGTGTTCGGGACGGTTGAGAATCTGTTCGATTATGAATATTTTGAGAACGGCTTCCGCACCGTCGGCAGAAACAGGCGCATCGGCTTGGCGTTCGGTTTTTAAGATTTAACCGCGAAACACACGAAAGAACGCGAAAAAGATATAAATATCTCGCGTTCTTTTGCGTCTTTCGCGGTTAAATTATTGACAGAAATAACGGAAAACGCCGAAAATAGAATCTGTCGAGAGGTGATTTTTATGAAAAAGAGTTTTTTGGTCGCCATTTGTTTTATTTTCGGACTCGCAAATCTCGCGTTTTCCCAAACTAAAACGATAACCAACGCCGATTTGGAAAAATATCGCCAAAAACGTCTGGCGGCGGAAAAAGATTACACCGAAAACTACGAACGGCTCGGACTTCCTTCGCCCGCCGAACTCCAAAAACAAAACGAACAAGACCAACGCGAACTCTCGGAACTCGCGGCACGTCTCGAACGCGAAAAAATTGAACGTGAAGCCGCCAAACCGCAGCCGATTTATTTAATCCAAAACGTAACCGTCAACAATCGCCGCACGGTTCGTCCGCTCTATTACAATTATTATCCTTTCGGTTTTTACAATTTCCGCCGTCAGAATTTGTCTAATCAAGGCTCGAAAACAATTACCATTCGCCCGCCGCAACCGATTCGCCCGCCGATTTTTGTGCAAACGAATCCGAATATTCGGCAATAAGACGGAAAGAAAATTTTGAATTTAAGACGGCGCGGATTATCATTAAAAGTAGTCCGCGTTTTTTATATTGAATAAATTATGAAAGAAGGTTGGGAAGTTATTATCGGAATGGAAATCCACGCGCAGTTGGCGACGGAGACGAAGATTTTTTGCGGTTGTGCGACGGGATTTGGTGATGAACCGAATACGAATACTTGTCCGGTTTGTTTGGGTTTGCCGGGCTCGTTGCCGGTTTTGAATGAGAAGGTTATAGAGTTTGGGGCGAAAGCCGCGCTTGCTTTGGGTTTGAATATCAATGAAACGAGCGTTTTTTCGCGCAAAAATTATTTTTATCCCGATTTGCCGAAAGGTTATCAGATTTCGCAGTATGATAAGCCGTTTTCGTCCGACGGACATTTGACGATTATGACATCCGAGCGCGATGAGTCGGGACGCGCTACCGAGTGGAAGCCGATGACAATTGGCATCGAGCGAATGCACTTGGAAGAAGACGCAGGCAAAAATGTCCACGAAGGTTTGCCGGAAACCGATAAATATTCTTACATTGATTTGAACCGCGCCGGAACGCCGCTTGGGGAAATTGTAACGAAAGCTGATTTTCGTTCGTCGTGGCAGGCGTATGATTATGTCAATCACGTTCGCCGCGTTTTGCAATGGGTTGGCGCGTCGGATGCTGATATGGAAAAGGGAAATCTGCGATGCGAGGCGAATGTTTCCGTGCGGAAAATCGGTGAAGAAGGTTTTAGAAATAAGGTTGAATTGAAAAATCTGAACTCTGTGCGGTTTATGCAAAAGGCGATTGAATACGAAATCGAACGCCAAATCGAAGCGCACGAATCAGGCGAAGGCGTGAATCAGGAAACGCGCCTTTGGGACGAAAAAAATAACCAAACCCGTGTGATGCGTTCAAAAGAAGACGCGCACGATTATCGTTATTTTCCCGAACCGGATTTGCAGCCGTTGAAGGTTTCAACGGAATTTATCGCACAAATAAAAGCGGAAATGCCCGAATTGCCCGATGCGATGCGCGATAGATTTATGGCGGAATACGAACTTTCGTTTAACGACGCTTCGCAACTCGTTTTAGATAAATCTTTGGCGGAATTTTATGAAACAACCGCGAAAGTTTCAAATAATCCGCGAACTTCGGCGAACTTTATTTTGTCGGAATTAATGCGCGAGCTTAACAATTCGGGCAAATCTGCCGCAGATTCGCCCGTTTCGGCGGAAAATCTGGCTGAATTAATCAAAACTTTGGACGCAGGAAAAATTAATAACAATCAAGCCAAAGAAGTTTTAGTCGAAATGTTTGCGAGCGGAAAAGATGCGCCGACGGTTATCAGCGAGAAAGGTTTTGAGCAAATTTCCGACACTTCGACAATCGAAAAAATTGTTGACGAAATCATCGAAAAGAACGAAAATCAAGTAAATGCGTATCGCGGCGGCAACGAAAAACTTTTCGGCTTCTTTGTCGGGCAAACAATGAAAGCCTCGCAAGGCAAGGCGAATCCGAAGATTGTAAATGAAATTTTAAAGGCAAAATTGGGGTAAAAAAAATGGTTGAGCTGACATTGCAAGTTTCAGATTCTTTTGCCAAAAGAATTCAATCTTTCGGCGTTTGGTCGGATGTTATTTTGGAATTGAATTTAGAAGAATTTAAATCCGATTTGGTGAATCGCGCCAAATCGGATTTATTGAAATTTTTAACTGCAAACCCGTCGGCAAAAGATGTTTTGGATTTTTCTCTGTCTGATAAATTTCAAGATAGAGTTGATTATTTGCTTGATTTAAATGGCGAAAGTTCGCTTGAGTCAGTTGACCAAAAAGAACTGCAAGAATGGACACGATTAAATCATTGGTTAATTTTGTTAGCCGCCAAAGCTACAAAAATTAACAAAGGAATGCTGTAAATGTCGAGATATATTTCTGATTCCTTACGACAATTTGTTACGGAAAGAGCGAAAAATCGCTGTGAATATTGTTTGATTCCGCACATTAACCCAATGTTCAGATTTCACATCGAGCATATTATTGCGCTTAAACACAGCGGCGAAACCGTGATTGAAAATTTGGCGTTGGCTTGTCCTTTTTGTAACGAGAATAAAGGCACAGACCTCGGTTCGCTTGATTGGGATTTAGACGAAAAATTCGTTTTTTTCTTTAATCCGCGAACGCAAATTTGGACGGAACATTTTTTGATTGAAGAAAGCGGCGAAATTATGCTTTTGACAGCAGAAGCGAGAGTTACGGGGCGGATTTTGAAATTTAATGACGATGAGCGAATTGAAGAACGACGAGCATTAATCGAGGCGGAAATTTATTGAATTTGGAACAAAAGAAGTGGAATTTAGGCGGTAAAAATTATGAAAAAATTGGCGTGGTTGGCGGTTGTATTGTTTAGCGGTTTTGTTTTTGTCAATGGACAATCTCCGGTTGCCACACCGATTGTAAATCCTGATGCGACACGCGAGGTGCGCGAAAGAGTTTTGCGCGAACAGGATAATAATCGGCGTTTTGACACATTGAGAAACGGCGGGGGCAGAAGTGTTCCGCAAGGTTCATTACGTCAGATTTTTTTTGAAAGAATCGTTCCGCTTTACCGCAAACCGACTAAGGAAGAATTAAAAACGCTTGCGCCGAACGCCGAAGATATTCGCAAATACGCCGATTTTTTGAAGAATGAGAAAGCCGGAATCACGAAATTAGCCGTAGATTTCGGATGCGCCGATAATCCGAGCGTGGTCGTGGCAACGCCCGATTGTTTGCTTTACACGATGCCCGGCGCGGGTTCTTCTTATTCGTTTCGCGTTAATAATTATCGGCTTCGGCGGTTGGCTGATTTAACTTTTACGAACAACAGTTTTCAAACGACCGGCGTTTTGACTCACGGCATTTTAGTTAATCTCGGCGACGTTGCGCTCGAACAAATTTCATTGCAAACGAAAGGCGTTAAATTTTTGCTCGATTTTCCGCCGACCATCGAATATGAACAAGCTACCGCAACGGAAAGCCGTCTGATTGCCGGAATTGAGCAAAACGGTTTTGTTTATCGGAGCGGCTTGGCGGCGGAAGAAAACCGCACCTTTTTCTTGCGTTCGATTGCCTATCGCGGCGCATCTCTGCGGGCGATTCAAGGCGTAACTTACAACGAACTCGATTTCGATAAACGCGAAGATATTTTCGTTGCTTTCCGCATCATCCGCAAGGACGACGACGGCAGTATTACGATTTTATGGAAGGAATTGGACAGCAAAAAATCGCCGAAAATAACCCGCGAACAAGAAGATACGGATAATATTAAAGAAAGCAATTTAGTTGCAAATACGAAATAAAATTATGGTCGAAATAACAATGCAGGTATCGGAAAGTTTCGCCCGCAGTATAAAATCTTTGGGCGATTGGTCGGCGACGATTATCGAATTGCGGATGGCGGATTTCAGTTTTCCGTCAACTCGCGGTGCGTCCGGCGAATTGGTTAAATTTCTTTCGCGCAACCCGTCGCCGAAAAAAGTTTTTGAGTATTTTATTGCCGACAAACATCAGAAAAGATTAGACGATTTGCTTGATTTGAATAGTGAAGGCGAAATCAGCGAGTCGCAGGAAAGAGAGTTGGATGAATGGATGAAACTTGACCACATTTCAATTATGATGAAGGGAAAAGCGGCTAAACTCATTAAGCAAAACGGTTAAATGTCAAGATATATTTCAGACAAATTGCGGTTACTTGTAACGGAGCGAGCTAGAAACCGTTGCGAATATTGTTTGTTGCCGCAAGCAGATCGAATAGCAAAGCATCAAATTGACCATATTTTGCCGTATCAGCACGACGGACAAACGATAGCTGAAAATTTAGCTTTGGCTTGCTCACAATGCAACAAATACAAAGGAACGAATATTGCGACATACGATTTGGAAACGGGCAACTTGACTCCGCTTTTTAATCCGCGAACGCAAATCTGGACGGAGCATTTCCAAATGGAAGAAACCGGAGAAATTGAAACTTTAACGGTAGAGGCGAGAGCGACGGCAAGAATTTTACAACTTAACAATTCAGAGCGCATTGAAGCACGGCGCATTTTGATAGAAGCAGGAGTTTATTAAATGAACATCGAAAACAAAATCGCCGTTGTAACGGGCGCGAGTAAGGGCATCGGGTATGCGATTGCGGAAAAACTTTTGGAAGCGGGCGCGAAGGTTTTTATTTGTGCGCGGAACAAGCCGGAACTTAAACACGCGCTTGAGAGGCTTTCGGCTTCGGGCGCGGTTGAGGGCGAAGTTTGCGATGTGCGGAGCGAACATCAGGTTCGGCAGATGCTCGAAGAATGCGAGCGGATTTTCGGCGGCGTTGATATTTTGGTGAACAATGCCGGCATCGGGATTATCGGCAAGACGGTTGAAGAAATGGACGGCGACGAGTTTCGGCAGACGCTCGAAACCAATCTTTTCGGCGTTTTTTATGCGTGTCATTACGCCGTCCCGATGCTCAAACGGCGCGGCGGCGGTTATATCATCAACATCTCATCGCTTGCCGGACAAAACGCGCATCCGCGAATGGCGGCTTACAACGCTTCAAAATTCGGGCTGAACGGATTCAGCGAAGCCTTAATGCAAGAAGTCCGCGCCGACAACATCAAACTCAGCTACATCTGCCCCGGTTCGGTCAATACATTTTTCGGCGGCGACACGCCGAGCAAGGAAAACGCTTGGCAACTCCAACCCGAAGACATCGCCGATGTCGTCATTGATTTACTCGCAATGCACGACCGCGCCCTGCCCAGCAAAATCGAAATCCGTCCGAGCAAACCGCCAAAGAAATAGGTTAAATCAACCTGAGTGCGGGATAAAGACTGGAGCGCAAGCGTCCCCGCGTGCAATGAGCGCAGAGCGCGAAAAATACTCTGCTGACTCAGAAGTTTTAGGTGAACAAACGCCGTTACACCGCTGAAAAGCGCGGTGTTTGCAAGCGGGACGCTTGCGCTCCAGTCGGTTTTCTTATCCCGAACTGACGTTAAATCAATAAGAAAACTGCTGAAATAATTGATAATTGGTAATTGAGATTTGATAATTGTCGTGTAAATACGGGCAAATTATCAATTATCAATTACCAATTATCAATTATTTCGTTTGGTTTTAGTTCATAATCGCGTTAGTCTGCAAATTTTGCAGACTACTCTACTTTTTTTGCAGACTACTCTGCTTTTTTTGCAAAACACTCTAATTTTTTTGCAGAGTGTTCTACTTTTTTTGCAGAGTAGTCTGCTTTTTTTGCAGAGTGTTCTGCAAAAGTTAATGAGTAGTCTGTAAATATTGATGACTATTCTACAAACTTTGCAGAGTAGTCTGTTAAATATGCAGAGTAGTCTGCAAAACTTACAGAGTAATCTGCAAATATTGATGAATAGTCTGTAAATATTGACGAGTAGCTCACAAAGTTTGTAGAATAGTTTTCAAAAGCAAAAATTAAGTTTTAGGAGGCTTAAAATTTATGGCAAAGGGCATTATTCCAATGAGTAATTCGGCGCGGTTGTCGTGGGCGGAGAATATGGAGCGCAATTTTGTTTCGGTGGGCGCGAGCTTGGGTTTTTCGCCGGTGGAGATTGATGCGGTGGTGGCGGATTGTCGGATGTTGCGGTTTGTGATTTTGAACGCGCTTGGGGCAAAGGCGCATTCAAAGGCGGCGAATGCTTATAAAAAGTTGATACTCGGCAACGCGAAAAAGAAGTCGGTTTTGGCACAGCCGCCCGAATTTACGCCAATCGCAATTCCTGCCGTGATAACGATGAGCGGCGTTTTGAATCGTTTGCAAAAGGCGGCGGCGCGGATGAAATTGAGTGCGAATTATTCAAACTCCATCGGCGAACTGCTTCAGATTATCCCGACAAAATCTGCCGCGTTTTCGCCCGACGCGGGCAAACCGAAGGCGGAATGTCTTGCGCTTTCAGACAGCGTTGTCCGCATTGATTGGGCAAAAGGCAAGTTTCACGGCGTTTATGTCGAATCGCAACGCGGCGATGAAACCGATTGGACGCGGCTCGGATTTGACACGCGCTCACCGTTTATTGACACGCGCCAGCCGCTCCAAATCGGCAAACCCGAAGAACGCCGCTATCGTCTGCGCTATTTCTATGATGATGCGGAAGTCGGTTTTTGGTCGAATGTGTTTGTGGTTATCACGAAGCCGTAGATGAATGAGCAGACAGATTTATGTGGTAGTGTTTCAAATTTTATGCTGAATAATTTTTGAGATTTTTTATTTCGGAATAAGTGAAAGGTGAAAAGTGATAAGTGATAGATTTTACGCACCCGAAACCTATCACCTATCACCTATCACTTATCACTTATTCCGAATATATTTCTCATCGGCATAAATTCTTAAACACTACTATTTATTTTAATCTGAGTTCCGGATAAAGACTGGAGCGCAAGCGTCCCCGCTTGCAATGAGCGAAGCGAAAAAGTCTCTGCTGACTCGGAAGTTTTAGGTGAACAAACGCCGTTACGCCGCTGAACAGCGCGGTGTTTGCGCTCCGGTCGGTTTTCTTATTCGGAACTCAGGTTAAAACCTTTATTATTTCAACCAAGACCGAATCTTCGTAAGGCTTGGTGAGATATTCGGAAACGCCGAGTTCCATTGCTTTTTGGCGATGTTTTTCGCCGGTGCGCGAGGTTATCATGACGACGGGAATCTTTTGCAGATTTTCTTTTTGCTTGAGCGCGGAAAGCAGTTCGTAGCCGTTCATTCGCGGCATTTCGACATCGGTTAAAATCACGCTCGGCAATTCGGTTGCGTCTTGCAATATTTCTAAGGCTTCAACTCCGTCTTTGGCGATGATTGGTTTCCAACCGGCGTTTTTGATGAGTTTTGTCGTAACGTGGCGCATACTTGGACTGTCATCCACGATCAAAACGAGAAGAGGAGATGGGGAGACGGGGAGAAGTGGAGAAGAAGAGATGGGGAGATGAGGAGTTTCTTCGTCTCCCTTTCTCCCTTTCTCCCTTTCTCCCTTTCTCCCTTTCTCTTCTTCTTGCTGTTTCAAAAGGAAAATCAAATCCAAAACCGGCACGACGCGCCCGTCGCCCAAGATTGCCGCGCCGAGAAAAGCAGGATTTGTTTCAAGCGGAAAACCGAGCGGCTTGATGATGATTTCTTCGGTTTTGATGATTTCTTCAACTGCCAAAGCAAAGCGGGTTTCGCCCGTTTCGATGGTTAGAAGCGGAATTTGTGCGTCCGGCTTGACCGCAAAACTCAAATTTAATATCTCGCTCAGATTAGCGGGAAAATATTCGTTGTCGTTCGCCACCAAAAGACTTTCGCTCTTTGCCTTTGCAAGTGCTTCGGCGGAAATCTCCGTAACCTGTTTGACGATTTTGAGCGGAAACGCAAAAATTTGTTCGTCCGATTTAACCAAAATTGCGCGTGTAACCGCCAGCGACATCGGCAGACGAATCATAAAAGTCGTGCCTTTCTGCGGAGTTGATTTAACCGAAATCGTGCCTTGCGAACGCAAGATATTTGTTTTGACGATGTTCATTCCAACGCCGCGCCCCGAAACTTGACTCAGTTTTTCCGCCGTCGTTAATCCGGGTAAAAACATCAAATCAAAGGCTTCTTCTTCCGTTAAGTTCTCGGCTTTTTCAACGGAAATTAAATTGTTTTCAAGAGCTTTTTTAATCAGCGAGGCAGACGAAATTCCCCGTCCGTCATCTGAAATATTCAAGTTGACGTGCGTTCCGTCAGTATAAATGTTCAGAAAAATCTTGCCGGTTTCAGCTTTGCCCAAAAGTCTGCGCGTTTCGGGCAGTTCGATGCCGTGCGCGACGGCGTTGCGGAGCAAATGCAACAGCGGTTCGACCAGCGAATCTAAGATTTGTGTGTCAAACTCCTGATTTTCGCCTTCGACTATCAGCTCGGCGTGTTTCATCTCTTCTTCGCACGTTACGCGAACGGTTCTTTGCAAACGCGCCGTAAGCGTTCCGAATCTGACCATTCGCAAGCGCAGAAGTTTTTCCTGCATTTCTTCAATCGAACGGCGTTGACTTTCAAAAAGCAAGTCGAGATTGTCTTTGAGCGTGTCTAAATCGCCGCTGATTGCCGAAGTGTCGGCGGTTGTTTCCACGAGTTCGCGGGTGGTTTCGTGAAATTCGTTGTATTGGTCAAATTCCAAAGAATCGAAATCAGAGCCGGAATGCTGACTGCCTTCAAAACTGAAAATCCGCGACGGAAATCTTGAATTCGGAGAGTGAAATTGATTTGCACCGAAATCAACTTCCAATTTTCCGGTTGCCTGCTGAAGCCGGTTCGTGCTGTTGTGAAGCTCTTCGATTTGGCGGTTGAATTCGTTAAGACGCTGTTCAAAAACCGAACGGCTAACGAGCAAATCTCCGACAATTTTCACCAATTCATCAAGTTTATCAAGCGACACGCGAATCGTCGGACGAATTTCGGGAACGGGCGTATTGGCAGGTTGCGGCGGCGTGGCAACGGCTATTTCGAGCGTTTTCGGCGGCGGCGGCGGTTCTTCGACCTTTTTCGTCTGAAGCGATGCAAAAATATCATCAAAACTTTTGTAAAGCCTTGCGATTTTCTTTTCCAACTGCTCCGAAGTTTCGTTGTTCGCAAGATTTTCAAAACAATCGGTTGAGGTAAGCAAAATCTCGAATATTTTGACATCGGCTTCGATTTCGTTGTCTGCCAAATAATCCAACAAATCTTCGACACGGTGCGCGAGCGAAGAAAGTTGTTTCAAGCCGATAATTCCCGCCGAACCTTTGAGCGTGTGCGCCGAACGCCGTATCTCCATCAAGGCTTCGCGGTTTGACGGCGCATCTTCGAGAAGTTCGAGATTGGTGTTGATATTTTGCAGAAGTTCTTCGGCTTCAAGCGCGAAAATCTCGACCATCTCCTCGTCAATTTCAAATTCTTCTTCCCAACCCGACATCTCTTCGTCGGCTTCGACCTCTTCCGCCGTTTCAATCGGCGGCTGGCTTTTGAGGGTCAGATTTTCAAAAGATTCTTCAATAAAATCGCTGACATCAATCGAAAAAGCGTCTGAATTGAAACTTAGTTTTGTGAGATACGCTTCCAAAATTGCCAAGCTGTCAAGCAGTTTCCGCGCTTTTTCATCCGGCAAAGGAGCATCGGATACAACAAGCGGCGTGAGTTCTTTTTCAATCTTTCCGGCAATCCGTTTGATGTCCTTGAGTTCGGGCAAAACGGCATCTTTGACAATCGCGCCAATATGCCGAAGCGCAGTTTGCAATTCGCCGTGCTGATTGCCGTCGCGGACGCAAATCAATATATTACTGCGAATCATCGGAAGATAAGTGTCGGTTTTATTGATGAAGTTTTGGATTTCCATTTGATTTGATCTTTGATTTTTGTTATTTGATTTTTTTCCTTTGATATTTGTCCTT
>CAZJQP010000111.1:3631-14667 GCA_964548225.1 uncultured Blastocatellaceae bacterium | reverse complement strand
CGCATCAGCAAGGGTGTTGAATCATCAACTTTTTACACCCTTGCTGATGCGCGGGTTTCTGCCTTTTTCTTTCGCGGAAATTGCTATAATCTATAAATCGTTATGTCCGAACATTTAACTGAAATCGAAGCTCGAATCATCGGCTCATTGGTCGAAAAACAACTGACCACGCCCGAATATTATCCTTTGACGCTGAACGCCTTGGTTGCCGCGTGTAATCAAAAGACAAACCGCGAGCCGGTCGTAAATTACAACGAATCAACCGTTTCGCAGACGTTGGACGATTTGCGCGACAAAAATCTCGTCTATGTTTTTTACGGAAGCACTTCGCGTGTGCCGAAATATAAACAGATGTTTTCGCAGGTCTATGAACTCGAACCGTCGGAAACCGCCGTGCTGTCCGTTTTGATGCTTCGCGGAGCGCAAACCATCGGCGAATTGCACCAGCGCACGCATCGGCTCTACGAATTCAAAGGTCTCGGCGATGTCAACGAAACGCTCGAAGGTTTGCTCAAACGCGACGAACCTTTAATCACTAAACTCGAACGCGCCGCCGGACAAAAAGAAGCCCGCTACGCCCATTTATTGTGCGGCGAAGTCATAAACTACACGCCGCCCGAAAGAGTTTCGCGCTCAACGGCAAACGATGAACGAGTCGAAAAGCTGGAACAGGAACTGGAAAGCCTGAAAAACGAATTTGCAAGTTTTCGGCAAGAGTTTGAGGAATTTAAGAAGCAATTCGAGTAGAAAGTGAAAAAGTTTAAAAGTGAAAATGTGAAAAAGTTTTGCGGACTTTGCCCAAAAACTTTTTCACATTTTCACTTTTAAACTTTTTCACTTTACTTACGATAAACACCGATTTTTTTCTGCACTAATTTTTCGACGTTCATCGGCACACCTTCGGCGCGGGCTTCGCGGATGAATTCTGCGTTGATGTTGAAGATTCGCATTTTTACCAAATCTTCGATGTCGAGATTATCGAAACCTTCGTTGCGGATTTCGATGATGAATTCAGGCGTGATTTTGAAGATACGCATTTTCACGAGCATCTCGAAAGGTTCGTTTTGAAAACCCATCTGCGCGACGTGGCGCACGAATTCCGCGTCAATTTTGAAAATCCGCGCTTTGACCAAATCATCAAACGTCAAATTTTGAAAACCGCTCGCTTTCATCTCGCGGGCAAATTTACCGTCAATCTTGAAAATCGCGGCTTTGAAAAGGTCGCCGATGTCCAATTTACCGAAATCCGCCGAAAGCAAATCGTCTGCCAGCGCAGTTGTTACATTCAACATTGCGGCGGCGAAAAGCCGGTCTTCGACATTCGATTCGTCTTTTGAATTCTTTTCCAAAAAGTCAAAGCCGCGCGATTTCATTGCTTCGATGTAGGTTTTGCTCGGCGTAAAACGAAAAGTTCCGTTGCCTTTGCCATTCGTAAATTTGCCTTCGCATTCGATGTTTCCGGCTTCGCGCAAGATTGAAAATCTGACGCTCGAACCCGAACTGTTGATTTCGCTCAAAGATAAGCCTTGCAAATCTTTCAAATCGAAACTTGAACCTGAACGGTTGCGGTCATTCTCTGATTTGCGCGAAAACGAAAGCTGAATTTGCTCTGCCGAATCTGTTTTCAGTTCAGCGTTCCAGTTTCCAGTTACGACATTTTGCGCGACAATGACGTAATTTCCAATGACGATAACGATAAAAGCGAACGTAAGTTTGAATAAAATTTGAATATTTTTTGACATAAAAGCTCCTGATTTTGAATTTTTGTATGAATTACAATAGGAAAACACCAACGCGCCAAAGTTTGTGACAAAAAAGTTTTGAGTTGAAACTTTTTGAAACTAATTCGTAAAATCTACGTTTCTATGTTTGACTCGAATCGTAATTTGGTCAAAACTCGATGTTATATGAGAAATGCGGTTTCGACACGCGAAGTTAGAGAAGCAATTTTAGATGCAACGGACGAGTTTTTATCACGCAACGGTTATAAAAAAATGACGGTTGATGATTTGGCGGCGGCAGTCGGCATCGGAAAAGGCAGTATTTATTTGCATTTTCGGAGCAAGGAAGAAGTTGTTTTATCGCACATTGACCGAATTATCGAGCGTTTGAAAAGCGAATTAAGAAAAATCGCGTCGCTCGAAATTTCTGCCGAAGAGCGTTTGCGAAAAATGCTCGTAATGCGCGTTTTATTTCGGTTTGACAGCGTTCAGCACTACACGCAAAGTCTGAATGATTTGCTCGCGGCAATTCGTCCGAGTCTTTTGGCAAGACGCGAAAATTATTTTGCCGAAGAAGCGCAAATTTTTGCTTCAGTGATAGAAACCGCAGAAGTTTTTGAAACAGACGATGCGCTCAAAACAGCAGAAACTCTGCTTTTGGCGACAAACTCACTTCTGCCGTTTAGTTTGACTACGCAGGAACTCGGCGAACGCGGCGAAATCGAGGAAAAAACGCAGCGTTTGGCTGATTTGCTTTTGAAAGGTTTAATTTCCCGCAATAAATAACAGTAATTTTAGGAGTAATTATATGAAAAAATATATGTCCCTTTTTATTTCAATCGTTGCCATAGGCATTATTATTACGATTGGAAACATCGTCATCGTCGCGCAAAACGAGCAAGAAGATATGACGATTGATGCGAAAACTCGCACGGAAGTCATAGACACGATTTTGCAAAATTTGAACGATTCCTACGTTTTTGCCGATGTCGCAAAAAAAATGGAGGAAGATGTTCGCAATCGTTTGAAAAATAAGGAATACGACAATATCACGAGCGCAAAACAATTTGCCGTAAAATTGACGGCAGATTTGCAATCAATCAGCAAAGACAAGCATTTGCGCGTTCGCTATTCATTTGAAAAAATTCCGGTGCGCGAAAAACGCGAGAAGCCAACCGAGCAAGAAGAAGCCGATTATCGCAATTATCTGAAGCGAATCAATTACGGATTTGAAAAAGTCGAGCGTCTGCAAGGCAATATCGGCTATATTGATTTGCGTGGCTTTTTCGGTCCCGAATTGGGTGCGGAAACCGTTGCGGCGGCGATGACTTTTGTTAATGGAACTGATGCTTTGATCTTCGATTTGCGGAACAACGGCGGCGGCGATCCCGAAATGGTGGCGTTGATTTGCTCGTATCTTTTCGGCGATAAACCTGTGCATTTGAACAATTTATTTTTCCGGGACGGCAATCGGACGGAAGAATTTTGGACAAAACCGAATGTTTTGGGCAAAAAATACGGCGACAAAGACGTTTATGTTTTGACGAGCAACCGCACTTTTTCGGGCGCGGAAGAATTTGCGAATAATCTGAAAGTTTTGAAACGTGCAACGATTGTCGGCGAAACAACCGGCGGCGGCGCAAATCCGGGTGGTGTTTTTCGTATCAACGACCATTTCGGCGTTTTCATTCCTGTCGGACGTGCAATTAACCCGATCACGAAAACGAATTGGGAAGGCACAGGCGTTTTGCCCGATGTCGCCGTTCCGAAAGACCAAGCCTTGAAAACCGCTTATTTGTTGGCTTTGAACAAATCTTTCAACGCGACGAAAGACGAAAATTTGAAAAAGAATCTGAAATTTTTGATTGACCAAAATCAAAAAGAATTGGACGAAATGAAAGCTAAAAAGTGAAAAAGCCAAAAAGTGAAAATGTGAAAAAGTTGATTGAGTTGGATTAATTAACTTTTTCACATTTTCACATTTTCACCTTTAAACTTTCTAGCGTTTCCAATAGTTCTTAATTTTTAAGTCGAGCATCGGAAAAGCGACGTATTCACAGCTTCTGCCGGAATCGCGGATTTTTTGCACCATTTTAATCGCGGCATCGGCGTTGCGCGTGTGGACGACGATGGTGGCGGCGCGTTGGAGTTTCGGGTTTTCGTTCAAAAATTCGGCGATGGCATAACCTGTGCGCGAATAATCGTTATGATCGTTGGTTTCATAATGTTCGGGCAAAAGATCGTGGTCAAGAAAAATCGCGTCATAGGAATTTTGCGTTAAATATTCCTTCGCTTCTTCAACCGTTTCGGCAAGATCAATTTCATCGCCCGTAAAGCGTTTCTTAAACCAACGGTGTCGGCGATGGTCATCGTCCAACACGAAAACGGTTATCGGTGTGCGTCCCGCGCTCAAATCCGCCAAACCGAGTTTTATCATCAAACTGCGTAAAATACTCATAAATTATGATGATCTTTGATTTTCGACTTTTGATCTTTGATCTTCGGCAAATCCGAAAACAAAAATCAAAGGTCAAAGATCAAAAATCAAAAATCGAATTAGATAATATAGCATACGATAAAAGTGAGAAAAACGATAAATTTAATTTTTTTTTGCAGAATGTTAAATTTCCCTGAAATTTTAAGTCCTGTGTTTTCAGTAATTTCATCTTTTTACGGTTTTTAAAGTTCGTGAAAGCCCGATTTTTACTGAGTTTTTAAAAGCCGATTAAAACTTGAAATCTGAAAATTCGATGCTATAATCCAAAATGCTTTAAGAAGTTTGTCTGAAAGTTCACTCGTATTTTTCAAGATTAATAAAGTAAAATCAAGTAGTATTTTAACGGATTAGATGCCACAAGAAACAGCTAAAATTCATTCTCTTTATGCTGTGCCGCAGCCGTTGTCCGATGTTCCCGAACAAGATTTTTTCGCGGATTTCGAGCCGGATGAGGATATAGAAGTTTGTCAAAAATGCTACGGCGCAGGAATGGAAGTCGTGCCGGGCAAAGGTGCGCGACCGTGCGAATGCCGCAAACAAAAAACACAAACCAATCAGTTTGATAAAGCCCGCATTCCAAAACGCTATACGAAATGCGACTTTGAAAATTACATTCCGCAAAACGAATCTCAAAGAAACGCCGTTTGGCTGACTCGCAAATTGGCTTCTGCTTATCACCCTGATTATGACGGGCAGGGAATTTTGCTGATGGGAAATTGCGGTGTCGGCAAAACTCATCTGTCTGTGGCGGTTTTGAAAGAATTAACCAAGCGCGGTTTTAATTGCGTTTTTTATGAATCGGGTTCGCTTTTGAAGGAAATTCAAAATTCTTACAACACGCAGACGCAAACTTCGGAATTCAGTGTTCTCGCGCCGATTTTTGATGCGGAAATTTTAGTTTTAGACGAACTTGCCGCTTCAAAACCGACCGAATGGGTGCGCGATACGATGACAAACATCATCAACACGCGCTACAACGATAAAAAATTGACGATTTTTACGACCAATTATCTCGACAGACGAACCGATAAAGAAGAAACTTTGCAAGACAGAATCGGTGTTCGTCTGCGTTCGCGCCTTTACGAAATGTGCAAAACCGTTTTGATTGACGGCGAAGATTACCGTCGCAATTTTGAACAAATCAACAAAAATCAAAAACGATAAATTTAATTGTCGGCTTCACGAAGTGATAGTTTTTTCTTTCGTGTTTTTTTGTGTTTTTTTTCCGTAAAAATCGTAAATTCGATAACCAAGCAAAACGGTTAAAACGGCTGCAAACAAAAACGGATATTTCAAATCGGATTTTACAATCATCCAAAAATGAACCACGCCCAAAATCGCAATTAAATAAGATAATTTATGAAGTTTCGACCAATTTTTTCCGCCGAGCCGTTTTATCATTCCGTTTGTCGAAGTTATCGCAAGCGGAATTAAAAGAAAAAACGCCAACATCCCGAGTGCAATAAACGGACGCTGCCAAACATCGGACGCGATCGCCGATAAATCAAAACTTTTATCAAAAATGCTGTAAGTTACAAGATGCAAAAAAGCATAAAAAAAAGCGTAAAGCCCGATCATCCGGCGAAATTTTATCAAATTATTCCAACCGAAAATCTTCCGCATAGGCGTAATTGCCAAGCCAACAACCAAAAAAATCAAAGTCAAAACGCCCGTTGTCCGAAGAAAAAACTCAATCGGATTCGCGCCCAAATTTCCACGCCAAGCATCGAAAACGAGTAACGCAAGCGGCACGAGCGCGTTTGTGAAAAGTAAGATTTTATTAAATTTTACGTCATTCATTAAAAATATTTCTTCAAATCCATTCCGGTGTAAAGACTTTCAACCTCGTTCGCATAGCCGTTGAACATCAAAGTTTCGCGTGAACTGAGTTCGCCGATGCGTCTTTCGGTGGCTTGCGACCAGCGTGGGTGCGCGACGTTTGGATTGATGTTTGAAAAAAAACCGTATTCTTTCGGGGCGGCGATGTTCCAAGTTGTCGGCGGTTCGTCTTCGGTCAGAGTGATTTTTACAACCGATTTGATGCTTTTGAAACCATATTTCCAAGGCACAATCAAGCGAATCGGTGCGCCGTTTTGATTCGGCATCTGTTTGCCATAAAGTCCTGTTGCTAAAATAGTTAGAGGATGATTTGCTTCGTCAAGGCGCAAACCTTCGACGTAAGGCAAATCAATTCCGGCGGAAAAACTTGATTGCATTCCGTTTCTGCCCGAAGGCAATCGGACATCAGGATTTTTTGAACTTCCGCCGTCGTAAAATGTTTTGAAAGCGACATATTTCGCTTTTCCGAGCGGTTCGACCGCATCAAGAATTTTTTTCAAAGGAAAACCGACCCAAGGAATGACCATTGACCAACCTTCGACACATCGAAAACGGTAAATTCTTTCTTCTTGGTCAAATTTGAGCAAATCTTCGATGTCGAAAACTTTCGGTTTTTGCACCAGTCCGCCGACTTCGACCGTCCAAGGACGCGTTACAAAATCTTGCGCGGCGCGGGCGACTCCGGTTTTGCTTGTCGAAAATTCGTAATAATTGTTGTAATTCGTGATTTCTTCAAACGAATTTAATTTATCTTCAATCGGCGCGTTCGCAGATTTTCTGATATTTTGAATTTCTGTCGTAACAATTTCCTTCGGAGGCGGTTCATTGAAAAATCTGTAAGTCAAACCCGTGGCAACGGTTGTTCCACCGAAAAGCGCGGCGCGGATAAAATTGCGCCGATTCAAGTAAAGACTTTCGGGCGTGATTTCGCTTGATTTTATTTCGTTCGCCATATTTAATAATTCGATTTTACCCGAAAAATAGTTTCACCTTGACAAATAAATCCTAAACTTTCCAAAAATTATTCCTGAACACCTTGATTTTTTTTTCTATTTTCGTGGAAATCGGTTATAATTTGCGAAAAAGTTTTTCGATTTTATTACTTTTTTACTTACGATATGCTGGCAATAAATGAAGTCCTGCGCGGACGGTATCAAATCAAAAGTCAACTCGGGCGCGGCGGAATGGGCGCGGTTTATGAGGCTTACGACAATGTTTTTGACACGACTGTTGCGCTCAAAGAGATTTTGGTTGATTTAACCAAAGTTACAACTCCGAAACAACAACAGATGGTTCGCGGCGCATTTGAGCGCGAGGCGAAAATTTTGGCAATGGTGAAACACGAAGCATTTCCGCACGTTCGTGATTATTTTGTTGAAACCGACCGTCAATATCTTGTGATGGAACTCGTTGACGGCGAAGACCTTGCATCGTTGCTCGAACGCCGCCAAGCCGCATTTCCGTTGGCAAATGTTCTTCATTGGACATCTCAACTTCTCGATGCGCTCGATTATTTGCACACCTTGAATCCGCCTGTGATTCACCGGGATATTAAGCCGCAAAATTTGAAATTGACTTCGCGCGGCAAGATAAAATTGCTCGATTTCGGCATTGCCAAAGGCAAAGATTCTGCCGCCGCGGCGGAAACCGTTTCAAATCAAACTTTTGTTGCGGCAACCCTCAACTATTCGCCGCTCGAACAAATTTTGCGCGTTCTTGATCCGACATTTCAAGAAGTTATTACGCAACGCCACGATGAAAAATCTACCCGCGCAATGAGCCACAATGCTGATGCGCGAAGCGATTTATATGCTTTAGGCGCAACGATTTATCATCTTTTGACAAACAAATTGCCGATTGATGCGCTCAAACGCGCTCTAGAAATTTGGGGCGGCAAACCCGATCCGCTTGAATATCCGAGCGTCTTAAATCCCGAAATTCCGAAAGAAGTTGCCGATTGGATTATGAAGGCAATGGAAATTGAGTATGAAAATCGTTTTGCGACAGCAGATCAGATGCTTTCGGCTTTGCAAACTGCACTCGATAACGAGCGCAAACGTGAAGAGCAATCGAAATTTGCCGGGGTTTCTGCCGAACAAGAACGCAAACGCGCCGAGTTAATAGCGGAACAGCAAAAAATCGAAGAAGAACGCCGCCGAATGGAAGAAGACCGTCGGCGAATCGAAGAACAACAGCTTAAACAAGCGGAAATTAACCGCAAAATGCTTGAAGAAGCGGAAACGAAACGCAAGATTGCCGAACAGCAAGCCGCCGAAGCCGAAAAACGTTTGCTCGACAGTCAAGGCAGAGATTTGGGCGCAACCTTGCCGCTCATCAAAGAAAATTATTTTCCTGAAACTTCTTTGCCGCCAACGCCGTTGCCGAAGGAAACGCCGCCCGCTTCGCCGTTTGACCAGCCGACTCAATTTGCCGGAAAGGTGGAAACACCGCAACAAACCATAATGAGCAATCCGGCATCAAATTCGGCGGAGAACATTTTTCCGCCTTCCACGCCGACGGTTATGAGTCCGAGTCAAGATGCGGTGGCTTCGCTTTTGGCGGACAGCAATACGAGTCCGAATAAAGTAATCACATCTTCGAGTTTAACGGATAATCATACGAAAAAAACGTCCAAGGCTTTTTTAATTGTTCCGATTTTAGGTGTTTTGCTTCTGCTTGGCGGCGGCGCGTTCGGCATAATGTATCTGATGAAGTCTGATGACCCGATTATCAATAATGGCGGTGATAATAAAACGCCGACAAACAGTCCGGGAACAAATTCGGACACGAATACGGACAAAACGCCGACTGCACCGGACGGAATGGTTTTTGTTAAAGGCGGGGAATTTACGATGGGAACGGACAAAGGCGATCTTGCTGAAATGCCCGCTCATAAAAAAACGGTCAAATCGTTTTTTATGGATAAATATGAAGTTACGCGCGAAGATTACGCTAAATGTGTTACCGCCGGAAAATGCACCCCGCCATCAATTTGGAAGGACGGAAAATTTCCCGCAGGCACAGAAAAATTTCCTGTCGTCGGTGTGAACTTCGGACAGGCGGTTACATATTCAACTTTTGTGAACAAGCGTTTGCCGACTGAAGAAGAATGGGAATTTGCGGCACGCGGAACGGACAAACGGGTTCATCCGTGGGGCAACACTTGGGAAAAAGGTAAGGCAAACGCACACGGCGAAGGAAAAGATTTTACGGAAGTCGGCAAGTTTAGCGGTGTTTCACCGTTCGGTATATATGATATGGTCGGAAACGCTTGGGAATGGACTTCGAGCGAATTTGTCGCTTATCCGAACGGAAAATTACCGACAGACGTGCCGAAAGGCGATGTTCGAGTGCTTCGCGGCGGAAGTTACGAATCGGCTGATAAATTTGCCACAACGACTTATCGCACGGGTTGGCTCGCGCAAGGCGCGGAAACATACGCCCAAACGAGTTTCCGATGTGTCAAAGATATTGAGTAAATTAGAAAGGAGAACAGATTTATATGAAAAACAAGTTAAAAAATATCGGTAATTTGAGTGTGATTGCATTCTCGCTCATTTTTTCGGCAAATTCCGTTTTAGCGCAAGGCGGAACCGGCAGAATTACGCCGACTACCCGCACCACAACCAAAACAACGACTACTAAAAAGCCGGTTGTGAAAAAACCTGTCGTGAAAAAACCGACGGTTACTTCGTCAACCACCACGCGCCGCACGACAACGCGAAAACCCGTTGGCACGGCGAAAACTTACGATTATTATTTCAGCCAAGGTTTGACGGCTTTGGATGAGCAAGATTATCAAAAAGCGGTTACGAATTTTACGGCGGCGATCCGGCTTAACGCGCGTGCCGCAGATGCTTATTACAATCGCGGTTTGGCTTATTTATACATCGAGAATTATGAAGGCGCGATTGACGATTACACAAAATCAATTCAATACAAATCAACTGCGGACGCTTATAACAATCGTGGACTTGCCTACGAATATAACGGCAATTACCAACTTGCGGCAAACGATTATCGCACGGCATTAAGAATTCAGCCGGGTTATGAATTGGCGCAAAACAATTTAGACCGCGTTGAAAGTGAATACGATTTAAACGGCGGCGGAAGCGGCGCGGGCGATATAAATTCAAACAGCAATAACAATAACAGCAACAATAACTCCAACGATGCTGACTATTATGGCGAACTCGGTGATGATTATTATGACGAAACCGATTTTGATAACGCTTTAATAAATTACAACAAAGCGATTCAACTCAACCCACGCGATGCACGAGTGTATGTTAGACGAGGTTTTATCTATCATTTCAAAGGCGAAGTTACCAAAGCGTATGAAGACTATGAAACGGCAATCAGGTTGAATCCGGATTTGAATAAAGAAGATTATATGAAATGTATGAATTTTGATTCAAACAGTAATGACCCAAATCCCGGAATCAGAGCTTGCACTTCGACAATTAATGAATTTCCCAGTTTCAGTTTGGCTTATTACAAGCGCGGCGCGATTTATTTTAGTGCCAGAAACTATACTGCGGCGATGCCGGATTTTAATAAGTCCATCTCAATTTATCCGGATTTTACTAACTCATATGTTTATCGCGGATTGATTTATTCAAATACAGACCGCGATAATTTGGCAATTACGGAATATACGAAAGCTATTCAGTTGTTCGGCGAAAACGATCCGAAGGCGTATCTTCCTTATAATGCCCGCGGTATTTCTTATGAAGCTTTGGGCAATTTGAAACAGGCGGCAAATGATTATCGAAAAGCCTATCAGCTAAACCCGAATTACACGAAGTCAAAGGAAAACTATGATCGCGTAATTCAAAAGCAAAAAGGAAATTATTAAAGCAAAAAACCACACACAGAAAAGCGGGCGCAACACACCACTCATTTTTTCACCACTTACTATTTTTAAATTAAAAATTAAAAAAAAAAAAAGGTTAAATTTTTTAAAAAAAAAAAAAAAA
>CAZJQP010000111.1:0-3621 GCA_964548225.1 uncultured Blastocatellaceae bacterium | reverse complement strand
TCGTGCGCTTTTCCTTATTTTCAAGTTAAAATATCACTAAAAACACTGTTAAAATTTTAGCAACAAACCTCTTCCATTTTTTACAAGAAAAAGTTATAATGTGGTTGGCTACTTTGCCACGCGCACTCCAAATCTCCATATGCTAACAACAAATCAAATACTGCAACAAGGACGTTTTCGTGTCATTCAACCGCTTTCAGCAGGGGTTTTCGAGGCTTATGATGACGTTCATCAAACTAACGTAATTCTCAAACAATTTCCGTTCGGAGTAAAAAAGGTTATGACCGCCGCGCAAACCGAATTGCTCAAAGAATCGTTTTCTGATGAAGCAAAAACTCTGATGCGTATTCAGCATCCGTCAATTTTGAAAATTCACGGATGGTTTTCGGAAGTTGACGCAAACTATCTGGTTTCCGAATTTGCCGCCGGAAGTTTTCTAAGCGAAATGCTCAAGCGCGGGAAAAAACCTTTTCCGCTTATGGAAGTTTCAAATTGGACGGACAGATTGCTTGATGCGCTCAGTTACCTACACCATTTTGCTCCGCCGCTCGTGCATCGAAACATCAAGCCCGAAAATCTCAAATTAACGCCCACGGGTGAAATAAAATTAATTGTGTCGAGTTTGTCGGAAGAAGTTAATTCCGGCAAATTGAACTATCTGCCGCTCGAACAAATTTGGAGCGGGTTGGATGTGGCTTCACAAAATCTGATATTAAACAGCTACGATGAAAACGCGCAGAAAAATTTGGAAAAAGCGGCTGATGTTTCGAGTGATATTTATGCACTCGGTGCAACGCTCTATCATCTTTTGACGGCGCAAATGCCGATTGATGCACTGGAGCGTTCGATTGAGATTTTAGAAGGAAACGCTGATCCTCTGAAATCGCCGAACGAATTGAATCCGTTAGTTCCGAAAGAAGTTTCCGATGTTTTGATGAAGGCTTTGGAAATCCGCCGCGAGAATCGTTTCCATTCGGCGGGGATTATGCGTCAAGTTTGGCGGACGGCTTTTGTGCGCTTGCAGGAACGCGAACTTTCAGCAGTAAATGAGCCGGAAGAAGAAGTTTTGGATATTCCGATTGCGGTTGCTCAAAACAATTTAGAAGCCGAACGCCAACGCATCGAGCAAGAGAAATTGAAAATCGAAGCCGAACAAAAACGCCTCGAAGAAGAAAGACGATTAGTTGAGCAAGAACGTTTGAAAGTCGAAGCCGAAAACAGACGGCAAGCAGAACTTCTCGAACAGCAAAAACTCCAAGCCGAAGCCGAAAAATTAAGATTTGAGGCGCAAGTAGTTGAAGAAGCGCAAGAAATTGAAGAAGATTTTCCTGAATTTATCGAAGAAGCAACGCCGATAATCGAACGGAAAGAAGAATTTTTCTCTGAAACTGTAAGCGAAGGAAAATCTGCCGGAATAATCGCGCCGATTGTTTCATCAGGCGATTTTATGGAATCATTTGCCGAGCCGCAGAAAAGTTCCAAAACAATGGCAATGGCGGCAGGCGCATTCATCGTTTTGATTTGCGCGGCAGTCGCAATTTGGTTTTTCACGTCGGCAAAACCTGCCGAAATAAATCAGGCAAGTTCGACAACCGAACAAAATGCACCGTCAATGAAAGTCGAAACCGCCGCAATGCCGACCGAAACGCAAACGGTTAAGGAAACTGTGCCGGAAACGAATTCATCGCCCGTGTCTTCCGATTCGTCGCAAGTTGTTCAAACTTCGATGACAACTGCGCCGACGGTGAAAACCAAACCGACCGCGACGGCAACCGCAACACCCAAATCTACGCCCGAAGTTAAAAAACCGACAGTAGCAACGGCAAAAACGCCCGAGCCGCAAAAGAAACCTGTAACGGTTGAAGATTTAATTAACGATAATTGATTTATTGATTTCTAGTATTCGATTAAATCAAAGACCTAAAGACTAAAGACCAAAATCCACAATAATCCTATGAAATTCGCATCATTTACCACAAACAAACCCCTGCGTTTTTACCTTTTTACGTTTGTCTTATTGCTGACATTTTCACTTTCGGTTTTTCCGCAAACCGAACAGCCCGGACAGTTAAGTTTAGCTGATATTTTGATTGCTTTGCGGTCTAAAAAAGCAACTTTGCCTGAAAAAAACAAGATTTTGACGGAAGCTGTTAAAGTGCGCGGCATTACATTCACGCTCACGGAAGAGATTGAAAAAGAATTGATGGCGACCGGAGCGGACAGCGAGTTGGTTGGCGCAATTCGTCAAAAAAACCCGGTTATCAAACCTCAGCCGACACCTGTCGTCAAACTTCAGCCGACACCTGTGCCGACACCGACGGCAGTTGATTTTCAACGCCGTGCGAATGCGAGTTTTGCCAACGGCGAATTTGATTCCGCAATTACCGATTACAACAAAGTTATCGAGATGAAATCGGCAGATTCGACAACCTATTTGAATCGCGGATTTTCGTATTTCCAGAAGAAAAATTTCGAATTGGCGATTGCCGATTACGATAAGGTCTTAGAACTCAATCCGAAGGAATTAATGGCATATCTCAAACGCGCTCAAGCAAATGAAGAAATCGGAAAAATCGAAACAGCCATCGCCGATTATCAAAAAGTCCTCGAATTGGACAGCGAAAACGAAGCAGCGCGAAACAATTTAAAGCGTCTTCAAGACCAAATCGCCGCCGCCAAAGCCGCTGAACAACCACCGACGACAACGGAAAATAAACCAAATGTCCCGACAACAATAACTTCGTCCGAGCCGGTTAATTTGGGCGCATTGAACAATTTAGCGATTAATTTGGTTGTTCCGAATTATCCTTCGTTTGCCCAAAAATCAAACATTTGGGGCAAAGTAACCGTGCAAGTTACGCTCGACGAAGAAGGCAAAGTAACTTCGGCAAAAGCTATTGAAGGTCCGGCAATGCTGCGCGGAGTCAGCGAAGACGCGGCGCGAAGATCAAAATTCAAGCCGGCAATGGTAGACGGGCAAGCCGCTAAATCAGCAGGTTTTATTGTTTATAATTTCAAAGGAATGTAAAAACCTTAAATTGAATTAACACTAAAATCAGAGTTTCAAGTTTATTTGGAACTCTGATTTTTTTTTGCGAAAAATTTATACCAACCTTTTCTTTTTCGGTAATTTGGTGTTTAATTTTCTAAACGCTTTTTTCATAACTATTATATGCTTGCCGCCAATCAAGTTTTACAAAACCGCTATCGAATCATCCGCCAACTCGGTGAAGGCGGAATGGGCGCGGTTTATGAGGCTGAGGACAATCAGCTCTTTGGCAAAAAAGTTGCGCTCAAGGAGATTTTGCTGAGTTTGACGGAGAAGAATTCGGAACATTTCCGCCGCGCCTTTGAACGCGAAGCCAAAATTCTAACGCAGATTGACCACGAAGCCGTGCCGAAAGTCATCGGTTATTTTCTCGAAACCGATTGTCAGATTTTGGTGATGGAATTGGTTAAAGGCAACGATTTGGACAAGATTTTGGAGCGCGATAAAAAGCCTTTTCCGCTCAAAGACGTTCTCAAATGGACAAATCAACTGCTTGATGCGCTCGATTATCTGCACTCGCTTAATCCGCCGATTATTCACCGCGACATCAAACCGCAAAACTTAAAACTAAC
>CAZJQP010000110.1:0-14805 GCA_964548225.1 uncultured Blastocatellaceae bacterium | reverse complement strand
AATAAACATCGGACTTGGCGGACAGTTTGCGAGTTGGGCGGGGACGATGATTCCGGTTGGCACGCCTTTAGCAATTGCCGCAGAAACAGCGAAACAAATTGACGAAGCATTTATGCGTCTGGCGCGTGTCGGACACGAATCGGTGGCGGGATTTATTTTGATGAAAGATTTTATGGGCGACGTAAAAACGGTTGAGCAAGTTCCGGTCGAAGAAGTTTCCAATTTGACGCAGACTGAAAAATATCTGCAATTCGTTGATGTCCGCCGCGTTGCCGAACACGCTAACGGACACGCTTATCGCACACAAAACATTCCGCTCGACAGATTAGAAAAAGAATTGGACAAGCTCGACCCGAAAACGCCGACTTATGTTATTTGTCAGAGCGGCTATCGTTCGAGTTTGGGTGCAAGCATTTTGGAAAACGCCGGATTTGCGAAAGTTTATAACGTAACGGGCGGAACGCAGGCGTGGATAAACGCCGGACTGCAAACTGAAGTTTCGCAAACGGCTTGCGCTATATCGTAAATTAATATGAGAAAAAAATCTTATGGATGAAGTTTATTGGATTATCGGTATTTTCAGTTTTTGGCTGTTACTGCAACTTGTAATTTTGCCGAAACTCGGCGTTTCAACTTGACTGCGCGGTAAATGCAAGGTCGAGTTCGACCAAGACGAAACAGAAAAACTATCCAACGAATAAACTAAAGTCCGTGCAATTCAAATTGCACGGACTTTAGTTTTTATTAATTCACTCCAAATTAGTGAACATTATATTGAGCCGGAACACGGTCGCCCGCCGCGCCTAATGTAAAGAACGTGATGGTGCCGCCCGTCGGACTATAAACATAAAACACACCATTGCGGAAAACCGCTATATCGGTGCGTCCATCGCCGTTGTAATCGCCCGGCGCGGGAATTTCCACTCCTGTTCCGAACGTAACTTGTTGGTCTGCGCCGCCGCTCGATGGTCTCCAATACCAATTTATTGTGTTGCCGACTCCACGAAATACCGCAATATCGGTCTTCGCATCGCCATCGAAATCGCCCGTATAAATTATATCGTTATTGAGTCCGAAACTGACTACCGGCTGAACCGTGCCGTTTGACAGACGAATCCAGAAATTGCCTGCTCCGGCATTATTGCGTTGAACACCGAAGTCAGCCGTGCCGTCGCCGTTGTAATCGCCCGGTGCAACAAAATCGCCCGTCTGTCCCCAAGTAATAAATGTTACCGGACCATTTGCCACAGTGCGGTAATACCACGTTCCGTTTGATTCTCGCCAAACCGCCAAATCATCTTTACCATCGCCGTTGTAGTCATTAACCACTGTCGGATTGTCGCCCGTTTGTCCAAAGGCTTCGGCACGCACCGTATTGGTCGCACTTTGCAGAATGTAGAATGAAGCCGTCAAAGCCGCGCCCGGTCGCCAAACGGCGATGTCGTCTTTTTGGTCGCCGTCAAAATCCGACGGTGTCAAAACATCAGTAGTCAAGCCCCAAGCCGCCGCCGCCGTCGGATTTGCCGAACCGTTGATGTTCCAAAACCACGTTAATTGACCGCCTGTATCACGGACAACCGCCCAATCGGTTTTGCCGTCGCCGTTAAAATCAACGGGCGCATCTGCCGCCGCAACGGCTTGCGTAACGCTTGCCCAATCCGTGCCGACACGAATGCCGTCAACTCTGACCGTCGGCGAAGTTGCCGCCGCGCCTTGTCGCAACGAAACCGTTCCCGGATTTACGTCTGACGCGCCAACATCCGTTGCCGTCAAGGTTGCCGCCGGTTCGGTTGCCGGAACATCCGTGCTAACAAAAAGCGAAACCGTGTCATTCGTTGCGCCGTCCACGATGGTGTATTTTACAATTACCAAATAAGTCGTGTTCAACGAGTAAGTAAATCCCGTAAAAGCCACATCAGGCGCGGCAGTTGCCGCTTTTGAAAGTCCAAAAGCAATATTGTTTGAAGCATCTTTTTTGATAAAAACTCTGCCTCTGAAAGTCGTTCCGACCGGATCAGGACCGAGATGGAAAAAATATCCGCCAATCGGGTCAACCACCGCTTCGCTCGTGTTCACCATAAACGCCGCATAAACCGAACCACTCGATTGAACCGAAAAAACGCGGTTGTCGTCTTCGCCGCTGGTCGCCAAAGCAACCGCGTTTCCAACGCCCGACGAAGGATAACCCGTCAAAGTCAAACTCGGTGCGGAAGTAACAATTGCATTTGTGCCGCCCGCGCTGTGCGCTGTCCAAGTCGTTGTCGTAATCGCTGTTCCTGCCGCCGCCGTGAAATCTTCAATCAAAAGATTTACTGCCCGCACAGAACTCGTAAAAAATGCGCCAATTGTTACAATTGACAAAATCATTAAAGCAAATTTTCTGCTCATATATATTTCTCCTCTAAAAATTTTATAATTTAAGTTTTAACTGCATCTAAAAGCTATATGTCGGCGTTTCTTTACTTATAAAAACGCACGAAATAAGGGGAATTAATTTATTTGCAAAGATGCGATTTTGAGTAAGAATATCACAGAATTAAGAAAAATCCGATAAGCCACTGCGCGGAATTAACATAAATTTTTCTTAAATTTTCTATTTTCTGCTAAAATCGTGAAAACGGAGTGATTTTTTTTAGCAATGAAAGCCGCACGATTTATTTTACTGCTGATTTACGTTTTGGTCTTAATCGTCAATATTTCGGCGCAGGACGATACGGAAGTTATCCGCGTCGAAACCCAAATTATTGATGTTCCCGTCGTCGTTACGGACAAAGACGGCAAGCCGATTTTGAATCTCAAAAAAAATAATTTCGTGATTTACGAAGACGGAAAACCGCAAGAAATCGCCGATTTTTCGGCAACCGCTGCGCCATTTGAAGTCGCGCTTTTATTGGACACAAGCGGTTCGACACGCCAAGATTTATTGCTTATCAAACGCGCCGCCGATAATTTTATTCAATCTTTAGGACCGGGCGACCGCGTGGCGATTATCGCTTATAAAACCGAAAGAACCACAACCGAAGCCTACGCCGTGAGCGAAGTTTTGAGCGGTTTGACGGACGATCGAACAAGTCTGAAAACCGCGCTCGAAAAAGCGCAAAACTCGAACAGCACGCCGTTTTACGACAGTCTTCTGCAAGTCGTCGAAAAAGTCTTTGCGGAAAAACCGCGAGATGAATTTCGCGGTCGCCGTGCGCTCGTTGCGCTGACCGACGGCGTTGATTCGGTGAGCGTTGGCGATTTTGATGAGGTGCGCGAAAAATTCGCCGAAAGCAATATCATTTCGTTTTTTATCCAAGTCAATACACGCGAATTTTTTGAAGAAAATCTGCTCGGCGATTGCGAACAAGCAATGCGCTTTTCGCCCGCGCAGATTACTCGTTATTATCGGCAGTTTCCGAAACAATCGAATATGGAAAAGACAACCGATTTCTGCAAACTCGGCGATTTTGAACGCCTCGACATCAGTAAGAAATTGTATGAACTAGCCGACAAAGAAATGCAGAATTTAGCGAAAACCTCCGGCGGAAAAGTTTTCCCCATCGAAGATTTGAGCGGCGCACGAGTAGCTTTCAAAAAAGTCGCCGACGAAATCGGCACGAAATATTCACTCGGCTATTATTCATCAAACGAAAAACGCGACGGCACTTTCCGCAAAATAAAAGTCGAACTCAAAGGCATTCCCGCCGGAGCAACCGTCCGCGCCCGCGAAGGTTATACTGCACCGACAAAATAGAAAATGTTCAGCCGCAGATGAACGCGGATAAACGCCGATTTATTTTTGTTTTATCTGCGTTCATCTGCGTTCATCTGCGGCTAACAATCTGTTATTATATTTTTATGAACTCGAAATTTAATCGCATAGTTTTGATGGTTTTGGACTCGGCGGGAATCGGCGAAATGCCCGATGCTGAGAGTTGGGGCGACAAAGGCGCAGACACGCTCGGACACATTCTCGAATCGCGCAAAGTGAATTTGCCGAATTTGCAACGGCTTGGATTGGCAAATATTCGCCCTTTGCAAGATTTGCCCGCGCTCGAAAACCCGATTGGAAACTACGGAAAATGCACTCTGAAATCAAACGGCAAAGATACAACAACCGGACATTGGGAAATGGCGGGAATCGTTTTAAAGAAGGCTTTTCCGACTTTTCCACAGGGTTTTCCACAGCGGATAATTTCGGAATTTACCGAAAAAGCGCAAGTTCCCGGCGTTCTCGCCAATGTTCCCGCGAGCGGCACGGAAATCATCAAACAATTCGGCGAAGAACACATCAAAACGGGCAAACCGATTGTTTATACTTCGGCTGATTCGGTTTTTCAAATCGCCGCGCACGAAGAAATTATCCCGATTGAAAGACTTTATGAAATCTGCGAAATCGCCCGCAAAATTCTCGATGGCGAAGATAAAGTCGGGCGAGTTATTGCGCGACCGTTTTTAGGCTCAAACGCCGATGATTTCAAACGCACCGAAAACCGCCACGATTACGCCGTCCCGCCGCCGACGGATAATCTTTTGCCGCTTCTCAAAGATAACGGTTTAGATGTCGTCTGCATTGGCAAAATCGCTTCGATTTACGATTCAATCGGCGTTACGCAAGATTTGACCGCGAAAAATAACGAGCAGACGGTTAATCAAACCATCAACGCTTTACGCGCCGAATCTCGCGGTTTGATTTTCTCGAATTTGGTTGATTTCGATATGCTCTACGGACACCGCCGCGACGTTGAAGGTTATGCGAAAGCATTGGAAGTTTTTGACGCGCAACTGCCCGAAATTTTCGATGCAATGCGCGACGACGATTTACTAATCCTAACCGCCGACCACGGCAACGACCCGACCAAAGAAGGCTCAGACCACACCCGCGAATACGCGCCGCTTCTGGTTTTCGGCAAATCCGCACGGCAAGGCGTAAACTTAGGCACACGCCAAAGTTTATCGGACATCGGACAGACGATTGCCGAAAATTTCGGATTGAAATTAAAAGATGGAAAAAGTTTTTTGAATGAAATTTGAATTGCCGTTTTGATATGAAAACTTTTTGATATGAAAACTAAAAATAACAAAATAACCTGCGACGTTTGCGGAAAAATCGGCGCAAGAACAATTCACGTTTCAAAAAGCTACGGCAAAGGCGCAAATTTATTGGTCATCGAAAATGTCCCGATTATTTCTTGCCCACACTGCGGCGAAAGCTATCTGACCGCCAAAACTTTACACGAAATCGAAAACATCAAACGCAACCGTGCAAATTTTGCGGTCGAAAGAAATGTTCCTGTAGCTGTTTCTATTTAAGATTAATTCAAATCTTTTTGGTTTCCATCTTCTAACTGCAACGGTTCTTTCGTGGTTGTAAATAGGTTTCGCGGGTTATCAAAACTAAAACTGTATTTATCGCCATTTACTTCAACAGAATTTGAGCCGGCAAGAAGATTTACATATTCTTGAGAAATCATTTGACTAGCTTTTTGAATACTTTCTCTCATTTCGGTTGTATCAAAGCCATTTTCTTTTAACTCATGTTCTAAATCAAGAAGTTGCTTTAATTCATTAGCTTTCGAGGAACTTTCTTTTCTCTTTCCTTCTTTCGTTTTGTTTCGATAAATGTAACCAGCCGTTTCTTCAAGAAATTTTGTCATTAGAGCAATGACTTTTGATTCTCCGAAAAGTTTAGTCCAAAGACTGCCAAATTCCAAGTGTATGATTTTAAGTGGAAATTCAGATGTTGATATCTCAAATACTCGACAAAGTTCATCGTAGATAATTTTAAGAGCATTTACTTTTGAAATAAAAGTTGAAATTTCTCTGTCAGAATCAATTAAAATCATCAAACTTTTCTCATTACCAGTAAAAAGAAAGTTTGTAGGTTCTTCAAGAGAGGAAATCACAAGACTTGAAAATCTAGAAAAGGCAGAAAGTGAAAGGTTAAGTTTCTCGGAAGCATTTATCAGTTTCAAAATGTTTAACTGGCTTCTGTTTTGATAGAAATTTTCATATTTTCTTTCAAATTCATCCAAGCGACCTTTCAAACTTTCAAAAAAACTTTGAGAGTCAGAGATATATAGAGATATTTCGTCAATTTCTTTTGTTATTTCTAATGTTTCTTGAAAGAGAGTTTTGGCACGCAATTTATTGAATACTCTTGTTGTTTGCGAAAGATTTTTTTTAAGTTCTTCATCGTCAGACTGGGTTAAACTTCCAACTGTTCCTGCAGCATATAACGGTAGAAGATTTTCATAAACAACTGAAATTTCGTTTAAGATAGCTACCATTTTGCTTCCTTCAATTTTACTTTTAAGTGATGATAGACACCGAATCAGTTCATATGTGGTCATAATTGAAATATCTGAAAAGTTCCAAAGTTATTAAAACAGCAATTCTTTTCTACTTCAAATTAAGTTAATATTCAACCAATATGAAACGTCTAATGCCAATCGTCTTAATAATTCTGTTTGTAACAACTATTTTCGCTCAAACGACCGATGATTTGAGCAATTACAACGAGCCGCCGAGCCGTTTGCGTGGGGTGATTGAGAAGTTTTCGGAAGATGCGGGAAGCATTAATCGGTTTTATACGGCTAGAGAGTCGCCGAATCGGGCTGAAAGGTTTCGGCAGTTTTTTGCGGATTGGCAGAGTTTTTTGAATAAGCAAAATTTTGATGCGCTCAACGCGGATGAGCAGATTGATTATTTGCTTTTTAAGAATTATCTGGCGCACGAGCTTAAAGAACTTGAGCGGCAGAATAAGCAGTTTGAAGAGATGTCGGCGATTTTGCCGTTTGCGCGGGTGATTAGCGATTTGGAAGATTCGCGCCGAAAACTTGAGCCGATTGATTCGCAGAAAATTGCGGGCGTTTTGAATGATTTGAGCAAGACGATTTTGCAGACGCAGAAGGACATCGAAGCGGGAAAAATCGTCAAGCCGAAAAAAACGGTGGCGAATCGCGCCGTGCAGACGCTTTTTTCTTTGCGTTTGACTTTGCGGAATTGGTTTAATTTTTATAACGGTTACGACCCGAATTTTTCTTGGTGGAACGCCGAAACTTATAAATCGGCGGAAGCGGCTTTGCTGAATTATCAAAATTATGTCAGCGAAAAATTGGTCGGAATCCGCGCCGATGACCGCGTTACGATTATCGGCGACCCGATTGGGCGCGAGGCTTTGTTGCAGGAATTGGAATATGAAATGATTCCTTACACGCCCGAAGAATTGGTGGAAATTGCCAACAAAGAGTTTGCGTGGTGCGAAAACGAGATGAAAAAAGCGTCGCGTGAAATGGGTTTTGGCGACGATTGGAAAAAGGCTTTGGAAGCCGTGAAAAATAAATACGTCGAGCCGGGCAAACAAGCCGAATTGATTCGCAATCAGGCTTTTGAAGCCATCGAATTTCTCGAAAAAAATGACCTCGTAACTATTCCGCCGGTTGCGCGTGAATCTTGGAGAATGGAAATGATGTCGCCCGCCCGACAGCTTGTTTCTCCATTTTTTCTCGGCGGTGAAACGATTCTTGTTTCTTATCCGACGGACACGATGACACACGAGCAAAAATTGATGTCAATGCGCGGCAACAATCCGCATTTTACGCACGCCGTAACGCATCACGAACTCATTCCCGGTCATCATCTGCAACGCTTTATGATGAATCGTTATCGCCCGTATCGGCAGATTTTCTATACGCCTTTTTGGGTTGAAGGTTGGGCTTTATATTGGGAATTCTTGCTTTGGGATTTGAATTTCAATAAAACGCCGGAAGATAAAGTCGGCGCACTTTTCTGGCGGATGCACCGTTGCGCCCGAATCATTTTCAGTCTGAATTTTCATCTCGAAAAAATGTCGCCGCAAGAAGCAGTTGATTTCTTGGTCGAAAGAGTCGGACACGAACGCGACAACGCTCTTGCGGAAGTCCGCCGTTCATTCGCAGGCGATTACGGTCCGCTTTATCAAATCGCCTATATGATGGGCGGTTTGCAATTCTACAATCTGCATCGTGATTTGGTTGGCTCGAAAAAAATGACCAACAAACAGTTTCACGATGCGATTTTGAAAGAAGGTGCAATTCCCGTCGAAATGGTCAGAGCAATTTTGACGAAGCAAAAATTATCGAAAAATTTCAAACCTATTTGGCGATTTTATCAAGGGTTGCCGAAGTAGTGAGAGTTTGTTTGAGAGGCGCGACTACAAATTCAATCGGAATGCGTTTTTTGCGTGAATCTTTACGAATCAGCGTAATCGCTTCACGCAGTCGTGGCAGATATTCGGCGGCGGTTTCCTGATGAAATCCGATTGAGAGATAAACATCTTTCTTCGGATTCTTTTTTAACGCAAGCGCATTGCTTTGAAAAACTTTCAGCATCGCCGCGCCCGTCATATAATCGGACAGACACGCATTATTCGGTAGTTCAAGAATTTTCAAACCCGAAGAAGTCGTATAAACATATGGCTGGCTAGTCGGTTTAGTTCCTTTCCAGAGATTTGCAACCATTTCATACAAATTATATTCACTCCATTCCACGCGCAAAAATTCGGCATCGGTGGCAGAAGAATCCAGCGTAAATCCTTCAGCCGCTAATGCTTCCAGCACTTTGTCATCAGCTTGCCAACCACCGGCACGAAAACTTTTGGGACGATTGAATTTTTCTCTTTGGAGAATTTCGACGCTTCGGGCAATAATTTTTCGCAGTTCGGCAACCGTGTAAGCCGTTAACGGAACATCAACCCCGCAATCAATCGGACAATCTGCCTGACTAAAACCTTCCATTACAAAAGACGGACTAACGCGAAATTTTACCGCCGAAGATTCGACCAAAGTTCGCCAAGCGTGAATGTGCAAAGCGTGTTCGTCGCTCGGTAAAAGCACGGATTTGATGGTTTTAGTAATTTGTGTCGCGTTCGCCTGTGGTTTGGTGTAATAGGCGGCATTGAGAAAATGCTGCAAAGGAATGTCGGGAAAATCACGCCGGAAATCCTTCATCGCTTGCAGATTCTCCGCCTTTAAATCATCGCCTTCCCAATCTACGCTGACGACAATCTGAACTTTTCCCTGACCGATTGCATTCGTAAGCACCAAGAAAGGGAGAATCAGCACAAAAAACAAGATTCTGAAATTCATAAAAGTTCCCTCTTCATTTTGAAATTTCGACTTTCTAATTTTAATATTTGCCGGATTAATAAACAAATTTGCAGATTCCGTCAGAGCCGCTTTGATAAAGCGGAAATTATCGAAAGATTTCAAATTGAATTGGCGATTTTATCAAAGGTTGCCGGAATAATTTTTCGGAAAATCATTTTTTCGTCTTAAATTTTACGACAAATTCTTTCAAAGGATAGCCGTCTTTGGAAATAAAAGCGTTGCCCGTTAGTATAAATTCGTAGTTTGTTTCGGTTTTTAATTTTACTTTGAGAGTATATTTTGTCGCATCTTCGCTGTAATAACCGATGGTTTTGTCAATTTCGGGCATACCGCGTTCGCCCAAACTGCCTAAATTTATCGAAACGCCTTTTCCGCGCAGAGGTTTGTCGAAAACGAATGTGATTTCTTTGATGCTTGAATCAACGTCTTGCGCTTCGTTGGCAAATTCAACGATTTTGACGACTTGAGGTTTAAACAACTCGAAACTTTTTACTTTATAATCAATTCGTTTCGGCAATTCGTAGAAATATGCTTCGATTATCGGCATAAACGAACGAAATGTCGGATAAGTTTTTCGGGCATTTTCGTAAGTTCCCAATAAAGTTACGAGGTCTTGCATCCAATAAAATCCGCGATTATTTTCCAATTCGATGACCTTAAACGGAATTTCTTCGGCTTTTATTCCGGCAAAAATTTTTGCCTCTATCGGATTTTCAAAAAGATAGCGAATGACTGCCGCACGAACCAGAGATTCTTGCACGGACGTTTCCCAACTTCCGTAAGCCAACCGAAGCATTTGATTTTTGATTAGCGGAAAAACCTTCTCACCCGACTTCGTATAAACTTCTTTTTGAGAAACAACTAAGTGATTGATAAAAGAGTGGTTAAACTCGTGAATGATAGTTGGCAAAACGTCTTCAGAGTAAGACGGCAAACCGTCGCTTTCGGTCGCCCAAGTTCCCATAATCGAATAAAGCTCCTCTTTTCCGTTCGGCAAAACAACCTTCGGACCGAAATTTCCGCCGCCGTTGAGCAAGCCGATGTAAAGATTAAACGTGCCTTTCGGAAGCTCGCCGTAAAATTTCTGATACCAACTGAAATTAACTTTATCGAGCAGTTTTTGAAATCTGCTTTCCGCCGTCCGATACATTTCGGCGTGTTCTTTGAAAAATTTTTCGCAATCAGCATCTTTGTAAAACTTTCTCAGCAATTCGGCAAACTTTTCGGCATCCTCTTTTCCCCAACGCTTGTCGGGAACATCTGCCGTGAACGGCACACGCGGTGTCAGCAAAGGCGTTTGATTAAGCCGCACAGCCAAACTCGGCACAGCATCAAAACCGATTCCGTTTTTTTCACGAACTTGTCTGGCAAATTCGACAACGGCGTGATTTTTGTATTTGGCAAAATGCTTATCAACATCGTCCGCGTAAATCTTAAAATCGTTGTGAACATATTCGCCATATTCGGCGAGTCTTGCCACAATCGAAGTCATCTCGATTCGCTCATCAACCTTTGCCGTAACCTTAAAAGAGTTGTTTGCAGATGTTTGGGCATTAATCCCAATAAAAAGAAAACACAAAATCATTGTGCCGAAAATAATTTTTTTCATAATAGAATCACTTCAAAAAGTTGACATTAAGTTGTTTGGAAACAAATTTATTATATGAATCCCGCCTTCTGCGCCAATTATTTAGGGTGCAAGCAAGCCGACAGTCTTGGCAAAAACAGTAATTTCAGATTCATTTAATCCGTGTGTAGTGAAAAGACTCTTCTTTGACCGAACCGTCTTTTTGACCAATGGCGACGTAGATCGTCAACCTGTTTTTTCCGATAAATTCAAAGGTTTGCCCCTCAAAATACATTCGGTTTTTATCTTTTTTGACGAAGCGAAAATCAACGGTTTTGTCTTTTTCTTCCCAGCCTTTCAAATCCGCATTGAAATGTTTGAGCCGCACAATCAGTGTTCCGTTTTCTTCCGAAATGGTAATCAATTCATAAAATGACGTTTTGCCCTTGTTGAGAAAACGAAACATTCCCATCATAGTTCCGTCTTGCGGCTGGCTGTAGACTTCTTCGACCGTTCCACCCAAACCTTCGCCGCGCCAAGTTCCGGCTAAAGGCTGCATATCTTGAATCGTTGCTTTTTCGCCCGTTTTTCCGGCTTCCAATCGCAAAGTGTTAGCAGTTTGTTTAATCTGCGAGAACGCGGAAACTGCCAAAATGAAAACCGTTAAGTGCAATAAAATGAATATTTTCATAAATTTTCTCTATTTTTCCCCTATCAAATTGCCCCTCAAATTAAGTGATAGACTATCACAAAGGTTTTACCTCAGATGATTTAAAGTTGATCAAACTCGGCAGAAAAAGGTTTGATTCGCACCCATTTCGCCGCGATTCGCAATTTGGATAAATTGAAAAACATCTTCTTGGTTTTATCGAAAATTTGAAAGAAGAATTTATTTCAACTTAGCCGAAACCCGTTCAAAACTCGCTTTTGCAACTTGAGCAAGCTGTGTTTCGCCGCTTTTTTCCGCCATTTTGTAAGCCTTTTCGTAATTTTCGGCAGCTTGTTTCAGTTGCCCGCTTTTCTCGAAGGCTTCGGCTAAAGAATCATAGACATTTGCCGAATTCGGATAATTTTCCGCGTTTTTTTTGAAGGCGGCGATGGCTTCGTCAATCCGATTGGCGTTTAGAAGTTGATAACCGATTTGATTGAGCGTTGCTTCGGGGATTTTTATTTCGTAGCCGAAGCGTTTGGAAAGAGTTTTATAATGAGTTTCCAAATCGGTAAGATTTCCCGAAGCAGGCGGCGACCAACCCGCGAAAATCTTTCGCAGTCCGGCGTAATAAGCGGGCAAAACGACCGAGCCGTGATTGTCGTTTTTGAACTGCTGAAACTCGTATTCAAAGTTTTTCGGCTTCGTTTTTTTGAGCAAATCTTGAAACGCATTAAAACCTTTGACGTAATCCGGTTCATCGCCAAGTCCAATAAACATTGTCTTTTTCCAATCGCGGTTTTGTTTGAAAGTTTCTTCCGAAAGTTTGATGACAAAATCGTTATCCCATTGCAAATAAGGACTTGCGGCAATGTAAGCGTTGAACAAATCGGGGCGCGTGAGCGAAGCATAAACCGCCATCAAACCGCCAAGAGAATGTCCCGCAAAGATGCGAAAAGGCTGTGTCCGATAGTTTTTTTCAACCATCGGCACGACTTCTTTTTCGAGAAAATCCAAAAACTTATCGCCGCCGCCGCCCGTGTTTGTGCGTTGGCTTTTCGTCGGCGTTAAATCGCGTGTCCGATTGGTGTTTTGAATCCCGACGACAATCATTTCGGGCATCATTCCGCCCCACGCTTGCTGTTCGACGATGCCGACCATCATCGAATTTTGCGGCGCGTGTGCATCGAGCATATAAACGACGGGAAATTTTGCGTCCGTCTGATTGTAATTCGCCGGAACGCGCACCAAAACCGTGCGTTCTTCGCCCAAAGCGGACGAATTTATTTTATGAATGTTATGAACAACGCTCGAACCTTGTTGTATCTGCCCAAAAGCCCCGAATGAAAGATAAATTACGAATAAAACTGCGATAAATAGATTTTTCTTTTGCATAATTTCTTGATTCGCCAGCCGTCCGATTGGTTGCAACCGCCTTAGATTTTCACTTAAATTGTGATACGTTTTTGTTTTGATTAAGTTTAGATATGGCAATGATAATTTACGAAATCACCGCAAAAGTTCGCGCCGATTTGGTTGAAAAATACGAAAAATATATGCTTGAAACGCATATTCCCGACCTTTTGGAAACCGGATTTTTTAGCGGTGCGCGGATTTCACGCTCTACTGAAAACCGCTATCGAATTCAATACGAGGCTCATAATCAAAAGGCTTTGGACGAATATTTGAAAACGGAAGCAACCCGTTTGCGCGAAGATTTTCTCGCGCATTTCAGCGAAGGTGTTGAGGTTTCGCGTGAAAATTGGGAAGTTCTGCAAAATTATGAAAGTTGAAATGTATTAAAATCGTTCAAACTTATCGCCCACCTTGTCCGAAAGTTTCTCAAATCGGCGTAAAGACTAATAAAAACAGTATTTGGCACACACATTGCTTCTTTCCTGAGAGGTCATATAAATATTTTTAGGAGATGATTAAGTTATGTCATACGAAGTAATAAATATTGGTGGTGAAGATAAAATTGTGCGTGAAGATACGGCGAAATCATATCGCGGTGTAACTTGGGCTTTGGGAAGTGTGGCGATTTTTATAATCGTTACGGCAATTATTTTCTTTGCGTTTTTTGCAAAGACGGCAACCGACGGAACTACGCCGACAACTCCTGCGAATATCGAAAAACAGCGGCAATAAGATTAAAAACAAAATTGTTCTCACCCCTCAATTTAACTTTTCTTCTAACGACTGCGCTATAATCAATTTATGTTGATTTTAGGCATCGAAAGTTCGTGCGACGAAACGGCGGCGGCGGTCGTCGAAGACGGTAAGAAAATTTTATCGTCCGTCATTTCGTCGCAAATCGAACTTCATCGTCCGTTCGGCGGCGTTTTCCCCGAACTCGCGGCGCGTGAACATCTCGAAAAAATTGAACCCGTCGTCAAAGAAGCGTTGGAAAAAGCGAATGTTTCTTTGCAGGAAATTGACGCAATCGCCGTTACGCAAGGTCCCGGACTTGTCGGTTCTTTGCTCGTCGGCGTGTGTTACGCAAAGGCTTTGGCTTGGGGTTTGGACATTCCGTTTATCGGCGTAAATCATATCGAAGGTCACGTTTATTCGATTATTTTTGAAAATCCTTCGGTTGAATATCCCGCGCTTGCCTTGATTGTTTCGGGCGGACACACGAATCTTTTTTACATTCCCGAAGAAGGCAAATACAAAGTCGTTTCGCGCACCCGCGACGACGCGGCGGGCGAAGCGTTTGATAAAGTCGGGAAAATGTTGGGCTTGAGTTATCCGGGCGGACCCGTGATTGAAAAACTTTCCAAAACAGGCGACGCGGCAAAAATAAAATTTCCGATTGCGAAGATTTCCGACGGTCGTCCCGATTTCAGTTTTAGCGGTTTGAAAACCGCCGTTTCGCGTTATCTGCGCGAGAATGAGATTAAACCTGTCGGCGCAGACGAAGAACCGACACAAGAAATTAAAGACATTGCCGCGAGTTTTCAGGCAACGGTCGTGAAAAGTTTGATGCGGAGCGTTGAAAAACTCTCAGACGAATTAAATCCGAAAACTTTAATCGTGGCGGGCGGCGTGGCGTGTAATGGCGCATTGCGTTTAGCGGCGGAAAAATTCGGTGCGAGTCGTGGTTTGCCTGTTTATTTCCCATCGAAGCATCTTTCCACCGATAACGCCGCGATGATTGCCGCCGCCGGTTATTTTCATCTGAACCGCGGCGAAACTTCCGATTTGAAAATGACGGCGGACGTTACGCTCCGTCTGCAAAACTTTGAGAATGAAGACGCGCAACTTAAAAAGAAAAAGGTGCGCTATCGGCTCTGACCGGCGGTTTCCCGTGAAAAACTCCGAAACATTCGGCAAAGACGCTTAAACATTAGGGTTTGACCTAATTTTTTTTATAAAAGTCGGATGTGCAATCAGCAGAGTCGGATGTGCAATCAACAAAATCGGTTGTGCAATCAACAAAATCGGTTGTGCAATCAACA
>CAZJQP010000109.1:0-15078 GCA_964548225.1 uncultured Blastocatellaceae bacterium | reverse complement strand
CATCTGCGGATGATGTCCACAGTCGTTACCGGATTTTTCCGCGATATGGACCGCCGATTGGAAGAAATGAAACCGAAATATTAGATTTTTCCGGCAAATAATTTAATTCGATTTCTCCCAACAAAAAAGCGGTGAATAATTGGGATTAAGAAATTATTTACGAAAAAACAATCGTGAATTCAAACTATAAGCGCGTCAGTCGCCAAAGAAATTGTTTAATCTGCGGTAAGCCTGATTGGTGTAGTTATACGCCCGATAGCAGAATTTCATTTTGCGCCCGAATTATTACAAACGCCGACCGCGTGAGCCGCACTGGTTGGGGAGTTTTCTATCACGAAAAATCACTTTTTGGTGAAAAGCTACTTCCCTCCCCAACTTATTCACCACCCAAAAAGCCAGAACTGGCTCCAATCGAGATTAGAGATTTCGCCTACCGAAAATTGATTGCCCTTTCTCCGGCAACCACATCAGACGAAATCATAAACGGTCCGAAAGGTTTGCGATCACGAAAAATACTTGATTTTGAAAACTACGGAAGTCTTCCGCAAAGACAAAAAGAGCGACGAAAAATTGCAAAAATTATCCGCAATTCAATTTGCCGTCAATTTCCCGATTATGTCAGAACACAAAAATCTGCCGCCCTTGGTCTTCCGGGGTTTTGGTTTAATAAAAAAGACCAAGTTCAAATTTGGCAGGAAAAGGATTTTAATTGTCCGATGCTCCTGATTCCTTATCGAGACGAGGCGGGTTGCATTCAGGCGTGCCAAATCCGTTTTATGGGAAAACTCGCCGATAACAATTTCCGTTACTTGTGGCTTTCAACGCCTGAAAAATCGATTGGCATCAGTTCCGGTTCTCCGCTTCATTTTGCCAGCTACAAAAAAGGAATTTCGGACATTCCGTTTTTGATTACGGAAGGCGCACTCAAAGCGGCGACGGTTCATTTTTTTAAATCCGATTTTAATATTTTGGCAGTCGGCGGAGTAACCTGTCAGGCTCGGGAAATTATTCGCGCAACACGCTTTCATCCACTTTTTCTCGCGTTTGACGGCGATGGAGCGGAAAATTTATTCGTGGCGCGGGCAATTCTCAAACTGATAAAACTCCGCCTTCAAGACAGCGATCAATATCAATATCAACCTCGAATTAAAATTTTGACTTGGGAAAGGAGCGTCAAAGGAATTGATGACGCGCTTTTGCAAAATTTGGCTCTAACTGAAATTTCTCCACTCCATTGGTATGAATCGCTAAGTATCTCTTGCCGTAACGCTTTAGAAAAGGAAAGTTTCTTGACGAATAATCAGCGAATTATTCCGAAGTTTTAAGAATTTTTTCAAACTGTTCCACTAATTCGCTCGGAACGGGCAGCACTTCGGAAATTTCAAAAATGCGATAAACTACGCCTTTATGATCTCCCGGAAGATGTCTTTTTTCGAGCAGATGCAAATTTATCAACCATTGTTCGTGTTTATAAAAAGTGCGTCGGTTTTTGATTCCGGTTTGTTTCATTAATTCAGGCTGGGTAATTTTAAATCTGCCTTTTTCATCTCTGCCTTGATAAAGGATTTGATACATTTCCAATGATTTTCCGCGCAGCAATTCATTTACATCAAACAAATCCTCAATTTCAAATCCCAAAAATTCAGTCAACTCTTCTGCGGTCAGTTTTTTCGGCTGCTTGGAAATTGGATTTAGAACCTGTTCCCGACTGCTTTGAATTTGATTCATTGCTTTGTTCGATTTTGCCTCAGCTTTTACTTTTTCGGGTTTTTTCTCAGTAGTTTTAACATTTTTTGAAGGATTTTGCGTTACGACTTCTTCATTTGGTTTCGGTGTTAGGCTTTCTTGTTCATTGGCGGTTGATGGAGGATTTTCTTCGCTTCCCTGATAGAAGTTACGCATTGCATTTGCACGCGGCGGAACCTGCAAAGGCTTCCGCCATGTTTCCTGAGTTGCCTTCTTTTCTGTTAATTGCTTCTGTTTATTTGCCATTATTTTGCAGAACCTCCTTTGCTTTTTTGTTTCTTCTGCGCTCTGTTTCCAATTATTTGTTTAATGACAATCTCGGCAAGTTTTCGGTAATCCTCTGCCGCACGGGATCGCGGAGCGTATTCAAAAATTGTTTGATTCGATTTTTGTGAATTCAAGATGTGGCTGTCTGTTCTGATCGGCGGTAACACCCGGTCTTCACCGAAGGATTCGACGAGTAGTTCCCGAACCTCCCGCGACAAATTATACCGGCTGTCAACCATTGTTGGTAAAGCACCCAAGATATTCGGCTGATAACCGAAAACTTCCTGCATTTCATTCATTGAATTGAGAATCTGCTCGACACCTTCAAATGACCAGACCTCCGATCTGACCGGGAGAATTATTTCTTCTGCAAAAAGGAGTGCATTGATATGCAAAAGACTCAAAGAAGCAGGGCAATCCAAAATTGCAAAGTCATACTCGGAAAGTTCCCCCAAACGTCTTTTCAGAATTTCTTCCCTTCGCCGCTCATATTGCAGGGCTTCTTCGGCTTCCGCCGTTTCCCGGTTGGAGGGCAGTAAATCCAGATTTTCGCGCACGGTTGCCACGACATCGGCATAATTTATATTTTCCTTTAAGACGTGAAATAAAGTCGGTGTAGTATCAGTAACTTCATAACCTAAACCCTTGGTCGCATTTCCCTGATGGTCGAGGTCAATCAACAAGACTTTATAATTTTTCAACGCCAAGGCGTGAGCCAGATTTATAGAGGTGGTAGTTTTTCCGACTCCGCCTTTAAAGTTTTGTATTTGTATTGTATGCGCCATACGTTTCTTTTACCTTATTCGTTTATAAAATTGTCTGATCCCTTCTTAGAATCTTGGATTGAATTTGTAAATAGCCTGTTAAGTAAATTCGCATACCCAAACAACCGTTGTCAAATGTGTGGACATACGAAGAAGCATTAGTGTTATAGTGTGTAACCACAAGTTGTTTGTAAATTAGTAGTATGTGTATGGGTATGTGTAGTAGTATGTGTATTAAATTGCCGTGAGTTTATAAGCCATTAGAAATTAACTATTTAGCAATTACCAATAAGACCACAAAACAAAAAAGGCGGCAAATAAATAGTAAAATTATGATTGCAAAATGTGACAAATCCAATTTTGAAGTAATTCACTCTTGGATGGAAAAAATCATTTACGAAATTGATTGTGCAAAACGAGTGTTAGAAAACAAAGAACTCCTGCAAATTTGCGGAGGAATTGACAAGATTATGAATGGAGAATTTAACCCCCATTTCTGCCACGAGATTGCCGAAACCGCACTAAATCTGCTGATACTCACAAAATACACTAAAAATCTGACGGAAAATCCGATTGATTTTGTGCGGCAAAATCTTAAACCTTTGGTTTCAAAATTACCGACACAAACTTGGCGAAGCAGAAAGCAAATTTCTCTCCAGCAATTTTCCACTCCGTCAGCCATCGGTTTTCTAATCGCACACACATTAAACATAAAACTAGGCGAAATTATTCTCGAACCGTCTGCTGGAACGGGAAGTTTGGCGGTTTGGGCGAAGGCGAGCGGGGCGAAAGTTCTGACCAACGAAATTGACGAGCGAAGACGCGAACTTTTGCAACAACTTGGATTTAAGCCGACTGCTTTTAATGCCGAATTTATTCACGATTTTCTCCCGCCGGAAATAACGGTTGACGTTGTGATGATGAATCCGCCATTTTCGGCAAACGGCGGACGCACCAAAAATTCGAGTAAATACGGATTTCGTCATGTTGAATCGGCATTGGAAAGACTCCGGCGGGGCGGCAGATTCGGAATCATTTTGGGAGAAGCGGGCGGACTCGACACCAAAACGGGCAGGGAATTCTGGCAGAAAGCTCTTGAACGATTTTGTGTCAGAGCCAATATCAAACTTTCAGGACGCGAATACTACAAAAACGGGACTACGGTTGACATCAATCTTATTTTTGGCGAAAAACTCATTGAACCGCGCCAAATTGATCTAACTAAAACAATAAATCAAATTCCGTTCTTCACCGCTCAGACAGTCGAAGAAGCCTTCGAGAAAATAGCAACTCATAACCTTCGATTTAACCAATAATTCAAAACCGATGCAAATTAATCAAGAGCCGACACTTGCAAATGTGTTTCGGGCAAATTCGCTTGTCCAAATGCCGATTCAGGCAGATGAAAACCGAAGTCAGAAAACGACGGAATTAAATAAAAAGCAAACACTGAACGAACCGTTAATTTATCAACCGCATTGGATTACGGGCGGCGCAAAACATCCGGGTCTGATTGTCGAAACGCCTGCTTTGGCAAATGTCGCGCCGCCTCTAATTACATATCGCCCTCATTTGCCGCATAGTTTGAGCAACCTTGGTTTTATCTCGGCTTTTCAATTCGAGCGCGTGATTTACGCCGGAGCTGCCCACGAGTCCAGACTGCCAAACGGAGCGCGAGCCGGAATTTCCATCGGCGACGGCACCGGAGCAGGAAAGACCGCGACGCTTGCCGGAATCATTTTAGATAATTGGTTTCGCGGCAACAAAAAAACGGTCTGGTTTTCGGTCAAGACGGATTTGATCGAAGCTGTGCGGGAAGAATTTGCGCGTTTGGGATTTAAGATTCCGATTCGGCTCATCAACGATTACACGCCCGAACAAAACATTTTACTTCGAGAAGGCATTATCTTCTGCACCTACAAATCGCTGATTGCTAAATCGAAAACCGGCGAAAGACGGATTGACCAAATAATGCGCTGGCTGGGATACGAAGGCATCGAAATTTTTGACGAAGGACACAAGGCGAAACACGCCTTTGCGGATGAAAACGGAAAAGCCACACAGACCGGTGCTGCGGTTTTGGAAATTCAAGACCCAATCAAATATCCGAATGTTCGGGTTGTTTATTCATCGGCGACTGCCGCGAGTGAGGTCAAGCATCTTGCATACCAAATTCGGCTAGGACTTTGGGGAATAGGGACGAGTTTTCCGCTCGGTTTTTCTCAGTTTGCTGAAGAAATCGAAGCGGGCGGAGTCGGCGCGATGGAAATGGTTTGCCGCGACCTCAAAGCGATGGGCAGATATTTTTGCGGTAACTTGAGTTATGGCATTGATCCCGATTCGGGTTTAGCCGTTGAATACCGCGAAGTCATCCATCCCTTAACTCCTCGTCAGCGCGAAATGTATAACAATATGGCGTTGGCGTGGCAGGAGGTCTTGAAAAATTTTAATCGTGCGCTCGACGTTACAAATTCAAGTAAATATGCCCGCCGGTATGCTATCGGTCAGTTTTGGGCGGAACATCAAAGATGTTTTCGGAATCTCATCACGGCTTTCAAAGTCCCGACGCTGATCAGGGAAATCGAAACGGCGTTGGCAAGCAGGCAATCGGTGGTTGTTTCCATCACGGGAACGGGCGAAGCGCAGACGAAAAAACAAATCAGCCGTGCCTTGGACGAAGAAGAAGCGATTGACGATCTGGATTTCAGCCCGCGCGAAACGCTTACAAGATTAGTCGAAAACTGCTTTCCGACCAAAGTTTTTCAGGAAGAAACCGACGGCAACAGCGGCACGACCGTTTATGTGCCGGTTTTGGATGAAAACGGAAATCAGATTGAAAGCCGCGTTGCGCTGGAACTCAAAAGGGAACTGCTCGACCGCCTTTCCGTTTTGGAGATTCCCGAACATCCGCTTGATCAACTGGTCAATTATTTCGGCACGGAAAACGTCGCCGAAATGACCGGGCGCAAAAAACGACTTATCAAGATGCTTTCGGGACGTTTTGAATACCGCGCCCGCCAGATTCCGGGCGTGCCGAATCGCCTGATAAATCTCCACGAGAAAAACAGTTTTCAAAACAAAGACAAACGAATTGCCATAATGTCGGAAGTCGCTTCGACGGGCGACAGTTTTCACGCCAGCCGAACCGTCCGCAATCAGGAACGCCGACTGCACATCGCTGCCGAACTCAAATGGTCAGCCGATAAACAAGTGCAGGATTTCGGGCGAACACACCGCACCGGTCAAGTCGCGCCGCCTATCTATTTGCTGGTTTTTACCGAACTGGGGGGAGAAAAGAGATTTTCGGCGACGATTGCGCGAAGGCTTGGGAATATGGGCGCATTGACCAAAGGCGATAGGCGGGCGGAAAAAGCAGGGAATTTGGATAAATACAATCTTGAATCAAATGCCGGAAGATCGGCACTCAACGTCGTGTTCACCAGAATTCTGAATGGTGAACAGATTATTGGTTTGGAAGAACCGCGAACCGCATTGATTGATATGGGACTGCTCAAAGATACGGCAAACGGCGACGGAATCACTCCGAGCGAGCGAACAAACATTCCCCGTTTTCTCAATCGTCTGCTGTCGCTGGAAGTCGAGCGTCAAAACGCTTTGTTCGATTATTTTTATCAAACTTTCTTGGAAACCATCGAGCATCTCAAAGCAAAAGGCAAAATTGATGACGGAATGGAGGACCTTAAAGCTCTTTCGGTGAGATTTGCCGAACCGCCGCAAGTTCTTTTCAGTGATTCTTTAACCGGAGCTAACACGATTTATTACAAACTCGAAATCACCGTCCCCACTCGCCCTGCCCGGTTTGAAGAAATCTCTCAATTTGATGGTGTTTATTTTTATCAAAACCGTTCAAATGATGAATTTATCGCCGTGCGTCCGACGCTGGCACACACCGATCCGGAAACGGGCGAGCGTTATCAAATGGTTTCAGTGAGCCGTCCTTCAGGCTATAACCTGCTTTATATTCGGGAAAGCGAACTTTCTTCAAAGTATAAAATCGTTCCGAAATCTCGCGCCCAAAATTGGTGGCAAAGCGAAACTGAGAAAATTCCGCCAACCGAACAAAAAACTATTCACCTCTTGAGCGGTGCGTTGCTTCCGATTTGGAAAAACCTGAAAAAATTACAGCAGAACGGACTGAATATCGTCCGCACGACCACCGACGACGGAACACGTTTGGTCGGAGTGAGCATTACCGCCTCGACCATCAGCGAAATCCGCCGCGCGTTCGGAGTTTGGAAACAAACCGCCCGGACAGCCGCCGAAATTATTCGCGCCGTCCGTGAAGAACACGAAATCATCGAATTGCTTGGCGAAATAAAAGTGCGCCAAACCCGATTCCAAGGAAATCGTGTAATTGAAGTTTGTCCCGCCACCTTTGAGCAAATCCGCGAGCTTCGGGAAACCGCGCTCATCAACATCATTCAAAACAGCCGCAGCCGTTTCTTTTTACCTGAAGACGAAAATCGCGCTCGTGAGACACTCGAAAAAGTTTTGAAACTGTATCCGCCGACTTCTTTGCTAAAAAACGAAGGAGAAGCCTTAAATGTGCAAAATAAAGCTCAATCAGACTTGAACAGAAACGCCGTTTTATTACCCGATTGGCTCATTGAACCTCCGCCGGCGGAAGTCGAACGAATTTTAGTCAGAAACTGACACGAAAGAAAATTATGCTGTTAAATCCGTTTATTCTCGAAAAAGCCTTCATCAAAACCCGTAAGGAAATTCCGGGCGATTTAGGCGTGAAGATGAGAAATCGCCGTCATAATGCGCTTAAAAAAGCCTATCAGCGACTGATTGAAAACCCGTATATTGATTACCAGAATGGGGAAATGCTGATATTGAGCGATTCGATCACCGAAAAAGGCTTGCCCAAATTTTATCGAACGTCAAAAGTAGAATGCCGCTTGATTGATCCGGGAAACGTCCTGTGCCGCGCCTTTTGGGACGGCTTTCCGTGCTGGCATCGCGCCACGCTTAGTATCGTCGAAAATTATCTATTGATTGAAGCTCTTGAGCAAAAGCAAAATCCCAAAACTGTTCACGCTGTCAACAGTAAAGTGTCGCCAGCGTGAACAACTTCACAGTTTTTGAAGTGTCCTTCGACTAAAAAGATATTCCGGTAAATTACCTGTTTCTAATAACTTAAAATCTATCATCCGTCATCTTCAATCTTCGGCACGGAATTTGAAATAACTAACGGCGCAAACCAAATTACTGACCGGAGAAAAAGATGGAAACTAAAGACTTGGTAAAACCCGAAAAAATTGGCGCGGATTTGCTTTCGGAATTGGAAGAAAAAATCTTGCGTTACTCCAAAGTTCCGCATTACGTTCTGATTACGGGCGAACGCGGAACAGGTAAAACGACGATTGCTAAACGCCTGCACAAAGAAAGCGCACGGGCAAACAGGGAATTCGTCAACTTAAACTGTGCAAGTTTGACACAGGAATTACTTGAAGCCGAACTTTTCGGCTATGAAAAAGGTGCATTCACGGGCGCGACCGCGCCGAAAGCCGGACTTTTTGAAATCGCTTCCGGCGGCACGCTTTTTTTGGATGAAATCGGAGAAATTCCCTTTGCCCTGCAAGCCAAACTTCTCAAAGCGGTGGAAGAAAAACGCATCCGGCGCGTCGGCAGCAACGCGGAACGCGCCGTTGACACGAGAATCATCGCGGCGACTTCCGCCAACCTGACCAAAATGGTCAAAGAGAGAAGTTTTCGGGCAGACCTTTTTGACCGTTTGAACATTTTAACCCTCGAAACCGTGCCGCTCAGATTTCAGAAAGATAAAATCGGAGATTTATTGATTGACTCGTTAAAAAAGGAATGTGCGCTGTCAGAGCGCAGCCGCCCGTTTGAAATCGCCTCGAACGCGCTAGAGCTATTGGAATCTTACGCATGGCACGGAAATTTTCGGGAACTTCACAATGTAACGACACGGCTGGCAGTGGAATGTTTTGCCGATGAAATTATTTCAACCGAAGCGGTTTATCGGGTTTTAGGGAAAAATATTAACGAGTTTCCGGTAATATCCAATGCTGAAAAAACTACCACGAAAAAAATCCCGTCCGCCGTTTCACAATATCAATCGGGCAATTTGATTTCAGTAACTTTTGACCCGAAAACCGATGACCTCGACCTGATTTATTTGAAGGCGGCGGGAATAGTTATCCGGCATATTTTAGATGAAAATGACGGCAATCTGCGGCGCACCGCGCAAATTTTGGGTGCGACTCATCCGACAATTTCCCGAATTATCAGGAGGTTCAATGAAAGTTTAATCGAATATCCATTTCAAATTGCCGACGGACAAAATTTTGCGGCGGTGGGACAATACTAAACAAGGTTTGATTTTTGATTTATTATGATTAACCGAGGCACAATTTTGAACGAAAACTTAACGAAAAATCCCCGAAAAGCGGAGGTTTCAACGAAAAATTATCAGGAAAATTGGGCAATTTTCCCTGAATCCCAGGCTGAAAACCTTCCGCGTTGGTTAAAAATTATTGAAGAAACGGAGAACTTAAAACAAAATGCAAATCGAAAAAGATAAAGAAGTTACTAAAGATACTGACGATTGGGCTGTTTTACCCTTTGATGAAGCGGAAGACCAGGCGCGGTGGACACGCCTCATCGAAGAAACGGATGAGTTGATAAAAGAAGCGGAAGAGATGGAAACTGTTCACGGTAGGCTTTTGACGGGAAATAAGTTAAGCGACTTAAAACTCAAAGAAAAACAGTCCGAAGATGAACTTTTCTAAAGACTAAAAATCAAAATAATCTTTTGTAGAGCCGGATGATAAATTCAGACGGCTTTATTGTTTTTTGCACAATCTTTGAGCCAAGCGATAAGAAAAAGCGGTTAGTAAAATTTGGGAGTTAAAGAAAATGGAAATTTTAAGTGCGGGAGCATTTATCAATCTTGAAAACCAAGAAAAAATCGAACAACTAAAATACACTGCCCGCGAACTGGCAAACGCGGCGATTGCAACGGATGGCTTTGTCAATGAAGAAGAACCGGCGCGAAAACTCGCCCTTGAATTCTGGCAAGGCTTGGAGTATATGTGCCGGGAAAATGAACAAGCAACGATTCAGAACATTTTTACGGGTCATTTTTTGGAGTGTTTGCGCGAGTTTCGCATTGTCAATAGTGAAACCAATGTTGCAGTAACAGATGAATCCGCGACCATCGTTTCAGAAACGTCTCAAAAATCAACAATTTCTGAAGATGAGTTTCTTGGCGTTGTTGACGAGCCGGTAATAGAAACGGCGGATGTAGATGAAAATCACGATTTGATTGTGAACATTCCAAGTCAAACGGATGATTTTTCAGCGATAGCAGAAAATGAAGTTGCCGAAATCGTGCCAATCGAAACTACCGAAACGCTTTCGAGCGAATTTTCACTTGAAAAGCCGGAAATTTCTACGGTTAGCGAAAAAGCAGAGATTGAATCGTCAAAAACGGAAACAGGTATTGAAATCAAAGCCACAGGCGGCAGTTTGACTTTGCCTGAAAAAGAACCGTATCAATTTGACAAATGCACGGTTACGGCAACCATTCAACTGCTTCCTATTGGTGAAAATTCGGAAATTCGCAAAGCGGTTTTAAGTGTCAAGACACACGATTTCGCGCCGCAGATTACGATGGTTGAGATTTCGAGAAATAATCTACCGATTGCGCTGGCTCCCGAAATTGAAAAAGTTTTGGCGAAGTATCAGGCGGATTTGCCCGTTAAAGTGATTGACAAGATGAAGAAGGAAAAATTGACGGCGAAGAAATCTGTCAACAAATCCACGCCCGAAACAAAAACGGTTTCCGCGCAGCAACCAAAAACTCAAGAAACTCCTCCAACCCAAAACGTGCCGACCACAACGGCTGAAAATAACTCGCCCGTAGTTGCGCCACCGCCGGCTGAAACGGGTGTGCAAGGCAGTCTTTTCTCTTTCTAACAACTAAATTTTGGAAAAAAAGTTATGGAACAAACTAACCAAGAGGCGGCGGCTCCAAGCCAAGCCGTCATTACCGAACCACAAGCAACCATTAAAATCGAAGGTCAGGAATTTGAATTGGAAACGGTTTTGGCTGAGGATGACAAAATGCTCAAAACCGTTCTCCAACCTCATTATTCATCGGTTGAAAACGCCTCGATTACGCGGGAAGTAAAAAATGGAAAGCTCATTGTTACAATCGTCAAAAAAGCCCAGCACAAAGGCTCGTCGAACGGGTAAAAACCAACCCGAAACTAAAACGCCGTTTGAGATTTTATGCGCTGCCAATGAGCAAATAAATCCGGCGATTATTGTAGCGGAAGAACTAATGCGAAAAAGTATGGCAGAAGTCTTTGATTTTGCCGAAATTGAACGGGCAGAGGAAGTATTGCTTGTTGCCCGCGAAGAAATCGGCAGAACCGAAAGGCATTTTACCGATTTGGTCAAAACTCATCCGACACCTGCTAATTCCATTCCGCTCGGTTTTTGAGGATTTATGACAACTCTGGCATTAAATTCCAAAAAAACTCGGCATCCGATTTGGAATAATCCCAAGAAATCTTACGCCGAGAGGATTTTCGGAGCGATTGATTATCTTGAGTTTAAAGTCCGTAACTCAAATGCGTTAGAGGCTTGCCGGAGCATTGAAAGGGTAATTTCCGAACAGCGCAAATATCAGCTTTTTCGTCAATTTTTCCCCGCTGAATGGGAACGCTCGCGGACAAGTCTTTTCAAAGCGGGATGCTACGAAAATTACTCCGAAAGAGCCAACGAATTTTTTGAACTCGTCAATGAACATCTGTTTCCGCTTCTCGGCGGTTGGTATGAAGAGCCGGACGCGGATTTTGAGAATTTCAACATTTATTCGCTCAATGTAGATTTTTGCTGTGACGAACCGGAGTATGAATATCTGCAAGTCAGCTATGTGGCGGCACTCCTTTTTTTCAGTAACGACGATGAACTTTGGGAGTTTTTTTCCAACAATTACCACGTTAAAAAGGAAGATTTCCCCGAAATCAACCGTTATTCCTTCGATAAAATTTGGAACTTAGAAAGAACGGGACGAGTCGGGCTTTACCTCAACATTTTTGAAGTCGTTGATCATTCAACCGGCAATCCGTGGATTGATATAACCAACTGTCAATACTCAGAAAATTATTCGTGGGATGAAAAAACGGTTCGATTTTTAACCGACAGTTACCGCCAAGCAAAAGAAATGTTACAGCAAACTGAACTTCTTGATGGATTGATTGAAGCAAACCCCAAAGAAATTTTGGGCGATATGATTTCGCTCTGGAACACGGGAAAAATTCCCTAGGTGAAAAAAAGCGGCAGACAAACGGCAGAAAAAGAGGTTGCCAAAAACTAATGAATAATCGTCTAACGTCGCCGCCCGATGCACTCGGAGCATTGTTTTTTTTGCCCGGTCAATATCTTTTCAAACGATTTGAAGGCGAAAAAGAAACCGCTAAAGCCTTGTCGAGTGAACAAATTGCTTTTGCTTTTCGGGATTACCGCGCTGATTCGGGCTGGATTAACCGCCGCCTGCTGCGTTACCGCGAAGAACCGGAAGGAAATTATATTCTCTCAATCGAACCTGCCAGGATTAGAACGATTTTCGTTGAATCCGAAGACGGAAAAGTTGCCGAAATCACGCTTCCTTTGCCGACCTTGATTTTGTTCGGGCATCGAACGGACTTTTATCTGTGGGCGACAAAAAGCAAGACGGTTAATAAACAAACCAAACTTTTCGTTGCCCCATTGCCGAACATCGGCGGAAATTCAAACGGCAAAATCTGTTTCGGCAGTAACGAAGTTCCCGAAGCCAGAGTCGAAACGCTTGATAAAATCTGGAATCTTATCTTCAACACGCCTTTTAACCGCGATCATTCGGCAAATAAATGTAAATCAGAACCAAAAGATGTCCGGCGGCTCTTATTCTCTTTGGCAAAGAAAAATAATAAGCGGTTTCCCAACTCCGAATTACTGGAAATTAACGCCACCGTTGGAGATTTATGGCGGCAAGCCGTCGAAAAGAAATAGCCCTCGAATTTCTAAAAAATATGCAAAACAATTTGAAAGTGTTACCGTTCGTCCCGAAATTTGTCGAACATAGAATCGCCTCAAGTGAAACAGAAGCGATTACGGCAGTAATGTTTGAATATCTGATGGCGGGAAACGGTGTGTTTATTCGCGCCAAACGCCGCGAATTCTCAGTTTGCCTGCCCGTTTGCCGTGAACCGATCAAAGGTTTGCCTGAAGTGAACAGCGGAATTGTCTGGCACAAACCGCGAATTCCAAGCAATCTTTGGCAGCAAATTCTGGAAAATGCACGGATTGGTAGCGACTCGCAGAATTTCCGGGAAGATGTTTTCGTCATTTTTTGGCACGAGGCGACGAGTCAGTGGTGTTGGAAAAATATCGGCAAGGAAAGAAGTTGGGCGCGTGCCTTAGCCGATGATTCGCTTTCCGAATACGGTGAAGCGTGTATTGAACTGCACACGCACCCCGACGGCGTGATTCATTTCAGCCAAGCCGACGACCGCGATGAGAGCGGCAAGTTTCGCATTTTCGGAATTTTGGTTGACGTTCACACGAACAATCCTAAAATTCGATTTCGCTGCGGAGTTTATGACTATTTCGCCCAAATTCCTGCGGATTACATCTCCGAAATGCCGGAAGGCGTGCTTGATTTGAATAGATACGCGCAGCTTATCAAAAAGGCTGGTTTATGAAGTATGAATCTTGATTTAAGTTTTGCTAAAGCCGCACGGGTTTTGCCGAAAGAGTTCAGCAAATTGAAAATTTATCTCATCGGTGCGGGCGGGACGGGTTCATTCGCCGCGATGAATTTGGCGCGAGTAGCATTTGAACTGCGGCGCATCGGCAAATCCGTTGAAATGACCATTATTGACTCTGATGTGGTGGAAAGCGGTAATATTCCAAGAAGTAATTTTTGTGCCGCCGAGATTGGCAGATTTAAGGCGCAGACTTTGGCGGAGCGCATCACGCTTGCCTGGGGACTCGAAGTTTCATACTCAAACGGAAAGCTTGAATTTGAAAAACATCTCAAACCGAACCGCAACTGTTTCAAAGAATTAACGATTCTGGTCGGCTGTGTTGATAATCACCTGGCGCGGCGCGAAATTCATCGCTCGTTGGAAGAATCAAACAAATACAATTCACACAACGCGCCTGAATTTTGGTGGATTGACGGCGGCAACGGCAAATCGTCGGGGCAGGTTTTAATCGGTTCGGAAGTCAAAAGAGAAAAACCCGAAAATTATTTTTCAAGTTCGACAATTTGTAAAAAATTGCCTGCGCCGTCAGTTGTCCACCCTGAACTGCTCGAAAATCTCGAAATTCCGTCACCCAGAGAAAACATCGAACGGATGTCGTGCGCCGAGAGAATAATGCGCGGCGAACAAAGTCTGAACATCAACCAGCGCGTCGCGGTGGAAATCGGAGAAATTCTCACCGAGTTATTGCTGACCAATTCTTTGCGCCGCTTTGCGACATATTTCGATTTGGAGAGCGGCACAAGCCGTTCAAGCTACTGCACGCAGGAAAACATTGCCGAAGCCTTGAAGATGGCGGAAACGAAAAAACCGAAAGTAAAACGGCGGAGCAAATCAAATGGAGCAGCCTAAACTTTACGCCCGCGATGAACTTTACCGGATGCTCACGACGGCACTTGTCAAGAAAAAACCACAGCCTCCAGAAGATTGGAGTGTGGTCAAACTCGACGAAGAAGTTACCCGCGCCGGAGGCGACTATGAGCCGAATCTTTTTTTGCGACACTATGACGCGCTTCGCACCTCAGTCTTTTATCTGGTGGATTTTGCCCGACGGATGCCGGAATGGATCAATCTTTCGATTGAAACAATGCGCGTCCGCGAAATGTGCGGCGACTTATCGGACGAAATCGAACAAATAACTTACGAACCTGATTCAGTAATCGCTAAACACGGCAAATTAAAGGCTTGGCTGAAAGCGAAATTAGCGGTTCAAACTTGCCTGATTTACCGCGAAGAAACCGAACGGGTGATTGCCGAAGAAGCGGAAGCAAAACGCGCAAGCAGAACAAAACAGCCCGAAAACGGCGAAAACGCCCGTTCAAATGCCCGGCAGGATAAATTCCAATCCGCTCTGGCGCGGACAATCTTACAAAAAGTGAGCGGCAAACCAAGTGGAAATTCAAACGCACAACCGAGTTTGTTCTAAAACCCGAAAATTCAAAATTTATGATGGAATTATTGCCAACTGAATTGCGTGAGCAATTGCCGAAACT
>CAZJQP010000108.1:0-15230 GCA_964548225.1 uncultured Blastocatellaceae bacterium | reverse complement strand
TAAAATTATATTTCTACATTGAATTATCTAATTTTCTTTTGCAAGAGGTCTAATGAAAAAAATTGTAACAACTTTATTAATCTATTGCTTCGTTCTCAACTTAGGAATTTATGGGCAATCGTTAGAAAAATACGAAAGTTTCGACATTAAAAATACGTCGGGACAGGTATTCGGATTGATTTCTTCCGAATATAGTTCAAATGAGAACTTCAAAAATCTGATTAACCAAAAAAATCAGGAATATCTGCCGAACATTGCGGCAACTGACAGCTATATTGCTGAAACCAACAAAATAATCGAAAGCACCAAAAATAAACAGGAAAGAAATTTACTACTGATTACAGCAAGAAATGAATTAATTAATTACGGCGTAGATGTAGCCACAAATTATGCCCAAATATTGCCGAGTAAATTTGCCACGAACTTTATAACTCCTGCTATTCAGCGCGGCGTAGAATTTTTCTCGAACAAATCAATTGAAAATGAAATTGAAATTGATAAAGCAAATATAAACGAAATCATCAAAAGTCGGGTAAATTTGCTTTACACGAAAAACAAAGAACTCGATCTTGCCTCACAATTGGATACTTTGGATATTAACAAAACTTCCGATGTAAACAAATTTGCATCTATGTTCGCTTTGTCGCAGACTGACATTCCGGCATTAAGTAGTGAGGAAAATTCAGTTTTGAATAAAGAACTTCTGAAATATGCTTTTGGATTTATCAAAACGAATCGTGAGGAAATTAAGGAACTCCGAACTTTAGTAAATGAAAGGCTTTCACAACAAACCTCCGAACAAACCGACGCGGAATTCAATAATTTGAAAACCGATTATACAAATAAAATTTCTACAACCGAAAAGCGAATTACCGAAAAGGTCGAAAAAGATTTTGCAGAAATTGGATCGGCAATAAATAATCTCACCAAAAATCAAACGGTAATTTTCGATAATCTTAATAAAATACAAGGTGAGGTCAGCAAAAATAAAGAAGATATAAAAAATTTGGAAATCGAAATGTCAACCGTCAAGACAAATATTTCCAATTTGAGAAAGGACGTTACAAATCTTCAGCAAAATGTTTCTATTATCGAATCGAATGTTATCAAGCTAAACGAAATTCAAAATAAACATTCAATACTGATTAAAGAAAATTCGATAAAAATTGATATTTTGGCTAAATACACCTTTCAAAATCTGAAGCCTACGCAGCAATTGGAAGCTCTAAAAGATAAAAACAGTATTTTCAGCAAAGGTCTTTCAGAAACTAAAAGAACAGAATTAGTCGAGAAACTTCAAAAAATTGTTGACACAGAAGGCATAGTGGATGTCAGCAACAAAATTGCCACATATTCAAATATTGCAAATGAAAGTGTGCTTCCGGTGTTGGTTGAGAGAGGTGTTATTAAAGGTGAAGATGCTAAAAAAGCCAGCAAATTTCTTCATTATTTGATAGCTACTTCGCAAATAGTCGGGGGCGCGGCAAGAGTATATGCCGGAGATTATACAGGCGCAATCAGCGTTGTTCAGGGATTAAGCAGTTTAATGGGGGGAACAAAGAAACCTCAGCCAAGTCCTGAATTCAAAATGCTTCAGGCAGTTTATAAGAAACTGGAACAAATCGAACTTCAAATCAGAGATATAAAAGATACGATTGTTAAATTTAGAAACGATGTCATTGAAATGTATAAATCTCTTTCAAATTCTCTGCAAATAATTGCGGATAGATTAGATAAAATTGATTGGAAGATTGACGAATTGCGAAATGTCGCGGGTGAAATTTTATTTAAGGAATATTCCGCCTGTCTTTCAGATTACAATGCTAGAAAAAACACTCAATTAGTCAATTATAATGATTATGTAAAACTTTATACTACCGAAACAGGTTATTGTTTGAAGGCATTAGCCGAATTTACCAGAAGTGAAACAAATGTTGTCTTCCACTTAGGTTCGCTTGCTCCTAGCGGAGACCCAAATCGTGTCCGTGAGTATGAGATAAGAGAAGTTTTTAATCCGACCAAAGACTTGCTGAAGAAAATATATCCGATTGAAGGAAATAGCGAAAATAAAGATAAATTCAGTAGAATTAATTTATCTTTGATGCTTCCGGTAACAACCACTTATAAAACTGATGAGGCTTTTCAAAAGTTGGAAACTTTAAATCTCTCTATTTCGGCTTCTGATATTTCTTTCTATGAAGACTATTTGAACTACGAGTTTTTAATTCAGTTTTCAGAGTTTTTTATTACTTATAGTCCCTATTTCGAGATAGCTCAATCAGATCCGTTTTTCAAACCAGAAATATTAGATAACTTCCTTCAAAAAACGGCAGACCAACACCTTATTGCTAAAAATGCTCAAAATAACAGGCTTAAAAAACTAATTCAATTAACTGAGCAAAGTATTGCACAGCAATCTCTGATTTCGGGAAATGCTGTATTGGAAACAGCTTATCTTACATTCAAAGATACCAATGATAGAGAGAAAACTTTGTTACTTAATAAAGTTTTAAGGAATAATAAATTATTTTCCTACAACTTCGCCACTTATTTACTACACAAAAATTTGCGGGTTTCGGAAAACGAAAATCGGCTCAAAGAATTTAAAGCTGTCGTTGATAAAATCAAAACAAATCGAAAAGTTACCGATGAACAGATTAGTGTGCTTAATAAATTTATGTTACTGAATATTCCTGAAGCCAATTTCATCTTCAAATTCAAAGAGGAAGATAAAAAACTCTATCTCAGTTATACGAAAGAAAATGAAACGGTTGATATGATAATTCCCGAAACGGATGTGATTCTTGAAAATCGGATGATAAATTCGGAAGCTATTCCACGACTGATTAAATTGCGTGAATTATTGAATGAAAAATTACTTGACCAAAATTTTACCGAGAATATTTCTAATGAAAATCAAACAATTTTTAATCGGGAAAAGTATAAATACATACTTTCCTCTGCTTACTTGAATTGAAAAATTAAGTTGGCGCAATTAATGAATTATCTGTATTTTTTGCGTTTCTACTCAAAATTCTTTTTTCATACACAGAAATGCAAACAATTATTGCGGAAAATTCATCCGTTTGAGCAAATCTTGGAAACGCGCGTCGTCGCGCAGATTGTCGAAGGCGGGCGCGTGTTTGATTGATGAAATGTCGGGGACTTTTGCTTCGACGGCTTTTTTGAGCCATTCGAGGGCTTTGTCTTTGTTGCCGAGTGCGGCGTGGCATTTGGCTAAATCTGTGGGATAGACGAAATCTTGTTCGACGAGGCGTTCGAGCCAAGTGGTTTTGGCTTGGACAAATCCGCGATAGCCGTCGGTTTGGAACGATTTTTCGATGTTGGCAATCCAACGGCGATTGGCGGCTTCGATGGTCATTGCTTCTTTCCACAAAATCATCGCTTCGGAATGTTCGCCTTTGTGTTCGTAGATTTCGCTGGCGTTGTAGAGCGCGGCGGCGTTTGATTTGTCAATGTATTGCGCGTTTTTTGCGTAGGAAACGGCTTCGTCGAAACGCCGTCCGAGATATGCGCCGAAAGCCATTTCGTTTAAGATTCGCGCCGAGTTCGGTTCGATTGAAAGAGCGATTTTTTGTTGCTCGAAACCTTCGTCAAAACGTCCGGCGAAATGCAGAAATTCGCCGTAACGCTGCCGCGCCGCGAAATTGTTCGGGTTTAATTGAATCGCTTTTTTGAAATTGTTTTCCGCCGCTGTCCAATCAAAATCATAGCGGTAATTGACGATTGCCAGCGCGGTTAAACCTTCGTCGGAATTCGGATTTAATTCAATTGCGCGATTTGCGGCATCACGCGCCGACGGGAAAGATTTTTGCGAAGCCGAAACGCCGTAAGCCGCGTAAAGATTGATGCCGTGTCGAATGTGCGCGATTGCCAAACCCGAATAAGCATCGGCAAATTGCGCGTCTTTCAAGGTCGCATTCGTGAAATTTTCAACAGCTTTTTCGTAATCTTTGGTGGTTGCTTTGCTCAAGTGATGACGCGCTTGCAGATAGCTTTGATAGGCTTCAAAATTTGTTGTTGCGGTTATGGTTTGAGTTTCTTTTTTGCCGATTTCTTGCCCGACATCACGCGCCAGACGATATTGCGTTTGCGCCAAATCTTGTGAATTTATCGAATAATTGTTCTTGAAAATCGTTTCGCCCGTTCGCAAATCGCGCAAGACGATTTCGAGAATTGTTTTGTCGCCGTTGCTGCGGATTTTACCGATAACTACGCCGTCGGTTTTCAGATTTTGCCGAACAAGTGCGAAATCGGCGTTTGCCGAATCGAAATTGCTGACGGCTTCAAAGGCGGAAACTTTCGTGTCGGTTATGCGCCCAAGATTGAAAATCAAATCTTGCGTCAACTTTTCGGCAAAAATCTGATTATCGGGCGAAGCATTTTCCGCCGCAAACGGCAGAACGGCGATTGAATTAAACGCTTCGGAAGGTTTTACGGGACGGCTTTGCCAATATGCGCCGACGGAAAAAATCAATAACGCCAGTCCGATAAAAATCAAAATCTTGCGCGAAGCAAAAGCCGCGAAAAAGTTTTGTTTTTCAGAGATTTTCGGTTCGTTTTCCGCATCGAACTTCTCGATTTCGGCGACAAAACGATAACCTTTTTTCGGCACGGTTTGGATAAATTTCGTCTGTTTCGTTTCGCCCAAAGCCTTGCGAATCGCCGCGATTGCGACCGTCAGATTATTGTCTTCGACAAAACTATCTGTCCAAACTTTGTCAAAAAAATCCTCTTTTGTAACAACATTTCCGGCGTTTTCGAGCAAAAGCGACAAGACGCGCAAAGTTTTCGGATTGAGTGTTAATTCTTCACCGTTTTTGCAAAGTTTTTCCTCGTTCGGGGCAAACGTGAAATTATTGAATTTGTAATTCAGCAGCGGCATTGATTTTTGGAATCGAGAATTTAGCCTTTTGCCGTAATTTTAGCAAAATTAGGAAAAAATTAGCAAATTTTAATGTTTTTTTCGGCGAAAAAGATTACACTCGGAGCGTTAATTTCTAAAATATTCGGAACAATTTTGCGAAAATCTCTCGCTTATCGGCTCGCTTAACACAAAGAATCTTTGTGCCGTTGTTCCGGCTTTGACTTCCGCGTTTGAAATATCTTGAGGAGAAAAAAAATGAAACATCAAATAATATTTACACTGACAATTTTAATTCTTTCGTTCAACGCTTTCGGACAAAATCTTTCGTCCTACGACGGCAAATCGCCGGAAAAATTACTGCTCGAAAATTTTTTCGATACGACTAGCACGACGGAAAAAGTAATTGTCCGAAGTTATCTACAAGGCAAATATCCTTTATCTGCCGAAGGAATGTTTTCAAAGGCTTGGTTGGCAAGTTATGAAGATAAAACGACGGAAGCAATGCGGCTTTACAAAGAATGTTTGGCGAAATATCCCAATTTCCTACCTGCACTTCACAATTTGCCCGGTGTTTTGACGGGTAAAGAAAATATTCAGGAAAAAATTGTCGCGTATGAAAACCTTTTATCAAAAGACGCTTCATTTAACAGTTATTCGGCAATAAGATTTGCATATTTTATTTATCGAGACGATTTGAGCGACAAACAAAAAGCAGACGAATTTCTAAAAAGATGGGAACAAAAAATTGGCAGTGATGTTTTTATTTTCGATTTCGTGCGTGGACTTCACACGCAATACGGCGACCGTGATTTTCGCCAAGCCGAACAATTTTATTTGCGGGCAATCGAAAAGGAAGGAAAGAGTTTTGAGGTTTATGAGCGGCTGACGAATTTGCGGCTTCGTGAACTTTCAACGAATGAAACGAGTTCATCGGTGCGCGTCGGTTATTTGGATATTGTTAAAGAGTATGCGACGAAAAATCCTTCGTCTGACGCACCTTTGATTTATTTGGGCGATGTCGCCAAAGACATTTTCAAATCGAACAGCGCGGCACTCGAATTTTATAGTCAGGCTTTTCGCCGGAAACCGACGGCGGAAACGGCAATTAAAATTTACAGTTTGATGCGCGAACTCGATTGGGCAGGAACATCGAAAGAGCCTTGGAATTTTTTAGTCAAAGCTAACGAAATTTTGCCGAATAATCATAAACTTTTGAACGAAATGGCGTATCGCACCGCCGACACAAAACTTGCCGAACAATATTTTCAAGAAGCGATTCAAAATTCTTACACGCTCAGAGACGAAACGATAAATGCGCGTGATTTGGCTTGGGATTTATACAAAGACATTACTTTCGAGTATGAAAAATCTGAAAAACTTTATCGAACGTATTTGAGCAAAGGCGGTGATAAAAATATTCTGCTCATCGGGCTTTACCAAACTTTGAAAAACTCAGGAAAGTTTCGTGCCGCCGAAACGGTTTTGAACGAACTTGAAAGTTTTCAGCGGGCAAACGGCGACATCAACGAAGCCTATTTTACTGACCGCCATCGTGAAATCGAAGGATTTATTAACCGCGAAGAAAAAGCCGCGAATTATTACCGCGACAATCCGTTTTTGCAACATTGGCAGACGACTTACGGCAAAAGCTATAAATTTTCAATCAATTTCGTGGAAAATTCAGACCAAATCCCTTCGAGTGACACGGAAAAACTAGCGCAACTTTCCCGCGTTTTGAGCGAAAAAGGCGCAGATTCTTACATTTTTTCCATCGAAGGTCATACCGACAGCAGCGAAACTTCAAACAAAACACTTTCGCTTCGCCGCGCCGATGCGATTGTGGCGTATCTCAACCGTGTGCATAAAATTCCGCTCGAACGTCTGAAATCCATCGGCTACGGTTCGGAAAACTTGATTGTTCCCGAAAGTCTCGATGGCGCACGAAACCGCAACCGTCGTATCGAAGTCGTGCCGATTGCAAATATCAACAAACAAACTCTGATTACAACCGCCGCTTTGAATACCGACACGACGTTTGCCATTTCGCCGGACGGAAATTATTTGGCGGTCGGTAATGCGCCGATGCAGTTGTGGGATGCGCGTCTGAAAATCAAAATCAGAGATTTCGGACGCGGCGGCGGAGTTCGTAAATTTTCGCCCGACGGCAGATATTTAGCGACGGCTTCCAATTTCAGAGAAGTCGGCGGTTCGATAACGACCGCTCTGTTAATTTACGATGTGCAAACCGGACAAGTTGTCGCGCAAAATCCGCTCGGAACTGAAATTGACGGTTTCGATTGGAATCCGTTCAGTAATAAAATCGCTTTGGCAATGGGGAATGCACGGTTGATTATTTATGACCTTGAACAAAAAAGAAATATCAAATCCGTGCGGATGCTGGGCAACAATTATCCGCGTGGTGTATTGTGGTCGAAAGACGATAAATATTTAATTACGGCACAGTCAAGAGAATCCGAAATGACGGTTTGGAATGTCGCAGATTTAACGGTTTCGAGAAAACTTTCAGGCGTTGATTGGGCGCACGGCATCGCGCAAACTGGCAACGGAAAATACATTGCCGCGGCAGACAACAAAGGCGTAATGAGCGTTTGGGACACGGCAACATGGACGTTGAAACAACAACGAATGCAGACAGTCGGGAAAGCTCTTGTGGCGCATCCGACAAAACCGATTTTTGTTTTGCCGGGTTGGGGCGGCGGCGAAAATCAGCCGGTCGTGATGGCGAATTTTGAAACCAATCAAATGGTTCGCAATAATCAAGGATTAACGTCCGCTTTTTATCAATTTTCGCCCGATGGCGCGAAGATTTATCAGATTTATCAAGATCGCATCGAAGTTCTCGACAGCACAAATTGGAATGAAATTGATGATATTCAAGGCACGGCGGTCATTCCGTTTGTCGGCTACACGGACAAGAAAAACGGCTATTATCTTTCAGCGGACGAACTCGGCATTCACGTCTGGAACACTCAAAACGGACGTAAAATTTTTGCCTTCAATAAGCCGAATGTAAATAGATTAGTAAAATTGCGTAGTTCCGAAGACCAATTTATTGCCGTTTTCGAAGACCGAAATTCAAAGCAGACACAAGTTTTTTTGCTGAACACGACGACGCGGCAGGAGAAAATGATTCTGAATTTAAGTTATGACATTGACCGAATTGTTTCGACAGATTCGCTGATTGCTTTTGGCGGCAAGCCGTTTGTGCCGAACAATACGGGTTCAAAAGAAGGTTTTTTTGAAATTTACGACCGTAATTCGATGACATTGAAGAATAAAATAACGATTCCTTTTGTTACCGATTATCTGAAACAAGGCTTGAACGGTTCGGGTTTTCAAGCCGCTGACATCAATCCGAAATCAAATGAAATTGCCGTTTCGACTTATTGGCTGGACGGTTTCGGAACGGGAACGACATATTCAAAAGAAGCACGAATTTTCAATCTTTCGAGCGGCGAACTCGTCCGCACGATAAAGCCGAATGAAGAAATCAGAAACGTCTTTTATCCGTCAAATCACAATTACACTTCGACTTACGATTTATTGGGTATTACTTACAGCGGCGGAACGTGGTTGTATCAAACCAAAAGCGGCGAGTATGTTCGGCGTGATAATTTTCGCACGGGCGAAAGCCGGATTTGGCTTGCTGACGGTAAAAATTACGTTACTCATTCTTTGAGCGGAATTTTTTTCTTCGACACATCGGGCAAACAGACGCGCAAACTGAATTTTGACGACAATCTGCAAAGTGTAGCGATTGACGAAAACCGGAATTTATTGATTGCAATGTTAACTACGAACGAGATTGTCTATTATAATTTAAGCGATTTTCAGCAGAAATTGACCATTATCTCGATGAAAGATAACGAGTGGATGGCATATTCGCCAAACGGCGAGATAAACGATTCGTCCGAGCGCGGAACGGACAGAATTTTCGTGTCGAAAGGCGATAAAATGGAAGCCGCACCGCGTCGCAAACCGAATAAATAATATGAAAGAAATTAAAATTAAATGGACAGTTTTGTTTTTTTTACTTTTTATATGCGCCAATGTTTCGGCGCAAAGTCAGCCGGTGTTTTTAATCGGTTGTATGGACGCGCCGCGCAAGGTTTCGGCGGGCGAACAGACGCAATTTTTTATCGGCACGCGAACGCCGCTGACCAAAACGCCGACATATATTTGGACGCTTTCCGGCGGTAGCGAAATCGTTTCGGGACAAGGAACTGCGGAAATTACCGTGCAAACAACCGCCGGAATCGAACAGAAAATTACGGCAACCGTCGAACTTGGCAATGTTTTTGATGAAACGCGCAAATTTTCCTGCACGATTGAAACCGAAAAACGCAAGGCAATATTAATTGACGAATTTCCGTTTATCACGCAGGGCGAAGTAAAGGCGCGAATGGATTCTTTTTATCTTGAACTCAACAACAACCCGGCGGCGCAAGGTTACATTTTCATTTTCCCGAAAACCTCAGCCGAACAAGCGCGTGTCGAGCGTGTTGTCAGAGATTCTATCAAGTGGAGAAAATATGATCCGTCGCGTGTAACAATAGTTTCGGGCGAAAAAAGTTCACGCACCTTTTTGCAATTTTGGCTGAAACCGCCGGACGCAGACGCGCCGAAACCCGAATTAACCGCTGAATATCGTCTGCCCGTGCCGCAAAATGTCGTTAAGGCAAATGCGTCGGCTTGCGAATTAAACGGTTTGCATCTCGAAGGATTGCAAATGGAACGCGGCAATAATCCGAATCTACTAATAAAAGTCGTCTTTTCGCCCGGCAAAACCGAAACCGCCGCGGTTAATCTGAAACGCCAAAAGATTTTTATGGATAAATTCAAAAAGCGTTTTCCCGATGCGCAATCAATCACGGGCGCAAAAACCGAAGGCGAAGGCGAAGTAGCAATTTTTATTCAAGAACCGGGCAGAGAAGAACAATTATATTTGCTGATTTATGCGCTAAAAAACAAATCAATCTGTCTGGCGTGTTGCGAACCAGCAGACGCGCCGAAAAGTTTGCTCACGCGAAGGTAAAAAAATGAAAATCTTTACCGAACCCCAAATCCTAACCGACAAATCTCGACTCCAAGAGATTTTCGATTTGCGTGTCTATGCGTGGGAAAATTCGCCGTCTCCTGCCAATATCAATCGGGAAACTTATCCAAACGGATTTTTTGATAAATTGGATGAAACGGCAATTCATTGGGTTTCGTTTGATGAGAATGGGAAAATTATTGCGGCGGCGCGGTTGGCGATCATCAATGATGTCAATGAGTTACCGTATCCGCAAATTTTTGCTGATGTTTCGCTTCCGTCCGCAAGACCTTTTTTGTTTTATTCGCGCCTCGTGATTCATCCAGAATTTCGCAAATGCGGTTTGAAAGAGAAATTTGATTCTGTGCGATTGCGTTATCAAGTTGAAAATAAATACGCTTTTTCGGTGGCAACAGCTAACCCGAATCGGACAAAAGAATTATTGGAATTTGGTTGGAAAGATTCGGGAGAAGCGACAGTTTATAAAGATTCGCATTTTCCTTTCGGAAAAGAACGCTCACTACTACTACTACTACTACGGGATGTCAAATTGCCGTTGGAAGATTTTGTCGAGAAAGATGTAGAGTTTCGTGTTTGCGGATTTCAGCGCGGAATGATGCTGGAGATTGAAGGAGATTGGCAAAAATGAGGATTACAATAGTTAATAATGAAACGGGAGATGAACGAATAGTTGGAGTTAATGGCTGTGAAATGTTGATCGGTAGCGATTCGGGATGTGATGTGATTTTGGAACAAAGTAATTCCGATTCTTCTGCGGAAATTTTTGAACACCACGCACTACTCGCCAGAATCGGACATCATATTTATCTCCGAAGCAAACGCGATGAATACGGAATTATCAACCCGTTTTATCAAGAAGAACCTAATGAACACGGAACTTTCACAAATTGGGATAAAGACGATAGGCGGATTGATGCGAATCCTTTTGAAGTCGGACATTACACGATTACAGCTTTCCGTTAAAAGTAAAGATGAGTTTTGAACAAATAATTTCGATCTTAACCGTGATAACAACGATTTCCGTCAAAGTTATCGGCATTCCAAGCCAAATCCGCAAAATTCACCAAACAAAATCGGTTGAAAGTATTTCGATTCTGCATTTCGGATTAGGCTTTGCGGCGTATGTTTTATGGACGATTCACGGCGTTTTGAAAATGGATTGGACAATCATTATCGGGCAATCAATCGGCATTGTAACATCGGGAATTTTGCTTGCCGTGATATTTTATTATCGGGCAAAGGTTAATTAAAATATGGGATTAGATATGAGCTATCAAGCAATTCCAGCCGATAGCAGTTTATTGAAAAAGGTTGCAGAAAGTGAAACTGTGGCAGTTTCGCTCAATATTCACGGATTTAAAGAGATTTCCGATGAAAATTTGCAATATTATGGCGAAAATGTCGAATTTGCGGAGTTTGCAAGCGAAGCAAAATTGATTCGGAATGAACATTCGGGCATCGAAAACCGCGAATGTGATTTGGGCAGACGTTGGGATATGCTGCATTATCTTTTGTCGGAAATTCGCCGAAATAATGAGGTTGACGATGAAGCGGATTTGATTCACCGCGCTATTCACGGCGGCGAAAAACTCGGCGGAAATGCTGTTTTGCCGCAAGGCGTTCCCGTGCGCTTTTTGAATCCGCAGGAAGTTAAAGAAATTTCTACGCTTTTCGGGCAGATTGAAACCGATTCGCTCGAAGAAAATTGGAATCCGCCGAAAATGCGCGAAGCCGGAGTTTATAAAATTCGCGGCGATGACAGCGACAACGATCAACTTTATTATTTGAAAGAAGAATTTGAACAACTCAAAGATTTTTATCTCTGGGCGGCGATTTATGATGAAGCGGTGTTGGTTTTTTGCGATTAAAGTTTGCGATGCATAATCAATGCGTTCACCAAGCCTAAATCTTGATGCTGAAATGCTTCGGGGATTTCGCCGATGATTTCAAAGCCGAGCGCAAGCCATAATTTTACCGCAATTTCGTTTGATTTGACGACGAAGTTAAACTGCATCGCTTTGTAACCTAGTTCACGCGCTTCAACAAGCGAAAATTCTGCCATTTTTCTGCCGATGCCTTTGCCTTTGGCGTTCGATGAAACCATATATCCGGCGTTGCAGATGTGCGAACCCAAATCCGGTTGGTTGGCTTTGATGAAAAATGTGCCGACGATTTTATTTTCCAAGGTAGCAACATAAGTTTTTTTATCTTCCGCAAACCAATATTCGAGCATTTTTTCGCGCGAAGTGTTCGGGTAAAAAATATAACTGTCGCCGCCGGAAATAACTTCTTTAATTATTTCCCAAATTTCGGGTTTATCCGGTTCGTTTGCTTTTCTAATTTCTAACATCTTTTTCCAATTTGAATTTCCAAATCATTCTATTCGTCTTTTCGTCAAAAATAAAATTTCCTTGCGTAACCTGCCAAAAACCCAAAAATTGCCACGCGCTGACTTTTAATTTACAAAAAAGCGGCACTCTTTTTTCAGATTCGATTGCTGCCAGCATCGCTTTATTCCAAACATCAAGTTTTTGGTCGCCGCGTCTTCCTGCGCCGGTATAAAAAATCGTATTTTGCGTGTCGCCGTGAAAATCGGGATAGCACGAATTGATTTTGCCGAAATCGGTGAGCAGTGAAATCAGTTGTCCGTTTTTTTGATGAATTCCGTTGCGAGTGCGGTGAATTTCTGAAATATCATTCCAAGAAAAAATCTTGCCAATGTCGTTCGTTGTAAAAAACTGTTCGGTTATTTGTTCATTTTGACTATTTATAGTTGACACAATAATTTTTGATGATTACAATTCATACACTTTCCTTAAATTGTTGGAAATCATTTTATCAATTTGTCCCCAAAATTTCAGAATCTTGAAATACGCTTTTCCGAAGGGAAAATCAAGATTTTTCTTGGCTATTATGTATTTTTATTCATTCCGGCTTGATATATTATCGGCAAATTAAATTAGAAAATTAAAATCCCATAGGAGATATAAGCGTGAAAAAAATTTTAGGAATTACAGCATTGTTTGTCTTGGCGGCTTCGGTTGTCTTTATTTTTATCGGCAACAAAGCACAAGCGGGCAAAACCATTTTCGAGAACGGCACACAAGACGAATTAGAAAGAGCAAAAGGCATCAGTCTTGAAATCTTGCGCGGACAATCGTCGCAGAGAGCAATCGGAAATGTTGACGAGTATCAGGTTTCAAAAGTTGAAATTGATGAACTCAGAATGGCGCATACAAAGGTGCGTCAAACTTATCAAGGTGTTCCTGTCTGGGAAGGCGAAGCCATTGTCCATTTGAAATCAGACGGTTCGCTCTCAACAATTACGGATAGTTTGAAAGAAAATCTTGCAGTTGTTTCAACACAGCCCAGTTTTGGCGAAAAAGCGGCATTGAGATATGCGGTCAGCGCAGATTCGAGTCGTGCGAAAATGACCGACAATCCGACGGTTGAATTGTATGTTTATCGCGGCGAAGTCCAAGATTATTTGGTTTATCGCGTTGAAATTCCGCGCATTGACGGTTCGGACGATACATCTGCTCCGGTTATTTTTATTGACGCGCATTCGGGCGTTAAAGTTTTTGAATACAACAATTTGAAAACCGGCACGGGAAGTTCGCTTTACAGCGGAACGGTGAATATTTCGACCACCGTTTCCGGCGCGACATATTATATGGAAGACACCACCCGACGGATGGGAACTTTCAATATGAACTCGACCGGCAACGAAAATAGCGGAACGGGCGGCACACAATCGCGCTACACGGACACGGACGACGTTTGGAATACAACGATTCAACGCGCCGGAGTTGACGCGCATTACGGCGCGGCGCAAACATTCGACTATTATCAGGCAGTTCACAATCGCAACGGCATTAACGGAAACTACGGTCCGGGAACGACGACTTCGGCTGTCGGCGGAATTGCGATGGTTGTTTCGCGTGTTCATTTCGGCACGAGCGGACGCTACAACAATGCTTTCTGGTATAACAACCAAATGAGCTACGGAGACGGCGACGGTTCGACGTTTTCACCTCTGACGACGATTGACGTTGCCGGACACGAAATGTCGCACGGCGTTACCGAATACACGGCGAATTTGACTTACGCCAACGAATCGGGCGCATTAAACGAAGCGACTTCCGATATTTTCGGAGCAATGGTTGAGCTTCGTGCGGACGGCGGAACGGTTTCGGCGGATACTTGGAAAATCGGTGAAGATTGCTACACACCGGGAACGGCGGGCGATTCGCTTCGTTCGATGAGCAATCCGAACTCGCTTGGCGATCCTGACCATTACAGCATTCGCTACACGGGAACGGCTGACAGTGGCGGCGTTCATACAAATTCAAGTATTGCCAACCACGCTTTCTATCTGATGGCGGCAGGCGGCACGAACCGTGTCAGCGGCATTGCCGTTACCGGAATCGGCACAAGCGCAATGGAAAGAATTTGGTATCGTGCTTTGACGACCTATATGACTTCCAGCACGAATTTTGCCGGCGCAAGAACAGCGACTTTGAACGCGGCAACCGATTTATTCGGTTCGACGAGCGCACAATACACGACAGTTGCACAAGGTTGGTGTGCGGTTGGAGTTGGTTCGTGTCCTTCAAGCGGAACGCCGACACCGACACCGACACCGGGCGGCGGCACGGAATTGTTGGTCAACGGTGGTTTTGAAGGAAGTGCAAGTCCTTGGGTTGGTTCGGGAACAGGTTATTTCTACGTTGCCAACGGAAGTTCGCCGCAAGCCGGAACGGGATATATCTATTTCGGAACAGCTAACAGCCGAACCGGACAATCGTATCAAACCGTTACGATTCCTTCGACGGCAACCGGCACATTGACCTTCTGGCTCAATGTAACTTCTGCTGAAACGACCACGACTACACAATACGATAAATTGTTTGTCGAAGTCCGCAACACTTCGGGAACGCTTTTGGCAACGCCGGCAACATACAGCAATTTGAATAAGACAACATCTTCTACAACTTATTCACAAAAATCGCTAAACTTGGCGGCATACAAAGGTCAAACCGTGCGGATTCAATTCCGTTCAACAACGGATAGTTCGCTAATCACGACCTTCCGCGTTGATTCGGCTTCGCTGAAATAATTTAGCGAAAACGCAGCAAAAATAGAAAGGAGCGATTGATTTCGCTCCTTTTTTTTGTGATTTTACCTAGAGCATATTTTGAATGAGCATATGGCAAAAAAGGCAGAAACACGACTGTCAAGGAGTGTGTCAAAACGCTCAACCAT
>CAZJQP010000107.1:0-15344 GCA_964548225.1 uncultured Blastocatellaceae bacterium | reverse complement strand
CACACAAAAGTTCACAAAATACTAAGATTTTTCGTGAACTTTTGTGTGCTTTTGCGGTTTCTAAAACTAATCGGAGTTTATCCGAAAATGTTCCGCACTTTGTCCATAAACGAAGAGTCTTTGAAATCCATATCTTCGATTTCGGCGAGTTGTTCCAATAATTTGCGCTGTTCTTTGGTTAAGGTTTTCGGCGTAATCAGCGTTACGGCGACGAATAAATCGCCGCGACCTTTGCCGCCGAGTGCGGGCATTCCTTGAGATTTGACGCGGAAAATCGTGCCGGTTTGTGTTCCGGCGGGAATTTTCAGTTCTTCTTCGCCGTCGAGCGTCGGGACTTTGATGTCTGCGCCGAGCGCGGCTTGGGCAAAGGTTATCGGCACGGCTGAATAAAGATTTGCGCCTTGCCGTTCAAAGATTTCGTGTTCGGCAACGTGAATAACAACGTATAAATCGCCCGTGCCGCCGCCGCCGATGCCCGATTCGCCCTCGTGCATTACGCGCAGACGCGAGCCGGTTTCGACTCCGGCAGGAATTTTTATTTCGATGTTTTTTTCCTTCTCCGTGCGTCCCGCGCCGCGACATTTTTTGCACGGCGATTTGATGATTTGTCCGCGTCCGCCGCAGTTTCCGCAAGTTCGCATCACCGCGAAAAAGCCTTGCTGATAGCGCGTTTGTCCGCTTCCGTTGCAAGTGATGCAAGTTTCGGGTTCTGTGCCTTTTTCCGCGCCTCTGCCGTCGCATTCTTCGCAAGTTTCAAGACGCGGAATTTTCAGCTTCATATCCTTGCCGGTCGCCGCTTCTTCCAAACTGATTTCCAAATCGTAACGCAAATCCGCGCCGCGCTGTGCCGAACTTCGGCTCGATGAACGGCTTTGTCCGCCAAACATTTCGCCCAAATCGAACATATCGAAAATGGATTGAAAATCGGTAAAGCCCGCGCCGCCGCCGAAACCTGCACCGCCTGCGCCCGCGCCCGCCGCCGCGTGTCCGAAACGGTCGTAAGCCGCCCGTTTTTGCGCGTCGGAAAGCACCGAATAAGCCTCAGCCGCTTCTTTAAATTTTTCCTCAGCCGCCGCATTATCGGGATTTTTGTCGGGATGATGCTCAATCGCCAATTTGCGGTAGGCTTTCTTTATCTCGGCATCGTCCGCATTGCGCGAAACGCCTAAAACTTCGTAATAATCTCTTTTACTCATAAACTCGTCATTGCAAATCTTAAATTCCAAATGTGCAAACAACAACGCCAGCCCAATTCGATTGAACTGACGTTAGTTTTTATTTTGCGATAAATTTCGACTTTATTCAAGCATTATCGTTTATCATTTATCCGAAATTGCTCAATGATAAATGATAAACGATAAATGTTTTTAGGCGGCAACCATCAGAGCTTCGGTTAATTTATTCGCCGCGTCTTCGGTTTTGGCAAGTGCATCTTGCAAAACGACTTCTTCGTTTGAAGTGAGTGCGGTCTCAGCTTCGCTCAGAACACTGTTGATTTCCTGTTGCTGTTCGAGCGAGAGAGATTTTCCGAACTCGCTCATTGCTTTGCGCGTGTTTTTGACGAGCGAATCGAGCCGATTGCGGTGCATAATCAATTCTTTCGCGGTGCGGTCTGATTCAACGGAAGTTTCGGCTTCCATAATCAAACGGTCAATTTCGTCCGGCGCAAGTCCCGATGAAGGCGTAATTTGCATTGCCTGTTCGAGTCCGGTCATTTTGTCTTTTGCCGAAACATTGACAATGCCGTTTGCGTCAACTTCAAAGGCAACATCAATTTGCGGAACTCCTCTGGGCGAAGGCGGAATGCCGACGAGTTCAAACTTTGCAAGACTTCTGTTACCACTGCAAACTTCACGTTCGCCTTGTAAAATATGGATTTCGACCGATTGCTGATTATCAACGACGGTCGTAAATGTCATATTGTTTTTGAGCGGAATCGTCGAATTGCGCGAAATTAATTTAACAAACAACCCGCCGCGAGTTTCGAGTCCGAGCGACAAAGGCAAAACGTCGAGCAACACAATATCTTTCACATCGCCCGTCAAAACGCCGCCTTGAATCGCCGCGCCCATTGCCACAACTTCGTCGGGATTGATTTCCGATGAAGGCGGTTTGCCGAAAACTTCCGCCACGGTTTTGGCGATAATCGGCGAGCGCGTCTGTCCGCCGACAAGGATAACTTTATCAATATCCGACGGCTGAAGTTTCGCGTCCCACAGAGCTTTTTGGCAAGGTTCAACCGAAGATTCAACCAAATCCTGCACCAATTCTTCAAATTTTGTGCGCGTTAAAACTGTGTTGATGTGTTTCGGTCCGCTTACTCCGGCGGCGATAAACGGCAGATTAATTGTTGTTTCCGAAACCGAAGAAAGTTCGCATTTGGCGCGTTCCGCAGCTTCTTTCATACGTTGGAGGGCAAGCCGATCTTCACGCAGGTTGATGCTGTGTTCAGTTAGAAAATCATCAACGAGCCAATTAATTATACGTTGGTCAAAATCTTCGCCGCCCAAAAATGTGTTGCCCGAAGTTGAAAGAACCTCAAAAACGCCGTCGTTAATTTCGAGAATTGTAATATCGAATGTTCCGCCGCCGAGGTCATAAACGGCAACTCGTTCGCTTTTTTGCTTGTCGAAACCATATGCGAGTGCGGCGGCGGTCGGTTCGTTGATAATGCGTTCGACTTCGAGACCGGCGATTTTTCCGGCATCGCGGGTCGCTTGTCTCTGCATATCGTCGAAATAAGCGGGAACGGTAATAATAGCTTCAGAGATTTTATCGCCCAAGAATTCTTCCGCCGCGAGCTTGAGTCTCTGCAAAACGATTGCTGAAATTTCCGGCGGTGAATAGGTGCGGTCAAGAACGCGAATATGTGCGTCGCCGTTCGGAGCTTCCGAAATTTCAAACGGCACGTTTTCGCGCATTTTTTCAACTTCCGGTGAATCGAATTTGCGCCCGATCAGCCGTTTGACGGCGTAGAGCGTATTTGCCGCGTTGGTTACGGCTTGACGTTTGGCAATCTGCCCGACGAGTTTTTCGCCTTTTTCCGTAAAACCGACAACCGACGGCGTAGTTCTACCGCCTTCTTTGTTAGAAATTATCTGCACCGTGCCGCCTTCGAGGACTGAAACGCAACAGTTGGTCGTGCCTAAATCTATACCGATTACTTTGCTCATATATTTTTATCGGGGAATAATTGAAAACCGATTTTTATTATTTGCCTGCGGGCAAATACAGGTTTTCAAACAGATTAAAAAAATCCTTTCGGTGTGTAATAAAAGGAAAATTACTCAGCTTCAAAAAGTTTATCCATAACGGCTAAATCATCATCGGAAAACATTTTTTCAGCATCGGGTTTGGGAGATACGGCAACCTTGACCATTGCCGCACGGATTAGACGACTGCCGATTTGGTAGCCGCGCAAAAATTCGCTAATAATTGTGTTTGGAGGATACATTTCAGTTTCTTCGGTTGCCACCGCTTCGTGTAAATGCGGGTCAAACGGTTCGCCCACGGCAAGAACCGGAGAAACGCCCATTTCACCTAAAACTTCGTTTAATTGCTGATTGACAAGGACAATGCCTTGAAAAAATTCGTGAAAATCCGCGCTACTTGCTTCGTTGCGGCGTTCGGCAAATTCGAGGGCGCGATTCATATTATCGAGAACGGGTAACATCTGAGTTGCCAAATTGCCGATTTGATTGGTAAAAGTTTCGCTTCGTTCGCGTTCGACACGGTTTTTGAAATTATCGAAATCCGTCTGACGGCGACGCAAACTGTCAGTCAGTTGGGCGCAATCGGCTTCGAGTTTTGAAACCTGTTCACGCAATTTTATCTTTTCGCCGTCAACCGTATTAAATTGATTGGTGTATGAATTTGCGGGCGGAAAGGAACTGTGCAGTTCAGAGGTATTTTGCGGTTTCGGAATCTGCGGGTTTTTTTCGGTAATTTTAAAATTCGGATTCGTGTCGTCAAAATCGGCTTCATCAATTTCGATGACCAATTCGGAAGAAATATGCAAATCGCGCTCTTTGGCTTCGAGTTGCTTGATAAAGTCATCAACTGAAGTCGAATCGTCCGCGCTGATTTCGTGTGTAAAATCTTCCATATTTGCTGTGTTTTCTGAATTCATTTTAAAGATTGGGGAATTCTTTTGTCAGATGTTTTTCGAGAATTTTGGCAACATATCCGACAATCGAGATGATGCGAGCATATTCGAGCCGTGTCGGACCCAAAACGCTCAAACTTCCGATTGCCGCCGCCGTGTTGCCGATGCGGTAAGGAGCAGTTATCAAAGTGCAATTTTGCAGAGGCGATGCCGGATTTTCCGCGCCGATAACGACCTGAACATTTCCTTTTGCCGTCCCGACTTGAGAAACGCATTCGTTCAGAATTTGCATCAGACGTGATTTTTCTTCAAAAGTTTTGAGCAATTCGCTCAAACTTTTTAAATCGGTAAAATCGCGCTTTGTCAAAATATTCGATGCTCCGTCAACATAAACTTCGCCGAGTTTATCGGCTTCATTTTCGATGCTTTGTGAGCAGAGAATTATTGCCGTTTGTAGCATTTTATCGAAAAGCGTGCGTTCTTCGTGCATCAGTTTCAAAATTTCCGCCCGAATTTCCGCCAAACTTTTGCCCGCAAATTCGGTGTTCAAATATCGCGCCGTGCGGTCTAAATCTTCAGTCGAAAAGGCTTCTTTGACGCGAATAATTTTGTTGTGAACAATATTCGGTGCGGAAACCAAAACGACTAAAATTCTTCTATCGGAAAGATTTACGAATTCGATATGCTGCAATTTATCATTCGCCAGAGACGGCGAAACGACAATGCCGACATTATTTGAAAGAGCCGAGAGAAGCTGTGAAGTGCGTTCCATTAATCTATCGGGTGAATCTTTGAGTTCGCTTTCCAAAAAACCGAATTCATCGCCGATAAACCGCAAATCTTCGTTGGAAAGACTCAAAACACCGAGCAGATTATCAACATAAAACCGATAACCTTTATCGGTCGGAATTCGTCCGGCGGAAGTGTGCGGTTGTTCGAGAAGCCCTCTTTCTTCGAGGTCGCTCATCACATTGCGAATCGTTGCCGAACTCATTCCCGAATGTGTAGAAAATTTTTCCGCCAAAGTTTTCGAGCCGACAGGTTCACTCGTAACGAGATGTTCGCCAATAATTGCCGAAAGAATTATCTGCCCGCGCAAGTCGGGGAAATTAAGGTTTTTCTCCGTTTTAGAATTTGAATCGCGGACAGCCATTTTGAATTTCGTGAGTTTTGTGCAAAAGTTCGGATACTTTTGCTCTTTAAAACGAATATCATTTTTGCGTAGTTGATGTCAAGATTTATTCGTTAAACCAAGATTAACAAACCAATGCGATTTTATTTGCCGAAGAATCTTTGCGCTTCGGGCGGCGATGCGACAAAATATATTTGTCAATGTCTGAAAATCTGGAACAAATTAGAATTTTTTACGAAGAAGCCTTTACCGTTTTTGATTCAAAACGTAAAACCCCTGAAATTTCCGTTGAATTTTACAATTACATCGGCATCAATCACACGATTCGTGTCCGCGACGGCAAGGTTTTTGTGCGAATTGCCGAAGTTTGTCGCAAAATGCCTTTGAATTCGCACAAAGGCTTGGCGTTTATCTTGGTCGCTAAACTCCTGCGAAAACGAATTCCGCCACAGGCGCGTGAAGTCTATTCAAACTTCATCAAAACAAGTGAAATTCAAGCTCAAGCCAAAGAAAACAAACGCACGAGAGGTAAAAAAATAATTACTTCCTCGAAAGGTGAATTTTATGATTTGAACGGAATTTTCGAGAAAATTAATCAAATATATTTTCAAAACAAAATTCCGAAACCCGTGTTAAGCTGGTCAACGCGCAAGACTTACAGAATTCTCGGACACCACGATGCAACTCACGAAACAATTATTATAAGCAAATCCCTGGACGATAAAAATGTTCCGAAATACGTTGTCGAATACGTCGTCTTTCACGAAATGCTTCACATTTTTCACCCGACAATTCACCAAAACGGCAGACGTTACAGCCACACGCCCGCATTTCGCCGCGATGAACGCAAATTTTTGTATTTTACCGAAGCCGAAAATTGGATTGAGCGCAACGTAAAGAATTTGAAACGAAAAGCGAAGCGAAAATAATTGGAGAACCAAAATCTTCAGAATCGCTGAATTTTGCTCGTGTGCGCGAAACGAAACTTCTTAAGCTATCACTTATCACTTATCAGCTATTACCTATTCCGAAAGTAATAAATGTTGCAACTCAAGACATTTATTACTCATTAAATCGCCCAATAATATCGCCGATTAAACCGAAATCGGAAACGGTTTTGCGCTCGAAACCTTTTTCGTTAAAGCGTGTTTCGGTGAAAAAATGTGTGGTAATTCGTGCGTTTTCGTCTTTCAAATCTGTCAGGAAATCAACAATTTTTTCTGACGAGTTCGTTTCGCTCCCCGAAGTTACGGCAACTGCTTTGCTTTCCGAAAAAGATTTGAACGACGGGTTTATGGTGAAATTTTGTCCGTGCAGTTTCATTTGCAACGAAGTTACAACACCTTCCGCTTCACCTAAAATTAGACGGTTTTCGTAGAAAATTGCCGCCGTCAATCTATCTTCCGAATGCCAAATTTCTGCATTTTGGATTTTGTCGGACGGCTTTTTGAAATTTATGCCAATGATTGATTTTTTTAGATTTTCCGCGTCTTTAATTTGAACAATCACGATTGATTTTTCGCCTTCTGCGTCGAAATTTACGGTTAAAATTTCCGAATCAACCGCGCTCAAAAAAGTTTCCGCGTCTGAAATTCCGTAAGATGTTAATAAAGCATTTGAATTCTGAACCAAGATTTTCGCGTTCAATTCGTCCGTATTTTTCGATGCGGCAAGAAGCAAACTGCGCCACGCAATCAGCGGATTTTGCAGATTGTAGCGCGTTACGCTGAAAACTTTTTCCGGCACGAATTCGGCGGAAACGGCTTGCGTATTTTGCGTTGTAACCAAAGTTTGACTGAGAATCGAAGACGTTTCGGTTTTCAGCGCAACTGAAAATTTATCTTCAATTCCTTGCGTTGTTTTCGTTGCTGTCCAGAAGACTTCTTTGACCGAATTTTTCAAAATCTGCGATAAAACTCCGGCGATAAAACCTCTGCCTTCTTCGTTTTCGGTGGTTTCAATCGCGGTTGAAACGCCCGCGACATTTGAGATTTGCGCGATGCCTTCGCTCGAAACATAGCCGAAAGCGAGAGTTTCTGCGTTGCGTTCAAAAGTTTTCCCCGTTTTTGCAAAACTATCTGATTCACCGCGTGAAACCGCCAAACATTTTTCGATTGCTGATTCGTCGTTGCCGAAATAAATTTTTCCATTCTGCACGAAAGCGTAAAGTTTCGGCACGTTTTCCGCCGACCAAACAAAAAATGTTCCGCCCGATTTCTCGGTTTTTTTCAGCGTAACTTCGCTATTTAAAATGTCGGCGGCAAATTGCCCGATTTTCGATTCGGTAAAGCTCAAAGCCTGCCAATTCCAACTGTGCGTGTCGGCGATTGCGACAAATCGCGGTTTGAAATTCAAAACGGAATTTTCTGCCGTAACTTGATTTTCAGAACTTTCAAAACCTGTAACTGCAACGGCAACTTGAATATTTTTAAGTGCGGAAAAATCCGGCTTGCGTTTAGCTAATTGTTGAAATGCTTTACTTTCGGTCAAAGTTTCGAGTGTTTTCCCTAAATCGTTCGTTTCAAGATAAACCAAACTTTCGGCAGGCGCGAGCGAGCGCAAATCAGTTGGCGGCGAACTGCAAGATGTGAAGAATAAAATTAATGCAAAGACGCAAAGATGCAAAGGCGCAAAGTTTTTTAATAAATCTTCTTCGCGTCTTTGCGTCTTTGCGTCTTTGCGTTTAAATTTTTGTAATAACATTATGGATAAAATATTTGCAGATAACATTTTACAAGGTAAAGTTGCGTTTGTAACAGGCGGCGCAACGGGAATTACGGGTGGCGTGGCTCGTGCTTTTGTCGAAGCGGGCGCGAAAATTGCAATAACTTCGCGGAAAATCGAGAATCTCGAAGCAATGAAACAGAGTATCGAAGCCATCGGCGGCGAATGTTTTACGGTCGTTGCAGACGTTCGAGATTTTGAAGCGGTCGAAAATGCGATTGCCAAAACTGTCGAACATTACGGCAAAATTGATATTGTCGTCAACGGCGCGGCGGGAAATTTTCTGTGCAAAGCCGAAGATTTATCGCCGAACGGTTTTGGAACGGTCGTTGATATTGACACGAAAGGCACGTTCAATGTTTGCCGTGCGGCGTTTGAAGAATTGAAAAAATCGCGTGGACAAATCTTAAATATTTCGGCAACTTTGCATTATCTCGCAACGCCGATGCAAATTCACGTTTCTGCGGCAAAAGCCGGAGTTGACGCGATTACACGAAATCTTTCGGTCGAATGGGGCAGACACGGCATCCGTATCAATGGCATCGCGCCCGGTCCGATTGAAGATACGGAAGGAATGAAACGCCTTTTGCTTCCCGAATTAAAAGATAAACTGACGAAAAAAATTCCTTTGCAAAGATTCGGGCGCATCGCCGACATCGAAAATGCCGCACTGTTTTTGACATCAGACGCGGCAAGCTACATCAACGGCGTAACTTTGGTGGTGGACGGTGGTCAATGGCTTTTGGGAACGAGTTTAATGTGAAAACCTGATGATTTGGGACTTGGGATTGCGGAATTAATATTGAATATCAAATAATCCGCAATCCCAAATCTTATTTTGTTTCATTTTTGTTTATTCGTTTCACCAAATACAGCGCGGATAATGAGCATTTTGGCTAAAATTCGCACTTCAAGACGGTCGAATTTGTCGGTTAATCCTTTGGTTCTGGCGAAATCTGCTTTGGCAAGTGTCAGAAGCGGTTGATTTGCCACGCCGAGTTCGGATAAAAGTCCGCGGGTCAATTCGCCTCCGAAACTGCCAACTTGAACTTCGCCGTCTTCAATAATTTCCGCATTCACATCAATAAATTCGGCAACTTTGATAAAGGCGGAAACCGTTTCGTTAAGCCGGAAAATCGTATCTTCCAGAAGCGGAAACGCTTTGTCCGTATCAACTTGTGTATAACCGCTTGCCAGCATCCAAACGCTCAGATAATCTTTGTAAGTTTTTGGCGAAGTTGTAACTAAATTTCGTGCTTCGGTCATAATTTCGTTTGCTAATTCCTTATCGCCGAAGTTGGCAACCTGCGATGCAAGAAGACTCAAACCGATAATCTTCTGCTCACGGCTTTTTACTTTCGAGATGATTTCACGCATTTTGGCAATAACTTTTTCGCGTTCTTCTTTGGGTAAATCTTTGTTTTGCAATTTTTTTACTTCTTCAGTTATTTGTTGCTGTTGCTCATTTGATTCATTGCGTCTGTTGCTTACACTGTCGGTGTCAGTTTCAACTCTTGTGTTTCGGTTCGAATCGGTTTCATTTTTTTTTGCTTCCTTAAATTTCAAGCGAATTTGCGCGGCGCGTGCCGGAGAAAATTTTTCGATTAGTGCGGCATATTGTTCTGCGTCGGTAAATTCTTTTGTGTCGTATTTTAAGATTTGCTGACCGAGCAAATCCGCAATATCGCGCAGAGATTCACGGCTGAAAAGAGGTTTTTTGTTGGGCGTATCTTTGATTTTTTCGAGATTTTCAATGCCCATATTCAAAATGCCGGAGAAATAATATTGATTTGCCGGATTTATGCTGTCCGATTTCATTTTAGAAATAAGTTCTTCGCCTAGAGCCGCCCCTTTTTTGTCGTCTTTGTCGTAAATTTTCTTGACCAATCCGAGTATTTCAAAGCCTTTTCCTTTGGCAATCAGTTTGCGGGCGGCTTCGATTGATTTGTCAATATCTTGTTCCGCCATAAAATCGAGCAATTTGAGTTCGGTGTATAAATCGCGGTAAGAAATTCGCTGAGAAAGCTCGTCGTTGGTAATGATTTGCGATGTTGAATTGAAAAATTCGTAACCTGTTTCGGCATTGTGTTCGGCAATTGAAAGCGCGATTTGCTGACGCACGCCCATTGCTTTTTCCACCTTTCGCAAGACTTTCGATTTTGTTGTCGCTTCGCCGAAAAGATAATCATCATAAACTTCTTCGGTTTTTTCGCTTGCTTCGAGTGTGCTGTATTGCTGATTGAGTTCCGTGAGAAGTTGTCGAAAATCTGAAATTGTCGTTTGATAAAGTATGCGTGCTTCCTTTTCGTCGTGAAACCACATCAAACCGGCAATTTCCGCCGAAAAACTGATACGGTTTTCGAGCGTCCGCAAATTTTTTACTTCCAATCCGGTTTCGCGCAAAAATTCAACGGCTTGTTTTTTCAATTCGGTTTCTTTTTCGGTTTTTGCTGCATCGGTTGTTTGCGAAAAACCTGTTTGCACGAACAAAATTAACAAAAATGATAACAATAATTTTCGATTCATTTGTAAAACTCCTGATTTCGCCAAATACGATAGTAATGGCAGAACGCGAATTAGTAAATGATTTTGCGGAAAATTAAATCGAAAATTCTTTGAAGTAAAAGGCAACTGATAATTTTTCTTCAAATTCTGATACAATAAAATCGGAAAATGCAAAGAATCTTAAATGAAAAAACAATTAGAAAACTGCCGATTTTTGTCGGATTGCTTCTTTGTTTGTGTTTTTCAAACGGCGAAGGATTACATCTTTTGCCGTTTTCCGATTCGACCAAAAATCTTGGTTTTTCGAATGTCGAATTCAAAACCGCTTCGACAAAATATCAATTTTCAACTCATTCGCAGAACAGTTTTGACGGAAAATTTCAGTCAAAAAATCTGAAAAATTCGGGCAAAGATTCATTTGCTTTGACAATCTCTACGTTTAATAAAATCTTTACCAAAAAGACGGACACTTCAAATAAAAACTTTGAAACAAAGCCGAAAATCTTGCTTTCCGAATTTTTGTTAACCTCTGTTTCCGACCGCGCTCCGCCTTGTTAAATTAGTTCGCAAATCTTTTTAATTTCAACCGATTTATGCAAATTAAATCGGCTGATAAAACTGTATTTTTTTTACCGAATTATTTTTACAAGGAGGATTTTATGCTTTTACATAATGAAAACAACAATATTCACAACACGATAGACCCGAACAAACTCGACCATTTGCAAGACCCGATTTTGAAATATGTGCGGACGGATTTTCCGCGTCTTGACGAAAGTTTGACCGTCGAAGGCGTTTTAAGAATTATCCGCCACGAAGGAATCGGCGAAAGAATCGTTTATTTTTACGTCGTTGACCGCGACGAAAAATTAATTGGAATTGTGCCGACGCGCCGGCTTCTGACTTCAATGCCGAATGTGCGGATTAGCGACATAATGGTTACAAACATCGTTTCCGTTTCATATCGGGCGACGGTTTTGGATGTCTGCGAAATGTTCGTCAAATACAAACTTCTGGCGTTTCCGGTTTTGGACGATGACGGACGAATTGCGGGCGTGATTGACGCAGGACTTTTTACCGAAGAAACCCTGAGCTTTGCCGAAAGACATCATTTCGATGATATTTTTCAGCTCATCGGTTTCGGCATTTCGCAAATCAAAGGCAAATCGCCGTTCGGCATTTTCCGTTTTCGTTTTCCGTGGCTTTTGGCGACGCTTACAAGCGGAACAATCTGTGCGGTTTTGACGGGAATTTATGAGGTAACTCTGGCGCAAACAATTGTTTTGGCGTTTTTTATGACGCTTGTTCTGGCACTCGGCGAAAGTGTCAGCATTCAATCAATGACCGTTGCTCTGCAAAATCTGCATTTCGGCACGCCCTCGATAAGAGATTATTTCGATTGGCTTAAACGTGAAGCTATGGCAACGATTTTGCTCGGCGGCGCGTGCGGTTTTTTAGTCGGCTCAATTGCCTTAGTTTGGCGCGGAATGCCTGTTCCGGCATTGGTTATCGGGCTGAGCGTAATGCTTTCGGTTTTTGTAGCGGGTATTATCGGAATGAGCGTCCCGACGTTGCTTCACGCGATTCACGAAGATTCAAAAATTGCCGCCGGACCGATAACTTTGGCTTTAACGGACATTTTGACACTGGTTTTTTATTTCAATATTGCCGTTCTACTTCTTTAGATTTGTCAAGAAATCAGGTTTTGCAAGCTGATTTCTTGACACCTTACTACTTAACAATTACTATTTATAGTTTCGGCTCTAATGCCTGAAGTGTATCTATATGTTTGAGTCGCTGTCCGACAAACTGAAAAAAACGCTGAAGAATCTTCGCGGTGAAGGCAAACTTACGCCTGAACATGTTGATGTCGCTTTGCGCGAAATTCGGATGGCTCTTCTGGAAGCGGACGTAAATTACAAAGTCGCCAAAGATTTTGTCGAAGCGGTTCGCACGAAGGCAGAAGGACAAGAAGTTTGGCAGGATTTGAAACCGCACGAACAGGTCGTCAAGATTGTTTATGACGAGCTTGTCGAGCTTTTCGGCGGAACTTCTTCGAGATTAGTTTTTACCAAACAAACGCCGAATGTCGTGATGATTGTCGGATTGCAAGGTTCGGGTAAAACGACTTCGACGGGTAAGATTTCGCGTTGGTTGAAAGACAATCAAGAACGCAAACCTTTGTTGGTTTCGGTTGACGTTTATCGTCCGGCAGCGCGTGAACAACTGAGAGTTGTCGGCGGTGCGGTCGGCGTTCCCGTTTATCAAAACAAAGAAACGAACGATCCGATGACGCTCGTGCGCGGCGCAATGCAACACGCGCAAGAGATGGGGTTTGATACGTTGATGATTGACACGGCTGGTCGTCTGCACATTGACGACGAGTTAATGGTCGAACTCGAACAAATCAAAGCCGAAACCAAGCCGATTGAAGTTTTGTTTGTCGCGGACGCGATGACCGGACAAGATGCGGTTCGTTCAGCCGAAGTTTTTCACGAACGAGTCGGAATTACCGGCGTTGTTTTGACAAAAATGGACGGTGATGCTCGCGGCGGCGCGGCTTTGTCCATCAAACAGGTTATCGGTCAGCCGGTAAAATTCGTCGGTGTCGGCGAAAAATACGACGCAATCGAGCCGTTTTATCCCGACCGAATCGCGCAGAGAATCTTGGGAATGGGCGACGTTCTTTCGCTCATCGAAGAAGTTCAGACGAAAATTGACGAAGACGAAGCGCAAAAACAGTTGCAGAAAATGACGAGCAATCAATTTACGCTCGAAGATTTTCGCGCACAGCTTGGACAATTCAAAAAGCTCGGTTCGATGTCGAAATTGATGAAAATGCTGCCGGAACAAATGACCGGCGGAATGCAATTAACCGACGAACAAAATGAACAAGTCGAAGCACAAATGAAACGCACCGAGGCGATTATTGATTCGATGACCAAACAGGAACGCCAAAATTATAAGGTCATTGATGCGAGCCGCAAAAACCGCATCGCCGGCGGTTCGGGTTCGACAATTGCCGAAATAAATCAGTTAATTCGCCAATATGAACAAATGCGGAAAATGATGCAGCAAATGAATCGCGGCGGACTTTTCAGTAAATTAGCCAAAGGTGCAATGGGCGGACTCGGCGGCGGTTTGGGTGGCGGACTTGGCGGACTTCTCGGCGGTGGTTTGGGCGGAATGTTCGGCGGCGGGCAAGACGATTTTGATAACGATTACGAACAAACCAAAGATGACTTGGCAAAAAGGTTAAAAAAGAAAAAGAGACACAAGAAAAGACGGTAATAAGTAATAAGTAATTGGTAATAAGTTTTGCCAATTACTTATTACTTATTACCAATTACCAAAAATTATGTTAGCAATAAGTTTGATGAGATTAGGCGCGAAGGGCAAACCTTTTTATCGCCTCGTAGTTAAGGAAAAGCGTTCAAAGCGCGACGGAAAATATTTGGAAAACGTCGGAACTTATAACCCGATGACGAATCCGGCGGAAGTTGAATTGAAACACGAACGGATTCAATATTGGATTTCGGTTGGCGCACAGCCGACAGAAACCGTGGCGAGTTTGATTAAAAATAATCCCGAACAAACCGAAGAACAAAAAGCGGCGGCGGCTCAAGCTAAAGTCGAAAAAGCTGAAGCCGACAAAAAACGCAGAATCGAAGAAGCGGCGGCAAAACGCGAAGCCGCAAGATTAGAAGCTGAAAAAGCCGAAGCTGAAAAACGCGAAGCCGAAAAAGCCGAAGCCGCACAAGCAGAAGCGGAAATAGCAGAAACGGCTGAGGTTGCAGAGCCGACAGAAACTGCTGAAACCGTAGAAGCGGCGGAAGAAACCGCTTCGGCGGAAACGGCTGAAGTGCAAGATGCTCCGGCAGAAACAGAAGAAAATAAAACCGAAGAAACTGCATAAGATTTCCGTTTTATTTTGACTTTTGTAATTCGTGTTTTGAACTTGATTTGAGAAAGTAATGCGCTAATCGCTTCAAATCAAAGACAAAATTTAAATTACAAAAGTCAAAAATCGTCGGTTACGCTTAAAATTATGAAAGAAGCCGTTGAAAAAATTGTCAAATCGTTGGTCGGCAACGCCGAAGCGGTTGAAGTGTCGGAAATTTCAGATGGCAGAAGCGTAAGAATCGAAGTGCGCGTTGGAGAAGGCGATATGGGACGACTCATCGGGCGCGAAGGTCGCACGATCAAAGCGATTCGCAGTTTGCTTTTCTACGCCGGACAAAAACAAGGCAAGCGGTTTCATCTCGATATTGTCGAGTAATTTGCGATTTTCAATTTGCGATTTTTTTTTATGAATGAAGATTTAGTCGCCATTGCAAAAATTGTCAAATCTCGCGGATTGCGCGGCGAACTTATCGCAGATTTATTAACCGATTTTCCTGAACGATTCGATGATTTGGAAACGGTTCTCGGACTCTTCCCGAACGGCGAAAAGCGCGAATTGAAAATTGAAAAATTTTGGTTTCAAAAAGGCAGAATCATTTTGAAATTTGCCGGATTCGATTCGATTGAAACAGCGGGAACTTTGCGCGGCACAGAAATTTGTGTTTCTGAAGACGAAGCAGTTGAACTCGAAGAAGACGAATTTTTCGATTGGGAATTGATTGATTGCAAAGTCGAAACACTTGAAGGCGAAAAAATCGGCGCAGTTAAAGAATTGATGCGGACGGGTGGCACGGAAATTCTAGTCGTCGCGGGCGAAACGAAAGAATATTTGATTCCGTTTGCTGAAAAAATCTGCATCGAGGTTGATGTTGAAAATAAGTTGATTCGTATTGACGCGCCCGAAGGTTTATTGGATTTTTGACTGGAGCGCAAGCGGCTCGCTTACCTGAACGCGAAAGCGCGAAAAAGCATTTA
>CAZJQP010000106.1:0-15656 GCA_964548225.1 uncultured Blastocatellaceae bacterium | reverse complement strand
AAGAGGAGAAAGGGAGATTGGGAGAATTGATTTTTCGTTGATAATCTTGAGCGATTATTTTTTTCATTCAAGATTATAAACAAAACATTATCTCCCCATCTCCCTTTCTCCTCTTCTCCCCTTCTCAGATTTTGAAGGTTACAAACGTAACACAAAATTAACGGTCGCGTAACATAAAATTTAATTCGAGACGCGAAAATTTGTTTTGATTATCCGCAAAAATTTAACTTTTAAGAGGACATTTTAATGAATTTTCGATTCAGCCGAAAGATATTTTCAGCTATTGTTTTCAGCATCTTATTTGTGTTGCCGTTTGCCGCGTTCGCGCAGTCCGATTCGGGAAGCGCATCCGTCGAAGGCACGGCAACCGACTCGAACGGCGCAATCGTGCGCGGCGCATCCGTTGTCGTGAAAAATCTCGAAACGGGTTTGACGCGCACCGTCATCACCAACGAAAGCGGCGCATTTTCCGCGCCTGTTTTGCCTGTCGGCAAGTATTCCGTAACCGCAAACGCCGACGGTTTCGCCGAATTTAAGCAGGAAATAAATTTATCGGTTGGCGAAACAACCGCCGTAAATGTTGTTTTTCTGCCGAAAGGCGCGACTGCCGATGTAACCGTTACCGCCGGAAGCGAACTCGTTGACACCGAATCTTCCGCAACCGGAACTTCGATAACTTCGCGCTCGATTGCCGATTTGCCCGTGCGCGGACGAAACTTTGCCGAATTTGTCCAATTAACGCCCGGCGTTGTCCAAGAATCAGACCGCAAAGGTTTGGTCATCGGCGGACAGCGTTCGATTAACTCGAATGTTTCGATTGACGGCGCGGATTTTAACGATTCTCTGCAAGGAAATCAGCGCGGCGGAAACGATGCGATCTTTTTCTTTCCGCAAACTGCGATTAAAGAGTTCCAAGTTGTCCGTTCAGGCGCGACAGCCGAAGTCGGACGCACGGGCGCAGGTTTTGTCAATGCTGTTACAAAGTCAGGAACAAACAATTTTCGCGGCGAAGCATTTTATTTTAATCGCAACGACCGTCTGACTTCGCGTGATGCTTTCGGTAACGACGGCGCAAACAATCAAAATCTTTTCGGCGGCTCAATCGGCGGTCCGATTGTCAAAGATAAAGCGTTTTTCTTTATCGGTGCAGAGCAAAATTTTCTGCGGATTCCTTATTTTGTAGATTTTCAGCCGAGCGCGATTGCAATTCCGGCAGATATTGCCGCACTCGAAGGCGAACAGATTTCGACCAACAATCCGACTTCGGTTTTTGCGCGTTTCGATTTTAATTTGAATGAGCGCAACACGCTCAACTTTCAATACTCTTATTCGCGTTTGGAAGCCGAAAATTTCGTAGCGATTGATGAAGGAATTGTCATTACCGATATTGCCGCAACGCAGAATGTTTTGCGAAAAGGTTCGAGCAACGGTTTGAAAGGTTCGTGGGTTACGATTGCTGGCGCAAATCTGGTTAATGAGTTGCGCGGACAAATCGCCACCGACAACCGCCGCGAAGATTCAAACGTCGGCGGTGCAGACATCCGCATTTCGGGCATCGGACGCATCGGCGGTTCAAATAGCCGTCCGCGAATTTTTAACACGACGCGCTATCAACTTTCGGACAATCTTTCCTATAACACCGGAATTCATCAGTTGAAATTCGGCGTGGACATCAACATCAATCGCTTTGAAGCACAGCGCGTTACGAACGGCACGGGAACTTGGCGTTTCAACAGTTTGCAAGATTATATCAATCTGATTCCGCGCCGTTTCGACCAAGCCGTTCCGATTATCGGCAATGCGCTTCTGGCAACAGGTTATCAAAAAGAATACGCATTTTTTGTCAATGATAAATTCAAACCTTTGAAAAATCTGACCGTAACCACCGGACTTCGTTGGGAAGGTTTGGATAATCCGACTCCGCCTTATCCGAATCCGAATTTGCGTGAAACGCAAAGAATTCCCGATGATTTTCAACAATGGCAACCGCGTCTCGGCGCATCTTGGGACGTTTTCGGGGACGGAAATTCGGTTTTCCGCGTTTCTGCCGGATTGTTTAATTCGCGCACACCTTCGATCTTGTTCTATCGCGTTTTCACAAACAATGATTTGGTAACAAAAGATTTGCGAATTGATGAAAGAAGCGGCGCGTGTCGCACGGCTTTGGGCGCGGCGATTCCGACCAACTGTTATTTCAGAGGCACGGGCGCACTCGTTACTTTCCCGAATGTTTTGAGCGGAATTTCCAGCGCAACGCTCGCCGCTTTTACGATTCGCAACGGTTCGGCTCTGACTCGCGCTTTCGGTTTTGACGAAGATTTCAAAAACCCGCGCACGTTTCAAGGTTCGGTAACTTGGGAACAGAAAATCGGACAAGATTTTGCGCTTTCGGTAGGTTATATGCGAACTTCGGCGTGGAATCTGCAACGGCGTGTTGACCGAAATTTGTTTGCACCGACAATTCAGGCAACGGGTTTGCCCGTCTTTCCGGTGAACGCGCAAGGCGGCGCATTGCGTCCGAATCCGAACATCGGAATTTATTCGATTAACGAATCAACCGCGCATTCGACTTACGACGCGCTTTCGTTTTCGCTCCGCCGACGTTTCGCACAACGCTTTCAATTTGAAGCAAATTACACGCTTGCCGACAACCGCGACGACGACTCAAACGAACGCAATTTTTCGCGTGAACCGACACTTAATCCTTTTGATTTAAAGGCAGAAGCCGGACCGTCGAAACAAGACGTGCGCCATAATTTTAATTTCAGCGGCGTAGTTGATTTGGGCTACGGATTTACATTAAGCGGCATTATGTTGGCACGAAGCGGTTTTCCTTATACGCCGCGAATTATTGACGGCGAAGATTATCAAAACGACGGCAACGATGCCAATGACCGCGCCATCGTCGGCGGTCAGATCGTCGGACGCAACAGCGCACGGCAACCGTCATTTTTTAACTTGGATTTGCGTCTTTTGAAGAAATTCAAATTCGGCGAGAATATGAATCTGGCATTTTCGGCGGAAGTCTTCAACGTAACCCGAAACACGAATCGCGGTTTCGGTGTTGACGGCATCAGCGATTTTTGCACAACGAATTCCGCGCTTGCCAATACCGCAAATAATCTAAATATCACTTGCCCAACGGGAACTTTCCCATCAATCAATGCCGCTGTTCCCTACACCGCGCCGTCAACTGCACGTTTCGGCGGACCGCGGCAATTGCAACTCGGCGTGAGATTTACTTTTTAGACTGGAGCGCAATCAACTTGATTGCAACGATGAAAAAGCGTTTGCAAAGAAGTTAATTTGATTTCTTTGCAAACGCTTTTTTCGCGCCCTGCGCTTCTGCAATTGAGCCGATTACGCTTCAGTCATCCGACAAAAATCTCAAAATGCCGTCTCAAATTCATTGAATTAAAAATCTCGCGTTTTCCGTCAATTCCGACCGAAAACCACTGCGGAAAGTCTTCTTCGCGCAGGAGAATTATTTCTTCATCGTGCTTTTTCATCCCGAAATGCGAGAGACGTGCCGCCGCAAGTGCGCCACCGCGCATAAATCCGTCTGATGGTGTGCGCGTCCAACCTGCTTCGAGTGAAAGACATCTTACTCCAAAACGAAGCCGCAAAATTGCGCCGACCATATTGGCTTTATTAAATTCAAATTGATGCGGGCTTTGATTTTCAACGGAAATTGAAAAGTGTCTGCGATTGGCAAAAGCGGCGATTTCATTCATCGAATCAAACAGCCATTTGACGCTTGCCGCACGAACCGAATCGTTTGCCATTCGCAAGTTCAAATAATCGGCAACATCGGCATTTTTTGATTCGGCAATCTTCGATTCAAGCTGTTTTGCCCAAACTTGTTCCAATTCGTTCATTAAATTGAGCATAAACCTTTGCGGTATTTATTTGCAATTTCGTGATAAGATTGGTTCTTTGTTAGTAGTTAGCCGTTAGTCGCAAAATATTTCTTTGCAACTGACGACTAGCGACTAACAAGTAAAAATTAATAAAGCAATGAAGAATTTAATATTTTTATTTTTAATATTTTTACTCTCCGCATCCGTTTTTGCCCAAAAACCAACAAAATCACCGACTCCGAAAAAAACGCCGCAGACGAACAAAACCTCTGACGAGAAAGCGGAATTTGAAAAAGCTGTCGCTGTAATAAGTGCGGCTGAACGCATTACGGCGTTACAAAATTTCATTACAAATTTCCCGAAATCCGCACAAATCGTTCGCGCTCAAGAATTAATCGTCAGCGCACGAGCGCAAATCGGCGACGAAAAATTGCAAGCAGGCGAAAAGGAAAACAGTTTCAACTTTTTCAAAATGGCAATCCAAGACGCGCCTGCACCCGTTTCCGACAAACTTTTCGGCGATGTAATTCTGCAAATCCCGACAAATCTTTTCATCAGCGGTGAACGCGAAAAAGCCGTCGAAATTGCCAAACTAATCGAAGAAAAAATCGGCGCAAACGCCAAACAAATCGTCGGTCTGGCATCGTTTTATCTCGGCACGGAAAATTCTTCGGAAGGAAAAAGATTAGCCAAAAAAGCAATTGAGATTGACAACGTCCTGCCGGCGGCTTATCAAACGCTCGGCTTGAGTTATCGAATGGGTTTTATGCTCGATGACGCGATTGCGGCTTATACGAAAGCATCGGAATTGGACGCGGCTTCGATAATTTCAAAGCGAAGTTTGGCGGATTTGAAACGCGCCGTTGGAAAATCGGACGAAGCAATTGCGCTCTACCGCGAAGTTTTGATTATAGACGCGGAAGATGGTGCAGCACAAAACGGTTTGATTCTCGCGCTGTTCGATTCGGGGAAAAAATCAGAAGCCGAAAGCGAATTTAACAAAGCAATCGAAGCAAATCCGAATAATTTATTTCTTCTCGTCGGCGCGGCTTATTGGTATGCGGCAAATAAAAACGGTGAAAAGGCGGTCGAACTTGCAAACAAGGCTCTCGAAGTCGAACCTCGTTATACTTGGGCGCACATCGCACTCGGACGCGGACTTTTGGCACAGAACAAACCTCTCGAAGCCGAAAAAATTCTGCTTGCCGCCAAAAAACACGGAGATTTTCCGACGCTCGATTATGAGCTTGCAACCGCGCGTTTTGAGGCAGGATTTTACCGCGAAGCCGCCGAAAGTTTGCGCCGAAGTTTCAGCTTAAACTCAAAGGATAATTACGTTCGCGCAAGGCTCGGTGGGCGCGTGTCGCTCGAAGCCGAAACTTTTTCCGAACTTCTCGGCGCAGAACGCCGCGCCGGAATTTATCAGCCGATTGCTGCCGACACGGAAGAAAACTCGAACCGAATGAAAATTCTGCTCTATTTTTCGCAAAAACTCAATTCGGAAGAAGCTACCGATGAGCAAATCGCGGAAGCCGCGGATAAATTTATCGGCGGCAACGATTCGATGAAATTTTATCGCCAGTTATTTGCGGCACGTCAACTTTTGCAAAAGAAAAAGGCTTTGCCGAAAGTTTTGGAAATTATCAAAGCTGCCACACCGCAAGTTGATTCCGCGCTAACGGTTTCGAATCCGGCGGCGGCAGTTTTGGCAGATGCGCTTTACGACAGCCGCGCTTTTGCTATTTCGCGCAATCAAATTGTTGTCGTGCCGGACGTTCCGCGCCAAACGCTTTCAAATATACTGCGCGGCGAAATCGAAGAAATCAGCGGCTGGACGCTTTTCGAGCAAAATAAACCTGCCGAAGCAATTGTGCGTCTGAAACGTGCTTTGAGCATTTTGCCTGATAAAAGTTCGTGGTGGCGTTCGAGTCAATGGCGTTTGGGCGCGGCACTTGAAGCCGACGGAAAACTTCCCGAAGCTCTTGACGCATACATCAAAAGCTATCTTTCTGATGTCGCAAATTATTCAAAATACATCACTATCGAAACTCTTTACACAAAAATCAACGGTTCAACCGATGGGTTGGAAGCCAAAGTCGGCGCAAAGCCTTCGATGCCCGGTCAAACTGAAACCGTCGCCAAAGTTACACCTTCGCCCACGCCTTTGAACGATGCGCTCCCGGTTGCTACACCGACTCCGACGACCGAAGTTAAAACTGAAATAACACCGACAATTTCACCAACTCCGACTGAAAAAATTGAAGAAACAAAACCTCTGCCGAGTCCGAGTCCAAAAATAGAGGAAAAAACTGAAACCAAGACGGAAAACACTACCGAAACCAAACCGAAGGAAGAAACCAAAACCGAACAAAAATCGCCTTTTGAACCGGTAGTTATTACCATTCCGAAAGACGATACAAAACCGAAAACTGAAGAAACGAAAACGGACGAAGCCAAAACCGAAGAAACGAAAACCGAAGAAAAACCCACAAACGAAAATCAAACTTCAGGCGAAACTCGCCAACGCAGAGTTATCGAAAAAACCGTCGAAACGTGCGTCATTGCCGCCAATCAAGAAAGCGTTTCGCTTCTCAATGGCGGCGGCACAATCGCCATTTTGGTCGGGTTTGAAGAAAAAGGCGGCGATTTAAAGCAAATCAAAGGCATTGCGAATAGTCCGAACGACATCCAAATCATTCCCGATTATGAATTTACCGAAAATACCGGACGAGTTCTTTTCGTCATAAAATCAATCAGCACAAAAAAAGGAATTTACACCGTAACTTTTGAAGCACCTTGCGGAAAGAAGGAGATTGCTGTAATAGTTAGATGATGGAAGAAAAGAAAAGGAGAAAAGGAGAAAGGGAGAAAGGGAGAAAGGAAGAAAAGGAGCAGGTTTCATTGGAAATCTCCCCTTCTCCTCTTCTCCCTTTCTCCTCTTCTCAGAAGCGGAGTGGTTACGTCGCACTCATAGGTCGTCCGAATGCGGGAAAATCTACGCTTTTGAATCGCTTGGTCGGCGAAAAAATCGCGGCGGTTTCCAACAAACCGCAAACGACACGGCACAAAATTCAAGGAATTGTTACGAAAGATGCAGGGCAAATCGTTTTTGTTGATACACCGGGCATTCATAAGCCGGGTTTTCTTTTGAACCGAAGAATGATGGCAGCGGTTCACGATGCGATTTTGTCGGTTGATTTGCTGGTTTTGATGCGCGACGCTTCGGTTTCAACCGGAAACGGCGACAAATTCGTTTTCGATTTAGTCAAAAATTCGGGCAAAAAAGCGGTTCTGGTGCTAAATAAAACTGATAAAATCAAAGATAAAAACCTGCTTTTGCCGCTGATTGAATCTTACGCAAAAGAATTCGATTTTGAAGAAATTGTGCCTGTTTCCGCGCTCAAAGGCGACGCGATTGATAATCTTCTTGATCAAATTATTAAACATTTGCCCGAAGGTGAACCGCTTTTTGCCGAAGACGAAATGACTGATCAATCAATGCGGACAATCGTCGCGGAAATGGTCAGAGAAAAAATTTTGCAGTCAACCGGAGAAGAAATTCCCTACGTTACCGCAGTAGTAACAGAAATGTTCGACGAAACAAACCCGAATTTGCCGAAAATTTTCTGCGCGATTTACGTCGAACGCCCATCGCAGAAAAAAATCATCATCGGCAAAGGCGGCGCACGCCTCCGCGATGTCGGCATAAAAGCCCGCGAAGACATCGAAAAATTGCTCGGCACACAAGTTTTTCTCAAACTTTTCGTCAAAGTCGTCGAAGATTGGCGCAACCAGGAAAGAAGTTTAGACGAAATCGGAATTCACGAGTAGGAACAAGGGACGAGGGACGAGAGGGATTGAAAACTGACAATTGCATTGGGTTTATAAACTAAACCCGAAATTTTCAATTTTCTTAGCCCTTGTCCTTCGTCCCTTGTCCCTCGTTCCTCGCCACTTAATACAAACTTTCCTCACCCGGCGGGCGCGTTTTCCAGCGTTTGTGAATCCAGAGCCATTGTTCGGGATTGGCGCGGATGAATTTTTCGATTTCCGCCGTGTAGAGTGTGGTTGTTTCGGTAATGTCCTCGTGGCGATTGCCCGTGCGAACGGGTTCGAGTATTTTGCCGTAGCCGACTCGATAGCGTTTTTCTTGTTCGTCCCAAATGCAAAACATCGGCACAATCAGTGCATTGGTGCGAAGGGCGAGCATTGCTACGCCGCTTGTCGTGCAAGCCGGAACATCGAAAAAAGGCACGAAAATGCCCTCTTTCGGATGCGAATTGACATCGGGCAATACACCCAAGATTTCACCTTGACGCAAAATTTCAATAACCGAAATTACCGCATTCGTTTTGTTTATCGGCTGATTTCCGAAGCGTGTGCGAAGCCGCACGGTCAAATCTTCAATCAGTGGATTATCAAGCGGACGCGCCAGATATTTCAAAGGTTCGCGCAACGCCGAATATGCAAAAACGCCGATTTCCCAATTCCCTAAATGCGGGCTGACCAAAATAACGCCACGCCCTTTGGCTCTTTCCGTGTCGTAAAATTTCACTTCGTCCGAATTGCGATTTGATTCCGATTCAAACTCAAATTCGGTTATTTCCGCTAATTTTTCCGGCGTAATTTTGAAAAATTGGCTGAATTCGCCCAAGATTCTGCCTAAGTTTTGAAACGATTTTTTTAAGATTTGTTCGCGTTCGTTATTCGATTTGTCGGGAAAAGCGATTTCCAAATTTCGTAAGCCCGTGCGACGCAATCCGCCGAGAAAAGGATACGCGATTTTGGCAAGCAAAATGCCGCAACCAATCGCCAGAGAACGCGGCAGAATCGAAAAAAAACCGAAAATTACTCGAACTGCCGCATATTCAAGCCAAATTTGTGAAGTGCTTTTCTTCATTTATCATTTATCGTTGAAATTCTGCCGAATAATCAATGACAAATGATAAATGATGAATGATAAATGATAAATGTTCAACTTTCGTTTTCTTGAAATTCCTTCGGCGAAAACCCTGTGAACTTTTTGAAGGCGCGGTTGAAAGTCGCTTTTGAATTAAAACCGCAATCGAAAGCAATGCCGAGCAAGGTTGAATCATTTGCCGTTTTGAGTTTTTCCTTAACTTCCGCAATGCGAAATTCATTGATAAAATCATTGAAATTTTTGCCGAAACCATTGTTGATGACGTAAGACAAAATGCTCGAATTTACACCCAGACTTTTTGATAAATCAGTCAAGGTCAAAGACGGTTCAAGATAAAGTTTTTCGTTTTGCATCAAGTTTCGCAGTTTATTTTTAAGAGTTTCGAGTTCTTTTTCGTGAACCGGCGTTTTGCGTTCGGCTTCTTCGGCTTGTTTTTCCGTAAATTGAAGTTCGATTGTCTTTGAACGCAAATATCCGGCAACCGCCAAATAATAAGTTATCAACGCGAGAACGAGTTCAAAATAAAAATATTGAATATAGGAGAGTTTGAATAAAAAGCTGTTTGTAAAATCGAATAGTGCGCCAAAAATCAGAACAGCGGTAAAAATGTAAAGAAAATTGCGAAGCCAATCAAACTTGATTTTTTCCGTATCAGAAAAATTTTCGTCAAGCCACGCACGATATTTTCGATAATGTTTGACGGCAAAATAAAGAAAAACTATATTCCAAATCGTTTCCGTAATAAAAATCAGCGTCCCGAAAAAATTGCCGTAATTTTCGCCAAACCACGCTTTCCACTCAAGCGAATGAGCAAAAAGGAAAAAACGATACGCTAAATAAATCGCTGTCGGCAAAAAAAGAAACAAGTCTTTTGCCCGAAATTCGCGCTTTGAATCGGTCAAATTCAGCGTATAAAACCAAACGCAAACGCCGTAACTGTAAGCAATTGAAAACGGGAAATATGTCAGCCATTGATTGCGATCATAGACATTTGCAAAACCGATAAACGGCGTAACGAGACTTAAACACAGAACAACAAGCAAAATGCCGAGCCAAAAATCTGCCTTATTTTTATGTTTGAAAAACCGCGAAAACAAAAGCGCGGAAAAAACTGCGCCTTGTAAAATCGCAATAAAACATAAGAGACTTCGCGGATTAAAAAAATCCAATTCCAAATTTTCGATAAAAAGCAAATTTGTTTGCACTGCAGATTTTTCTTACTCGTCTTCGATTTTCGGTATCATCAAATCGCTAACCTTGATTTCGACTTCGGGAAAGGCGACAGGATTAAAAGTTTCGTCTTCGGCATAAGTTTTCTTGAACCGATAACCGTCTGCGGAAGGTTCGCGGTATTCTTCAACACGCAGACGATAGCGATTTGAACTATTTTCATTAGCTACCGAAACAAAAGTTTTTTCCTGTAATTCGAGAATCGCTGACATAATTGCTTGATTTTAACAACATACCGCTCTTTTTGAAACTATAATTCAACCGCCGATAAAACTCATCGAGCGCGAGGCAGGCGCGAAGTTTTCTTGATTAATATAATGATGTGGCTCTTTTTGAAAAACAGTTTCGCGGATGAATTCGATAATTTCCGTGCGGGTTGCGCCACTTCGCAAAACATCGCGCAGATTGTGTTCTTTTGTCGAAAAAAGACAAGTTCGGATTTGTCCGTCAGCCGTCAGGCGAATGCGCGAACACGCGCCGCAGAACATTTCGGTTACAGGCGCGATAATGCCGATTTCACCGCGTGCGCCGTCGGTAAATTCGTATTTCCAAGCCGTTTCCGAACCGCGTGATTTTTCCTTTAATCGAAGCGGAAAAACCTCATTTATCTGCGCGTAAATTTCCTTACCCGAAACGACCTGTTCGCGCCGCCATTCGTGTTGCGAATCGAGCGGCATATATTCGATAAACCGTATCGCCAAATCATTTTCACGCGCAAACCTTGCAAAATCAACAACTTCTCCTTCGTTCCAATCGCGCACGATAACGGCGTTTATTTTTACCGGATTCAAGCCCGCTTTCTGCGCCGCTTCGATGGCTTCCAGAACTTCTTCAAATTTATCAACGCCCGTGATCTTTTTGAAATTTTCTTTTTTCAGCGAATCCAGCGAAATCGTAACGCGATCAAGTCCGAGTTTTTTTAGATTTTCGGCACGATTTTTTAACGAAAAACCATTCGTCGTCAACGCTAAATCTTCTAACTTTGGACTTTGGACTTTGGACTTTGGACTTTGGACTTTAAGAAGCGAGATTTTTTCAACCAAACTTTCGACATCTTTCCGCAAAAGCGGTTCACCGCCCGTGAGCCGAATTTTTTCGATTCCTAAACCAACAAAAATCTCGCAAATTTCGGCGATTTCTTCAAAAGTCAAAATCGTTTCCTTTCGCGCCAACGGCGGCTCACCGTTCGGCAAACAATAAAAACAGCGAAAATTACAACGGTCAGTCAAACTAACGCGCAAATCACGGATTATTCGATTGTGAGAATCTTTCAAAAGCATTAAGAAAAGAATAATGCAAAAAGTGAGAAGTGAGAAGTAGGAAATGAGAGTAAAATCTACATCTCATTTCCTACTTCTCACTTCTCATTTCTCACTTACTTAAAGCCTTCCGCGATTTTTTTCAACTGTCCAAGGGCTTTTTCCTTGTTTGCATCAGGCATCCGCGAAAGAATGACACGAATTTCGGTTATTAGCGAATTAAATTCGGCGCGGTCGCTGACATCACTCGGACCGTTGTAGATTTTCTTTTCGGTTGCGTCGGCGGCAATCGGTTCGAGAAAATTAATAATATTTGATAGTGCTTCTGCCGAATATTTGCCGTTTGGGTAATAATTCAGATATTCGCCGTCAGTCATTCGAACCAAGAAAATGTAGCAATTTACATAACCTTCGCATTCGCCCGGCAGACTCGTTTTCGCGCCTTCCCAAGCAATTTGTTCGCCGGCGGGCGTGTTTGTATATTTTGAATGCAATTCCCAAAACAACGGTGCGCGAACATACCACACGGCGGCAGGTTCGTTATAAACGACGTTTTCATTCTGCGCTTTGAGAAAATCCTGATAAGGTTTCTCGTCGGTTTTATCGGGCGGAATTGCATTGAGCGCGTAACGCAGCGACAAAAGACGTTTTAAGCCGAATTCCGCCGCTGTGTTTGCGGTTTTGATTTCCGATTGAATTCGCGTCAGAAAATCATACATTTCAACGGCTTCGGCAAACGTGGATTTTTCCGCTTTATAATTTTTGGCGACAATTTGGCGATAAACTTCTTCATTACCGCTTTCATCGGAATTTGCTGCCAAACTTGCCGCAATCCAACCCGATTTTTGATTCGGAAGCTGAACGCGATACCAGCCCGATTTTTTCTCAACGACTGAATAAGTTGAACCTAATTTGGCGCGGGTAATTTCCGAAGAAGTCGAACTTGCCGAACTTCGAATAGCAACCGACGGAGCATTTATCAAGATTTTTTGCAAAACGGTGTTCGTTTGTGCTGTGGTCGTTGTGGTCGTTGTTTTCGCCGGAGTTTTCGTAACGGTCGGCGTTTTTTTTGTTGTTACTGTTGGCGTTTTTGTCGGCTTTTTTGTTGGTGTCGGTTTCGGTGTCGGTTTTGTGTTCGCCGTTGTCTTTTTCGGAGTCGGTTTCGGCGTTGCTTTTGCGGTCGGTTTTTTCGGAGTCGGCTTCGGCGTTGCTTTTGCCGTTGCCTTCTTTGGTGTCGGTTTAGGTGTAGCTTTGGCAGTAGTTTTCTTTGGTGTCGGTTTCGGCGTAGCTTTCGCCGTTGTTTTTTTCGGTGTCGGTTTCGCCGTAGATTTTTTCGGTGTCGGTGTGGCTTTTTTCTTCGTGGGCGTGGAAAATTCAAATTCACTTTCCGCACGGACGTTTTGCGAACTGCCGAAAAGACCGAAAGACGCAAAAACAAAAACAGCCGTTAAAATGACAATATTCCGATAATAATTTGTGTTTTGATACTTCATAATTTTTCTGCGAATTCTATTTCTTTTGGGAATTTTCGAGCAAAGCGGTGGCGTTTCTCTTTAAACCGTCAAGTTTTGTGCGCTTCATCGCACTACGGCGAAATTTTTCGGCGAACCCTTCGGGAGAAAGATTTAAGATTTCTCTCAAATCTGCGGAAACATTGTTTTCACGCGGCTGAAATCGCGGTTCTTCCGTTGGTTTTTCAAAACGATTCCAAGGGCAAACATCTTGGCAAATATCACAGCCGTAAAGCCATCCGTGCAGATTTTCTTTAATTTCAGGTGAAAACTCAGGGGAGCGCAATTCGATAGTAGAATAAGACAAACACGCCCGCGAATCAACTACAAACGGTGCAACAATTGCCTTTGTCGGGCAAGCATCAAGACAAGCCGTGCAAGTTCCGCAATGATTTTCAACCGTTTCCGTGTCATATTCGAGTTCTAAATTCAGCAAAATTTCGCCGATAAAAACCCATGAACCAAATTCTTTCGTAATCAAATTAGAATGTTTTCCAATCCAACCCAATCCGGCGCGAACTGCCCAAGCCTTGTCCATTACCGGCACGGTATCAACACAGATTTTTCCGTCTGCGGATTCATCTAAAGTCTTGATGAATCCGAGCAATTCGCGCAATTTTTCTTTAACAACATCGTGATAATCGTCGCCCCACGCATAGCGCGAAACTTTGCCTTTTGATGAATTTTCTTCGTGTTCGTGCGGCGTAAAATAATTCAGTGCGACGACGACGATTGATTTAGCATCTTCAAAAATCAAATTCGGATTGGCGCGTTTTTCAGGTTCGCGTTCCATCCATTTCATCTCGCCGTGAAAATCGTTTGCGAGCCATTTTTTGAGATTTTCACCTTCCGATTCCAAAACTTCAGCGCGGGCAATACCGATTTTATGAAAACCGATTTCGTGCGCTTTTTGTTTGATTTGTTCGGTGAAGTTCATAAAATTAGAATTTTATCACACATTGAGCAATCAACAGTTAGCAGTCAGCGGTCAGTTTAAAAAGATAAAAGTTTTCACATTTGGTATAACTGTAATTGCTGACTGCTGACGGCTGACGGCTGGCGGCTAACTGCTAACTGCTATGGAACATTTTGACGTATTGATTATTGGTGCAGGACTTTCGGGAATCGGTGCGGCGGCGCGTTTGAAAATGGAATGTCCAAACAAAAGTTTTGCAATTTTTGAAGGTCGTGCGGCGATGGGCGGAACTTGGGATTTGTTTCGTTATCCGGGCATTCGTTCGGATTCGGATATGTTCACGCTCGGCTACCGATTTCGCCCTTGGAGCGATCCGAAAGCAATTGCTGACGGTCCGGCGATTTTGAAATATATCCGCGAAACTTCCGCCGAATTTAATCTCGATGAAAAAATCCGCTACAACACCCGCGTCAAAAAAGCATCTTGGTCAACCGAAGAAGCGCGTTGGACGATTGAAACGGAAAATTCAAATGCGAAAGTTACCTGCAACTTCCTTTATCTCTGCACCGGATATTACGATTATGAAAACGGCTACACGCCGGAATTTGACGGAATGAATCGTTTTCGAGGGCAAATCGTGCATCCGCAAAAATGGACGGAAGATATTGATTACACAAACAAGCGCGTCGTCGTCATCGGCAGTGGCGCAACGGCTGTAACGCTTGTTCCCGCAATGGCAGAACGCGCCGCGCACGTTACGATGCTTCAGCGTTCACCGACGTATATCGTTTCGCGTCCGGCAAAAGATTTTATTGCAAATTTTCTTCGTGCCGCGCTTCCTTCAAAAGCGGCTTACGCCATTTCGCGTTGGAAAAATGTGCTTTTGGGAATGTTTTTTTATACGCTTGCAAAAAAACGTCCGTCGGCAATGAAGAAATTGATTGCCAAAGGCGTGAAAAAAGAATTGGGCGAAGATGCGCTCAAACATTTTACGCCGAATTATAATCCTTGGGATCAACGTCTGTGCCTCGTGCCGGACTCCGACCTTTTCAAATCAATAAAAAACGGCAAGGCTGAAATCGTAACCGACACAATCGAAACTTTTACCGAAAACGGACTGCAATTAAAATCGGGCGAACATCTCGACGCGGACATAATCGTTACGGCGACGGGATTGGTTTTAAAATTGATGGCGGGTTTGGATTTGTTTGTGGACGGTGAAAAGGTCGAGATGTCGAAAACGCTGGCTTACAAAGGAATGATGTATAGCGACATTCCGAACGCCGCGTCTGCTTTCGGTTATACGAACGCTTCGTGGACGCTGAAATGCGATTTGACCGCCGAATATGTTTGCCGTCTGCTGAAATTTATGGACAAAAACAATTATAAAATCGCCGTGCCGCGCCTCAATGATCCATCAATCGAAGCCGAACCTGTTTTGGATTTTAATTCAAGTTACGTTTTGCGGGCGTTGGACGATTTGCCGCGCCAAGGTTCAAAACCGCCCTGGCGTGTTCATCAAAACTACGTTGCTGACCTTTCAATGATGCGTTATGGAAAACTCAATGACGGAACAATGGAATTTAAGTAACTCACGTTAGGCGGGCGCAAATTTTCGATTTATTGCTTTCAACGACAAAAAACGGCAAACTGTCGGCAAAAAATATCCAACTATCAGCCCGAAATATCCAACTATCGGCAAAAACTGAGGAACTATCGGCAAAAACTGAGGAACTATCGGCAAAATTTGCGGAACTATCGTCATAAGTAGCGCAATTATCGTCATAAGTAGCGCAATTATCGCTGTAAGTTCATTAACTTACGGCGATAGTTGGTGAACTATCGGCAAAATTTGCGGAACTATCGCCGTAAGTTGCCCAACTATCGCTGTAAGTTCATCAACTAACGCTGTAAGCTCACCAACTAACGCTGTAAGTTAATGAACTAACGCTGTAAGTT
>CAZJQP010000105.1:0-15660 GCA_964548225.1 uncultured Blastocatellaceae bacterium | reverse complement strand
TCCATTAAAATAAATGTTCATTTCTGCCATTTACACAGTTTTTTTTACACCCTCGTCAAATAAAAAATATTCCTTATCGCTTTAGCGCAAATTAGGCTAAAGCCAATCGGAATTTTATTTTACAGATATTCGGCTAAAGCCTTGTTCCTTGATTTGCTAACCACTAGCTAAAGCTAGTGGCAATTTATCAATGAATTTCAAACAGCCTTACTTTTAGTTCACTACCAAAGATTTGTAGTTCAGAGTTCAAACTTTAGTCTGAATTTTATTGAAAAATTACTTTGCATTTTGCACTTTGCACTTTGCACTCTTCACTATGCACTAAACATTTATTTCGTGATAAAATTTTTTTGATTCGATGCGAACATCTCAAATGATAAAAGTTTTAATAATTATCGCAATTTGCGCGGGTTTTATCTTCGCTCAACAGACAAACCCTGTGGACAAACAGGTTTCTAATCCGATGACCGACACGCCGAATGTCAATCCGGTCTCGGAGCAGGACATCAAAGCCCCGAAGAAACAAACTTCGGGCTATAAACAGGAAGGCGGCGGCGGGGAACTCGTCGTTTATTCCGATAAACAAACCGTCGAAGGCGAAGACGGCAAACGGGTTCTCGTGCATTCGGGAAATGTTGATGCGCGTTACGGAATTTATCGGATGCAAGCCGATACAATCACCATTTATGAAGAAACGGGACGAATGGTTGCCGAAGGAAGCGTCGTTTTTGACCAAGGCGACGACCAACGCATTACCGGCGCAAAAGGCGAATGGAATTACAATACCAAGCTCGGTTATTTTGTTGACTCGACCGGCTTCACCAATCAAACAAATGATGGCACGGTCATCTATTTTACTGCCGACCGTGTCGAAAGAGTCAGTTTAAACGAGATTGTCGTTACCAACGGAAAATTTACCGCTTGCGTAGATGCCGTGCCGCAATGGAGTTTTACCGCTAAAGAAGCGCGAATCAAGCCGGACGATAAAATTAAACTCAAAAATGCTAAATTCCGCCTCCGCGATGTTCCGATTATAACCCTGCCTTACGCTTCCATTCCCATTGAAAGACGCGACCGACAATCGGGTTTCCTAACGCCGACCTTAGGCTTTTCCCAAAACAAAGGTTTTCGCTTCTCAGGCGCGTATTTTCAAACCTTGGGACGCTCGGCAGATGCTACCGTGAGATTGGATTTATACACCGGACGCGGAATCGGTTACGGCTTGGACGTGCGGACTCGCGCCAATTCCCGTTCTTATTTTAACTTCGGCTTTTACGCCGTCGAAGACCGCATTTTCGGGGCAAAAGCCTCCGCCGCCACGCCCGACCAAGGCGGAAGTTTAATCTATGCCGATGGTGTGCAATATTTTCGCAACGGTTTTACTGCCGTCGCCGACGTGCGCTTGACTTCAAACCTTGCTTTTAGACAAGTATTCTCCGACGGCATTCAACAAATTATCTCGCCGATTGAAGTTTCACAGGTTTTTATCAACAAAAGTTGGGATTCTTATACATTTAATCTGCTGGCACGTTCGCAAGTCATCTCGATTCCAAACGTCCGCATCAAAACTAGAAATCTGCCCAGCCTGAACTTTGAAAAACGTCCCACGGAACTATCGTTTCTCAAGAATGTTTATTTTTCCTTCAAAACATCTGCCGAAGGAGTTTCCCGCCGCGAAGAAACCGATAACCTTTTTCTTTACCAACAACAGACAGGTTTAGACCCGACCGTCTCGCCCGCTCTCGTGCAAAGGCTGGACGTGCATCCGCAAGTGATGTATCCGATAAATACAAAGTATTTTACGCTCACGGCAACCGTCGGAACTCGCGTAACTTACTATTCAAATTCCTTCAATGATATGCGGCGCGTCGTCGGGCGCGATATCTTGAGAAAATACGGCGAGTTTGAACTAGACCTGCGCCCGGTCGCTCTGGCGCGAAACTTCTACGGCAAAAACGATGCCTTCCGCTTTCGCCACGTCATCGAGCCGTTTCTCACATACCGCTATATCAATGGCGTAAATAACTTTCGGAAGATTATCCGTTTCGATTATTCCGACACAGTTACCGATACCAACGAAATAGAATTCGGCGTAACCAACCGAATCTTCACGCGCCGTTACACGGAAGCCGTTACCGACGAAGCGCAAAAGGCTTTGCGCGAAGATGCGTCGCTGTCAAAAAATCCGCTGTCCGTCCAGCCTTACGAAATATTCACCTTAACCATTCGCGGCAAATATTTTTTAGATAAAACCTTCGGCGGCGCATTAATCCCCGGACAGCGCAACCAAATACAACCGATTACCGCGCTCACCTTTTACACTTTCGGCGGCGTTCCGCGCCGTTTTTCACCCATAAACATTGACGCAACTTACCGTCCGCGCAACGGAATTTTCATAAATACGCGGTTGGATGTCGGAGTGCAAGGCGATGGAGTGCGGGCGATCTCCCAAACTGTCGGATACGACTCGAAACTTATAAAATTTTTCCAAACCTTCTATTACACACGCGCAGTTACGTTAATCCCGTCGCTTCAACAATATGCAACACTTGATCGCCGCGAAGCCGGCACCTTGAGTGGTTCGCAATGGAGTCCGGCGGCTTTCATCGGCAACCGCGAAAAAGGTCTTTACGGCGGTTTTTCACTCTTTTTCGACTTTGAAAATAACCGCGCCCTGAGAAATACACCGCTCGTCAGCTCGCTTTATACAATCGGACACGCTTCCGATTGCTGTGCCATAACCGCACAGTATTACACCTACAACGTCGGTGTTCGGCGCGAAAATCGTTTTGTGTTCAGCTTTAGATTAAACGGAATCGGAACTTTCGGGACGGAGCAATTCGGGCAAGGTTTGAGATAGTGAAAAACTAAAAACCAAAAACTAAAAGTGAATAGTGCAGAAAAATCCAACACTATTCACTTTTAGTTTTTGGTTTTTTACTTTTGCGGAATTTCTTCACCTTCGGGGAAAAATTCGAGCGATGCGGAATTCAAACAATAACGCTGTCCTGTCGGCGGCGGACCGTCGGGGAAAACGTGACCTTGATGTCCGTCGCAACGCGCACAGCGGATTTCTTCTCGTATCATTCCAAATTTCGTGTCGCGGTAAATTTTTAGATGGTCTTTGTCAAACGGTGCGTAGAACGAAGCCCAACCCGTGCCGGAATGAAACTTTTCGTTTGACGAAAACAGCGGCAATCCGCACAAGGCACAGGCATAAACGCCCGCTTCTTTGTTGTCCGTCAAATTTCCGCAAAACGGCGGTTCTGTGCCGTGTTCGAGCAGAACGCGATAGGCTTCGTCGTCCAAATCCATCGCTATTTGATTGCGTTTTTCGTCCGAAATCGGTGTAATGTCGTAGCCGCTTTCGGAAATGTGTGTTTCAGGTGTCATAAATCTCACGCTCCAAATTTATCATTACAAAATCGAAGATAAATAACAAATCGCGTTTCGGGCGGATTTTATTCCGAAATTATTTGTTTTGTCGGTGCGGAAAGGTTAAAATTTCACAAACCTAGATGCAGAAAACCGAGCAAAAAAAAGATTGGAATTTATCTCCGGCGGCTTTTCGCCGATTGCTCGAATGGATTGATGAAGGCACGGATTCGGGCGGAGAAAAATATCTGGAAATGCGCGGTCGTTTGATTTAGTATTTTGACCGCAAAAATTGTTTGTTGCCCGATGAGTTGGCGGACGAAACTTTAAATCGTGTTGCGCGAAGACTCGAAGAAGAAGGCAAAATCGAAAGCGAAACGCCGGCGAAATTTTGCTATATCACGGCGCGTTTTGTATTTATGGAATCTTTGCGCGGTAAGGAAAAACAAAATGTTCCGCTTGACGAAACTTTGAACCAAAAAGCGGCGGCGGAAACGGACGAAAAAGAGGAAAAGGAAAAAATGCTCGTTTGTCTGGAAAGTTGCACGGGCAAATTGGACGCGGCAAATCGTGAGATAATTTTGGGCTATTATGTCGGCGAAGAACGCACGAAAATCGAAAATCGTCGGGCGATTGCGGCGCGTTTGGAAATTTCGGTAAATGCTCTGAGCATACGAGCTTGCCGCATTCGAGACAAGCTCGAAACGTGCGTCAAAAAGTGCGCCGAAAAAAATTAAGACATAATTGACGAAATGTTTTTCGATTTTTGTCTTATATGTTTAGAGATATTTCAATCTCAGACAAAAAAAGCAATGAACAAGACCTACGACAACGAAAAAATAACCTCGTATCTGCTCGGCGTTTTGCCGGAAGCGGAAGCGGAAATTTTTGATGAATTGAGCTTTACCGACGATGATTTTGCCAACGATTTGAGCGCGGCGGAAAAAGATTTGGTTGACCTTTACGTCCGCAACGAACTGCGCGGCACGACGCTCGAACAATTTAAGAATTATTATCTCGCTTCGCCAATTCGCCGCGAAAAAGTAAAATTTGCCGAAACTTTTCAACAATTTGCCGAAACAAAACCGAAAAGAACTTTTGCAGAAATTTTGGCGGGATTTTTTACGATTCCGCGTTTTTCGCTTCAATGGAGTTTTGCGCTCGCCGCGCTTGCTTTGCTGATTTTGGGCGGCTGGTTTTACCGTGAAAATTCGCGGCTTCGTTTTGAAATGGAGCAAGCAAACACAAACCGCGAAGAACTTTTGCGCCGCGAAAACGAATTAAAGGAACGCGAAAAACAGTTGCAAGACGAAATTGCCAATCGGCAAACAGCAAGCGAAGAAACCGAAAAAGAACTCGCCAAAATCCGCGAAGAACGCGAAAAATTAGAACGCGAACTGCAAAACCAAAAATCAATTCAACCGTCGCCGCAAATCGTCGAAAAGCAGGAAAAAATTCAGCCGAAACCGACAAATTCGCCGAGCCGACAAATCAGTGTTGCGTCGTTTGTTCTCGCGCCGCCTTTGCGCGGAAGCGGCGACGTGCCGACGCTTTCGATTCCGCCGAATACCGATACGGCGGCGATGAAATTAGAACTCGAAGCCGACGATTTTACCTTCTATAAAGTTCGTCTGCAAAGTTCGGATGGCAAAATGCTTTGGCAAAGCGGCAAGTTGAAATCAAAGCAAAATCGCGCTCTGAATGTGAGTTTTCCCGCCAAACTTTTGAAATCCGGCATTTACACGCTCGAAGTTTCCGGCAATACAAACGAAATTATTGGTAACTATTCTTTCCGAATTGTGCGATAATAGTTTGTAACGGAGATACTGCGCTGATGTTTTCAAAATCAAGTTTTCAACTTTTGATACGAAATGATTTTGTGAAAACGATTTTCACGCTTCTATCGGTTTGTTTAATCGCTCAAATTTCTTACAGCCAATCAAATACTCCGCTCGAATTAAATAAGCCGATTGAACACGAAATTGCGCGAAACGAAAAGCACGTTTATCAAATCACGCTTGCTGAAAATCAATTTGCCGCCGTTACAATCGAACAACTTGGAATTGATGTTGGCGTTGTTGCGGTCGGAACGGACGATGAAGCATTTGCCAAAAGAGATTCGATTTTGAGCGGCGACGGGCGCGAAAAGATTGATTTTACGGCACTTTCGGCGGGCGTTTATCTTTTGGAGTTGAGAACAAAACCGAATTCTGCGGCAGAAAAAGGACGTTATCGCATTTCGCTGACCGATTTGCGCCAAGCGACCGAAAAAGAACGGCGTTTGGAAGAAGCGCGAAAATTTCATAACGATTCAATCAATCTTTACGATTCGGGTAAATATGACGAAGCCTTGAATTTAGCGGCGCGTGCGCTTGAAATTCAGGAACAGGAATCGGGCGCGGACGACATAGATGTTGCCGCGACGCTTTCAAATCTTGCGCTGATTTGGTTGAGCAAGGGCGACCAAAAAAAAGCGATTCAACTATTCCAGAGGTCATTGGAAATTCGGGAAAAAAACTTCGGAACTTATCATCACGACGTTGCCCGAACACTTCACAATCTGGCACTTGCCAATGACAGTATGGATAATTACGTCGAAGCCATACAACTTTATGAAAAGGCAATTTTGATTCGTGAAAAGGTTTTAGGCACGGAAAACGCAGACCTTTCGACTTCGCTTGGTAATTTGGGTTCAATTTACGCCGACCTTGCCGAATACGACAAAGCCGAACAACTTTTGCGCCGTGCGCTCGAAATAAAAGAAAAAATACTTTCGCCGACTAACAAGAGTATTGCCTATACTTTAAACGATTTAGGAAACATTTTTTCAGCTAAAGGCGATGAAGATAAAGCCCTCGAATTTTACAAACGCGCTCTCGAAATTCGGGAAAAAGCCCTCGGACCGAATCATCCCGATTTGGCATGGAGTTTGGAATTACTCGGAACATCATTCCGCACGAAAGGCGATTATAAACAATCTGAAACGAATTATTTGCGCGGTTTGGAAATTTTGCGGAAAACATTCGGTGAAGAACATTACCGAATTGCGCGAATGCTCGGAAATTTGGCGGTTTTGTATCAACTGCAAGCCGAATACAAACGCGCCGAACCGCTTTTTCGGCAATGCGTCGAAATGATGGAAAAAACCGCCGGTAAAGAACATCAGGATTACGCCACCGCAATTTATAATCAGGCGAAGTTTTATACCGACAAAGGCGATTATGAACAAGCCGAGCCGTTATACAAAAAGGCTTTGGAAATTGCCGAAAAATTTTACGCTGCACCGCACCCGGACGTGATTATTTATCTGAACGGTTTGGCGAGAAATTATCAGGCGAAAGGCGATACGAAACAATCTTTGAATTTTTTGACGCGCTCGCATCTGTTGAGTGAAAGTGTCGCGCAGACGATACTTTTTACGAGTTCGGAAAAACAAAAATTGCTTTATCTGAACTCGCTTTCAGGCGAAACGAATCAATTTCTTTCGGCGCATCTCAAATTTGCGCCAAATGATGCGGCGGCTCTCGAACTTGCTTTGACGACCATTTTCGAGCGCAAAGGGCGCGTGTCCGACGCGGTGGCGTTCGAGATTTCGGCTTTGCGAAATCGCTTCAATGCCGACGACCAAATTTTGCTCGAAAATTTAATAAAAGTTACTTCACAACTCGCGCAAAAAATTCTCAATAGTTCTGAAAATACAAACGAAATCAAAGAACTCGAAGAACAGAAGGAAAAATTGGAACAGGAAATCAGCCGCCGAAGCTCCGAATTTCGTTCACGAATCCAACCCGCGACGATTTCCTCGATTCAGTCGGCGATTCCCGAAAACGCCGCGCTTATTGAATTTGCAATCTATCGTCCGTTCGAGCCAAAAGCCGTCGGCGACAACGAAACGAAGGCTTTCGGCGAGCCGCGTTATGTGGCTTACGTTGTTCGCAAAGATGGCAAAATTCAATGGAAAGATTTAGGCGCGGCGAAAGCGATTGATGAATCAATCGAAAATCTCCGCCAAGCCTTGCGCGACGTGAAACGGAAAGATGTCGCGCAACTTGCGCGGGTTGCGGACGAAAAAATAATGTCGCCGCTTCGTCCGCTTTTCGGCGACGCGAAGCACCTGCTCATCTCGCCCGACGGAAATCTGAGTCTGATTCCGTTCGAGGCTTTGGTTGATGAAAAAAAACAATTTTTGATTGAAAATTATTCGTTCACATATCTCACGAGCGGACGCGATTTGTTGAGAATGCAAACGAAACGCGAGAGTAAAAACAATCCGTTGGTCATTGCCAATCCGTTGTTCGGCGCGTCGGAAACAACCGTGTCGGTTTCGAGCAAACGCCAAAACGAAACATTTTTCGCGCCGCTCGGCGGAACATTGCAGGAAGCGAAATCAATTCAGACAATTTTCCCGAACGCCAATATTTTGACCGAATCAAACGCCACCGAAACCATTTTGAAACAAACCAACGCACCGCAGATTTTGCATCTCGCCACGCACGGTTTTTTTCTCGAAGACAAAAAAATCGTTAATCCTCTGCTTCGTTCAGGTCTTGCATTTACGGGTGCAAACTCGCGGAAAGGTGAAAAAGACGACGGAATTTTAACCGCGCTCGAAGCGTCCGGCTTGAATCTTTGGGGAACAAAATTGGTCGTTCTTTCGGCTTGCGACACAGGCTTGGGCGAAGTCCGCAACGGCGAAGGCGTTTATGGTTTGCGCCGTGCTTTTGTTTTGGCGGGAACTGAATCTTTGGTGATGAGTTTATGGTCAATCAGCGATTTTGTAACCCGCGAATTGATGACGAATTATTACAAAAATCTCAAAAACGGCTTGGGACGCGGCGCGTCTTTACGGCAAGTCCAACTCGAAATGCTCAAAAAACCGAACCGCCAACACCCGTTCCATTGGGCGAGTTTTATCCAATCAGGCGATTGGGGAAATTTGGAAGTAAAAAGGTAAAAGGCATAAGTAAAGAATCAACTACCGCAAAGAGTTTTCTTTGTGGTTTTTTTTGTTCACCCGAAAAAAAACTGAAATGTTTTTTTCCGATTTGTCTTATCAACTTGAAAGACGGAAAAGTCCGTCAGATTAGAACAAATGGAAAGGAGAATGATTATGAATCAAAAAAATACGCAACAAAACGCTTTTATTATTTTACGGAGTTTTATTTTAGTTCTTTGTTTCTGCTGGTTGACGCTGGCGCAATCAAGCCAAAATTCATCAACTACGGCGGCAGATTTTAATAGTTTAGGGTTGGTTGATTTGTCTGCCGGTAAGACAAATCAGGCGATTGAAAATTTCAGCCGGGCGATTGAGTTGAAATCCGATTATTCGGATGCCTACGCCAACCGTTGTGTCGCGTTTCGTAAATTAGAGGATTACCAAGCCGCACTTAAAGATTGTAATCGGGCAGTTGCTTTCGCCCCGAATTCGTGGGTTGCAATATTTTTGCGGGGACTGATTTTCTTCGTGCTTGAAGATGACCAAAATGCCGTGCGTGATTTCTCAGCCGTTATCTTGTTGGCTGATAACTATGCGGACGCTTATTATTATCGGGCAACCATTTACAAAGACCAGAAAAAAGTTGATTTGGCGGTTTCCGATTTAAGCCGCATAATTGACCTCAAATTTCTCAATCTGTCTTCAAACATCAAAAAAGAAGATATTTATTATGAACGCGGAAAGTGCTATTTTCTGCTCAAGAAAGACGATTTAGCCCTTCTGGATGTAACTGAAGCGATAAAAATAAACCCTTTCTTTTTCGAGGCAGTTAAACTTCGTGGAACTATTTATTTGCTCAAAGACCAATATAATTTGGCGATTAATGACCTGACTGCCGCGATAAAGTTAAACCCGAATTCCGATAACGTCTATTATCGCCGCGGGTTGGCTTACGGCTTAAAAGACCAATATAACCTAGCTTTAGCGGATTTTAATCAAGCAATTCAGCTAAATCCCGGGGTTAAAGATTATTACAAGTCGCGGGCGATTATTTATCGCACCTTGGGCAAATATTCACTGGCGGCGGCAGATGAGCGAATGTCAAAAATTTTAGATGTTCCATAGGGTTTGCAACAAAGAATTCAATTTGGGAAGCGGAGACTTGATTTATTCAGGTCTCTTTTTTTGAAAAAATGTGAAATGTTTTTCCCGAATTGTCTTATCAAAGTAGAAAACAAGAGTTTTCTTAAAAATTGGATTTTGAGGAGAATGAAAATGAGTAAAAAACAATATCTTTCGCTACTGTTGACAATGATGATTTCCGGCTTGGTTGGCGGTTCAGGTTTTAATTGGTTTTTTTCGGAGACGAAAGTTCTCTCCCAGAGCAATACTTCCGCAGTCGTTACCGCGCAGGAGTTCAGATTGGTTGACAAAGACGGAAATCTGCGGGCGATTCTTTCGGAGAATCCGTCGGTTACAAACGGCGAAATGCCGAGTTTGGTGCTTTATGACAAAAACAACAAAGCGCGATTGGCGTTCGGTTCATTCAAAACGGATGTGCCAACTATCGCATTGTTTGACGAAAACGAGATGAGCGCGTTTTTGGTAAATCAAGATAAGGACAGAAGCAATTTGATCTTAAAACAAAATTCACTAAAAAAGACTGAAAACAGCATCGAGAGCAAAAGTTTTGCCGCTTTATGGCTCACGCAGAATCCTAAATACGGTGCAAATATCAGGATTCTTGACGATAAATTCGATGTCCTGTGGTCAGCCCGCAAAGGAGATTTGTGGGAAGAAATTCGCTCATACTTAAAATAATACAGAAATAGAAATGATTGGTGCGTTTTAGAGTTTTTGATTTGATTTGTGTAGTTTCGTGCCGCTTCGTGGTTCAATAAAAATAAATCACGAAGCAACAGGAAAAATCACGAAACGAAAACACACCAAACAAAATTATTTCCATATAAGGACGGATTTCAATTCGGTTAAGCAGAAAAATAATCCGTCAGAGGAAATTAAAAAATGAATAGAAGATTTATTGGCATAAATTTAACAATAGTTTTTATTTTAATGGGCATTTTGGCTTCTGTCTGGAACACATCAATTGCTCAAAATGATTCAACCCGAACTAATGATTTAAGAAGTTTGGAAAAAGATGTGCCGATGCCGGTGCCGGAAGGTAATGAGAGTGTTCTTACTGCTCCTGTGCCATTGTCTGAGCCATATAACAAAAAGAAAGTGAATAGTAAGAATTTTGAAAAAATAAAAAAGGAGATGACCCAATTTGAAGTTCAATATTTGTTTGAAATAATTGACGATCCGCTGATAACGGGAGAAGATTATGAACAGAAAAAAGCAATCTACCAACTGGTTGCGCCGGACGGGAAAGGTCAAATAATTGATTACTTTCCAAAACGGAAAAGTGTTTCATAAAAAAGCTGTTGATTTGAAGTGATTGTTAAATTCTGACAAAACTCCTATTGGAAAAACCGCCGAGTTACTTGGCGGTTTTTTCTTTATTTTCAATAGCTTCCAACCGTCCGAAAAAAAATGTGAAAGGTTTTTCCTGAAATGTCTTATCAATGTGAACGGTAATAATTTTACCGAAATTTAGAATAATAAGGATAAAGAAAAATTTAACAGAGGAGAATAAAATTATGGGATTTTGGGAAGATTTAGTTGGAATAGGCGTTGGTGTAAGCGGTGGCGGCTTAGCATATGAAATGTATAAAAAGGCGCAAAATCCGCCTGTGTCGCTTTTGCAATATAAAGGTGAATTGGTCGAAGGGCTAAAAGAAATTGACAAAGGTTTAGGGAGAATGGAACATTTGTCGGAATTTACTGAACACCATGAAAAAATTAAAACGGCTCGGGGCTATATCGGCAAAGTGCAAACAGGATTGACAATGCCGGGGAACATTATGAGCAATCTCGAAGAAATCCGAGACTTAAAAAATGCAATCGCAGACATAAATCGAATTGATGCCAAAACTGATCCGGTCGGAGCGGCAAAAGCCTACGGAGCAGCAATGCAAGGTTTTGGGAGACTCGCGCAACACCTTCCGCCGCCGGCAAGTTCGGTTGGCGAACTACTCGAAAATATGGGCGAATGGTTTCACAAAGTTGTCCAGAACATTGTTCCGCATACTAGACCTGCTTACCAAAAGTATGGGAAAGAAATTTGGAAATGAACGATTATAGGAAATAGGAAAACGGAATGCCGGAATTGGTGTGAAAATCGGCAATTCATGAGAGCGGTGATGATTATCAAATTGTTGGTCATCACCGCTTGAACAAGAAAAAATATGAGAACAAGTATCTTAAAAAAACGGAAGTTAATATTCAATTTTGCCGTCGGTTTGATTTTGAGTGTTGTTTTTTTGATGAGCGTTTCTGCTCAAAATAAAACAATTACTGCGGAAGAATTTGAAACTGTCAAGTCGAAAGCCGCCAAAAAATTGGAACAGATTAGTTATCGCTCGGTTACTATCCAAAAACGCGGAAAACTTACGCTAGCAAATATTTATGAATTTGTTCCGCCTAATCGGGAGCATTTTATAACTACTACGGAATCTACGGAGGATTTAACTGAAAAACTTAAAGTATTTCAAATAGATATAAACATAAATATGTATGAAGAATGGATTTATATCGGCAAGAAAACTTATTCCAGAAATGTAGTGAACAAAAAATGGAAGGAAATTGTATATCCATGGACTGGCGGAAATGGTGACGGACAAGGAAAAGGAAGCGGAATCGGTTACGGACAAGGAGACAGAACATTTTCACGAGAGCCTAACCAAACAATCGAATTTAAACTGACTCCGAATCAATTTGTCAACGGGCAGGAATCCGACCTTTATGAAGTGACTGAAAGCTACAAATATTCATGGGATTCCGAGCCGCCGTCAGTGTATAGCTACAAATATTGGATAACCAAAAACGGATTGTTTGCAAAAACTCAATACATTGATAGCGATATGGAAGAAACGGTGAGTTTTGAATATATCTCAAACATTAAAATCGAAGCTCCGGTAATAAAAAAACGGACTAAGCGAAATAGATAAATCCGACAAATTTAGCGCGGCGTTTGCGGAAACCGCAACGGAGATATGCTTTCAAACACATATTTCCGTCGAGGTTTCCGCATTTTTTTACCAATTTATCTGTGTCCGAAAAAAAAATCTGAAATGTTTTTCCCGAAATGTCTTATCAATTTGAAGACGGCTTTTTAGCAGATGAAATAAAGCAGTCGGAAATATATTTTTGGAGAAAACGGAGAAGAAAAAAATGGAATTAGATTCAAATACAGCAAAATATTTACAGGATTTATCGAAAGTTGGCGGTTTATATACTTTGGCGGTGGCATCAAAAGCCGGACTTCTTGATGCTTATTATACCGGATTAATCGGTCTTTACGAAGCGCAAACAGGCGGACTTGTGGCAGGCGCGGGCGTGGGTTCGTTTGCTTTAACCGCCGGTGTGCCGGTGATTACGGCGGTCGGCGTTTGGGTTGCGCTCGGTTCAGGCTATTATCAAGCGCGTGAAGAAGCCAAAAACGCAAACACGATGTCAGGGTTCGCGCAAGGTTTCGTGATGGCGATTTTGAAATGGAAATGGCATCATGTCGCTTCACGTTTTCAAAGACCTTACCTCAGAATTAACAAATTCGATGAACAGATGGATTCGATTCGTGTTACTTCTTATCACAAAGGCTTAAAATCCGGTTTTCTAGCGGGAACGGCTTTGTCCGATGAAGCGAAAAAAGAATACATCAAAAAAATCCGAAGTGCCGGAAATGTTCACGCTCCGAAAGAATGGAGCAGAGATGATGACACGGCACGCAATCAACAAATTTCGTATGTTATTGAATTGGCGGGAGCAGCGTTGAGACTTCAAATTATTAAAGCCTCGTAGTTTGGCAAGATAAATTGCGAATGACGAAAATGCAGACGAATCAAGAAAAGAATAGCTTGATTCGTCTGCATTTTCGTTTTGTCTCTTGTTTTTATGGATTTTCGCTTTCCAATGCCGAAAGACGTTTTTTCAAGTCCCGAATTGTTTGCGCTATTTCGCCTAAACGTCCGAATCCGGCATTTGAACGAAGCCAATCGCGGTGTAGCCAATTTTTATTTGAATGAATTTGATTCGTCAATCGCCGATTTCACAAAATTCATTTACGATTGTCTGCTACAAAAACGGTGTATGGCAATTGCTACCAGCAAAGTTGTTCGGTTGTCATAATCGAAATTCGGATTTACTTCAGTAAATTGTATTATTTTCGTATTTGATAGACTTGCCGCAAATTTGACAAGTTGAATAAATTCACCGGCACGAAGTCCGAGTGGACTTGAAAAAGAAGTTCCGGGCGCATCTGCCGAGCGTAAGGCTTCCATATCGAAATTAAAAAATGTGCTAAAAGAAGTGCTGTGATGAATAAATGTTTGGCGTAACATTTCGCGCAATTCCAAATCTGCTGTTTCGCGTGAACGAATTTGCTCCAGACTGGAAAGATTTACGCCCAAATCGTGCAAATACCGATAATAAACCGGCGACGCAAAATGTGTCTGAAAAGCGATTTCGTAAAAATAATCGGGACGAATCAGATTTTCTTCCAACAATTTTCTAAAAGCTGACTGATTATTGATTTCATCGGCGATTTCAGCATCAAAATGTGCGTCAATATTTACGGCAAGCCAATTTCCCGCACCGAAAACTTTCGCCATAGCTTTGCCGCACGGATAGGAAATATCGTTTCCTCCGCCCAAAACAATCGCTTTTTTGCCATCCATAATAACTTTTTTGACAATTGTATTTAAATTTTCGTGTGATTTTTCGAGCGAATCTTCAAAAGTTAAATTTCCGGCATCGAAAATTTTCACGCCGATTCCAAAAGGTGTAAGTTTATAGAATTGCTCTCGTATCGCATCAGGCGCAAGATTTGCGCCTTCACGTCCGCCGCTACGTCGAACGCCTTCGTCATTTGGAAAGCCAACAATGACGATATTCGCTTCTTCATAATTTACTTTTGGCACAATTTCGCCCAGACGCACATCGTTTTTGCCGTTTGTCTGAAAAAATATTTTTTTGTCTATCGGCTTTAGATTTTGAAAATTTTCACTCATAAATCAATAATAAATATGGGTTTTAGGTTTGCGGTTTTTCAAATAGAAAACAAAAACCGGAAACCCTTATATTATGACATATTTTCAAAATTACAATCTCAACCGCCCGAAATGGCTTTTGCCTTCGCGCACGGACGAGCCGCCGATTGAAGGTCTGCGAGATTTATTGTTACGTCTGATGCAAGGAAAAAATCTTGTCCGACAGGAAGCTAAATATTTGTTAAATCAGCTTTTGCAAGGTGAAGCAACAGACGCGCAAATTGCCGCCGCACTCGTCGCGCTTTCAATCAAAGGCGAAACGACCGAAGAACTTGCGGGAATGGCGGAAGCGATGCGCGAAAATTCGACGAAAATAAATTCGATTCATACCGATTTTATTGACACCGCCGGAACAGGTTCGAGCCGCGTGAAAACTTTCAATGTTTCGACTGCCGCCGCCTTTGTCATCGCGGGCGCAGGTTTGCCGGTTGCCAAACACGGAAGCCGCGCCGCGACTTCAAAATCGGGAAGCGCGGACGTTTTGACAGAATTGGGCGTAAATGTTTCGGCTTCGCGTGAAATTTCGGAAAAATGTTTGAACGAAATCGGCATTTGCTTTATGTTTGCGCCGCTTTATCACGCTTCGACGGCGCGAGTCGCGGCAGTTCGCCGAGAATTAGGCGTTCACACGACGTTTAATTTGCTCGGTCCGATGACTAATCCGGCAAACGCGCCGTTTCAAATTATGGGCGTGTGGCACAAAGATTTAGTTGCGCCGATTGCCGAAACTTTGCGTTCACTCGGAACAAAACGCGCACTCGTTGTTCACGGACTTGACGGCTTGGACGAAATCACGGTTTCCGCGAAAACTTCGGTTGCTGAAATCACGCCCGAATATACAAAATTTTACGAAGTTTCGCCCGAAGATTTTGGTTTTGAAACGGTTGAAAATATTGAAAATTTGCGCGGCGGCGATGCTTCGCAAAACGCCCAGATTATCCGTGAAGTTATTGAAAACAAACGCACTGACGCGGCGCGGACTTTAGTTTTAATGAACGCGGCAGCGGCGATTTTTGTCGGCGGAAAAGCCGAAAACTTAAAAGATGCGGCAAAAATTGCCACGGAAAGTTTAGAAAGCGGAAAGGCTTTGAAGAAATTGGAAAATTTGAAGGAGAAAAGTTCAGAGTTACACCTTTAGGCGTGAAGAAACCGCCACACTTCGGTGGCGTTTTCTTCACGCCT
>CAZJQP010000104.1:0-15801 GCA_964548225.1 uncultured Blastocatellaceae bacterium | reverse complement strand
TTCAAAGACCTTGTTTCTGTTGTTGGCTGATTCTTATCCCGAACTGACGTTAAAACTACTAAAGGTGCGGAAGTTTTTTTTCAACGAAGAATTGAACGAATTGAAAGAAAATCGCTTTTAGAAGAAACAGGGGAATTTTGACAAATCTGGCGAAGCGTTTTTGGCAAATAGCGCAGATATACATCTCAATCCCAATTTGCAAAGAGGTTTAGCGCAACTTGTCGAAATCGCCTATCAGCCTGAATTTTCAACCAATCAGCCACAGATTTTTAAATTTTCTGTTGCTTGCGGGTCAAATGTCGAAAATGAAAATGAGTTTTTAAGAATTGACTCTTTCGACATCAATTACGCCCGGAACCTGAGAGATTGAACTAATAACGCGATCAAGATGTTTTTTATCAAAAACCTCAATCGTTACTTCAATTAAGCCGTAATTATTTTTTGAAACTTCCGCATGGGCATCTCGAATTCCGGTTTTTATTTCGGCAATTGCGTTAGTAATTCCGGCAAGCATTCCGGTTCGGTTTTCCGTAGTTACCAACACACGAATTGACTGAATATGCTCTTTTTCATTTTTTGCCCATTCAACCTCGACGATGCGGTCTTTATTAACCATCAAATGCTGAACATTTTTACACCGTTTATTATGCACGACAATTCCTTTACCGAGCGAAATATAGCCGATAATTTCCTCGCCGCGAAGCGGATTACAGCAATTTGCGCGATTTGTCAAAAGATTGTCCACGCCTTTGACAATGATTGCGTCTTCACCCAAACCGATGAATTTTTTGACGGCTTTGGTGGCAGTTTCGAGTCTTGTTTCTTTTTTCTTTTCAGGATCTAATTCCGCAAATTTTTCCGCGCCAAGATATTTCGCTAAAACATTTCGCGGCAGGGTTTTACCATAGCCGACGGAAGCTAATAAATCTTCACCTCTGCCAAGTCCGTATTCGTTGGCAATGCGTTTCATCTCGGCTTCATTACCGAGTATTTTTTTCGATGAAATACGAAATCTTTCGGCTTCTTTTTCAAGCAATTTACGTCCGATTTCAATTGATTCGGCGCGTTGCTGTTCTGAAATCCAATGCCGGATACTGCTTCGCGCTTTTGACGTTACAACGTGATTTAACCAATCGGGCGAAGGTTTCGATCCCGTCGTCCGTAATATTTCAACAACATCGCCATTTTGTAATTCTGTCCGCAAAGGAACAATTCGCCCGTGAATTTTTGCCCCTGTGCAACTGTCGCCGACTGCCGAATGAACCGCGTAAGCAAAATCAATCGGTGTCGCGCCTCGTGGAAGCTGAACAACTTTGCCCATCGGTGTAAAGGCGTAAACGTCTTTCGGATAAAGGTCTAGTTTCAAGGATTCTAGAAAATCTTGAGAATCTTCGTTTTCTCCATTTGTTTCGACGAGCGGCAAAAGCAATTTTTCAACCGTTTTGCGAAGCTCATCGAGATTTGTGTCTTCATCGTGTTTGCCGAGTTTGCTTTCTTTGTATTTCCAATGCGCCGCCACACCTTCTTCGGCAATTTGGTGCATTTCCTCGGTTCTGATTTGAACTTCAAAGGATTGCCCGCCGTCGCCGATAACGGACGTATGTAACGATTGATACAAATTGTCGCGCGGAATGGCAATCCAATCCTTAAAACGCTCAGGAACAGGTGTCCAGATGTCGTGGACAACGCTTAGGGCAAGATAACAGTTCTTTTTATCGTTCGGCGTGATGATTCGCACCGCGATTAAATCATAAACGCGGTCAATCGTGATTTTCTGTTTCCGAAGTTTTTTCCAAAGCGAATAAAGACGCTTGACACGGCTTTCGATTTTGACGAAAGGAACTTCGTTTTCTATTAGTTTGGCTTTGATTGATTCGGTAATTTTTTCGAGCGCGGCTTCGAGTTCCGGTCGCCGAACATCAACCTCTTTGGCGAGGCGTTTGTATTCTTCCGTGTAAAGATTTTGAAATGATAAATCTTCGAGTTCACTCCGCATCTTTCCCATTCCCAAACGATGGGCAATCGGTGCATAAATATCGAGTGTTTCTTGGGAAATACGGGCGCGTTTTTCGGGCTTGAGAAACTGCATCGTCCGCATATTATGAAGCCGGTCGGCGAGTTTTATCAGCACAACACGCACGTCGGTCGTCATTGCCAAAACCATCTTGCGGACATTTTCCGCTTGTTGTTTTTCCTTAGAAAGATTCGAGATATTGGCGATTTTTGTTAAACCGTCAACAAGATAGGTAATTTCATCGCCGAAATACGAGCGTAGAGTTTCCAAATCAACCAAAGTATCTTCGACAACATCGTGCAAAAGTCCGGTTGAAACGCTAACTTCATCGAGTCGCATATCTGCCAAAAGGTCAGCAACAGCAAGCGGATGAACGAGATAAGGCTCTCCTGATGCGCGTCTTTGACCTTCGTGATGCTGTGCTGAAAAAAGATACGCCTTCCGAATTAAATTAACATCCGGTTCGGGGCGATTTCTTTGAACTTTTTCGATTATGTCCTCAATTCTAATCATAATTCTGAAGAATGAAGATTTTTGCCGTGTAAATCTATCCTTTATCCTTCCATTTTTTTCTTCAAGAAAACGCGGCACTCAATTTAATTTTAATTGAGTGCCGCGTTTTCTAAAAGTAGTTTTTGAATTTTACTTATTAGTATTGTTAGTTGCGCCGTTTGCGGCGTTTGCATTTGCCATTGACGGATCTTTTTCAATTTGACGGCGTTCTCTTTCCGTCTCTATTTTCTTTTCAACCGCCAAATATTCCAAGAACTTAGCTCTTTCTTGTTCAGCTTTGGTCTTGAACGAGTTTTTCTCGTCTGCGTTGCCTTCCATATCTGCCAAACGCAAGGCTTGTCTCGACATACTTGCTTTGAACGACCACACCTTTGCCCAAATTCTCGTTGTTTCGTTGATTTTGGTCAAATCGGCTTCCGAACTATTTTTATCAATAACCGCCGTTAGCACACTTTTCGCTTGATCGTTTTCAAGTGCAACCGCTTTATCAACTAATTCAGTTCCTTTTTGGACACATTGTTTGAATTTCTCAAAATCCTCCGGCTTTTCCGGTTTAGAGAATTTGAATACGTCCTTTCCGTCTTCCTTTACCGTTTTCTTGACGGCTTCAGTATCGGAAATTTCATTCGCACAAGTAAATTGCTTTGAAGCTAACGAAGAATATGCGTCAGCTCTGTATTTCGCATCTACATTTGTGTTATCCGCTCTTTCAGTCGTCCATTTTTCCAATTCCTGAACCCATTTATCTCTTTCTTCAGGATATTGTCCGGCAAAGATTTGATACAGATTGGCAACCGCATTAAACGAACTTTGGTCGTTCACATCATCGGCTACTGAGGCACGATAAAGTTTAACGGACTCTTCGCCAATTGCCTTTGAATTTGCGTCCGAACGATTTCCGACATAAATCGAATTAAGTGTTCGCGCTAAGAATGAGCGGGCTTTTTTCCCTTCTTCGGTTTTTGCTTCAGGATCAATATTAACCGCTTTGCGGAAAAATACTTCGGCAACCGAGTATTTTCGATCTTGATAGGCTAAAACGCCGTCAACCAAATTTCTTCGCGATAACCAACGATTATAAGTGGAACAACTTGTTCCACCGATGACTATTGTTGTAAGTAAAATTAATATCCCGACACGAGATAATTTCATTTTTCGACTCCATTATTTTGCCGAAACCGCGCCGTGAAAAATTAATTTAAATTTTCACGGCACGAATTCCGCAATTCTATTCACTTGAAAGCTCGTCAATTTGCAACCCCACAGGCTGCGCTCCGGCTTGCTTGACGGCATCCACAACCTTCACTACGCTTCCATAATTGATGTTTTTCGGAGCTTTGATAAAGACGGTTTTTTCAACCTCGTTTGTATCTGCACGAAAAACGCCGTTGGCTTCTCTGTCCTTAAAGATTTGCGATAATCTCGTCGTTAAGGCAGTTGGATCATCAACACTTCCGGCATCGTCTTTATTCAAAATCACTTTTTTATCCGAATTGTTGATGGTAACAACCAATGTTAAAGGATTCGGCGTAATGTCCCGATTTTGATTATCTTTCGGTTCTGCCGGAACTTTTGCTTCAAATCGTGCCGGCTTTAACGGCGCGATAATCATAAAAATAATTAAAAGCACAAGCAAAACGTCAATCAACGGTGTTACGTTAATATTCGGTTTGGCTCCACCCGACGAACCTCCTGATGACATTCCCATATTATTATTTCCCCCTATGATTTGCCCTGTTTCTTCTTATCGGCAACAAGACCGATTTTATCAACTTCCTGTTTACGAATTGTATCAATTGCCTTGACAACAGTTTCATATTTCACATCAACGTCGGCTTTGATATAAACAATTTTTTTATCGGGTGTGCGATCTTTCATTTTGGATTTAATTCTGTCTGCTAAAGATTCCAAAGGAAATTCCTGTTTACCGATATAAAAAGTGCTGTTTTTCGTAATCGTGATTACCAATGACGTATCCTTGGCAATCTCATCGTCCTGCGTCGGACTAATCATATTTTTAGGAAGATCAACTGATACGCCTTGTTGCAGAAGTGGTGTAACAATCATAAAGATGATAAGCAACACCAACATCACGTCAACCATCGGGGTTACGTTAATTTCCGAGTTCAACCCATCGTCTGACCCGACACTCATTCCCATAGCAATATCTCCTTGATAGTTGTTCGTTGTTAGTCGTTAGCTGCAAAAAAAACTGAATTAGCAACCAACAACGAACGACTAACGACTAACCATTAAGACGTTTTGTGCGTTGTTTGATGAAATAGTCAACCAATTCCGAAGCCGAGTTTTCCATTTCGACACCGAAACTCGTAACTTTGTTTTGGAAATAGTTGAACAACCAAACAGCCGGAACAGCCACCATAATACCGAAAGCCGTAGCAATTAGAGCTTCTGCAATCGCGCCGCCGACAACGCTGATACCAGCCGCGCCTTCGGTTGAAGCAATCTTTTCAAAAGCACCGATAATTCCGACAACCGTGCCGAACAAACCAACGAACGGAGCAGTTGAACCAACGGTTGCAAGACCTGCAAGACCGCGCTTGAGTTCAGCCGTTTTGACAGCGATGGCGCGTTCGAGCGAACGTTTCGAGGCTTCCATTTCGTCAGCCGAAATTTCCGAATTGCCTTGATGCGCCGCAAATTCTTTTAAGCCCGATGAAACAACCATCGCAAGGTGCGAATCTTTATGACGGTCGCTAATGCTGATAGCTTCGTCAATATTGCTGTTTTTCAGAGCTTGCGCTACTTTCGGAGCATATTGCCGCGACTGTTGCTTAGCTTTGTTATAAGTCAGCCAACGTTCGATTCCAACGGCGATCATATACACTGATTGAATAATCAGAATAACGATAACGCCGACTCCTGCCCACGTCAATTCTTTCCAGATGGTATAGACGTTGAACATTGACGGTTTGTTTGCCGCGCCTTCGGCGAAGATTAAGAAAAAGCCAAAAAGGCTGGTTAATAAAGTCATTATTTTTCCTCCAAAGAAATCAAAAATTTTTTATGATTGCGAATAAATGTTTTTTTATGAATCGAGTCCTGCGTTTGGAAAGCATTCGGCAGGACTCGAATCTTTTTATGTTCTTTTTAGGGAACAAAGTTGTAAATAATCGTTCCCGTAACTTTTACGGGCTGTCCCGACAAAGTAGTCGGGGCAAATTTCGATGAACGTGCCGCGCTTTCAGCCGCGCCGCGAAGCAAAGTGTGTCCCGAAACGGCACTCGCTGAAATGACATTGCCATTTTCATCAATCGTAACGGCAACCGAAACTTGTCCGCTTGCCCGCACTGCGCGTGCTTGCGAAGGATATTGCGGCGTTACGAGACGAGTCGCCTTACCGTTGACTACGCCACCCGAAACGGTTTTTGGAACAGGTTTCGGTGTTGGCTCCTCTTTTTTCGGTGTTGGAGTCGGTTTTATGATTTTCGGTTCATCATCATCTTTTTCTTGAAAAGTTTTGTTCGGGTCATCATTGGAAACACCATCTTTGTTAAGCGAAATTGCCTCATTCGGATCTTTACGCAGATTCTTGGCAGTAATGTTGTCATTACCTTTGATAGTATTGTCCAAATCCCGCGTCAGAACTGTTTTATTTTGTTCAGCACTGGGCTTATCGGGAACTTTAAAGCTCTGTGCCACATCAAGCATAAGTTCTTTACGAACATCAACGTTTTGCTGAACCTTCTCAACCTTTTGGATGACCTTTTCCGGCTCCGGCGGCGGCTCGTCGTCCGCAACCGGCACAGGTGATTCAACCTCGTCCAATTTCAAATCGGCGAATACCCGTTCGCTTTTGATAAAATGCTCGCGCAAATCCCATAAGAATTTGCCGAACGTGCTTGTCGCGGCGACAACCGTAACAAGCAGAACCAATAGCAAAAGCATTCTCATTCCCTTAAATGTATCTTTTGATTCAACTAATTGATCTAACATCTTTATATCTCCTTTTTCCGGTGCCAATTCGGGTCAAGAATTACGATTTTTGTTGTATTTTTGATGACACACCTACTTAATCGCGTTGTCATCAATAAATTATAATCTTTTTATGATGATACCAACTTAAAACTTATAAATTCTGCGTTTTTATCTATTTGCCGAAATGCGGGAATATTTAAACTGTTCGAGTGGTCATAATTTAATAATCGCACCAAAACCGAAACCGTATGTATCAGCAAACGGATAAAAATAATACAAAGTTATTTAATTGACCAGCAACGATTTGAAGTCTAAATTTTTACTTCACAAATGTCAAGAAAAAAGTCATACATTTATCACAAATTTCTATTTTTGAAGTAAAATTATTTATTTATTGAACTAAATAATACAGGACTTGTCAAAACGGCTTTACAAAAAAATTTCTTTTCTGCTTAAAGACAGAAAAATGGAACGGCAAGCGAAAAAAGCGTTGTCGTTCCTCTACTTGTTTTTTTTGCCCAAAACTACCGTGTAACCGGACGACGTGTAACCGGACGACGCGAAGCAGAAGCGATTTTTTCGGCTTTCGGCGTTGAATCCGGTTGTTGCATTTTAGCTTCACCGAGCTTGCCTTGCCACCAAATCGCAATCGGACTGGCAATTGCAATCGTCGAATAAGTTCCGGTAATCGAACCGACAAGAAGTGCAAGCGAAAATCCGCGCAAAACTTCGCCGCCGAACAATACCAAGGCTAAAACCGATAAAAAAACCAAACCGTTCGTTACAATTGTGCGTGACATCGTTTGATTGATTGAATCGTTAGTTATGTCATACAACGATTTGCCTCGATTAAACGTCAGATTTTCGCGTATTCGGTCAAAGATAACAATCGAGTCGTTCACCGAAAACCCAACCAACGTCAGAAGTGCCGCCATCACCGTCAAACTAACTTCCCATTGAAAAACGGAAAAGAACGCCAGTGTTACTAAAACATCGTGGAAAACGGCGATAACCGCACCTGCCGCATATGTCCAATCGTAGCGAAAAGCAATATATAACAAAATGCCGATCAGACCAAGCATCGTTGCCGTAACCGCACGATTTCGAAGTTCCGCGCCGGCAACCGGTCCGACAGCATCCGTCCCGACGATTTTGTATGCCGCATCTGGCGAATCCTGCAAAGCCGTCGCTCCCTCAGCTTCTTTGCCAAGCGTATCCAGAGCTTTTTTAACCGCACAACGTCCGGCTTCATCAACGCCCGGACAATCATCGCGTCTGCCGATGGTCGGAACTTTGATTAAAAATTCGTCTGTTTTATCGGTCGAATCTTGAATTGTTGATTCAGTTATGCCGACACCGCTTAAAGCCGCACGAATCTGGTCAGCCGAAGGCTTTTCCTTAAATTTCGCAACGACAACCGTTCCGCCCTTGAAATCAACCCCTAAATTAAACGAATCCGTTCCACCGGGCGTAATATAATCCGAGCGCACAACAGCCGAAATCAATCCGGCTAACATTATGAAGATGGAAACCGCAATAAATGCGCGGCGTTTTCCCATCCAATCAATATTTATGTTCTTAAATAATTCAAACATTTCTTCTAGTTGGTCTTTGGTCTTGGGTTTTCGGTCTTCGGCTTTTCAAAAACCAAAAACCAAAAACCAATAAAATTAAATACTCAATTTCTCCATCTTGGTTTTGCGGTTCAGAAGCCACATAAAAATTGTCCGTGAGACGAAAACCGCCGAAAAGAGATTAATTAACAAACCCAAGATGAGCGTTACGGCGAACCCTTTGATTGCGCCCGAACCGAACATCCACAAAATCGCCGATGAAAGAATCGTCGTGATATGCGTATCAATAATCGTAATAAAAGCGCGGTCAAACCCTAAATTTACAGCTTTTTTGACATCAAATCCGAGACGCAGTTCTTCGCGGATTCTTTCAAAAATAAGCACGTTCGAGTCAACCGCCATCCCGATTCCCAAAATCAAACCGGCAATTCCGGGCAAGGTCATTGTTGCACCGAAAACAACGACTCCGGCTATCGTTAGAAGCATATTCAAAACCAATGCGATAACTGCATTAATACCTGCTCCGCGATAATAGATAAGCATAAACAAAACAACGAATGCCAAACCGCCAACCGAAGCCTGCACACCTGAACGAATCGCATCTGCACCAAGGCTCGGTCCGACGGTTCTTTCTTCTTGATATTCAATCGCCGCCGGAAGTGCGCCCGAACGCAACGTCAGAGCCAAATCTTCGGCAGTCGTTTTTACAAAGTTGCCGGAAATTTCGCCCGAATCAAAAATCTGTGATTTGATATAAGCGATTGATTTTACTTCATCGTTTAACACAACCGCCATATAATTATTGATATTTTTGCCTGTCCAATCGCCGAAAATCTGCGCTCCGGCAGGTTTGAATGAAAAAGCAATTTGATAATCGCGGTCAGTTCCGGTGCGGGAAACAGCCGAAGCATCTCGCAATTGATCGCCCTCAATAATCGCCGGAGTTTCAACAACAACATATTTCGTTACCGGCGCAGTTTGCTGTGGTGTATTGGTGTCTTCACGCTCATTAAACGGAAAAACTTTTTTATTCGGCGCACCGGCAGCTGCTTGTTGTGCGGCTTCGATCGTCGGATACGTCTGTGCGGGCGAGGGATTGGGCGCACTGGAAACCTTCATCAATGACAGCCGCGATTCCGCACCGATAAGTTTCTTGATGCGCTCAGGATCATCAACGCCGGGCATTTGAAGCAAAATCTGTCCCGAATTTGCCGCACCGACTTTTTGCAAAGTCGGTTCTTTGACACCAACATAATTGATGCGGCTTTCGATGATTTGCATCGCTTGATCCACCGCTTGTTCTTTCAAAACATTCTGCGCTTGCACGGGCAAACTCCAAGTTACCGTATTGTTGCTGACGCTTTGCGTCCAACCGTTGCCTTCAAAATTAATTTTATTTTTTATCGCATCAAGAACGGGCTGCATTTGCGCCGCGTCGTTTACGGTCAGAGTGATCTCATATTTGCCGTTTTCTGTAACCGCTACAGCACTTCCGGGAAAAACTGATTCTCCCCGATTATCTTTCGGATAAAGCAGCGCACCGTTTGCATCTTTCGCGTCTTTTGCGGCATTAAGCGCGGCTTCTTTGTTGCCTTCGGTTAAGGTTTTCAGATAATCGTCCGTTTTTACGCGCATCAAAAGATGCGACCCGCCCTTCAAATCCAAACCCAGATTTATGTTATTGGCGAGATTTCCCTTAATGCCTTCCCAGGTAAAATCCTTACCCGAAACCGAAGTCAGAGGGCGAGGACCGATAACCAAATAAATTCCTAACAGTGTTACCGCAATGATAATCACCGTTCTTATCCACAAACTACTTTTTTTCATACTTATTTTGCTAGTTGTTAATAGTTAGCTACAAACACCAAATCAGCAACCAACTATATAACTACTAACTATTCCACAGGCTTTTTGCCGATGACGGCTTGCTTACCGATTTCGAGCAGAGATTTTTCCGCGCTCATAATTATAAAACTTTGATCTCTTACTTCTTTGATTTTGCCGACGATTCCGCCGTTGGTGATAACTTCATCACCCGCCTTCAAGCCGGCAATCATATCTTTAAGTTCCTGTTGTTGTTTTTTCTGCGGACGAATAACCAAAAAGTAAAAAATCGCAATCATTATGGCAAACATCGGAAGTATCTGAAGAATTCCGCCGCCATCTTGAAAAATTAAAGCAAATATATTCATTGTAAATTTAGAGCAGACCGAAAAACGTCCATTATGACAAAACGGCGTGAAATTTTCAAAGCAAGGAAAGATGTTTAGCAAATTCTTTATATTTTTTACTCTGCAAACCTTTCTGCAAATCAGCTAAAACCTGCTGTAAATTTTCTTCGAGCATCGCTTTTATATTCAAACGCAAACCCGGAAAAACTTTGCTTTCGATAATTCCTTGTTTGTTCGCTGAAAACCTTTGGTATTTTCCGTTTTCCAAGCCGAACCAATCAATCTGTTTATCTAAAACACGCCAAACGATGTATTCTTGAACGCCTTTTTTCTCGTAAAGTTCAAGTTTGTCGTGCAAATCGTAAAGCCGTGCTGGAGACAATCTCGACAACCAATTCAGGTGCGCCTTGCAAATAATCACCGTCATTCAAACAAGATTTTCCGCCGTATTTTTCATCTATTCGCAAAACCGTATCCGGTTGCGGTTCATATTTTTCGTTGGCGATAAAAATCGTATTGTCTAACAATTTAACGCCTTTTGTTGACAAAAAATAAACTCCGAAACAACTCATAATCAAGCTGTGCGGTTCTCCGTGATTTTTAGCCCTAACAGGTGATGCCATATATACAATTCCTTTAATCAATTCCGCTTTGACGTTTTCGGGGCATCGCTTCATAACGCCGATGAAATTCTTCACGCGAAAGACGGTCGCCGTTTTCGAGCGGCGGAATTGTCGGGAAAGAATAATTTTTCGATGGTGATAAAACCTTGACGCTCATTGCTTAATTATCACTCAATTTTGCTAAAAACTCACGTTTAAATTCAGCAAATTTGCCAATTTTAATTGCTTCGCGCACTTTAAACATCGTGTCAAGAAAAAACGCGAGATTGTGATGCGAAATCAACATTGCCGCAAGCATTTCGCCGGTTTGATAAAGATGTCGAATGTAGGCGCGTGAGTATCTTTGACAAACAGAACACGCGCATTCATTGTCCAAAGGTTCGGAATCGGTGGTAAATTTCGCGTTTCGGATATTCAATTTTCCGTGCGAAGTAAAAACGCCGCCGGTGCGTCCGTTGCGGGTTGGCATCACACAATCGAACATATCAACACCGCGTGAAACCGCTTCGACCAAATCCTCCGGCGTTCCCACGCCCATCAAATATCGCGGCGCATCTTTCGGCATTTTCGGCGCAAGAAATTCCAAAACTTCATACATCACAGACTTTTCTTCGCCAACGCTCAAACCGCCGATTGCGTAACCGTCAAAACCGATTTCCGTCGTCAAATCTAAACTTTGTTTGCGTAAATCAAGATGTCCCGCGCCTTGAATTATTCCAAAAAGTGCTTGTTGTCCGCTCAAATTTTCGGCTTCGAGGCATCCCGTATCTTCTTTATTTAATTGAAGTTCATTAAATCTATTTTTTGACCTTTGCGCCCAACGCGCCGTCATTTCCAAACTTTTTTGCGTTTGCTCAAATCCGGCATCGCCCGGCGGACATTCATCAAAAACCATCACAATTTCCGCGCCAAGTGCGGCTTGGACTTCCATCGAAACTTCAGGCGAAAGAAATTTTTTGCTTCCGTCAATGTGAGAACGAAATTCAACGCCTTCTTCAGTTAATTTTCGCAAATCGGTTAAAGAAAAAACCTGAAAACCGCCCGAATCAGTTAAAAGCGAACGATTCCACGTTGAAAATTTGTGCAATCCGCCTAGCTGACGCATAATTTTTGCGCCCGGACGAAGAAAAAGATGATAAGTATTTCCTAAAATTATCCGCGCATCTAATTCATTTTCCAAAAATTCATAACGCACCCCTTTGACTGTTGCCTGCGTTCCGACAGGCATAAAAACAGGCGTTTCGATAACCGAACGCCGCGTCCGCAAAATTCCCGCCCGCGCTTCGCCTTCTTGTGCGATTATTTTCCAATCTATTGATTTCATTTATTTTTTAACGCAAAGGCGCAAAGGCGCAAAGTTTTTTATAAATTTCTTTGCGCTTTTGCACCTTTGCGTCTTTGCGTTAAAAATCTTACCTCTTTCTTCCGACTAAAGCCCAAATATTTCCCGCACCGATGGCGGTTTCGGAAACAATTTTGCCTTTTTCGTTGACTAAAACTGCCGAAGGTGTGCCGAACATTCCGAATTTTTCTGCGGTTTTGTAACCTTTGTCAAGAATAATCGGTGAATTCAAATCCAAATTTTTATGAGCTTCGGCTTCGCCATCTGAAAATACAATCAAATCGGGCGCGTCTGCGCCTTTAGTTTTATCCCAATTTTTGAGTTCTTCCAACATATTTTGGCAATGTGGGCAAGTCATAGACCAAAATGTTACAAGCGTTTTTCGGTTCTGAAAATCTTTTGATGAAAACTCTTTACCGCGCAAATCTTTCAAAGAAAAGTCCGGCACATTTTCGCCTATTTTTGGCGGCGTTCCGTGTTCGTGTCCGTGTCCGTGTGTGTCAATTTTCGGTAGAACGAAAAACTCGGCTTCCGCTTCCGTTTTTATTTTTTCAATCAATTCACGAATCGCCGCATCGCCGACTGCCGGACGACTCGCAACTAAACCATCGGCATTAACAACTAAAACCGTTGGAGTCCAAGGCGTGAAATATTCCGTAGCAACTTCTCTTTCCTTCTGAATCAAAACATTTCGGAAAGATTCGCCGAATTTTTCGACATTTTCCTTTGCCTTTCCGCTCGAAATAAACACGAAATTAAATCTTTTACCAAGTTCATTTTGCCAATTTACAATTTCGGGCAAAAGCTCGGCACACGGCACACAATTCGGGCTGACGAAGAAAAACAGAAGTGGTTTTCCCGCCATCAAAAGATGTTCAAGCGCAACTTCTTTGCCGTCTTTGGCATTTTCCAAAACAAATTCGGGTGCAAACGCGCCAACCGGCAGAGAATCTTCCAAACTTCCGACGTTTTCGCGCTCGACTTCTTTGCCGTCGTGCGAAACCATCTCCAATACGTCAATCCGCCGCATAATTTGATTTTGCTGTTCGGAAATCCGTTTCAAATAAAAAACAATTGCTCCGAGCGCAACCAAAATTGCCAGACCGAAAATAAATTGCATTGCAAAATCCTGCGTCATATCTGAAAAACTCAAACCTTGATTTTCTCTGCCTTGCACAATTAAGACAAGTGCCGGAATCGCAAAAATCACATTGCGAATCAGACTTTTCTTGCTCACCGGCTCAGAATGAATTGCCCCGAAACAATGACAATCAGGCGCATTTCCCTGCGCCAACTGCGAAATCATCCCACCGATAAAAATCAAAAGAAAGAAAAAAACGCCAATCGCACCGAGCCAAGCAAAACTCGTAGAAAGCAAACTAAACGCGAAAACCAATTCGGCAAAAGGAATCAAAATCGCAAAAGTTTTCGCCAAATCATCGGGCGTTCCAAAAGCCTTTGCCGATTTTGCCGCACCTTCCAAATCAAGAAATTTCCCGATTGCCGCTACTGCGAAAACTGCAAAAAGAAAGATTCTAATAAATAATAAAATGACTTCCATTTTTAATTACCAAGCAACTTAAAAAACAGACTACTAAATCCTAATTGATTAGGGCGTAATATTATTGTAACGGAGAACGAGGAAATCGTAAAAATTTCCGCTTTCATCAACTTTCGTGCTGCCGACGACTAAAATTTTCCCGTCAGATTGGACGGCAACGGCACGACAATCATCATCTTTGCCGAATACATCGGTTATGCCGTTGCCAATGTTATTTCCGTTATTATCGAGTAACGCCAAACGTATATCGTCCAATGTCGCCGTTTGTGTGATGTTTCCGCAAGCAACCAATTTGCCGTCTGCTTTTTGAGCCAAAGCAAAAACCGGAAAACCTACCGGCGTAAGAAAATTTATAAAATTTCCGGTTGCGGAATAACGCACTAATTGATTTCCGCCTGCAATAATATTTCCTGTCGAATCAATCAGAACAGTCGCACTACTGTTCTGATTACCGAATTCACTTCCCGCCGCACCGTATTCTCTGCCTTTTCTTCTGCCGAATTTACGGTCTAAATTCAGCGATTGATTAAAGCGCGTAAGAATCGGAATAAGTGTGTCGCAATTGACGTTACTGCAATTTTGAAAAATTGCGCCCATTGAAATCAAAATTTTGCCGTCCGATTGGAGTGCCGCATCGCCCAAATAACTTTCTCTGCCAAAGCCGAGTGTCATTTTTCCGTTTGTTCCGAAACTCGAATCAAGACTGCCGTTTGAATTATAAACCGCCATTACTACCCGATTTATTAAATCATTTCCTTGATTTGTCCCGACTGCAACAATCTTTCCATTCGGCAAAATTAGGAGTTTGCTGATTTTCGCGCCCCTTTCACCAAAATCAGTTACGACTTTTCCGTTCGTGCCGAATGTCGTGTCAAGATTTCCATTTGAAGTGTAGCGGGCAAGCGCAAAAGAAAAACGAGTGGAAATATTAGTATCACGAAAACCACCGACTAAGATTTTTCCGTCAGACTGAAGTGCAACTGTATTGGCTTCGTCTCGGTTTCCGTCAAAATCAGTTGTTCTTGTCCCGAAAAATCCGAACGAAAAATCAGCATTGCCGTTGGTTTCGAGCCGGACGATGACGAAATTTGAAGTATTTATGCCCTGCGAACTTTGGTATGTGCGCCCAACGGCAACAATCTTGCCATCAGGTTGGATCACCACTGCATTCGCAAAATCAGCTTGCCCGGCATCACCGAAATTAATAAAAACCTTTCCCCCGTTTCCAAAAGCCAAATCCAAGTCGGCACTCGCAAAAACACTCGTAAAAGTAAGAAAAACGCCAATGGTTGCCGCAACAAATTTCATCAAACCTCTTGCTATTTTAATGCGTCTGTTAAGTTTAATATTCATTCGGCAAACTGATTTTGTAAAAACTCAGGATTGATTAGCATTATATACTTGAGATCGAAATTTCGTAAATACTTTTTCAAGTTCTGTAATGCCTCAGTAAAAAATTATGAGCTTTATTTCGTCTTTCGCAATTTTTTACTAAAGCATTACATTTGTTGGTTTTCCGCAAATTTTGGGAGAGTTCTCCCACGTCCGGTTTCTCTTCTCCTGTTGATGGGAGGGAAGATACCGCACTCGGGAGAGAAGAAACCATACTTGGGAGAGAAGAAACCGCACTTGGGAGAACTCTCCCGAGTGCGGTTTCTTCTCTCCCGTTCATAAAATCTTTACTTTTTACCGAGTCATTACTAGGGTTAAACAGATTTTACCTTAAGTGATAAGTAGTCAGGCAAAATAAATAAAGGTAAAAACCTCTAAAATAATAATTGAGAATTGGAATTTGATAATTATCGTGAATATACAGCACATTATCAATTATTCATTATCAATTATCAATTATTTTAGAGGTTTTAGTTAAAAGCAATCTTGTCTATGAACCTAAAGTGATAAACCCACATTTCCCGAAACGCTTCGATAAATTTTCGCTGACTTTGCAAGAACTCTGGAGGCATTAACAAGGTCTAATATAAAATTGGCGTATTTGTCTGCAAAAGTATATAATTGAAGCCTGTGCATAATTAAGTTCTTTGACACCAGTAAGTTAATCGCATC
>CAZJQP010000103.1:12841-15806 GCA_964548225.1 uncultured Blastocatellaceae bacterium | reverse complement strand
TTTTGCGCGAATTGAAAAACAATCCCGAATGGAATTATGTGCCAATCGGTTTTGTGGACGACGACCCGATGAAAAAAGATAAAGTCATTCACGGTTTGACGGTTTTCGGCGGAAACGGTTCGCTTCCTCAAATCTGCCGTGAAAACGATGTGCAGGAAATTTTGATTTCGTTCCGCAATATTTCAAAGGAAAGAATCGAAGAGGTGCGCGAAATCTGCCGCGATACAGATATTTCGCTCAAACGCGCTCAGTTGGTTATCGAACCATTGGAGTTTGAATAAAATGTTTTTCGGTCTTTGATTTTTGAGATAAGACCAAAGACCAAATTAAAAATGTCAATAAAATCAATCAAACTTGAAAGTTCCGCGCTTCGGGCAATTTCGCTTGCGGCAATTTTAGCGTGTTTGGTTGGCGCATATTTTTCGGCAAAATGGGCATTTGCTCACACGATTGCTTTGAAGGCTGAGAACCAAACCGATGCCGATCCGCTTGCTATCGGTGAATTTGCCGTTGGTTTAGCACCTTCTGATCCGCAAACTCATTATGCCCTTGCCACGCTTTACGATAAATCTTTTTTGCTTGAGAATCAGCCGAAATCGCTTGCCGAATATGAAGCCGCCGCCGCACTTGCGCCGAATGATTTTCGTCTTTGGCTGGCTTTGGGCAAAGCGCGAGAGCGTAACGGCAATGTGCAAGGTGCTGAAGATGCCTTGCGCCGCGCCGCCAAACTTGCACCGAATTATTCGCTTGTGCAATGGACACTCGGCAACAACTTATTACGCCAAAACAAGACAAGCGAAGCCTTTGCCGAAATCCGCAGAGCCGCTGAAAACGATGCGATATATGCAAATCCCGCAATTGCCGCCGCGTGGCAAGCCTTCAACGGTGATTTAAGTCAAATAAAACAAAATCTCGGCGACGCACCGCAAATGAAAACCGCGCTTGCCGCATATTTGCTCAAACAAAAGAAATATCGCGGCGGAATTCAAATGCTTTCGGAAGTTATCGGTGCGGATAAATTCGCCGTCGGGAAAATTTCAAACGGCGGATTTGAAGTCAACGAAAAGCACGAGGACGCAAAAGATTTTGAATGGCAAATTGCCGACGGCACACAACCGCAAATCGGCGTTGACACTTCTCAAAAGCGTGGCGGAAATAATAGCTTAGGATTTGTTTTCAGTTCGGCAGACGGCAAAGATTTTCGCAATGTTTCGCAGTTTGTTGCGGTTGAAGCGGGTAGAAAATACAGTTTTGAAACATTTTACAAAGCTGATTTGAAAACATCCGCGACGTTTCGTTGGGAAATCGTCAACGAGGCGGACGGCAAAGTTTTAGCCGCAACGGATGCGATTTCGGCAAACGCCGATTGGACGCATCTAAAGACCGAATTTACCGCGCCTGAAAATTCGGAAGCCGTTATTATTCGCCTTGTGCGCGATCAATGCAAAGCAACGGTTTGCCCGATTTCGGGTAAAATTTGGTTCGATGATTTTAGTCTAAATTAGTGCAAAGTTAGAAAATCCGACTATGGTGTCAGAAGAAAATACGACAAATGGCGTTGCCAAATCTGCGGAATGGTTAGACGCGGAAGTTTTTGACGAAAATCCTTCGCGGTTGAGCGGCGTGATTTTTACTTTGCTCTGTTTTGTGCCGATGATTTTTACCGTTGCTTACGGTGCGGTTGACGTTTGGACTTTGGGTTTTCAGGCAATCTTTATCGGGTTGATAGCGAGTTTGTGGTGTTTGGAATCCTTCTTCACAAAAGAATTTCGGTTTAGTCCGAGTGTTTTGCAAATTCCGCTGGCGGCTTTGATTTTAATCGGTTTAATTCAGCTTTTGCCGTTTCGCGGCGGCGGCAATTCGCTTTCGCTTGATGGTTATTCAACGCGCTTTGCCGTTATCCAACTGATAATTTATCTCATCTTTTTTTCTGCCGCACTCGTGTTTATCAATAGCCGCAAACGCTTGCAACGACTCGTTGCGAGCATCATCATTTTCGCTTCGATAATGGCGTTTTTCGGAATTTTACAGCGTCTTGCCAACCTTGAAGCGATTTACGGTTTGCGCCCTTCGACACAAGCAATTTCTTTCGGCTCGTTTGTTAATCAACATCATTTCGCGGCGTTTATGGAAATGAGTATCGGTTTGACGATTGCCCTTTTGTTCGGCAAAGCGGTTAAGAAAGATAAAAATCTGCTTTTGATAATTTCTGCCGTAATAATGGGCATTGCAGTAATTTTGACCGGCTCGCGTGGCGGATTATTAAGTCTTTTGGGAGTTTTGGCGTTTATCATCGCGGCAAATCTTTTGGGCAAAAAAGAAGGCGGAAGATCGAGCGGTTTCCGACGAAATTTCGCGCTTATCGGCGGCGGTGTGGCACTCGTTTTGGTTATTTTCGGCGCAGTTTTTTTGCTTGGCGGCGATCAATCGCTTTTACGCGGAACAGGTTTGCAAAACGCCAGCGCGGATTTATCGAGCGGGAGAACGCATTTTTGGAGAACTGCGCTCAAAATCTTTTTCGATTACCCGATTCTCGGAGTTGGTTTTAATGCTTTCGGCGCGGTTTTCCCGCAATACGACACTTGGAACGGCACTTTGCGCGTCGAACAAGCGCACAACGATTATTTGCAGATGCTTACCGAAGCCGGAGTTTTAGGCTTGGCGTGCGTTGTCGGATTTATCTTTTTGTTGTTCAAGAAAACTTTGCGAACCTTGAGCAAAACGACCGATCTTTTCCGCCGCCACACTGCAATTGGCGCACTCGCAGGTTGTTTCGGCGTTCTTCTGCACAGCTTTTTCGATTTTCCGCTTCGCACGCCCTCAAACGGTTTTTTCTTTCTGTTGCTGACCGTTATCGCCACTATTTCGATAGGTTTTCCGAAATCTCATCATAAAAGATAACGTAGAGACGCGGCAGACATAAGCCGGAATAAGTTTTTAATAAGAGAATTAAAAGGGGGCGGGT
>CAZJQP010000103.1:0-12831 GCA_964548225.1 uncultured Blastocatellaceae bacterium | reverse complement strand
GAGCCGCGCCCTATGTACGGGTGAATAATTTTTACTTACACGTTTATTTGGGGCGCGTTTCTGCGTTTTAGCCGAGAAATCTGTTTAAGTAATAGGGAAGCATTTTGCGCCACCAGTCCCAATCGTGATTTACGTCGTGTCCCCAGAGTTCGCAAAGGTGCGGAATGCCTTTTGAATGGAGAACGCGCGAAAAATCTTTTGTTCTTTCCGGTGCTTCATATGCGCCTTGTCCCGTAACTAAAACAATCGAATCAGCCTTTCTTAAAGTTGGCAGAAAAAAGTCGTCATTCAGATTCGGGACATACTGCATCGGATTGTTGAAATAGACGTTTGTGTCGTAATAATCGGGCAGATACGAGCGAATGTCGTAGCTGCCGCTCATTGCAATCGTGCCGCGAAATTTATCGGGATGGCGAAAATATGTATTTGCCGCGAGAAACGCACCCAAAGATGCGCCGGTTGTCAAAGGTCGGGCATCGTCGCCGCATTCCATTCGGATAAGCGGCAAAACTTCTTCCATAATGTAGCGGTCATAGCGCGAAAGAAGCTCGGCTTTCCACGCGGGCGAAGCCTTGTCGTTCAAAAGGCTGTAACGATTGACCGAATTTATCGAATAAGCGCGAATCTTTCCGGCTTCGATAAAAGGTTCGATGACTTTAACTAATAAAAACCGTTCGTATTCCAAATAATCTGCCGCCGCAGTCGGAAACATCAAAAGCGGATAACCCGCGTGTCCATACGCCACGAGCGGCATATCCATTCCTAAATTGTGGCTGAACCACGAAGTTGTATCACGTCGCATAAAGTAATAGTTAGTTTAATAAAAATATAAATAAGCAGTCGTGCAGAATTAACAATAACTAAAACCGCTCTAAAATAATTGATAATTGATAATTGGAATTTGATAATTGTCGTGTAAAAATACGGCAACTTATCATTAGTCATTATCAATTATCAATTATTTTAGAGGTTTTACCTTTATTTGTTTATGTCCGACTACCTAAATCCGTAATATACGAGGTTAAAAGAAATTGATTTGCGGTGCAAGCGAAGAAGCAAAAATTGAAGTGCCGGACGGTTTTTTGTAAGTTTTTTTAACTGAAAAAGCTAAAACCGGCAAACAAAAATGTCTGCACTCCGAACAAAAAAAGTATTCCGAAATATTTTCGCGCTATTCCGTAAAAATTTTGGAATAGCACAATATTTTGTCGGAGTATTCCGAAATATTTTCGGAATACTCCAGTTTTTTTCTGTGCTATTCCATAAAGATTTCGCGCTATTCCGATTTTTTTCCGCGCTATTCCGAAAATATTTCGCGCCATTCTAATTTTTTTTCGCGTCATTCCGAAAATATTCCGCGCTATTCCGAAAAAATATTGGAATAGCGCGGAATATTTTCGGAATAGCGTAAAACTACTGTTCCGATGCGCTGAAAGATTGTTCTTTAGGTTCTAAAACCTGTGCGAAAGTGAAGACTTCCGTGAAATGTTTGATGATTTTATCTTCGACCTCGTGCAAATCAATTTCGCGTCCCAGAAGCCGTTCCATCGAAGTTACCGGCTCGCCTTCGCAGGCGATAATCCAATTATAATAGCTCAAATCCGTATTCACATTGAGCGCGAAACCGTGCGTCGTAACCCAGCGTTTGATGTGAACGCCGATTGCCGCGACTTTGCCTTCTGTTGTATGAACGCCCGTTAAACCTTCGATTCTAAAAGTTTCGATGCCGTAATCTTTTAGCACGCGCATCAAGACTTCTTCCAAATTGCGAACGTAAAGATGCACGTCTTCCTTAAACGAACTCAGATTTATTATCGGATAGCCGACAATTTGCCCAAGCCCGTGATATGTAACCTTGCCGCCGCGATTTATCTCGAAAACTTCCGCGCCGAGCGTCTTTAAAATCTCCGCCGTCGCCAAAACACCGTCCGTTTTGGCGCGTCTGCCAATCGTGAAAGTGTGCGGATGTTCAAGCAGCAAAAGATAATCACGTTTTCTTTCGGCAATCACTTCAGTTTCGAGCGATTTTTGCAAATCCAAGCCTTCGGCGTAACCAAAACGACCAAGACGGCGAACTTCTAAGCATCTTTTTTGCATCAACTCTATGATAAAATTTTATCTTTGAAATTAGAAGTCAGTAATTTATAACATCAACGACATTAAATTAGAGAAATTATGAAAAACCATCTGTTAAAAATCAGCGTCTTTTTGATTTGTGTTTTGTTCCTAACCATTTCGGCGGACGCGCAACGCAAAAAACCGACAACGAAAAAACCAACGACTACAACGACAAATAATAACAACGCCGCCGAAATAAAAGACGGCGCAATGAAGGTTTCAACACAAATTAAAAACGTCTCGAAATATCTCTATCTTTTAGGCACAATCGCGCAAGGCATCGAAGATATTGACAAAGATACGAAAGCCTCGCAAGCCGTAAAAGACAAAAACACGAAAAATAAACAAGCCGTTTTGCAAACAATCCGCAATCTACGCGCCGGAATTGCCGCGCTCGAAGTCGAATTTCGCACGAAACCTTCGCTCAAAAATTATAATTTGCAAATTCAAGGAATCTCGGATTTGTGCGGCGAATCGGAAGATTTAGCAACAACAGGGAAATTTCTCGATTCGGGCAGACCGCTTCTGCTCGTCATCGAAAAATTGTCGGATACGCTTGTGGCAATGCCGTAATTTGAGAAGAGGAGAAGAGGAGAAAAGGAGAAGAGGAGAAAAGGAGAAAAGGAGATTTCTTCGTTAATAATCTTGAGCAATTTATTTTCACGTTAAAGATTACTAACGAAAATTTTTCTCCCTTTCTCCCTTTCTCCTCTTCTCCTCTTCTCCCTCTAGTTCGGTTTTTTCAAATCCAAGGTCGGTTCGCAAACTTCGGCTTTGTTCGCGGCGGTTTCAGTTTTCTTCTCGTCTTTCGGCAAACCGAGTTTTTCGCGGATAAAGGCTTCGGATTCGGCTTCCATCAATTCGCCGTTGACGATTGTCGCTTTTTTGATGAGAACATCGCCTTTTTGCTCTAATTTTGCCGGCTCGATAAAAATGCTCCACGGCGAACCCCAATTTCGCGTATCGCCCGTCTGTTTGCGATATGAATAATGCGTCGTTGTTTGCTTTGCCGAAGTCGAATCTGATTCATAAACCGCCGGAAACGTGATTTTATAAGTTTCCAGACTCGCTTTCATCTTCTCAACCGTGTCATATTCGCCAACGCCGATAATCTCCAAACCTTTGTCCTTATATTTTTCGTAAAATGCTTGCGCGACCGGAGCTTGCAGTTTCCAATTCGGACACCACGGCGCAAAATAAACAACCAACACGAGCTTTTTGCCCGCCGTCATCGAACGCAAATTAACGTCTTTGCCGTCTTTAATTGATTTATATGTCCAATCTTTGTAGCTAATCTCTTTTTCGAGCAACGGCGCGTATTCGTGCTGTGCGTTTGCAAACGTAAAACCAACCAATAAAATTGCCAATAATAAAAGCGTTTTCATAATTATTAATTCTCCAACTTTTGAAAGACTAACTTTTCAGATGCCGAAAGACAAGTAAATTTTGTCCGATTTTTTATCTGCGCCGGTTTATGCTAATCTGTCATTTAATTTCAGGAGTTGTTACAAAATAAAAAATGAGTAATCAATCAACAGTTTCAGACATTTTCCGCCGCGCTTTGGAGATTAGAAAAGCGAATCCCAGCGGTTCTTTTAACGATGTAAAATCAAAAATCATCAGCGAATTTTCGGGCAAACCGTTTCCGAAAACCGCTTATTTGACCATTCCCGAATACGATAACATCGCCCCCGAAGAAGATTGGACTGCCGGATTGCCCGTTGTTTTGCGCGGCATTCAAACCGAAAGCTGGGAAGAAATCGCCCACGGCATCATCATTTCGCTTGAACAAGTAGAAAATTATCCGAAAGATTCAGGACGCGAAGACGCGCCCGAAAAAGAATGGCGCAACCGCCACAAAGGAATTGCCGAAGCCGAAGCCAAAAATATGGCAAAATGGATGCCCGAAGATTTGATGAATCTCGCACAAAGAAACGTCAAGAAATAATCAAAAACAAAATGTTGAGGGCGCAGATGATTTTTTTCGTCTGCGTTTTTTTCGTTTCTGCTACTCGGTCTATTATTTTCGCATCTAAAACGATATAATTCTCTGTTTGCGCGGAAAGCGCGAGTTTGAAGTATGAAAATCGCAGTCGCAATGAGCGGCGGAGTTGACAGTTCAGCAGCCGCCGCACTTCTTAAAGAACAAGGACACGAACTCATCGGTTTTACGATGCAGTTGTGGAATCAACGCCGCCACATCAACACGGACGAAAACGGCGATCCGTTGCCGTCGCGCTGTTGTTCGCTCGACGACGTTTATGACGCGCGGCGCGTGGCGGAAGGTTTGGGCTTTCCGTTTTATGTTCTGAACCTCGAAAATGAATTTGAAGAATCGGTTGTCAAACCGTTTGTCGAAGATTATCTGCGCGGCGAAACGCCGATTCCGTGCGTCGCGTGCAATTCGCGCCTGAAATTCGCTTCGCTCGATAGAATGGCGGTCAGTTTGGGTTGCGATAAAGTTGCTACGGGACATTATGCGCGTGTCGAATTTGACGCGGAAAACAATCGTTATCGCCTTTTTCGCGGCAAAAATCATTGGAAAGATCAAACGTATTTTCTTTGGGAATTAACGCAAGACCAGCTTTCCCGCGCCTATTTTCCGCTCGGTGAAATGATGAAATCGGAAGTCCGCGATTTGGCGCGTGAAGCGAATCTTTATGTTGCCGAAAAGCAGGAATCGCAAGAAATCTGCTTCGTGCCGGACGGCAATTATTCCGCGTTTATTGACCGTTATTTGGAACACGAAAACCGTTTGGATGAACTGCCGGAAGCGGGCGATATTGTCAACACGAAGGGCGAAAAAATCGGCAAACATTCGGGCATTCACCGCTACACCATCGGACAGCGCAAAGGTTTGGGCATCGCGCACGAAAAACCGCTTTATGTCGTGCAAATCGAACGCCTAAAAAACCAAATTATCGCGGGCGAAAAAGACGAATTAGACACTCTCGAATTTATTGCCAAAGGCGTAAATTGGGTCGCGTTTGATGAACCGAACGAACCTGTCCGCGCCGCAGTAAAAGTGCGCTATCGCCACGAACCTGCGCCCGCAACGATTTACGCTTTGCCTGAGAATCGTGCAAAAATCGTTTTCGACGAACCGCAAGCCGCCATCACGCCCGGACAAGCAACCGTTTTCTACAACGGCGAAGAATGCGTCGGCGGTGGTTGGATTGTGAAATAAATTAACGTCTTCGTAAAATTCTAATTTTTTCGCGCCAATTTTCGTTCAAATCAAAGCGAAACATTTTGATTTCAGTCGAGATTGTCGCTTTCAGAAATTCAAAATCACGATGAAAACAAAGCGTCGGCGCAACGAGATAAATAATTGTTGGCGCATCGGAAATTTTTGCTTCGCCGAAAAGATTTGCTTTTTGCAAAACGCCTTTGCGTCGTAGAAACTCAATTTTGCGCCAATATTCGGCGGCTTGAAAAATCATCTCGCGGTCGGGCGCGGTTTTTAGCTCAATAATCACCAAACGCCCGTCTTTACGGAGCGCGAGCAGGTCAATTTTATCGCGTTCGGCGCGAAATTGATGATATAGCGGCGATAAAATCAAGTTACCGTCAAGCAAATTTATATTGCGCCGCAAAATTGCTTCGAGCCACGCTTCGGGCGCGAGCGTGTGAAAAATATGGCGTTTGTTCGGCGCGTCGAAACGGCGGAATTGTTGCAAATTTTCAATCAGTTCGCCGAATTCTTCAAGATTATTTTCTGTTAAAATCTGTTTCGATTTTTCCACGCCGAACCAGACTTTTTCTTCCGTCAAGTTTTTTCTCACACGCGCAAACGGCAAACCGTAAAACCGCAAAGTTTCGCCGTTTTTTGCGAAAACCGCATCAATTTTCGTCGGCGCAAGTTCGATAATTTTTTGCGCCGTTTCGCTCAAAAAGCAATCTGCCGGAGATTTAATTTCCTTCGCCTTCCCGCGCCATAAATCGCCGATTTTTAACTGTGCCAAATCCTTAATTTCGTCGCCTTGTTCGTTTGCCTTATTGCCGGAAATTTCTTTAATCTGAATTTTGTTTTTCCAATTTTCGCTTAAAAGAGTATGCAGTTTTTGCAAGTTTCGTGCTTGCGGTTTCTCTGCTAAAATCCAAACTTTTTCAGTTGGATTTTTGCGCCTTGCTCCGAACTTCTTTTGTAAAAAACACGCTGCCGAAATTAAAATTTCCGGTGTCAACGAATCGGAAACATCGGCTAAAACAAGCGTTTGATTTTCGAGAAAAATTTGCGCGAAACGCCCGTTTTCTTGATTTAATTCAATACGAACAATTTTTATTTTCGGAAATGCGCGGGCAATAATTTCTGCGAGTTTATTGGCTTTTTCAAGTCGCGCAAGTTCGAGATTTTCGCTTAAATTTTCCGCCGAAATTCGCGGGACAAGCCTGATTTTTTCTCGTTCTTTTCCGAAATTCCGCGACAAATTCAAACGAATTTCGTTCGCTTCAAACTTAAAATCAATGACGCGCCAAGTCTGAAAACCTTTGTCGTCAAGATAGCTGAAAAGCAATTTATCTTGTAAAAATTCGATTTCGATTTCCGCATTTTGAAGCGGAAACGAACGTCCGAGTGCGTGAATTAAAAGCCATTCTTGGTGTTCATTAAGAAGCGTTTGTAGTTCGTTTTGAAGGACTTTGAGATTTACCATTTAAATCAGTATAGCAAGCAATAGTGGACACTTTTTAATCGAAAATCTTATCCGTAAGCGAACTCGTTACTGCCCGCTATACTGATTTTTCATTACCAATTGTATTTTTCGCCAAAAAACTCAATCATCCGTTTTGACCAAACTTCGTAGCCTTTTTCCGATGGATGAATGCCGTCGGCAAAGAAATCTGCGGGAACATAATTCGGTTGATTAAAGTAGAAAACACGCGGCATTTCGGCAGTAAATTCCTGTGCGTTTTTATCGTGAATTGCCGAAAGATTTCCGAGAATTTGCTTAATTGGAAAAGGCAAAATCGGCGATAAACGGACGGCAGGAGCGTTTGTAATAAAAAACGTCGCCCCTTCGTTTTTCGATTCCAAAATTTCGATTAATTTCAGCATATCGCGGCGCGATTTGCGCGGACCATTGAGCTTTAAAACTTCATTTCCGCACAGCGCAAGCAAAATATAATCGAATTTTTCATCAGGGATTTTCGGCACTAGTTCCCGAATTGTTTCGGCAATTGTAATTCCGCTGCGGCTGACGACTTGCCATTCAATCGTTTTGTTTAGTTTTTCGCTCAGAAACCTTGAAAAATGTCCTGCAAGTCCGGTTTCGTGTGTTCGCGCACCGACTCCGGCGGCAGTTGACTCGCCAATAACCAAAAGTTTTACCGTTTCCTTTTCCGTGCCGGATTTTCCATTCGTTTCGCCGCTTGCATCCGGCAAACGCCCGATTTTACGGCGCACATATTTTCCTTGCAAATACAAAAACGGCGCAAACGGCAAAAGCGCGATGCCGCCGAGAATATAAATTGTTTGCCAAACAATGAGATTCATAACATTTGTTAATTGTAAGCAGATTTTTCACAATTAACGATATACAAATAACAATTATCCAGTAAAAAGAAAAGACGCTTGATGCAAAAATCATCAAACGCCTTAAATTGCTGAAAATTAGATTTTATACTTTCGCTAAAGCCACGATTTTTTCGCGTTTTGAAACAACCACGCCACCGGGTTTTTCAACCGTTACCGCAAACATTTTCGGATTTTTAACCTTCAATTTGGCATTAATCGGAATTGTAACCTCGCCGTTTTCATTAACATCGAAAACGCCACCGTCAACCGGAGTTTTTTCGTCTTGATTTTCGTCAAAAATCCAAAGTTGGTAAGTTTCTTTGCTTACATCATTGACAGGCAAACCCTTAAAACGCATATAACCTTCCTGTTTGGCACTGTCCCAAACAATATCACCTGAAAGCGGTGCGTTCGCGTCCGGCTTCGGTTGTGTCCAAGTTGCCAAAATCTTATCTGCAGAAGCCAAAATTTGTTCACGTTTTTGTGTTGTTGTAAGCTCCGGTGTCGGCGTTTGCGTTTTCGGCGGATTATCAATTTTGGCTGTCTCCTGCATACGGGTTGTCCAAATATTAACGCCTAAAACTACCAAAAACATCGCCGCAAAAGCCCATCCGAGCCAATCAAGAATCGAACGCTTCGGGACAAATTCAAAGGTTTTTTGAAATTCTTCTTCTTTTTCTGCGACTTTTACGGGCAAAGCAAAAAACTTTTCCGAATCCGCCAGAATTTTCGTGCGTAGATTATTCGGCAGAGGCTCACTCGTATCCAAATTTACTAAACTGATTGCAGTTGCCGTCAACTCGAAAGAATTATCGTTTTCCCATTCGGGAAATTCCTTTAACAACATCTCTACTTCTAATGCTTCCTTTTCCGTCAATCCAAAAGTAGCTTGGTCGGCGAGGAGTTCAAGCATTTTGTCATTTGATTTTTCCATCTATGCTTTAACCTCCTTCGCCATTCCGGTATTTTCTAATCCTAAAACTTCTCTAACCTGCAAAAGTCCGCGTCGTGCGTGGGTTTTCACCGTGCCGAGCGGCATTTCCAGCGCATTTGCTATTTCTTGATGCGAAAAGCCTTGCACAATCGAAAGCTGAAGAATCTGCCTTTGTTCAGGACGCAGATGTTTCAAGGCTTCGGCGGCTTGTTTTGCTTCAATGCTTGTTTGCATCATTTCATTAGAATTCTGCGCCGGTTCAACCAAAATATCTTCAAACGAATCAACATTCGGTTGTCGCTGATTTTTTCGCAAGCGGTCAATCAAACGCCGCCGTGCAATCATTGCAATAAATGTTGCTTCTGAAGCCTGCGTTTCATTGAAACGCGCCGCATTTTTCCAAACATCAATAAAAATTTCCTGCACGGCATCTTCCGCGTCATCAGTGTTCGGACACATTCGTCGCGCCAGCGACCAGACGAGTCCGCCGAATTTATCGAGACATTCTCCGACAGCCGTTTTGTCGCCGTCTGCAATGCGATTTAGAATAGTTTGAGCCACAAATATTATCTCTAAAAATAGGTTTTAACCATTCTATTTTATCCTACATTTCAAAATTGGCAAACGATTTTCGATTGCCAATCTCAGCTTCCATTAGGTTATTCGCTGGAAGTGTAAAAATGGTTTCAAGAACAGTTTAGCGGACGCGCCAAAATTTTGATACAAGCGCGATAACCAAAAGCGTCAGCGTAATTCCGGCAGAAATTAAACAAAATTGGCAAAATGCCTTAATCACAAAGGCTTGAAGATAAACGAGCCACGCCGTAAAACACGCCATCAGCAAGACTTGAACGCCAAACAATCGCCACGCCACACGATTGCCGAAAATCGCCAAAATCGCCAACGAAAAAGCCGTAAAATAAGCAACCGCGCCGAAGATTGCCAGAGGAACACCGCCGATTTCGGCGTATGAACTTGTCAAAACCGCACCACAGTCAAACGCTTCGCCACAAGGCACGGGTTCTGCCGTGTAATGATGAATCGTCAAATAAATCGCATCCGCCAATCCGCCAAGCGCGAGGATTGACGCAAGCAAAGGCAATTTTGCGATAGTTTCCATTGGTTTTCGGTTTTTTGTTTTCGGTTTCCGGTTTTTTAAACGGAAACCGAAAACTTTTTATTGTTGTTGTGTTTTTTGCAATTCGGCATCAATCAATTGTTTGAAACCTTCAACTGTCATTTGTTCCAAACCGACAGGCTTGCCGTTGATGTAAAATGTCGGCGTTGAGCTTACGCGGAGCGATTTTCCGCGTTGCATATCAAGATCAACCCGCGATTTTGCCGCAAGTCCAGCCATATCGGTTTTGAATTTTTCGATGTCAAGCCCAATTTTTTTCGCGTATTCTTCTAAAACGCCTCGAAATGCTACGGGGTCTTTTGTCGTCCAACTTTGTTGATTTGTGAAAAGCTGATTTTGCATTTCCCAGTATTTTCCTTGAATTCCTGCTGCTTCTGCCGCGACTGCCGCATCGTAGGCTTTGTCGTGAATCGTTGTCAAAGGAAAACTGCGGAAGATAAATTTAATGCGGCTTCCGTAAGTTGCAATAACTTCTTTGATAACCGGATGTTTCACCGCACAAGTGCCGCATTGAAAATCGGCAAATTCTTCAACTGTAACCGTTGCCGTCGGCGAACCCAACAGATTCGGCGGATTCGCGCCCGGCGAACCTTTCGGATAAATATCCTTTGCAAAATTTTCCGCTGAACTGTTACTCGCTGCTTTATTTGCCGGATTATTTGTTTTCGGTGTTACCGTCGAAGAATACCAAAACCAACCGCCAACCAACGCGACAACCAAAACCAATCCGATAATTGCTATCGGAAGCACACTATTATTATTTTGATTACTCATTTTATTTGTTCGTGGCTAGTTTTTTGTGGTTTGTTATAAAAAGGATGTTGCAACAAACCACTAAAAACTAGCGACTAACTATCTTCAACCGCTTCTTTCCCACGCGGCGTTCTTCTAAAATTTCTATTGTTTCTTTGGTTTTCTGATAAATTCCGTCCGCGTCCAAACCGTATTTGGCTAAAAGCAATTTAGCGTCGCCATGCGTAATGATTCTATCGGGAACGCCCATTCGGACGACTTTTATTTTATCTTGCAAACCGTTTTCTTCCAAAAGCTCAAGCACCGCAGAACCGAATCCACCCGCTAAATAAGCCTCCTCAACCGTTATCAAAAGACGATTCGATTGCGCCAAAGCTAAAATCAATTCCGAGTCAAGCGGTTTGACGAATCGAGCATTGATTACGGTTGCATCAATTCCTGCTTTTTCGAGATTTTCAGCCGCTTGCATCGCGGGCGAAACCATCGAACCGTAAGCCAAAATCGCTACTTCGCTTCCCTCACGCAAAATTTCCGCTTTGCCGATTTCCATTAGTTTCGGTTTTTGGGAAATATCTGCACCAACTCCATTTCCACGCGGATAACGAAGCGCGGCGGGCGCGGGATGTTCAATCATCGTATAAAGCATATCGCGCAATTCGGCTTCGTCTTTCGGTGCGCCCAAAATTATATTTGGATACGAACGCAGATAAGCAATATCTTGAAGTCCGTGGTGCGTCGGACCGTCTGCGCCGACGATTCCGGCTCTGTCCATTGCCAGCGTAACATTCAAATTTTGCTGGCAAACGTCGTGAACTACTTGGTCAAAAGCACGTTGTAAAAATGTCGAATAAATTGCCGCAACGGGTTTTAAGCCTTCGCAAGCCATTCCCGCGCAAAATGTAACGGCGTGTTGTTCGGCAATGCCGACATCAAACGCACGTTCGGGAAATTCTTTTAAAACGTAATCAATTCCCGTTCCGTCCGGCATTGCGGCAGTCAGCGCGACGATTTTTTCGTCCGTTCTCATCAATTCGCACATCGTTTTGCCGAAAACCTCAGTATAAGACGGCGGCAAAACTTTGTTCGATTTCGGCGAAAGTCCGGTTTTTAAATCAAACGGTCCGGTCGCGTGATAAGCATAGTAATTTTTTTCGGGATTCGGGAAACCTTTGCCTTTCGTTGTCAAAGCGTGAACAATCACGGGACCGTCGTCAATCTTTTTCGCTTCTTCCAATGCTTTAACGAGCATCGGAACATTATGTCCGTCAACGTAACCGATATATTTGAAACCCAATTCATTAACCAATGCGCCGGGCAACACTGCCGCCGCAATCGCATCTTTGACGGATTTCGCCATACTTCTGAGGCGTTCGCCAAAACCCGGAACGCTTTCGAGCGCGTCGCCGATTTCTTCTTTGAAATGTTGATAACTCTGTGCGCCTTTGATGCGATTCAAATAACGCGCCAATCCGCCAACCGCCGGAGCGATGGACATTTCGTTGTCGTTGAGCAAAACAATCAGCCGCGATTTCAAATGTCCGGCTTGATTTATCGCTTCCATCGCCATTCCGCCCGCGAGCGAAGAATCGCCAATCAACGCGCAAACGTGAAAATCTTCCTGCTTTCTATCACGCGCAATCGCCATTCCGAGCGCGGCGGAAAGCGAAGTCGAAGCGTGTCCCGCGCCGAAAGTATCGTATTCCGATTCGTCGCGTTTCAAAAAACCCGAAAGTCCGCCGTATTGTTTAATTGTATGAAGCTGGTCGCGTCTGCCGGTTAAAATTTTGTGCGCGTAAGACTGATGCCCAACGTCCCAAACCAATTTATCGTTTGGTGTATCGAAAACATAGTGCATCGCCACAGCAAGTTCGACTGCGCCCAAACTCGCGCCGGTGTGTCCGCCGACACGCGAACAAGTTTCGAGCATAAATTGTCGCACTTCGTCGGCAACTTCCTGTAAATCTTCAATTTTTAATTGCCGCAAATCGGCGGGGGAATTTATTTCGGATAAAAATCTCATCAGCTTTTTCGTTCGTTACTACAAATTTCGCATTTTAGCTTGCCAAAAGGCAAATGTTAAATGCCGAAGCAGGTTTTCCGCGTTCCAAAAATAATAAAAGATGCCGACTCCGACATTTTTTCGCCTGAATTTTTCCAAAAGCTCGCCGAATATCGCCAAAAACCAATAGTAGCAAGACAAAAACCAATGGTGGTAAGACAATTTCGGATGGTAGTAGAGCAAATTCAGATGGTAGTAGAGCAATTTCAAATGGTAGGAGGTAAATTTCAGGCGGTAGTGTGATAAATTCAAATGGTAGTAATACCAAGACAGAAATAGAAACTCTGCTAGAATGGGGGAATGAAAGTAATTGA
>CAZJQP010000102.1:8554-16241 GCA_964548225.1 uncultured Blastocatellaceae bacterium | reverse complement strand
TTTATTTAAAAAGGGCTTCCTTTTATTTAAAAAGGGCTTCCTTTTTTTTTGAAAGGGCTTCCTTTTATTTAAAAAGGGCTTCCTTTTTTTTTGAAAGGGCTTCCTTTTATTTAAAAAGAGCTTCCTTTTATTTAAAAAGGGCTTCCTTTTTTTTTTGAAAGAAGCCCAAAATTAAATAAAAGCCGTCTTATTTTTTCACCGGAACGCCGATAATTCCAATATTGCCGTTCGCATCGAAGACGCGGAAGGCGACAGAATTATCGCCTTTGGCTTTGATGGTTAAATCCAAGGTGTAACGCTCAAAAACGCCGTCGGAAATTCCGTCGTCGGCATAGACGGTTTGCCATTCGCCGCCGTTGATGCTGTATTCGGCGCGTGTCAGATAGCTGGATTTCTCCGTTGCTTCGAGAATGATTTTAATTTTATCGCCGGTGATTTGCGGCGTTCCAATTAGGGCAATCGTCGGCGCGGAATTGTCAATGTCAAAGGCTTCGCTCAGACGCTCGCCCGCTAAACTTTTTACCGTCGGGTTTGAAAGCGAATCTTTCACGACAATTTTGAAAACATAACGCCCGTCCGCGAGCGTCGAACCGTCAATCGTGTAGAAATTTACGCGCAAATTTTCGGCTAAAAGTTTAAAATCGGCTTCATTTATTTGGCGATAGTAAAGGTCATAAAGAAGTTTGTCGCCGTTGCGGTCTTCCGCCGTCCACAAAAGACTTCTCGCGCCGCGCTGATAAATCCGACGCGGCGGAATCGGCAAATTTTGCAAGCCGAAAACGCTCAAATCGAGTCCCGAACTTTCAATATTCGGGTCAATCTGAATCGGCGGATTTTCCGCGAGTCCGACATTGGTCGGCAAAATCTGAATCGAAAGGATTTCGGGCGCAATATTCGAGGGCAGATAAGAAACACTCATTTCATTAAGTGTTGACACGCCCTTCAAAACTGCCCGCCATTGCATAAATTTGGCTTTCGGGCTGGCAATTTGTGCGCCCTTTTGGTCGGAAATTGCCGCGCTCCAATCACTCCAAGTTTCGTTGGGCTTTTCGGTGTTGCCACTGCGCGTTTGAATTGTTACATTGCCGCTCGAACGCCACCAAATTCTGCCCCAATCAGCCGTCGCCTTCGCATCTAAAACCGCTGACTCATAAATTCCTTCGGCATTTGATTCGCCGCCGAAACGAAATAGTTTCCCCTGACTGCTGGAAGTCGCAAAAAGACTTTGACCGTTGGTTTTAATTGTCGAAATCTGTCCTTCGCCGGTTTGTAAAACCAAAGTTTCGCGTCCGGTGTTCGTAATATTGTAAATTCTGCCCTTGTCCGAAGTTCCAACGAGAACCCCGCCGCCGTTTTGGTGCGGGTAGATTGAAAATCCGACAACCGTCGGCGAATTCCACAAGACATTTGTGTTGCCGTCGGGCAAAATTCGATAAACAATCGTTTTCGCATTGGTTAAATCATAACGACTTTTTACGGGAACTTCCGCCGGATTTATTTCAACGGTAACAGTTGGGTTTGTTGTGGTCGTCGTCGTGGTTTCAGTCTTCGCCGCCGTAATCGTTTCGCTCAACGCCAAAACATAAACCGAACCGTCCGCGCCGACAGCCAAGTCGTGAATTTCGCGCAGAGGCGAATCGAGCAAAGCAAAGGCTTTCCCGTCCGCGCCAAAGCGCAAAACCAAACCGCCCGCATCAGTCCCCGCATAAAAATTGCCGTTCTTATCGGCGGCAAGAGAGATAATATGGTTTTCGCTGGTGTCAAAAAGCAAGGAATTTTCGGGCGTAGCATTTGCCGCTTTGACCTTATAAATCTTACCGTTCTCGCCCGTGCCGACAATCAAACTTCCATCAGTCAAAATTGCCAGCGACCAGATATATTTTTCCTTCGGCTCAAAAAAAACGGCGGCATTTCCGCTTTGGTCAATGCGATAAACTTTGCCGTCGGGCGAAGTTCCGGCGTAAATCTCTCCCGATTTTCCGACAACGAGTGCCGCGACGTTTAATTCGTTCGTATCATAAAAAAGAATGCCTTTCCCGTCGGGCGAAACCTTGAAAATTTTGCCGTCCGAGCCTGTGCCGAGATAAAAATTGCCGCTCGCATCAATCGCGCTCGACCAAACATAAGTTTGTTCGGTCTTGAAAATTTCTGTTAGACGCGGCGCAAGCGAAATTTCGCCGTTATCGCCGATTGAAATGCCTTTCGCATCGCCTTTCAGAACGTCGGCGCGTGAATTAACCGACCAAATCGAAGGTTCGCCGGCTGTGATTGTGGAAAATGAAAGCAGTAAAATAAAGAAAAGAAGATATTTATTCATTTGATTACAATTTAATCTAAAGACAAAAATACACGAAAAAACGCCAAAAAGAAAATTCGGAAAATTTTGAGGCTTCAAAAAAATGAATTGCCGTCCGTTTATTTTCTGTTCAAAGGAAATCTAACCTTCGCGGCTCTCCCGACAGATGTGCGGAAGGTCTTTGATCTTCCGCACATCGCTCAAAAATTCGAGCTATGCCCGATAATCTTTTTATTAGATTTACTTTGAACAGAAAATAAACGGACGGCAATTCATAAAACTAACCTTCAATGCCTATCGTTTTGCCATTTTTCTTTTCGTCTTTTGCGGAATTACCGCTTGCTGATTGGCTTCTAAAAATTTTAACGCATCGCGCAATTCTTCCGCGTCGCCCGTAATCAAACGCGCACTTCTCTCGCGTGTCAGATAAGCCCAAAACCATTCGCTTAAGACATACAAACGATTTTTGAAACCGATAAGCGAAATAACGTGAACAAAAAGCCACGCGAGCCACGCAATAAAGCCTGTAAGTTTGAGTTTTCCAGCTTCGGCAATCGCCCGACTGCGCCCGATTGTCGCCATCGAACCTTTGTCCCAATACTTAAAATCTTTGCGCGGTTTGTTTTTCAAATCATTCAAAATATTTTCAGTTGCAGTTTGCGCCATCTGAATCGCGGCAGGCGCAACGCCGGGAACAATGTTTCCGTTTTCCTGCGTGAGATTGACCATATCGCCGATGACGAAGATGTTTTTATCGTTCGGAATGCTCAAATCTTTTTGCACGAAAACCCGTCCGGCTTTGTCGGTTTCCGCGCCGAGTTGTTTGCCCAAATTTGAAGCCGCCACGCCCGTCGCCCACACGACAACATCGCAATTTATCCATTTTTCACCAACTTTTACGCGCCCGGCTTCGACTTCCGTAACAAAACTGTTGAGATAAACTTCAACGCCCAAATCTTCCAAATCTTTTTTTGCGCGTTCAGAAAGTTCGGGCGAAAACGCATTCAAAACGCGGTCGCCGCCTTCAAAAAGCATCACGAGCGCACGCCGCGTATCAATCAAACTAAAATCATTCGACAAAGCCTGCCGCGCAATTCCGGCAATCGCACCCGCCATCTCAACGCCGGTTGCGCCCGCGCCGACAACCACAAAATTCAAATGTTTTTTCACGCCCGTCAGATAAGCCTCGCGCTCGGCAAGCTCAAACGCCAGCAAGACGCGCCGACGAATTTCCAAAGCGTCTTCGACGGTTTTCAGTCCGGGCGCAAAAGTTTCCCAATCGTCGTGTCCGAAATACGAATGCCGCGCACCAGCCGCGACAATCAAATAATCAAACTCGATTTGCGAATCGTCCGCGAGTTTTACGGTGCGTTTCTCCAAATCAAACCCGACGGCTTCGCCCAAAATCACCTGCACGTTTTTCGCCTTATGCAAAATCCGTCGAATCGGCGAAGCAATCTCGCCCGGCGACAACACAGCCGTCGCAACTTGGTAAAGAAGCGGCTGAAAAGTATGATGATTTTTTTTATCAATCAAAGTTACATCAACTGCTTCATTCGCCAAATCTTTCGCCGCCTGAAGCCCGCCGAATCCGCCGCCGATAATCACAACTTTTGGTTTGTCTTTCATAGATTTTCTCCACTAAAGAACGCGCAAAACGCTTGTGAAAAGTATCTCATAATTGAAAACGATTTCATAAACACTCGGCAATTTATGTTACAATCCCAAACGATGAAAAGCGGCGCGGGCGGAAATTGGCGAAGATTTGATGAGAAATTTGATGCTTCAATTACCAAACAAACGAGCGGACTTTCGTGCGTTTCGGCAGTCGGCGAAATGCTTCTGAAAAATCGCGGGATTTCTATTTCGCAAGCTGAAATTCGTGATATAATCGGAGAATCGACAACGCTCGAAAGTTTGGCGAAATTTATGAATCAAATTGATTTGCCGAACAAAAACAAGCGTTGGCACGGAACGGCAACCGATGAAGCAGGTTTGAAAATTTTACTCGGACAAATAAATTGGGCTGTAATTTTGCGTGAGCCTTTTACAATGGGACACGCCGTTTTTATCGAAGGAAAAACATCGGACGATTTGATGAAAATCAAAGATCCGTTTGACCAAACTTCTTACAAAATGACCGAATCTGATTTTTTGAATCATTGGGGCGGAGAGGTGATTTTTTATGGCAAAATTTCATAATTTCAGTTTAATTGGAATTTCAAAAAAAGAGGCAAATCAATATCTTTTGACGTTTGAATTGAACGGTCAAAAAAAAGAGATTATTGCCCGTATTTCGATGGAAACGCCCATTTTCGGCGTTAATTTTTCCGATGAATTTTTTCTGATGAGAAATACCATCCCAAAAGACAGCCGCCGAATAGTAAATATAATCAGAAAAATTCACGACGGTTCTAAAATTGATTTGCCGATAATTTTTGCGGCGAATTCAAAACTTCCAGAATTAAAAGCCGCCTAAAATCATTTTCCGAAACTGATTTGCGCGATTTGCTTTTATCTCAAGAATTTTAATTCGTTCTCATCGTGCCAATCGCGCAAGCAAAAACGGCATTGTTTAGCTTTTTCAGTTCTTAGGAATTCTCCACAATACGGACAAGGTTTGGTTTTTCCGTGAACATATTCTCCGCAATGGTCAACCCAAATTTTTGCATCTCTCAATCCTGCATTGGTAAACTCTCTTAACTTATGAATAGCTGAAATAGGTCCGATTTCACGATAGGTTTGTCGAACAATTTTTTCCTTTTTGTCAGTTAATTTATCAAATTCGGGAATAAATTCTCCGCAATGTTTACAAGGTTCTTTCATAATTCAAATTCCTACATATTTCGCATAAATTGAACGCGCCATCGAAACATCATCAGTTCCGCGAATGATGGCGCGTCCGTCGCGGAAAACGGTTAGTTCATAATCTTCTATCTTCAGACGCAAAAGATATTCGTTGAGTTTGATTTCGCCCAAATTTTTTAAGGTTTCGGCGAGATGTTCTAAATCTAAATTTGTCTTTCGCGGCGCGATTTGCACGGCGTTTCGTCCGCATAGAACGGCGGAAAATTCAGTTTCTTCTGCATCGAGAAACTCAAAATTCCGCTTCGCACAAGTCGGACAATCTTCGTTTCGCTTGCCGAGCTTTATCTTGCGCCAATCGTTGTTCCAAATGTCAATTTGAATCAGAGATTTGTGCAAATCATCAAAATTTCCCGTCAAAATTTTTAACGCTTCAGTCGTTTGAATCGCCGAAATGCTTGAAATTATCGGCTGAATCACGCCCGCCGTGTCGCACGTCGGCGCACTTCCGGCTGACGGCATTTCTTCAAAAATACAACGCAGACACGGCGTTTCATTCGGAAAAATCGTCATCGTCGTTCCGTAAGACGAAACCGCCGCGCCGTAAATCCAAGTTTTGTTTAATTTTACGCAAGCATCATTGAGCAAATATCGAATCTGAAAATTGTCCGTGCCGTCGAGAACCAAATCAACGTCTTTCACAAAACTTTCAATGTTTGAATGATTTACGTCGGCGATAATTGCGTCAATTTCAATCTCTGAATTGATTTCCGCCAAACGATTTTTCGCCGCAACCGCTTTCGGCAATCTTTCTTTCGCGTCCGGTTCAGAATAAAGAGTTTGCCTCTGCAAATTCGTAAATTCGACAAAATCTCTGTCAACCAGCCGCAAATATCCAACTCCGGCACGCGCCAAAACTTCCGCGTGCGCCGCACCCAACGCGCCGCAACCGACAAGCAGAACACGCGAATCTAAAAGTTTTTTCTGTCCGTCCGCGCCGATTTGTTTGAATAAAATTTGGCGGCTGTATCTTTCGTTCATTTTAAATCTTGGCGATTTTGCAAAATCGTTTCCGACATCATTTTAACTTTAAATTTAACGATGTCGTCAGATTCTTTAGCCAACGGTTTCAGTCTTTCAATAAAATCCGCATCGGCAATCTTTATCATCAATCTTCTTAAGTCCCGAAATTCGCGCCGATAGTTGTTGCTTGTGCAAAGATTGAAAGCCAAGTTAAGAAGTCTTTCTGTTTGAGCTTCGTTGAGCGGAAGCGATTTTAGTTTGCGAAAATACTTTTCTTTCGCATAACCGCAACGAAAGGCAGGAATATCAACTTCAAGAAAATTGATGATTGAATCTATCGCATCCGAATCACCCGTCGCAAAATCTCTGTCGTATTTTTCTAATTCATCAAATAACTTTTCTAACGTCTGCAAAAAAACTCTTCTAGCTTCAGTTATTTCTTTTGGCTCTATTTTTCTAAAACCAACACCGAATTTTTTCCGAACCGTTTTGAAGTTTTGATCAGCCAAATGAAGAGCTTTCACCAAAGGCTCAAAATTGTAACTCATAATTTACCTTAATCTTTTCAAAACTTCCGCGCTCATTTCCTTCATCGGCGCGTCCAAACCTGTCCAGATTTTCTGCTGTTCCATAGCTTGCGCGATGAGCATTGCCATTCCGCCGATTTTTGGGATTTCTGCTTTGTCAGCTTCTTTCGTCAGGCGCGTTTGAAACGGCACATAGACTAAATCATAAACAAGATGCAAACCTTTTAATTGTTCGGCGAAAACGGGCGTTTCGCCTTCGGCTTTGCCTTTCATTCCGAGCGGCGTAGCATTGACTAAAATGTCAAAATCTTTAAAGTCGGTTTTCGTCAATTCTTTTAATTCAACATCAAAATTTTCAGCCAGAGATTTGGCTTTTGCCAAATCTCTGGCGAAAATTGTTACGTTTGCTCCCGCCGATTGAAGCGCGTAAATACAAGCGCGAGCCGCGCCGCCTGCGCCTAAGACCGCAACTTTAGCGTTTTGGACATCGCCGTAAGAATTCAGAAGCGGTTCGATAAAACCTTTTGTGTCCGTGTTGTAGCCGTGAAGTTTGCCGTCAATGATTTTGACGGTGTTGACCGCGCCGATTTTTTTTGCGGTTTCATCCAAATAATCGAGATGTTTGATAATCGTCTGTTTATGCGGAATCGTTACGGAAAAACCTTTGAAATTGAGTTCGATTTCGCGTGTTCCGGCTTTGACCATTCGGCGCATAAATTCGTCCAAATTATACGTTTGAAGCGGCACGAAAACGGCGTTCAAATTGTGAAACTTAAACGCCGCGTTGTGAATATACGGCGACATCGAAACGCTCGTGTTGCTTCCCAAAATGCCGTAAATTTCGGTCGTTTCGTCCAATTCTTTGACGCGATAAACTTCAATCAAATCTGCAACCGAAATCTGCCCGGGCGCGGTTTCCTTGCCCGAATCGAGCGCGGCGTAAGTCATAAACGCGCCGTTTGCAAGTCCCAAAATCCGCGTCCATTTTCCCGCTTCGCCCATTGCGATTGGGATGATTTCTTGAACTAAATTCGGC
>CAZJQP010000102.1:0-8544 GCA_964548225.1 uncultured Blastocatellaceae bacterium | reverse complement strand
GCATATACTTTTGAAGTTTTAGTTTATCTCCTGACAGGAAATTTAAAAATCTCAGTTTCAAACTGTAATTAAATTTCTTTGGCTTCCGAGATTTTGATTTTTCCTTTTCGATTAGTGCTTTTTCAAGCAGTTTCCAAAGCGGAATTGTGTCCGTGATGTCGTTTGTTTGAACAGCAATTTTCACAATGTCTGCATCGGTTGCTTTAACTCTTTCATAAATCTCAAATAAATTGTGCGGAAGACCGTTAAAATCGTGATATGAGCAAATTCTTTTTTCCCAAAGCCAATACCAAGAATCTTCAAAAATATCTTCTTCGCAGTCTGCCCAACCGATTTCATTACCGCTATTCCAAAAATCATCTCGCTCTTTTTGAGTTAGTTCACGAAATCCGCCTTGTTCTTTCGTGCGGAAAGTTGATATAAGCGGAATTTTTTCATGCATTTTCCATAGCTCACCAAATTTTGAATAAAAGTTATCAATCTCATTTGGGCGCAAACAATCAAAACGAATCTCGATAACGTCCGCCAAATCTTCGGCGCGTTTGATTTGTGCGAATAAGTCTTTGGCAGTTCCAGCGCAGATTGAGATGCAGATTTTTCCGTTGTTCATTTTTTGAAATTAAGGTCATCGAAGATGACAAACAATATAGCCTAGCGAGAATCGCTAGGAAAAAGCGAAAAGAAAAACGCTCGCTGAAAGTGAGCAACAATTTTGCGCTTAATTTGTTCGTCGCCTTCAGCGACAGAAATCTTGATTATCGCAAACCTAGCGATTCTCGCTAGGCTATATTGTTTGTCGCCGTTGGCGACTTTTTTAAGACAAAAGAAAGTGCTGCCAAAAGTGCAGCGATTGTGCCGAAAGCTGAGAAAATAACGATTGCTGTTTTGCCGCTCTGCTGAACGCCGATTGCGGTTAATGCCCAAGCGATTGCCATCGGATAGGCGGAATTTGAAAGAATCGGGCGAATGACTGCGGCTAAAATTGCGGCGATTGCAATTAGAACACACGCTAAAATCGTAGTGGTTGTTTCCGAAGTTTTTACGCCAAGAAAGATTAGCGCAATTGTGGCATTGACGATAGTTGCCGCCGTAACCCAGCCAAAATAAAGCGCGAAAGGCGTTGAAACTAAAAGCGTTTCAGCAGTTGATTGTAAATTTCTCGTATTCAGATTGATAATTGCCAACAACATAAGAAGAACGAAAATTACAAGTAGGGAAACCGCCAACATTTCGTAATGAAAAACGTAAATCCACGCGCAATTTGCTACGCAGCTTAAAATATAAACCGAGCGCAAATTGCGAAATCTTTCCGCTTTTGAAGGCAGAGCCTGATAAATGCTGAAGGCAATTAAACCCAAGTAAATCAAGCCCCAGATCGAAAATGCGTAACCTGCCGGAGTAACGGAATTAAAATATTTATCGGAAATTTCTTTTGGCATAACATTTCCGATTTTTCCGATGCCGGCTAGCCAATTGACTGCCAATGTGCCGATTGTGGCGATGATAACGAGAATTTGTTTTAGCGTATCGCTTTGACCGTGTGCCATATTCGTAGTTTAATACTAATCACGGAAATTTTCACGATTTCGTATGAAATTAACGGAAAACGTAAAGCAATGTAAATGAATCAAAGACTGCGGCTTGGATTTTATGCCGTAATTTGATGAGATTTGCGAAATTTATGTCTTTGGCACTAATTTTGCCTAACAAAAATACGGCGCACAGCTTCTTTCCCCTTTTAGCGCATAGATTGATAGAAAGAGGAAATACAAAAAAATGAAAATTTTGAAAAAGTTATTATTTTTATCGGCGGTTGTCTTTTGCTTTTCATTTGCGGCAATGGCACAGCAACCGACACCAACAGTCGCCCCGAAACCTACTCCGCCGGTGATAAATGTCGGCGATAAAAATCGTCCGAAAGATGAAAAACCCAAAGATGACGATAAGAAAAAACCGCAAGCGGCAACTCTTGATTTACCGCGCAAGTTTAAGATAGAATTGGCTTAAATCAATCATTTGGTTTGCTCCTAAAATAAAAAGAGGCGACTTGTTTTTTCAACAGGTCGCCTTTTTTTATTTTATTCTTTCGCGCCCGCTTTGCGTTGTTCTTCGCGGTCTGATTCATCAATTTGCAAAGCCGCCGCATCGTTTGACACACGGAATTTGCCGATTTTTTGCGCCATCATACTATATGCGACACGAGTGCCTTTTTCATTGGCGGCGTAGGTTAGTGCAGCGGCGGCAGGAATATTGATTTCTTGTGCGCTCAAAACCGCGTCTTGATTTGCGCCGATGAACATAAATTGCCAATTATAAACATCGCGCTGATGTTTAATCATTTCGCCGACTTTGGCGGCATTAAATTCCCGTGAAGAATTTTCAAAACCGTCGGTCATAATGACGAGCAAAACCTTATCCGGTCTTTCCGATTCGGTTAAAGCAGAAAGCCTTGCGCCGACAGAGTTTATTGTGCGCCCGACGGCATCGAAAAGTGCGGTCATCCCGCGAGGCTGAAAAGTCGCGTCAGTTAATTTCGCGGCGGAATTTATGTCTTTGTCCAAATAAACCGTTTCATATTGATCGTCAAACTGCACCAAAGACAAAACGGCTTCGCCTTCAATTTTTTGCTGTTCGCTCAAAAAATTGTTAAATCCGCCAATGGTGTCGTCTTTAACACTGCTCATCGAACCCGAACGGTCGAGAATGATTGTAATGTCTGTTTTGTTTTTCATAATGCCTCCAAAAAACTATGCCCGCGAAAAATGCGGAAAAGCGCGGAAATATTTAAAACATTTTCTTTTTCCGCGTCATTCCGCGATTTTCGCGGGCATAAGAAATTCTAAAAAAGTATGCCGACTAGAAGATTTGAACTTCTGACCTCCCGCGTGTGAAGCGGATGCTCTACCACTGAGCTAAGTCGGCAAATATTCGTTAAATCGAAGGATCGTCAGCTTTTGCGGGACGATTTTCGTCGGTTGATTTTATTGTGCTGAGCGTCGAATCGGTGTAAAAATGACGATTTCCTGTGGCTTGAATTCCGTCAGCAACTTGCGGATCGGCAGTTATCGAATAAAATGCCGGTTTGGTCGTTGAAGGTTCTTCAACCGTAATCGTGAAAATATAACCATTGACCACGGGGCGTTCGCCCGCAAATTTTTCGTCCATTCCGACTGTTCTGATAAGCTCGTCAAAATTAGCAAATTTGCCCTTGTTTCTGGCGGCATATTGAGTTTGAAATGTGCGGACTTTATCGAGAGTTTGCGCGGCGGTGTTTTCATTTCCGCTTCGCATTACGGCAGTCCAACCATAACTGCCGATGCCAATCAGCAAACCGATAATTGCAATTACAATCATTAATTCGATTAAGTTAAAACCTTTTTCATTTCCGAGTTTTCGGCGTAAATTTTTCATATATTAAAAACAGTCTCCTTCCAAAACCTTTTCACGAAGATTTTTTCCATTAGTTTCAAAATTTTAGATGTTTTTGTGTTCAATTTGCAACACGAGGGCAAACTTTCGGGAACTTTTTCGTTTCCCGAACATCTAATTTAATTGACAAATCAAGTTGTCGTAATTGTGATTTTCTTTGCAAACTTTGCGCTTTCTGCGTAAAAAAAATATTCTCCGGCAGAAGCGCAAGGTTTGCAGAGAGATGGTTTGTTGACAATTTATTTTGTCAATAAATCTAACAAGTAAAAGAACGCAAAATTTTTGGTGCGTTAAGTGGGTAAAATTTTGTAAAATAGATTTGGGGTTATTTTCCGCCGACAAAAATAATGAGAGATTGGATAGTCAAAGAAACCGAAACCATCGTCCGAACCACCGCACCGATTTTTGATGCGAACGAAAAAATCAGACATCTGCAAACTTCAATCGAGCATGTCATCAAAGGCAAATCGGAAATCGTAAAGCTCGCACTTGCCGCACTTTTTGCGAAAGGTCATCTTTTAATCGAAGACGTTCCGGGCATCGGCAAAACGACGCTTGCCAACGCTTTGGCGCGGGCATTGGATTTGTCGTTTCAGCGCATACAATTTACGAGCGATCTTTTGCCGTCGGATGTCATCGGGCTTTCGATTTATAATCAGCGAAACGGAAATTTCGAATGGAACGCCGGACCGATTTTTTCAAATATCGTTCTCGCCGACGAAATAAACCGCGCCACGCCGAAAACGCAATCCGCGCTACTCGAAGCAATGGCGGAAGAACAAATCACGGTCGAAGGTGTTTCGCGTCCGTTGCCTTTGCCGTTTATGGTTGTCGCCACACAAAATCCGGCGGAACATCACGGAACTTATCCTTTGCCTGAATCGCAACTCGACCGATTTATGCTTCGCTTGCACGTCGGTTATCCGTCGAAAACGGACGAACGCTCCATTTTGCGCGACAGAGAAAGAAGAAATCCGCTCGAATTCGTGCGTTCGGTAATGAGCGAATCGGATGTTTTGGAGTTGCAGAGATTGGCTTCAAACGTCCGCGTTGACGACGCACTGGTTGATTATTTATTGAATATTGTCGGGCAAACACGCCTTGCCGAAAATTTTGAACTCGGCATCAGTCCGCGCGGAACGCTTTCACTTTTCCGTTGCGCCCAAGCCTTCGCGCTCATCGAAGGACGCGATTTCTGCATTGCCGACGACATCAAGCGTCTTGTCATTCCCGTTTTCGCGCACCGTGTCATCGTCAATGTGCGGAACTTAAATCCGAAACGCAAAACCAACGAAGCCGAAAGAATCTTAAGCGAAATCTTGCAGAAAACTTCCGTGCCGATTTAATTCATTTATCATTTATCATTGAACATTTATTGAGTATGAATATTCAATGATAAATGATAGATGTTCAATGATAAATGAATTTTCAAAACATTCGTCAACTTTTCGGACTGCGCGATTTGCGGAACGCATTTCTGGGTTTTATCGTCGTTTTCGGCGGACTTAGTTTGGCATTTTTGACACTTTGGGCGCATCGGCAGGGAAATGTGCGATTGGCGGGAATTACAGCGGCGATTTCGATTGTTTTTGTTTTGCTGATTTTGATTTTTGTCGTGCCGCCGTTGGCGCGTTCGGCGAGTTCGGAAGCGTCGCAGATGAATTTGCCGTTTGAATTTACGGTCGGCGGCGCGATTATTTTGGGGTTGATTGTGATTGTCGGTTTTTCGGCGTGGAACACGGGCAATAATCTGCTTTTTCTGGTGCTTTCGTTTTTGATTGCGGCGATGATTGTCGGGTTTTTGATGGGCAATTTTTGTTTGAAGAAGTTGGATATAAAGATGCGTTTTCCCGAAACGGTTTTTGCCGGAGAACCAACTCCGATTTTGGTGAGTTTGAACAACCGCAAACGCATTTTTCCGACATTTTCCGTCGTTACGGAAGTGCGTGGGAAAGAGCGCGAAAAATCAATCGTGGTCGAAGATTTGAAAAAGATTCTGCCGGAAAAATGGGCTGAAAAAATGACTCGTCCGCCGATTATTAAACACACGCTCGAATATTTCATACATCTTCCGCGCCAAGCTAAAGAAGACCACAAAGTCGAACATATTTTTCCGTTTCGCGGGCGTTTTATTATCAAGGATTTTGAACTTTCAACGAAATTTCCATTTGGTTTTTTCCGGCATCGGCGCAGACTTTCAGCACAAGAAACCGAAATTATAATTTTCCCGAAATCTATGCCGATTGACCAAGAAACTGTAGATTTGCCGCTCGAAGTCGGGAAATATGTAACGCAGAAAAAAGGTTTGGGGCAAGATTTGCTGGCGTTGCGCGATTATCAACCGGCAGATGACCTTCGGCACGTTGATTGGAAGGCAACGGCGCGGACAAATCGTTTGACTATCAGAGAGTTTTCCGCTGAAGACGACCGGCGGGTTACGATTTTTTTAGACACGCGGGTTTCACGCGAAACGGAAGAAAAAACGCTGACTTTGAGAGAAAAACTTGATGCCGAGCAGAAGGGAAATCTTGCTCCCGTTTCGGAAAGATTTGAAAAAGGTGTTTCTTTAACAGCTTCCTTTTTAACACATTTTGCCGAAGAACAAGGTGAAATTCGGTTGATTATTGACGGCAAAGCGGGCGATTTCGGCATCGGCAGAACACATTTAAACGAATGTTTGAAACGTCTGGCTTTAATCGAGCCGAATTTTGACACGGAAAGTGAATTTTCCGCCGAAATGCTTGAAGAAATCTTTACTGATAGAGAAAATAGTTATACATTTTTTGTAACGGCTGAAAATGAGACGGAATTTCCGTCGGAATTGTTTTATAAAGCCGAGATTGTGAACTTCTAAAATGGAAAGTGGAAAATGGAAAATTAAAAGAATATTTCATTGATTTTCCATTTTCCACTTTCCATTTTCCATTGAATAAATTTTTGTCACAAAATTCTATTCAGTGGTGTTTTAAGTTTGAAAGCAGTTTTGTTGCTTAATAATGACCGAAGGCATAAAAATTTTAATGATGGACGCGATGTCCGAAGCGGGTATCTCTGTAGCGAAAGAAAAAATCGAATTTGAAGAGGCTTTTTCGCTTCACCATCGAACTGTATTTCGTGCGGCGCGTTCGGTCGTGCGCGATGACGGCTTGGCAGAAGACGTTACACAGGAAGTTTTTTTGAAGCTTTACCATAATCTCGAATCTATTAAAGATGAGCAGATGCTTCGTCCGTGGCTGATTCGAGTTGCGTTAAATTTGGCAAAGAATACGATTCGCGGAAATATTCGAGCGAACACAAGAGAAGAAAATTACGTCAAAGAAACGGATGAAGTAACCGATTTTACGGCGGAAGTTGATTACGAAAAGCGCGAAGAAGCAAAAGAGGTTTATCGCGCATTGAATTTGATAAAAGAACCTTTGCGAAGTTGTTTAGTGCTGAAACAGCAAGGTTTATCGTATCGGGAAATTGCGGAAACGCTTTCGATAACCGAAACAAGCATCGGCACATATATTGCCCGCGCCCGCGCCGAGTTTGTGCGGCATTTTGGCAAGATTCATTGAGGCAAGAGATTGGAAGATTTGGAAATGAAAAGTAATTGTTTGGACATCGGCACGATTCAGGCGTTTTTGGACGGCGAATTGAACGGCGTTGCGCTTGAAACGGCGGCGGAACATATTGCTGTGTGCGACGCTTGTGCCGTGAGTCTGGCAAATTCCGAAGAAGAATCGGCGATTGCTTTTACTGCGCTTGACGCAGAACTCAATACGCTTGTTCCGACACAGCGTTTGTGGGCAAAAATCAACGGTGAAATCGAAAAGGAAAAGAAACCTTTATGGCAGACAGTTTTTGCATTTTTCAAAAATCCAACAATCGCCGCGTTTGCGAGTTTAACAATTGTTTTCGGGCTTTTTATAGCTTATATGAGTTCGCAAACGGGTAACAATCAGCCGTATATCGTAAAAAATACAGAGAACAAAACCGAAATCAATAAAACAATTTCAACAAGTTCACCGGATTTTACAAATCTACCGAAAGAAACTCTGAGTGATGATACACAGGTAAAAACGGTTAATCATACAGAAAAACATAGACCTGATTTTCGTGTTATCAAAACAGTTTTCAATGAAAATCAGCCGACTCGCAAAGTTGAAACAAAAGCTCCTGACAAAGAAACGCCGAAACCGACGGTTTATCAATATTTGCCGGGCGAAGAAAGTTATATCAAAACGATTGCGACTTTGGAAAATAATCTTAATTCACGCAAAGATGAGATTTTGAAACCTTCCGAGCGGTTCACGTTTGAGCAAAATCTGGCGGTGGTTGACGATTCGATTAAAAAAATGCAGAAAGAAGTCAAGAAAAACCCGCGTAATCAAGCCGCGAAACAGATTTTGATGGCTTCTTATCAAAACAAAGTTGACTTGCTCAATTCGGTTACGGAGAATAACGAATTGATGGCTTTGCGCTAAACAGAACGGAGAAAGTAGAAAGACAAAGATGACTCAAAATTTGAAAATTAAAACGGGAATAATCTTGTCAATTTTCCTTTTTGCAGCCGCAATTTCCGCACAGGTTACAAAACCCGTCAAGCCGAAAACTAAAAAACCGGTTTATAATCAAAACGCTACACCTGCCGAAAAATCTCTGGCGACAGATGCGAAAGTTAATATTTCGCTTTGCATTTCCGAAGGAAAAATTAATGTTCACGGTTGGGACAGAAACGAAATTCGCGCATATGTCAGCGAAGGCGGAAGCGATTTGGGTTTTAAGGTTTTGCAAAAATCGAAACAAACCGAAAAGCCTGTTTGGGTAATGGTTTTAGGTTTTGATCCGTCTAAAAATAACGAAAATGAAGTTGAAGAATGTCTTTCGGGCGAAGAAATTGAGTTGGACGTGCCGCGCGGCGCAACTGTTAATATTAAAAGCCGCGACAGCGAAACGAAGATTGAATCGGTCGGCAAAGTGCGAGTCGAAAACGACGGCGGCGGCATATATCTTGATGATATTGTCAGCGGAATTGAGGCACGAACCTATCGCGGCAATGTAATTGTCGGCAATTCGAGCGGCACAATCTCGCTTTTGGCAACTAATGGAAATATCGTTGTTTATAATGCG
>CAZJQP010000101.1:0-16927 GCA_964548225.1 uncultured Blastocatellaceae bacterium | reverse complement strand
CTGACTTGCTTCGGCTGGCTACTTAACTGAGCTTTCTAATTTGTTTTGGTATTAGTTGAAATTTTTTCGCTGAAATAGTTAAACCTTTGTTTAGTTTGACAAAATTGAACCGCTTATTTTGACAACCGAAAATCACTAAAAGCTAAAAGTAACTAAAACTACTAATTTATAAAACTAAATTTATTTACGCAAAAACCTCAATCACCTTTTGCACGGCTTCAGCTAATTTTTCGACTTCTTCCCGCGTGTTGTAAAAAGCAAACGAAGCGCGAGCCGTCGCGGGAACGTCGAAAAATTGCATTACGGGTTGGGCGCAATGATGTCCGGCACGAACGGCGATTCCTTGTTGGTCAAGAATTGTGCCGATGTCGTGCGGGTGGACGTTTTCGATTGTGAACGACAAAACCGAAGCTTTTTCTCGCGCCGTTCCGATAATTTTTACACCTTCGATTGCCGAAAGTTTTTCGGTCGCGTATTCGAGCAATTCGTGTTCGTATTTTGCCGCTTCCGCGAAATCAATCGAATTCAGATAATCAATCGCCGCGCCAAGCCCGATTCCGGCGGCAATCGCGGGCGTTCCGGCTTCAAATTTTTCGGGAATCGGCGCGTAGGTCGTTTTTTCAAAACTCACGGTGCGAATCATTCCACCGCCCGTTTGATACGGCGGCATTTTGTCCAAAAATTCTTTTTTGCCGTAAAGAATTCCGCTGCCTGTCGGCGCGAACATTTTATGCCCCGAAAAAGTATAAAAATCCGCGTCCAAATCCTGGACGTCAACCGGAAAATGCGGAACGGCTTGCGCTCCGTCAACAAAAACCGGAACGCCGAATTTATGCGCCGTCGCAATCATTTCCTTAATCGGATTGATTGTTCCCAAAGAATTTGAAACGTGCGCGACGGCGACGATTTTTGTGCGTTCATTCAAAAGATTTTCGTATTCTTCGATGACGAGTTCACCACGTTCATTCATCGGAATCACGCGAATCTTCGCGCCTTTTTCTTCTGCCAAAATCTGCCAAGGAATAATGTTCGCGTGATGTTCCATCTGCGAAATCAAAATCTCGTCGCCTTCGCCGATAAACTTGCGACCATAAGAATACGCCACCAAATTCACGCCTTCGGTCGTTCCGCGCACAAAAATACATTCTTTGGACAACGGCGCATTGATAAACCGTTTGACCTTTTCCCGCGCCGCTTCGTATGCACTCGTCGCGTGTTGCGAGAGATAATGAACGCCGCGATGAATGTTTGAATGTTCCTGCTCAAGATAATGCGTCCCGCGCTCAATCACCAAATTAGAAACCTGCGACGAAGCCGCATTATCCAAATAAACAAGCGGCTTTCCGTTCACCGTCTGCGACAAAACCGGAAAATCTGCCCGAACTTTATTTACATCAAAATTGCTCATTTTCTTTACTGCTGTCATAAAAATTATGCTGTTTGAAAGATTTGTTTTTTCAAACCTTTCTTCAAAATAAAATCTAAAGAATCAATTACTAAAAGCCTTTCGTCATCGGTTTGAAACAATCTGTTTTCGATTGAATTTGTTCTCACCAAAATCATATAACTACAACTTTTTGTATCGCTTGCTTCTATCAGTTTTTGCTTTGCCGTTTCTAGATCTTCGTGCATTTTTTGAATCTTGACCGAAACAGGTTTTCCCTCGACATATTCGCGCAAAAAGCCGTCAATTCCACCGTTTCGCTCAACCGGCAAAGCGTCTAAAGTTTTCAGAATGCTCCGCTCGTAATCCGTCTTTTCGAGATAACTTTCTTCGCCTTTTTCCAAAAGATTTGAATTTGATTTGAGCGGATTTGCCAGCCTTTTTTTCGTCAAATCAACCGCACTTTCGGAAATATCAATGCCGATAAATTGACGATTCAAAAGTCTTGCGGCAACCAGCGAAGTTCCGCTTCCGCAAAACGGGTCGAGAATTAAATCGTTTTCCTCTGTCGCAATCTCGATAATTCTTTCAAGCAGTAAAATTGGTTTCTGCGTCGGATAGCCGACTCTTTCCCGTGCTTTCGGATTCAAAAATGGAATGTTCCAAACGTCCGAAAGTGGAACGCCTTTTTTCTCGTTTGCAAAAACAATCGCGCCTGTTTCGTCGCGCTGATACGCCGATTTACCGTTTTCGTTGCGCTCTCTGGCTTGCAAAATCTGGTCAATATTCGTCGTCGGCGAATAATCGGTGTAGATAAAATTAAACTTGAAATCTTCGGTTTTGCTGTAAAAATAAATTGTCTGATGTGAATTAAGCAGACCTTTTTTGGCATTTGACCAGCGTTTGTATGCCCAAATTATTTCGCTCTGAAAATTCTTTTCGCCAAAAACTTCGTCTAGCAAAACCCTTAAGTAATGCGAAGCCGATTTATCGCAGTGCAGAAAAATTGTGCCGTTCGGTTTTAATTTTTTACGACATTCAATTAAAACCTGTCGGATAAAATTCAGATAGTCTTCGCGCGAATTCCAACAATCCGAAAAACTGTATTCAGCGGAATTGTCCCGTGACGCGAGCGAATGCGTTTTTTGAGTAAAAAATGGCGGATCGAGATAGACGAGTTGAACGCTTTCATTTTCCAACGTCGGCAAAATCTCTAAATTGTTTCCGCAAATTACGCTCATTTTTCTTCTGCTATTTCCGTTAAAATTGCTTTTAAATCAATCTCCGTTCTGTCTTTGACATAATTCCAAGCCGCTTCTTGTGAATAATACTCACCACCGATTCCGTCATAAAGCGTTTTCAAAGTCGCCTGAATTTTAATCGCTTGTTCACGATTCGGCTGATAAAACATCAATCGAATCGGTGTGAATCCGTGTTGTTTTATCGCCTGAATCCGCGTATGTTCTTTCGTGATATGGTCGCCGTCGGTCGTTGCATCACGCCATTTTATTTCAATCGCATCTTTTTCGATTAAACAATCAATTTCAAATTGTTTTGGACGTTTTCCAATCGTATTTTCAACCCGAAATCTTTTAGCTTCGGGAAACTTTTCTCGGAAACATAAAACTACTGCTTCTTCGAGAAAAGCCCCTGCATATTTATACAAAAAACGTCCCTTGTTCTGATAAACATCAATCAATTCTCCTTCAACTTCGCTAATTCCTAAAACTTTATAAAGAAGAAAATGAGATGTGTCATCGTCTTTCATTTCAAGAATACGCTCTTCGATTTTTCCGCTTAATACTTCAGAATATTTTTGAGCCAAAGTTTTAAATTTTTCTTTGATGTCATTCATTTTCTATGCTTCCAAACTCGTATTCAACCGATTCAAAACCGCTTCGTCTAACTCTTTTTTGATTGATTCGACCTCGATTTTGTTGACGATTTCTTCGGCAAAACCGTAAGTCAAAAGATTTCGCGCCAAATTTTCGTTCAAACCGCGACTGAGAAGATAAAACAATTCTTCATCTTCAAGCTGTCCGACGGTTGCACCGTGCGAGCATTTTACGTCGTCGTTGAAGATTTCGAGTTGCGGTTTCGTGTCAACCCGCGCATCGTTTGAAAGAAGCAGATTTTTGTTCGATTGTTGCGCGTCTGTTCCCGAAGCATTTTCACGGACAAAGACTTTGCCATTGAAAACGCCGCGTGATTTGTCGTTCAAAACGCCTTTGTAAGTTTGATGCGAAACGCAATTCGGAAGCGCGTGATCAATTTCCGAATGCGTGTCGTGATGCTGTTCGCCGTTCAGCATATAAAGCCCATCAACAAACGCTTCCGCGCCTTCTGCCGTGAATTTCAGATGAATATCGTGGCGCGACATTTCTCCGCCAAGATTAATATTTGTTGCATTATAAAGACTTCCGCGTCCCAAAGTAACTTCGGTCGTGCCGATGTGAAAAGCGTCTGCGCCTTCTTTTTGCACTCGATAATGTGTCAGATTCGCGTTGTCTTCGACAAAAATTTGAATCGCCGTATTCGTAAAAGTCCGGTCGCCGGTGTCCGATTTGTAAGATTCGATAATCGTCGCTTTGCTTCCGGCTTCGGCAATCACCAAAATATGTGGAACATTCGCATATTTTCGACCCGGATTAAAGCTAAATTCTATCGGCTCTTCAACCTTTGTTTCTTTCGGAATTCTTACAACCTTAAAATTTGCCAAACCCAGATGCAAAGCCGTGAAACCGTTCCGTTTATAGTCGAATTGTCGGAGCAACTTTTCATCAATTTGCTCTTTGCATTCATACACTAAAACTCGCGGCAATTCTCCGACATTTGAGCTAACCAGCGGCGCGACATTGGTATATTTCCATTCCTCATCTTTCGGAGTCGGATAGCCGATTTCCTTAAAATAATCCAACGCTTCTTGACGCAATTCTCTTATCCAAGTGCCTTCTTTTTGCTCCAAATATTCTTCGAGTTTTTTGTTATAAGGCATTTCTTTACTTACTGATGTCATTTTATTATTTTGTCGCGGCTTTCACCCAATCGTAGCCTTTTTCTTCCAATTCCAATGCCAATTCCTTGCCGCCTTCTTTGACGATTTTGCCGTTTGCCAAAACGTGAACAAAATCCGGTTCGATATAATTCAAAAGCCTTTGATAATGCGTAACCAAAATGATTGCGTTTTCCGCGCTTCGGAGTTTATTTACACCTTCCGCCACGATTCGCAAAGCGTCAATGTCCAACCCCGAATCGGTTTCGTCCAAAATGGCGAGTTTTGGCTCTAAAACAGCCATCTGCAAAATTTCGTTGCGCTTTTTCTCGCCGCCTGAAAAACCTTCGTTGACTGAACGCTTGAAAAATTCCGGCTTCATATCAACGATTTTCGCTTTTTCCTTCAAATAATCGTTAAATTCGAGCGGATCGAGTTCTTCGAGTTCGTGATGCTTCATCTTTTCGTTATAAGCCAGCCGCAAAAACTGCGAATTTGAAACGCCCGGAATTTCAATCGGATACTGAAACGCCATAAAAACGCCTTCTCTAGCACGTTCATCAGGTTCGAGTTCGAGCAAATCTTTGCCTTCATAAATCACTTCGCCCGACAAAACTTCATAATTCGGATGACCTGCTAAAACCTTCGACAAGGTAGATTTCCCCGAACCGTTCGGTCCCATAATCGCGTGAACTTCGCCTTTATTGACCGTCAAATTCAAGCCTTTCAAAATCTCTTTTCCTTCAATTCCTGCGTGTAAATCTTTTATTTCCAATAACATTTTACAAAATTTCCTTTTGATTAAATTAAACTTTTATCCAAACTGAAGAGGTCTGAATAGTCTTTAAAACTTCACGGTCTGAAACGTATCTTTCAAAGTAACCGCAATTAACACAAACGTAGCGTTCCGAACTGACGATTCCGGCAACTGTTGCCATTCCAAGCAAACTCGATGTCGGCAACATAAAATCACCATCGCGCGTATTTGTCGCATATACCGCGTTTGCATTACATTTCGGACAAATTCCTCTTCTCATAATTTCTATTTACGGATTATTTTTTGATTTCCTCAATCATTTCTTCACAAGTGCCGTAACTTCAATTTCAATCCGTGCATCTCTTGGCAATTTGGCGACTTGGACGGTTGAACGCGCCGGAAACGGAGCTTTGAAATATTTTGAGTAAATCTCATTTACTTTCGCAAAATCGTTGATGTCCGCGAGAAAAATCGTCGTTTTCACCACATTGTCAAAATCGCTTTTCGAGGCTTTCAGAACGGCTTCGATGTTTTTCAAAACCTGTTCGGTTTCCGCTTCAATGCCGCCCGTAACCAAATTGCCGCTTTTCGGCTCAATCCCGATTTGTCCTGCCAGAAAAACAAAATCGTCCGCGATAACCGCTTGCGAATATGCGCCGATTGCCTTCGGCGCATCTGCCGATTCAACCGCTTTTTTCTTTGATTTATCAGAAGCGTCGCTTGGCAGAGCAAACCAAAAAATCGCCGTCAAACAAATTGCCAAGCCAAATATTTTCAATGTTTTAGACATAGATTTCGCCCTTCAAATACAAAACTGCATTGCCACCGATTTTTACTCTGTTGCCGCGCAGTTCACAGAATAATTCGCCGCCACGAGCGGAAATTTGTCGCGCAAATAATTCATTTTTACTCAATCTTTCCGCCCAAAACGGAATCAAATTACAATGCGAAGAACCTGTTACCGAGTCTTCAAAAACGCCGACTTCGGGCGCAAAAAATCTTGACACGAAATCCGAACTTTCGCCTTTTGCCGTAACAATAACACCGAGCGTGTCAACTTCGAGAAGTTTTGAAAAGTTTGGATTTATATCCAAAATTTCCTGCTCGTTTTCATAAACCAAAAAATAATCACGCGCCTTGAAAACTTCTTTCGGCTCTTTGCCGATGGCTTCAATCAAACCGTCGGGAATTTCAACGGGCGAAACCGGACGCGACGGAAAATCAAGCGTCAAAACATCACCTTTTTTCTCGACCGACAATTTTCCGCTTTTGTGCGAATGAAAATTTATGATGCTTTCTTCGAGCTTTAAAATTTCAAAAATCACAAACGCACTCGCCAAAGTCGCGTGTCCGCAAAGGTCAATTTCAAACGTCGGCGTGAACCAGCGAATCTCATAAACATCTCCGTTTTTTACAAAAAAAGCCGTTTCGCTCAAGTTGTTCTCAAGCGCGATTTTCTGCATTAAATCTGCATCAAGCCACTTTTCCAAAGGGCAAATCGCCGCCGGATTTCCCTTAAAAACTTCCTTCGCAAATGCGTCAATTTGGTAAATTTCTAATTTCATAATCTTTACTAAAACCCTGTGCTTTTCACGACTGCGTAATACAGAGGCATTCCGATTGTAATATTAAACGGAAATGTAACGCCGAGAGCCATCGGAATATAAAGTCCGGGATCGGCTTTTGGTGCGGCAAGCCGCATTGCGGCAGGAACAGCGATATAAGACGCGCTTGCCGCTAAAACCGCGAAAATAAAGCGGTTTCCGCTATTTTGAGTTACCAAACCGCTAATTAATGCAACCGCTAATCCATTGACGATTGGAATAAAAATCGCAAAAATCGTTACGAACAAACCGTATTTTCTGAACGCCGCAAATCTTCGCGCCGTAACCATTCCCATTTCAAGCAAGAATATAGCCAAAAATCCCTTAAAAATATCGGTCGTAAAAGGCTTAATGCCTTCCGCTTGTTTCGTGTCGGCAATCAAACCAATCAGCAAACTGCCCAAAATCATTAACACACTACCGTTTGTAAATGAATGCAGAAAGATATTTTTCAAATTTCCGTTGCCGCCCGATTCTTTTTCGTAGCGCATCATTAAAATCACGCCGACGATAATCGCGGGTGATTCCATCAGAGCCATAACTGCAACCATTTCGCCGCCGAACGCGATTTTTTGCGATTCCAAAAATCCGGTCGCCGCAACAAACGTAACCGCGCTGACCGAACCGTAAGTCGCCGCGACTGCCGCCGCGTCGCTCACACTCAATTTCCTTTTCAAAATAAAAAAGGCATAAAGCGGAATCAGCGAAGCGATAAAAACTCCGAACAAGAGCGAATAAACGATTTCAAGACTGAAACTGCTGTGTGAGAGTTCTTGCCCGCCCTTAAATCCGATGGCAAAGAGCAAATAAAGCGAAATAAACTTGACACTTCCTTCGGGAATTTCCAAATCGCTTTTCACGATTGCCGCGAAAATTCCGAGAATAAAAAACAGTAGTGTCGGATTCGTTAAATTAGATATTAAAATTTGGAAATCCATCTGTAATTATTTTTTAATCGTGGCAATCGCCTGAATTTCAATTTTTGTCCCGAAATGCAAATCCTTCACGGGAACAATCGCCCGCGCCGGTTTGTGTTCGCCTAAAATCCGCGCATAAACTTCGTTCACCTTGTCCCAAAGTTCCATCTCCGAAATGTAAATCGTCATTTGCAAAACGTGATTCAAATCGCTGTTCGCCACCAGCAAAATCGCTTCGACATTCTGCAAAGCGAGTTCTGTTTGTTTTTCAATATCGCCTGTTTCGACTTCGCCGGTCGCGTGATTTATGGGAAGTTGTCCCGACACAAAAATTAAGCCGTTAAATTCTACGGCTGGCGAATAATGACCTTTCGGTTCTGGCAGATTTTCGGGTTGAATTTTATTTATCATATTTTTTTGCCTACGAAATACACGAAACATTTGAAAATAAAAACATTTTTCTTATTTCCTTCTTCCGTGTATTTCGTAGTTTAGTTCTTCCTATTTCGCCGGTTTATAAGGCAAAGACGAATGATGCAAAATGATTTTCAGTTCGCCGAATTCGTTCATCTTAAAGCCCCAAGTTTTGTCAACGACAACTTCATTGCCGTTTTTGTCTGTCAAAATAATGTTGCCCATCGAAATCGCGGTGCTGCCATTCAAAATAATTCCTTTGTTGGCAATTCCATATTTTACCCAACCTTTCAGCGCAAAACCCGTGTCGTCTTTATACTTTGAATTTCCGCCGACAAAATAAGCAAGTGCGCCTTCTTTATCCATTCTGAAAGTCTGTTCGCCGGTCGTCAAAGTCGGTTTGAAAAGCACGATGCCGTTCGCATAATTATAGCCTCTATCAAGTTCTTCGGACGCAACTTTTTTGTAATCGCCGCCGTCCAAATACGTTTTGCTGATTTTCAAAAGCGATTCCGCCCACGCTTTTTGCGCGTTGATCACCATTTCTTCAGTAATATTAAAATTCGTCGTTTTAGCCTTGCCGATTATCTCTTGTCCGAAACCCGCAGTCGCCAAAACGCCAATCATCAAAAATCCGAATGCAATATTTTTCATTTGTCTGTAAACTTTCATTTTTATTTTCTATCTCCTGAATTTGTTTAATTTTTCTTTGTTAAAAATTGACTCGAAAACTCGTGCCGATGCCGTTCAAAGTTCCCGGACGGGTTCGATTGCCGGTTTCGTCTTGCCGGACATAGTAGAAATCCGCCGAAAATTTGTCATTGAATTTATGCGACGCGCCCGCTTGCGTGCGAAATCTGGCGAAATCTTTCAAACGAAAATCGTAGAAAGTTTCAAACGAAATAAACGGTTCGATTTTCTTTTTCGCTACCGTTACTTCCCGTTTGAGCCATAGACGATTGCGAACAACCGTTGCATTCGGGCGCGAATAACGATCTTCATATTGATACAAATTCCGGTTCACGAGCGTCCATTTTTTGTCCAAAGGAACAGTAAATGTCGCCAACCCCAAATAACGGCTTTCGTAACGGCTACGCTGAAAAGTCGGGTTTGAATAACGGTAAAGATAACCGCCGCCGACCGTTGCATATTTATTGATTTTCTTCGTAATCAACCCTCCGATTCGTGCATCTGTCGTCGTTTGCACGTTGTTGCCGAAGCGTCCGAACGTCCACAAAACGAAGTTCCAATCCTTCTTTTTCGTCAGCGGAACAATAAATTGCGTGTCGTTCCAAATCTGAAAATCGGTTTCATAAGTCGTTTGCGAAAAAGCGTTTGCCGAAAAAGCAAAGCATAAAACAATAACAAAAAGCATCTTCATAAAATTTTTGAGTCGTGTGTAAATAGAAAAGACCCTTCGCAGAAATTGCTAATAAACAAAATCTGCGAAAGGTCTTGATACTTTTTTTGATAAACCGGATTGCTTGCCGCAATCGTAATGACGATTTACCAACCTCTAGGGCAATCTACTCCCCTTTCACACATTTTCAAATTAAACGAATCTATACTTTTATGTCAAGTTAGAAAAAAAATTTTCAAAGAACCAATAAAAAAATAAATCGAAGAACTTTGTTTTAACCAACGCTTCTTTCTAATTTCAATCCAAGAAGTTTCTGCGCCTCAACCGCATATTCCATCGGCAGTTCGCGGAAATTTCTTAGTTATTCATAAATTACTACTAAGTCTTTCAAAACCTTGCTTTTAATGTGCGGATTCAAACTGTTTTCAGTAACTAAATCAACTTTTTTTCCTAATTCATCTTTAATTTCCAAAGCGGCGTTAATCCAATCAAAGCCTTTCGGTTTTGAAAATCTCACAAGCAAATCAATATCGCTGTTTTCGTCCGCTTCGCCACGCGCAAACGAACCGAACAAAGCACAATACGAAATATCATTGCGTTTGCAAATCTCAACGATTTTTTCTTTTTCGGCTGATGCTAAATTCATATTTAATAGCTCAAAATACTTGCTGAATTTTCGTCAAAACTGAGTATTTTTATTGCGCCCAATTCTTCAAGAAAGACAAAACCCGCTAACCTTTTGCATCTTTCAATCGCCGCTTCACGAGTATTGCCATAAACAATTACGCGGTTCATTCCAGACGCTTCGGCAATCCAACGCCCGTCCGTTTCCTGTTCGGTTTCGATTTTAAGATTATCAATAAATTCCCTTACTTTTTTACGCGCAGTTTTACCTTTTCCCGCATGATTTTTTCGACGTTCAAGTTTTCCTTCAACGACTTTTCCCAAAGGCTCATCAGAGCATTTCTTCCAATCTTCTCTTTTGATATTTCGCGCTACGCTTTCAGCTAATTCTGCTTTTTCCAAATCAATTTCGCTGATAATTTCTTGCAAAGTTTGATTAATTTTTCTTCTATAACCGCGATTAACTTTTGCTTTCCGCAATGGAATGGTTTTTCGGGCAGACTTATCATTTTCGCCGTAAGTATTGCGGCAATCTTTCTCATAGCTCAAAGTCTTCTTTTCTTGCGGAGTTTTTCTTTTCATTAACCAACGCTTCCTTCCAATTTCAATCCCAAAAGTTTCTGCGCTTCGACGGCGTATTCCATCGGCAGTTCGCGGAAAACTTCTTTGCAGAAACCATTGATGATTAGCGAAACCGCGTCTTCCTGCGAGATGCCGCGCTGTTGTAAATAAAACAACTGTTCTTCGCTGATTTTTGAAGTCGTCGCTTCGTGTTCGACTCTTGCCGAATTATTCATCACTTCGATATACGGAAAAGTGTTCGCTTCGCAACGTCCGCCAATGAGCATCGAATCGCACTGCGTATAATTTCTCGCGCCCGCCGCTTTCGGCATCACTTTGACCAAACCGCGATATGAATTGTTCGAACGTCCTGCGGAAATTCCTTTGGAAACGATGGTTGATTTCGTGTTTTTGCCGATGTGAATCATCTTCGTTCCCGTGTCGGCAATCTGCGCGTTGTTCGTCAGCGCGACCGAATAAAATTCGCCGATGGAGTTATCGCCTTGCAAAATCACGGACGGATATTTCCAAGTTATCGCACTTCCCGTTTCAACTTGCGTCCACGAAATTTTCGAGTTTTTCCCACGCGCCGCGCCGCGTTTTGTAACAAAATTATAAATGCCGCCTTTGCCCGATTCGTCGCCCGCATACCAATTCTGCACGGTCGAATATTTAATTTCTGCATCATCAAGCGCAACCAATTCGACAACCGCCGCGTGAAGTTGATTCGTATCAAACTGCGGCGCAGTGCAGCCCTCATTATATGCAACGTAAGCACCTTCTTCGGCAACAATTAACGTGCGTTCAAACTGTCCCGATTCTTGGGTGTTGATGCGGAAATATGTGGATAATTCCATCGGGCAACGCACGCCTTTCGGGATAAAAACAAATGAACCGTCGGAGAAAACTGCCGAGTTTAACGCCGCGTAATAATTGTCCGAAACAGGCACGACCGAGCCGAGATATTTTTGAATCAATTCGGGATATTCTTCGACCGCTTCGGTGAACGAGCAAAAAATCACGCCCGCTTTTTTGAGCTTTTCTTTGTAGGTCGTCGCTACTGAAACCGAATCAAAAACCGCATCAACCGCAACATTTGCCAGCATTTTTTGTTCCGATAAAGGAATTCCGAGTTTTTCAAAAGTCTTCAAAAGTTCGGGATCAACTTCGTCCAAACTCTGTTTTTTCGCCTTTTGTTTCGGCGCAGAATAATACGAAATGTTTTGAAAATCAATGCTCGGATAGTTGAAATTCGCCCAATTATCGGGCTGTTTCATTTCCAACCAACGCCTGAATGCTTTCAGACGAAACTCCAAAAGCCATTCGGGTTCGTTTTTCTTCGATGAAATCAAGCGCACGACATCTTCCGACAAGCCTTTGGCAATCGTTTCGGTTTCGATGTCGGTTGTAAATCCGTATTTATATTCGCGGTTTGCTAATAATTCTGCTGCTTTACTCATTTTGTCCTTTTGTCAGTTGTTAAATTCTCTGCGGTTCGACGGTGCGATGAATGCCCTGAATGCTGTGAAACATTTGGTCAACTTTCTTTTCCGTGCCGACAAGTTGTGCCAGAGTGATTTGCGAAAGTGCGTTTTCGACAATTTCGTGTAAGCCGACAATTACGGGACGAATTCCGCAATCGCCTTTGTGAACACAGGAATCCAAAACGCCCGTGTAACTTTCACAATGTTTATTCAAAACGTCCGCGTCCAAAACTTTGATAACTTCGTTAAGCCGAATTTCGCTTGCGGCACGCGCCAAGGAATAACCGCCTTTCGTGCCGCGTGTTGCCGAAACAAAACCGGCTTTGTTTAAAAGCCACATCAATTTTCCGGCGTTTGCCGTTGAAATTCCTTCGCGCTCGGCAATCTGCGGCAAGGTCAGCGATTCGTCATCTTGCAAAAACGCAAGCTGCAACAAACACCGCAATCCGTATTCTTCCTGTGCTGAAATTTTCATCTTTTCACTCTCTAAAACTCAATAAATTAAAGACTATCAAATCATTACTTTTTTATCAAGATTGCCTGTCGGAAGTAAAAAGTAAAAAACCGAAGCGCGATTTACTTAAATTTCAGGCTCGCGCAGATAATTTTGACTTTTGACTTTTGACTTTTGACTTTTTACTTTTAAAATCTTCATACCTAATTCAGTTTCCGTAATCTAAAAATATGAGAATTTTCCAACTTCGCTCCATTGTCAGCGTATTTCTTTTAAGTTTCTGCATCATTTTGCTTTCGGCGTGTCCACAAAAACCAACGTCGAATCAGGCAAACAAAGAGCCTGAAAAAATCACGGAAAGCAAAGTTACGTTTCTGGCGGTCGGCGATATTTTGATTTCACGCGGCGTAGCGCGGGCGATTGACCGTGCGGGAACGCCGCTTGCGCCGTTTGAGAAGATGAAAGACATTTTTCTTTCGACGGATTTTAATTTCGCTAATCTCGAAAATCCGATTTCGGGCAGAGAAAACGTCGTCGGCAAAGGTTTGGTGTTCAATATGCGGACGAAAGACCTCGAAGGCTTGAAAAAATATAATTTCAAAGTCCTCAATTTTGCCAACAATCACGCGATGGATATGGGCGTGAACGGATTGAAAAATACGCATAAAGTTTTGGACGAAAACGGTTTTACACGGCTTGGCACGGGCGAGAATTTGGATGAGGCTTGGACACCGAAAATCTACGAAGTCAAAGGCGTGAAAATCGGTTTCGTCGGCGCAAGTTATGTTTCCATCAACGACGGCAGTGGTGCGGCGCGAAACGATTATGTCGCACGCTTTCAAGATATGGACAGATTGAAAAAAGCCATCGAAAAATTAAAGGCGGACGGCGCGGATTTTATCATTACGACAATGCACGCCGGAGTCGAATATCAACGCCGACCGCATCAGCCGCAGATTGATTTTGCCAAAAATTCGATTGATTACGGCGCAGATATGGTCATCGGAGCGCATCCGCATTGGGTTCAAGTTTTCGAGCAATATAAAGGCAAATATATTTTCTATTCTTTGGGGAATTTCATCTTTGACCAGACTTGGAGCCGCGACACGATGGAAGGTTTGGCATTAAAAATCAGCTTGCAAAGCAAACTTTCAAACATCAAAGGCAACTCAAAAACCAACGTCGAGCAAATCGAATTAATTCCCGTCGTCATCGAAAACGCCAGCACGCCGCGAGTCGCAAACGAGCAGGAAGCCGCATCAATTATGAAAAAAATCGGCGCGACGGAGAAAATTATCAAACCTTAACAGATTTGAAAAGACTTCGCAGCGGAACAAAAAGATTGACAGCTAAAAGCAATGCGGTTAAGACAATTAAACCGAACGCGAGATAATTATAGATTGTCTTAACCCGCACAATCAGCGGCACAGCTTTGGCATTTTCGTATTCGCCGATTAGATTTTCATATTCCCATCGTTGCCAAGACTTTTCCGGCTGATTCGGAAGATAGAAAACTTGCGCCGTCTGAAATTGTTTGAACGGATACAATTCGGGCGCGTAGCCGTTTATGGTTTCGGCGCGATACATTTTGCCTTCCACAACGAATTCAACTTTCGGTTTGAGATATTGCCGCCGTCCCGAAACATAAAAGCCCATATCCGCAACGCGCCCGTCGGCAGTTGATAAAATTTCTCGCGGCGGAAGATTTAGCGAACGCAGATTTTCTTCGTAACTGTCAATCGGAGTCAGCAAAACCGAAAACAAAGCAATAAAACTCCAACCGAGACCGAGCAAAAAAGCGATTATCAAAAGAATAATTGCCGAACCTTGCAATCTTTTCCCGAAAGGCTTTCGCGCCGTTTTTTGTTGGAAATCATCCTGCATTTATTTTTCAAACTTCTTGCGAATCTTCACCGCGCGTTCGATTAAATCTACATTCTCTAAAATTTTCAGACGCAAATCTTTGTCAAGATTCGGATTGTCCGCCAAGAATTTATTTACTGTCTTCAAGGCTTCTTCGCTTCGCTGTCCGCCGATGAAAGCGGAAAGCCAGCCGTTGACGAAAAAGATTTTGCGGTTGCGCTTTAAGTTCGGCAATTCGGCGAGAGCTTTTTCGAGATAAGGCAAAGTCAAATCCGAATGGCGCGGCGAATTGAAAACGGCAAAAGCTGATTCAATCCAGCTTTCGCTCAATTCTTTGTTTGAAACAAAATCGTTCCAATATTTCAACTTGTTTTCGCCCGTCGCAATTCCGGCGCGGACAGCGTAGGCGTAGCGTTTTGCGTCGTCGGAAGTTTCGGTTTTTTCGAGTTCGGCGAGAAGTGTCAAAGCGTCTTTGTCGCCTAAAATAATCAATCGCGTAACGATGTCGAATTTGTCTTTGGTCTTCAAAGGCAGAAACCCGCGCGTCAGCAAGGGTGTGTTTTCTTTGACATTATTTGCACCCGCGCTAACGCTTGGGTTTCCGCCTTTGAGCATTTCTTTCAACACCTGCCGCGCTTTTTCGCTCGAAGCGTTGTTCAAAAAAGCGCGGTAAAATGTGATTCTTTGTCCGAGCGTTTCGCTCTTTTGCATCTTTTCAATCAGAAGCGTTTCCAGACGTGAAGCAAGTTCGTCTTTCGAGGCAGAAACACGCGCGTTAGCAAGTGTGTTCTCGGTTGAGCAGTTGACACACTCCCTTACGGTCGTGTTTCTGCCTTCGTCAATGTAATAATTCATCGCCGTGCCGACGCGGTTCAGAAGCGTATTTATCGTGCTTTCGTCGGTTTCGATGTTGATGTTTTTGATGACGAGTTCGACATAATCTTTCGGGTTCAATTCCGTTTCTCTGACCGAATCCCACAACGCGCCCCACATCATCGAGCGCAGAAAATCGTCTTTTTCCGTCTGGATATTTTCGAGAACGTAAGCGCGGCTTTTCTCGTCAAGCAGAAAGATGCCGTAGCCGTAATCTTGATAGTTTGGAAACACAAAAATCGGTGTTTGAATATTATTATTTGACTTGCCGCCACTAATGACCCAGAACGTCGCAAATTGGTAATTTTTGGCTTGATGAATGGTTACATTTTCAATCTGGTTTTTGCCGTCGGGGTATCGCATTAAAACATTGACATTCTCATTCCAAATTTTGTTTTCGCCTATCGCATCAGTTTGTTCGAGCCAGTAAAGTTCCGCCGTGTCGTGCATTCCGCCGCCGTTTTTTTCAATGTCTTCCCGTGTGCGATACATCCGCAAATCTCCTTCTTTGACAAAAACAATCGGCATTCCGCGTTGTTTGACCCAAGTTTGCGCCCATTCTTGAACCTCGACACCGCTTTTTTCCTTAAATTCTTTTCCTGCGGAATTTGCAAACTCCTTAACCAAATCCGTCCACGTCGCGTTTTTGAATTCGTGTTTCTTCAAAAATGCGCGGACGGCTTTTTGAAAATTATCTGCGCCGAGATAAAATTCGGCTTGTTTCAGAAACGAAGGTGCTTTGCGATAGACGATGTTGCCGTAGGCGGATTTTGCCGATGAGAGATTTGTAATTTCTTGATAAATCGGCGTTGTCCCGCGTGTCGAATCGGTCAGATAGGCAAGCTGTTTGTTGCGTTCGTAGAAGATTTTCCACGCATTCATTTCGGGCAGAACTTTTTCCAGAGTTTTATACGCCATAAACTCGGCAAAGCCTTCCTTGAGCCATAAATCGTCAAACCAGCGCATCGTAACCGTGTCGCCGAACCATTGATGCGCGGCTTCGTGAAAGATAAGATTGGCGCGGGAAACATAATCGTTTTTCGTCGGCTCGTTCGGAAAAATGACGGAAGATTCGCGCAAAAAAGTCGCGCCCGCGTGTTCCATTCCGCCAAACGGAAATTCGGGAATCAAAACCAAATCGTATTTCGGAAACGGAAATTTATAATCGAAATATTCTTCGAGATATTTCACGCCTTCGCGGTTTAATCGAAAGACTTCTTTTTCGTGAGATTTAAATTTTTCGGCTTGCGATTTGCGGACGTAAATCTTCGATGCAGAAACACGACCGTTAGGGAGTGTGTCGGATTCTCGTTCAGTTTTGACACCCGCGCTCACGCTTGGGTTTCCGCCTTCTTCGTCAAACTCCGCAAATTCACCCGCCGCAAACGCGAAAACGTAGGTGCTGATTGGTTTGGTTTCTTCAAACTCAACTTCTTTATTTCCGCTAGGATTCAGATTTTGATATTTTCCAAATGCGATTCCTTCTTCTTTAAGTAAAACATACTCTCGGCTTTTGGTATTTGAAATTACTTGCCATTTATCAGGCACAACTAAATTCAACTTAAACCGCGCCTTCAAATCCGGCTGGTCGAACACGGGAAACGCCGTGCTTGCGTCCGACGGGACGAACAGCGAATAGA
>CAZJQP010000100.1:0-17419 GCA_964548225.1 uncultured Blastocatellaceae bacterium | reverse complement strand
CTGACTTGCTTCGGCTGGCTACTTAACTGAGCTTTCTAATTTGTTTTGGTATAAGAAATCTGTTTTTAGGATTTTCAACTCTATAATCACATTGTCGTTCTGAAAAAAATAATCCGCATTTGTCGGATCGTTTGCTCCTGACGTTTTTATTATCCTTTCACCACCAGCAAACTGAATAAATCCATCAACGTATGTTTCAGGGTCAAATTCATTACTGAATAACCCATTTTTTCCTGTCACACAAGCTCTAAGTTCATCAAGCCACGATTCCGCAGAAGTTAGTATATCTTCAGAAATCTCGGAGAAACTAGCCGGATTTCCTGTCAATGAAAAAGTATACCTAGACAATAGCTCATTGGTGTTTAAGTTTCGTAAGTTTCTTAGAATTTCATCTAAGCTAAAACCACTCTCTTTGGGTTCTTTAGGCAAACCAATAGTAGATTGAATATTTCTTAAACTTTCGACAATAGGTGCTATTAAATTTTCTGGAAGAATCTTAAATAATTCAGTGTCATTTGAAATAGCGGCAACATACAGAGGTAGAAGATTTTCAAGGGATTTCGTTCGAAGGAATTCTTTTAAAAATTTGTCTTGCCTTTTTGAAATTATTGTTTTCTTCTTCATTTTAACCAGTTATTCGATTCTGCTATTTTGCACTCGATTTCAACGCTACAAATTAATTTTGCACAATTATCATAAATCACAAATAGATTCGAGACTAAAATTTCCCCTTAATAACCCAAAGTCTTACGTCTGTAAGTTGAAATTTTACCCTTGCAACCTAAAACTTTATGTTCCGAACCTAAAGTTTTACCCTCGACACCTAAAACTTTAGGTCTGAAGCCTAAAGTTTTACCCCTCGATACCTAAAATTTTAGGTTCCGAACCTAAAATTTTACCCCTTGATACCTAAAGTTTTAGGTTTCGAACCTAAAATTTTAGGTCTTGAACCTAAAGTTTTGGGTCTTGAACCTAAAGTTTTAGGTGTCGAGGGTAAAGTTTTGACCTTTTTGGCTGAAATTATCTATTCAGAACCTAAGAAGCTGTGTTCAAACTCGAAGAAGATTAAGAATTTAACCACGAAAACACACAAAGCCACACGAAATTTGCCGGAGGTTTGCTTGTTTCGTGTATTTTTGTGTTGATTCGTGGTTAAAAAAATCACTAATTTTGAGTTTGAACATAGCTTCTAGAGGATAAGCCTTTTATTCTGATGGTTCATCATCCGGCGGTTGATTATTTGGCTTTTTGGCTGTGCCTGAACGGGGGAAAAATTGTTTTATTTCGGCAACTTTTTCGGTGTAGCCTGCTTCGCCTGCGCCTTTTTTGTATTGTGAATAGCTGTAATCGCTCAATGAATCATTAAGATTATCGTAGTCGTGCAAGATTTTCGTGCTTTGCATTTGATAGGCGATGCTTGAAAGACGTTGGGCGGCTGATTCGTGAAACTGCCGCGAAACGTAATCGGACTCGAATTCGTCCCAATTAACATCGGGCGAACTCAGATTCGGCTGATTTTGGCGATAGTCGCGCACCTTGTTGACGAGCAGTTTGTTCTGCTCATTGACCGAGCCGTAGCGGATGCGTTCTTCTTCGGTTAATGCCACAAGTTTGCCCGCAACGGCGGCTTCCAACTGCGTTATTAAATCGTTGATATGCAGACGTTCCGATTCGGTAAATAGTGTTTCGATTAAGTTTTTCATAATTATTTTCTCCTGTAAAAATTGGGTTTTCAGCCTGATTGCTCAAACTGAACGGTAAAATTCAATGATGATTTTGCCTGCAAACAATATACTCCTATCGGCTTTTTTTGTCTATACTTTTTTTGCGAAGAAATTGAAACCACAAAAACACACAAAACACCACGAAAAAATTCAATCGTTTCGTGGTGTTTTGTGTGTTTTTGTGGTTTTTTTCTGTCAGCCCAAAACTATCGCGCCGTCAAACGCGGATCGGGTTTGGGAATGAGTTTGTATTCTTTCGGCGGTTCTGCGCCCAACAGGTTTTTGACGAAATAATCCCAACGGCGGCGCATCATATAGTAGCTGTCTTGTCCGTAGCCGTGGCGGGCGTTCGGGAAAATTATCAGGTCGAAATCCTTGTTGGCTTTGACGAGCGCGTCAACCACCAAATAACTGTTATACGGCGGCACGTTGTCGTCCATTCCGCCGTGGGCGATGAGCAATTTGCCTTTGAGATTTTTGGCGTAAATTTGAGTTGCTTGCTTTTCGTAATTGTCGCCCGAAAGCAAACCGATGTAGCGTTCGCCCCAATCGTCTTCGTAGTTGCGATTGTCGTGGTTGCCCGATTCCGAGATGCCGACTTTGTAAAAATCAGGGAATTTGAACATTGCCATCGCCGTCGCAAATCCGCCGCCCGAATGTCCCCAAACGCCGACCCGCGTTAAATCCATATACGGATTTTTTTCCGCAAGTTGTTTTAATCCAGCAATTTGATCTTCCAAAGTATTGTCCGCCATATTGCCGTAACAAGCATCGTGGAAAGATTTCGAGCGGTCAGGATTGCAAGTTCCGTCAATGATGACGACGATAAAACCGAGTTCGGCAAGAGCTTGATGGTCGCTTCGCGCCGGACCGAAATTGCGTGTGCCGACTCCGCCGCCTTGCGGACCCGGATAAATATAATTAACCACCGGATATTTTTTCGTTTTATCAAGATTTGTCGGCGTGAACATCAAACCGTATAAATCCCATTTGCCGTTGCGGTCTTTGACGGTAATCGGCGTTGGCGGTTTCCAACCCGTTGCCGTTAGGCGCGAAATGTCCGCCTTTTCGAGTGTTGCAATCAATTTTCCGCCCATATCGCGCAAAACCGAAACTTGCGGCACATCGGGTTTTGAATAATTGTCAACAAAATATTTGCCGTCATCCGACATTAAAATTTGATGATTTCCGTCTTCGGGCGTAAGCAATTTCAGATTGCTTCCGTCAAAATTAATGCTGTAAAAATGTGAGAAATAAGGGTCGCGTCCGGCTTCGCGTCCGTTGGCTTCAAAATACAAAACGCGGTTTTTGGCATCAACTTTCATCAATCGCGTTACGACAAAATTGCCTTTCGTGATTTGGTTTTTCAACTTTCCTTTGCCGTCGTAAAGATAGAGATGCCCCCAATCGTCGCGCTCGGAATACCATAAAAATTCGTTTGATGAAGAAAGATAACGCCAGTTGACTTCGCCTTGCCCGGATTCGTATTGTGTGGCAACTTTTTCCTCCAAAATGTCGGTAATTTCACCCGTTGCGGCATCGGCAACGCGAAGATTTGCCTGTTTGTGGTCGCGTGTCGAAGAAACAAAGGCGAGTTTGCTCGCGTCGGCGTTCCATTCGTTGTCATCAAAACTTCCCGAACACGAAATATCGTCGCAGAGCGTTCCGCGTCGGTCATCGGGCGGCATTTTCAAACGAATCACTTTTGCCGTTTCAACTTCGATAATCACACGGTGAATTTTGATGATTTCCTTATCTTGCGGCAGAGGATATTTCCACGCTTCGAGCTTCGGTGCGCCAACATTTGTCGTTACCAAATACATATCGCTGACATGGCGTTGGTCTTGCTGATAAGTCGCAATTTTTTTAGAATCGGGCGACCAAAGCAAAATTGCGCGGTCGGAATGCTTCCAACCGGCATTGTCGGTGGCATAACCGAAATCTTTTACTCCGTCCTTGGTAAGTTGCGTTTCTTTTTTAGTCGCAATGTCGCGCACCCAAAGATTCCAATCTCTAATAAAAGCGGCTTTTGTTCCGTCAGGCGAAATGATTTCATTGAAATTCGGTCTTTGCGGTGTCGCTATCGTAATGCCGAGTTTTGCCGCATCAACATCGGCTTTTCGCTCACCCGTTGCCGGATTGACAATGACGTATTCGCTTCCCGTTGCAGTCAAAACGCGATACCAAAACCTGCCGTCTGCCAGCCACGTCGGACGAACTCCGGCGCGGTCAACCAACGACGATGTGTTATAACCGAGCATTTTTTCGGCGCGAGCATAGTCGTCCGCCGTCAATGCTTTTTGTGCAAAAACGCTTGGTGTGCAAGCGATTATCAGAAAAGCGATTGTCGAAAATATTTTTTTGTTCATTATGTTTGCAATTTTAATCTTTAGATGTCGGATAATTCAAATTAAGTGTAGAATTTTCCGCGATTTTACGCAAAAATCGGCACGCAGGTTTCCGCAAGGTTGGCAGAATTTGTATTATTGATAATTTAGATGATTGAGCAAACCAGAAAATTAGGCAAACTCGTTCGCATACATCCGATTTCGCCTGTTGCCCTACAACGTGCAGTGATTGTAGCAATGCTGTCATTTTTGTTTTTTTTAGCGACAATGATTGGCGTTTATACGACTCAAAAATTGGGTTTTTTCTTGCTTTCGACGGCATTTTTGATTGTTAATATTGTTACAATGTTCGGATTGCTGTCGGCACGGAAAAATATCTTGCAAGTTTATGAAAACGGATTTTCGTATAAAAAATTCAAAACGAATTGGAACGAAATCGAAAAAATTGAGGTAAAAATGCTTCAGCGTTCTTTCAAAGGCGGAAAAACCAGCTACGAAGTTGTCAAGAAAAATGGTGAAAATATCGTTTTAGATGAATCAATTCACGAAATTAATCGCGTTATCGAAAAAATTGACACTGAATTGGCGAAATTGCGAACAAAAAACAAAGTATAATTTCGGCAAATTTGCGTCTGCCGAAAGAAAAAGGGATTATATTTATTTGAGTTTTTTTACAAAATTGTTTTTATAAAAGTTTATTTGGAGAATTTATGAGTGTAGAAGTTGTAATGCCGCAAATGGGTGAATCTATTACCGAAGGCACTATTTCAAGATGGCTAAAGCAAGTCGGTGATTCGATTGAAAAAGATGAGATGATTTTGGAAATCTCGACCGACAAAGTTGATGCGGAAGTTCCGGCAACAAGTGCCGGAGTTTTACTCGAAATTCGAGCAAAGGAAGGTGAAACCGTCGAAGTCGGTTCGGTTGTGGCGATTATCGGCGAATCTTCTGAAGTCGGCAGCCAACAATCCGCCGTCAGCAATCCGCCGATTGAAGAAATCGCGCCTGTCGCTGAAGAAACAAAGCCCGAACCTGTCGCAGAAATCGCACAAGCGGCAACGGCGAGTGTTGCTGAATCAAATCCGCAATCAAGCGAAGCGACTGAGGTTGTGATGCCGCAAATGGGCGAATCAATTACCGAAGGAACAGTTTCAAAATGGCTGAAAACAGTCGGCGACACAATTGAAAAAGACGAACCTTTGCTTGAAATTTCAACCGATAAAGTTGATGCCGAAGTTCCTTCACCAACTGCCGGAAAACTTCTCGAAATTCGTGTGCAGGAAGGTGAAACCGTCGAAGTCGGTGCGATTGTCGGATTGGTTGGAAGTTCAATTAGCAGTCAGCAGTCAGCAGTCAGCAATCAGCAATCAGCAGTTGAAGCTCCGCAAGCTGTTGAAACTTCACAAATTGTTGAAACTCCAAAGGTTGAAGCCCCGAAAGCAGAAGTCAAAGTTTCGGCGGCAAGTGCGGGCAACGGACAACACACAACGGGCAACGCACAAATAACCGTCGAAGATTTGCGAAAAACAAAATCCTCGCCGCTCGTCCGTAACATTGCCAAACAACACGGCGTTGATATTTCGCGTATTTCCGGCAGTGGCTTGAGTGGGCGTGTTACGAAAAAAGATATTCTGAATTTCATCGAAACCGGCGCGGCACTTCGTCCGCAAGATTTATTGGTCGGGAAAATTTCCGCACCGGCAATCGTGCAAACGCCGATTCAACCGCAACAATCCGCAATCCGCAATCCGCAATCTGCAATGGACAGAGTTGAGCCGATGTCCGTAATGCGTAAGAAAATTGCCGAACATATGACGTTTTCAAAACAAACTTCGGCTCACGTTACGAGCGTTTACGAAATTGATATGACAAACGTCGCCAAATTCCGCAAAGCAAATAAAGATGTTTTTCAAGAAAGATTCGGCACAAAATTGACGTTTATGCCGTTTATTTTCCAAGCCGTAACTCAATCTTTGCGGCAATTTCCGATTGTTAATTCGCAGGTTTCGGGCGAAAATATTATTTACAAAAATGACATCAATCTCGGAATGGCAGTTGCGCTCGATTGGGGGTTGATTGTTCCCGTAATTAAAAAAGCGGACACGCTTTCATTGAGCGGGTTAGCAACAGCGGCGAACGATTTGGCTGACCGCGCACGCACCAAAAAGCTGATGCCGGACGAAGTTACAGGCGGAACTTTTACGATTACGAATCCGGGCGTTTTCGGCGGATTGTTCGGAACGCCGATAATCAATCAACCGCAAGTGGCAATTCTTTGTGTCGGGACAATTGAAAAACGTCCGAAGGTTTTGACCACGCCCGACGGCGATGATTATATTGCAATTCGCCAAATGGCTTATTTTGCTTTAACTTACGATCATCGAATTGTTGACGGTGCAGACGCAGAAAAATTTCTTTCGTTTATGAAAAATTATCTTGAAACAACAACGTTTTCTCTGTAAAATAAAAAATAACGAAAAGCATTTATTCAGGCTTTGATGCTTTTCGTTATTTTTTTCGTCTGAATTATATCAAAACATTTTCTACCGAAATTGTTGCTTTGTATTAATTTGATACGGGCAAATTTTATTTATCTAACCTTCTCATTTTACGGAATTTACGCGACACATTCACAATTTCTCAATTCGTGGCACGATAATTGATTGAGGGTTTGCTTGAAATTATTTGTTCTATGAAATCAATAAAAAGAAAAACGATAAACAACGATAAAATGGAACATTTTCGCAAAATTTCGATTTAATAATGCAGAAGAAAAAATATCCTTCGACAACCTAAATGGTTTATCGAACGTCAAAATCGTTAAGTTTTCAAAAAAATATCAGATAGGAGTTCAATATTATGTTAAAAAAACTACCGGCTTTGCTTTTGGCTTTGGTAATCGGCGTAACTGCCGCGTTCGCACAAGAAACGCAAATTCGCACTTTAACGAATGGGCAGAAATACAAAATTAAAGGCGTAGTAGTCGCCAAAGATGACACGAGTTTTACGGTTCGTGATGTAACGGGAGTTGACACACGGGTTTTGATTAGTCAAGCAACCAGCATCAAAACTAAAGGCGGAATTTTCGGCGGCGGCGACAACACACCGATGAATGCTATTGTGCGCGGACTAAGTTTGGAAGTCGAAGGACGCGGTGATTCGAGCGGAAATTTAGCGGCAACTAAAGTTCGCTTCGGAAAAACCGACTTAGCAGTTGCTCAATCAATCGAAAGCCGCGTTAAACCAACAGAAGATCGTTTGACCGTTACCGAACAAAACGCCGAGCGCGTTTCAGGACAAATTGATGAATTGATGGCAATTTCAAATGCTGCAAAAGGCGGCGCGAAAGCCGCGCAAAATACGGCTGATGCCGCAGTTGAAGGCGTAAATGCTACAAATCAAAGAATTTCATCACTCGACGATTTTGTCGTTCAATCAACCGCGACGGTAAATTTCAAAACGAATAGTGCAGTTCTTTCGCAAGAAGCCAAAACAACACTTGACCAAGTGGCACAGGCTTCGATGACACTGAAAGGCTATGTTATCGAAATTACGGGTTTCACTGACTCAACCGGAAGCGTTCAAAAGAACAAAGTTCTGAGTCAAAAACGCGCTCAAGCTGTAATTGATTATTTGGTTGAAGTTCATAATATTCCGCTTCGCAGAATCGGAACTTCCTATGGTTACGGCGAAAATCAAGCCGTCGGCGACAATTCGACAAACGACGGACGCGCCCAAAACCGCCGCGTTGAAGTTAAATTGTTGGTCAGCAGAGGCATTAACCAAAATGTCGAAATTCGTCCGACAACAAGCAACGAGGACAACGAAAAGTAATTTTTTGTCAGAACACCGAAGCGATAGCGAAGTGCTATATGTAGCGCATCGCTATCGCTTTTTTATCAAAATCGAGGAAACAAAACCGTGAAATTACAAGGCTTAACATTTATTTCCGCATTTATTTTAACTTTCGTTTTCAGTGCATTTTCACAAACTCCGACACCGACACCGACCATTGAAGAAGATGACGGCGTAATCGAAGTAAAATCGCGGCTTGTCATTGTGCCGGTGTCGGTTACGGACGCAAACGGACAAGCCGTTACAGGTTTAACGGCGAAAGATTTCCGCGTTTCGGAAGAAAATAAAATTCAGGAAATCGAATCGGTTTCTGCCGCCGAAAAAGTTCCGCTCGAAATTGTTTTGCTTTTCGATATTTCGGCAAGCACTGACGCACTTTTCAAGTTTGAACAAGAAACCGCCGCGCAATTTTTGAAAGAAGTTATGCGCCCCGAAGATCGCGCCACAATTTATACCGTCGGTTCTACACCAAAGCTCATTCAATCGCGTGAAACGGCTGATAAATCCGTCGAAGCCATCAAATCTATTTTGCCGACGAAGGAATTTACGGCATTTTACGATTCGGTTTATGCCGCCGCCGAACATTTGCAGAAAAATACACCACAAGGCAGGCGCAAAGTTGTCATCGTAATTTCCGATGGGGAAGATACGAACAGCGTTCGAATTGCCAAAGCAATTCAAGACGGTTATCGAAAATTAGGCAGTAAAATTGATACGATGGACACGAAAACTCTTTATCAAATGACAGTTGCCAGCCGCGACAAAGCAAGTTTGAGTGAGCGCGAAAGAATTGTCAAAGGTTTGCAAAACGCCGATACGGTTTTCTATTCGATTAATCCGGCGGGAAATTCTTTGCAGATAAATAAAATGAGTCGTTTCGGACAAGAAAATCTTCAACGCTTTGCCGACGACACAGGCGGCACGGCTTTTCTGCCGAAATTTTTACCGACAAGCAACAAAGACGAATTGCAAAACGCCGCGAACACGCGAAGAAACGCCGAAATTTTGCAACAAATTTTCCGTCAATTAACCAACGAACTGCAAGCGCAATATCTTATCCAATATTATTCCGACGGAGAATTTCCCGTTAATCGTTATGTCAAACTCGACATCGGCTTACAAAATCCGCGAAACTTCCGCACCCGTGCGCGTCAAGGCTACTTCGTCAAGTAAAAAGTAAAAAGTAAAAAGTAAAGAAGCGTCCAATAGTGAATCGTGATTCACAAAGGACGCTTCTTTACTTTTTGCCTTTTTACTTTTTACTTTTTACTTTTCTATTTCGCCCATTATCATTTCGCGTTCTTTTTTCGGCACGGCGATTTTGCCCATCATTTGTTTCGGTGTTGCAGTAGGCGAAGGACTGCGTTTAGGAGTCGGTGAAGTCGGCACCATAATTCCCATCGTTCTTTCCGGTGTCGGCGTAACGAACGGAATTGGTAAAACTTTGCCGATAAGTTTTGATTTAGCGAAAATCGAAACTAAACCGATTGCGCCGAAAAATGTAAAAATCAGCGAAGCCACCGCCGTTACAAAAACCTGCGTTCTCTGCTTAACACGCGCCCAACCGACCGGACAATCTTGTGTGATAATGCTTCCGTCGGCACGTTTGTAAAATTTCACGCACAAACGACCTTCAGCATTCATAATCAAATTTTCGGCTTCTCCACGAGTCATTCCCGAAAGATTATAAACATTCAATTTGCAATCGCCGCAAAAACGTCGCCGATTATCGCCAATCATTTCATTCCAATCAACCGAACACGGACTCGCAACTCTTATATTATCCAAAGGACTATTCATTTTCGCCATAAAAAAACTCCGTTCAAAAAAATATTCAGGCTTCTGCCATCTATTCTTCTGAACGGAGCGCGAAATTTTTCTTGCAAATTATTTTTTTATTTCCCAAAAACTTATCGTCCTCGAACTTCCGAAAAAATTACGCGAATCGAACGCATAAACATATTTTCCGTCATTTAACCAGCCCGCATCGCCAAGACCGCTTTTTTTGATTTGGTTTTGTTTATTGTATTTTACCCTTTGAGTATCAAAAATTATTTGCACTCGATTGCCTGTTTCCGCGTCAAAAATTGCCGTAATGTCGTCGCCGTGCCGCAAAATATAACGATAATCAGGGCTAAATTCGGCATCTTCAGAATTGCGCGTTTCGCCGGATGTAGTTTGCATTGTGCCGTAATCGTAATTTGATTCAGTATAGGTTGCCAACGGAACTGTATAATATTTCTTCGCCGCCATATTCCAAATCGAAAAAGCTCCGAGTTGTTTTTCGTAGATATATTTATTGTCAGGCGTAAATTCTGCGCCGTAACCTATTTCAAATGCGGCTTCGAAAACGAGTTTTCCCGTTGAAATATCATAAAATTCAGTGCGTGGTTCTTTTTTCTCACTTCGATTCACACGCGACACCGCTAACAAACTTTTGTCGCTGAAAAAACGAATTGCCGGAAAACGCTCTTTTTCGCTTTCCCGCACAATTTCATAAAGCGGTTTGCCGTTTCCTGCAACTTCCAAAACAAAAACTTTTTGGTCATCGCAGAAAACCGCATATTTTCCGTCCTTTGTCGCACCGCGATATTCCATCGTATCTTTCGGATTTTCCGAGGTAAATTCAAATTTTAATTTAGTTCCGCCGTTCGTGTCATAAATGCGAATTTTGCTGTCAGCTTTGACGACAACGAATCTTTCGTTGATAATTTGCCGAAAAGCTAAATCTTCTTTCGGATTTTGCGGCGAAACCACGAGCTTTGGTTGTCCGCCCGCTTCGATGTCGTAAATTCGCAGTTGTTCATCAACTTTTACAATAATAAATTTTCGGTCGAGAATCTGCTTAAAACTAAAATCGCTTTTTGGATTCGTTGCTGAAACTTCAAATTTCGGCTGACCGTCGCCGTCAATTTCCCACACGAAAATTCGATCACTGCGACGCGAAATCAGATATTTTTCATCCGAACTGACGGTCGTATCTTGAAAGGAAACTTCGGGTTTAAGATTTTTGGCAGTAAATTCTTTTTCAATCGCTCCGGTTTTCACATCTCGAAGCGTCAATTTATCGCCTTCTTTAGTTATTGCCGTCCAAAGAATTTTCGTATCGCCCGAACCAACGAGCATTTTTTCGCCGCCGCGAATTTTCTGATGCCATTTATATTCTTTGATTGAAAAAACTTCTTTTTGCGTGAATTTATCCGTGTCCCAACGAGCAAATGCGCCGGTTTTTTCAGTAACGCCAAAGGTTAAAATTTCGTTTTTGTCTTCATCGAAAGAAATATATTCAGTCGAAACATTCGGCAAATCCAGAACGGTAATTACTTTCAAATCTTTCAAATCGCGCACGACTGCCGAGCGCAATTCGTTCGTGCCGACTTTTTCGGCGGTAATCATCCATTTTCCGCCTTCGTCAACGATAAAAGATCGCCAATCCAAAAATTTCGGAATTCCCAAAAGCAAATATGTGCTGACAAATCCACGCGGCGCAAATTGCGGAATCTGATGCGAAACCGAATTGAGCAATTTGGCGTTTTCAACATCCCAAAGCTGTAAATTTTTCTCGCCGATAAGCAAAATTTTCTTACCGCTATCAAGAAACTGATGATCGAGAATCTTGTCTTCCCCGTTGGTGAAACCGATTTTTCCCTTAAATTCCAAAACCTCCGCATCGTTTGCCGCAAAGACAAAACTAACCGCGAAAATCATTATCAAAACTGCTGAAATTTTCTTCATATTTGCCTCCTTAATTTTTGAAACGCAGATCAGATTAAGAACCTACTTTACTCTTTGATTTACTTAAATTATTTGAAGTATCTTGCTTGCAAAATTTCAAATTAAAAATAATTTCGATTTGTTCGTCAAATTCATTCATCATTTGTCCATTTCATCTTTGAGCCAATTAACATTGTTTCTTATTTCACCCAATTCCTTTTCCATTTCTTCATCACTTGCTAAATAAGCATCAGTTCCGATAATTTGCATCAGAGCAATTTTATCATCTGCTTTTTCAGAACAAATAAACTGCTCGCAACTACATTTTGCAATTGCTTCGTTAATAGTTTGAACATTTGTTTCTATTTCTTCAGACTCAAGTGTTCCAATAAGTATTTTATTAGATGAAATGGGTAAGTAAATTTGCCCTGTTTTATCTATATCACAGGAAGATCTAAATAATTTATTGCCAATTTCTCTGAAAATACAAGCAACATCACCTAAAATAAGAAGCGAGTCTTTTTCATAAACATTCCAGACTAATTGCTTATATCGTTTAACTCTTTGTGGCGGAATCACATAATTATGAAGTGATTGATTATGACCTTTTTTAATTGAATTGGGTAGATCTTTTACTGCCCCATCAAACATATCAGAGAAAAAGTTTTTGACAACATCTTCCATTTCATCTTTAGTTTTTTCGTTTTGCAAGGCTGATTTAGCTAATCCAACCATTAAGTTTTTAATCTCATCATCTTCAAATCCAAAAATCTTTAAGATTTCAAGTGCTTCATCCATTTTGGGATCTGAACTATTTAAAGCATCATCAAAAATTCCTTCAAGTTGTTTTTCACTCGGATTTAGTAGCACATTTGAAACAGTTTCGTCATCAGTTAAAACCTCTTTCATTCCTGCAAGCGTTTTTTCAGACATTTGCTCAAAACCTTTTCTTATGACTTTCGTCCTAATCGAAAAATGAGCAACTAATTCTCCAATTTCAGTTTTCAACTTTTCACAATCAGTGTTGCCATCACGCAATACATTGATTAAAGGCGATAATTTGTATGTTTCAACATCGGTCATTATATCATCGGCATTTAACTCGTCTTTTTTTCCGTAAAAATAATTCTCCGCATTTATCTCTCTAGTATTAGTTTCACGAGGACTCAAACCTTTTCTATAAAACCAAGTAAAAACTTGGTCGCCATCAACTCGACTCGCAAATCCTTTTTGCATCCATTTTGGAATTATATGATTCTTCTTCCCTGCCATAATTTATTTCATATTCCTTCGATATTTGTGCGTAATCGGTCTTCTGCGACCAACGCCGATTGCATTTTTTGAAATAATTATCGTCGGCGGAAGCTGTTGGCGTTTGAATTCGTTTGACGGATGTTCGACTTTGTTCAAGACTTCATACACCAATTTTGCGTCATTTCCCTGCGCGATAATTTCTGTCGGGGAAAGTTTGTTTTCAAAGTATTGATGCAAAATCGGATCCATCAGTTCGTAAGGCGGCAGAGAATCTTGGTCGAATTGATTCGGCGCGAGTTCGGCGGACGGTTTTTTGTCAATAATCGTGTTCGGAATAATTTCGCGTCCGGCTTTTTCGTTCAGATGCCGCGAGATTGCCCAAACTTCGGTTTTCAAAACGTCGCCCAAAACTGCTAAACCGCCGTTCGTGTCGCCGTAAAGCGTGCAATAGCCAACCGCGAGTTCGCTCTTGTTTCCCGTCGAAACGAGCAGACGACCTTCGGCATTTGAAATCGCCATCAAAATCACGCCACGCAGACGAGATTGCATATTTTCCGCCGCAAGGTTTTCGCCGCCTTTTTTCGGCGAAGTAAAATGCAGTTGATTCAACAAAACTTCAAACGCGCCCGAAATCGGTTCGATGCGCGATTCACAACCGAGATTTTTTACCAAAATCTCTGAATCTTTCACGCTTCCTTCCGACGAAAATGGCGAAGGCATCATCACACACAAAAGATTTTCCGCGCCGATTGCTTCGGCAGTCAGCGCGGCAACCAAAGACGAATCAATGCCGCCGCTCAAACCTAAAACCGCTTTTTTGAAATTATTTTTTCGCGCATAATCACGAATTCCCAAAACCAAAGCGCGATGAATCGAATCAATCTCGCCGCCCGTAATTCCACGCGAATCGGGCAGAGCGTCGTTGATTTCAACAGTTTCGACAAATTCCTCAAACGCTGCCGCTTGCAAAATAATATCGCCTTGCGAATCGGCGATAAGCGATGCGCCGTCGAAAATAATTCCATCGTTTCCGCCGACCAAATTCACAAAAACAATCGGCGTTTTCGCAAGCCGCGCACGATGCGAAACCATTTCACAGCGCAGTTTAATTTTGCCTTTATTGTAAGGCGAAGCATTGATTGCAAGAAGAATTTCCGCACCTTGCTGAATCACTTTTTCCACGGGATCAATATCGTAAAGTCTGTCTTTCCAAAAAGTTTTATCGTTCCAAAAATCTTCGCAAACGACTACGCCGAGACGTTTTATTTTCCCTTCGCGTGTCGTAATTTCAACAATTCCGTCGGGGTTTTCGTCCGGCTCAAAATATCGCGGATCATCAAAAACGTCATATTCCGGCAACAAACTTTTATCAACAAATCGAACGAGTTCGCCGTTTGAAATAACTGCCGCCGAATTATACAAACGCCGTCCGTCATTATCCTCATTCGGACGAATCGTGCCGACAACCGCTGTTATTCCAACAGTTGCAGGAATAATTTGCTCAAGCGGTTTAAGCGAAGTTTCGATTACATCGCGGTCTTGAAACCAATCCTGCGAAGTATAACCGTGAATGCAAACCTCAGGAAAAACAATCAAATCCGAGCCGTCCGCCTTCGCCTTTTCGATTGCGCTCAAAATCTTCGCAATATTTCCCTCAAAATCGCCGTTCGTCGTGTTGATTTGTCCGATTGTAACTTTCATTAAATCTCGTCTGAAATATGTTTAGGATTTTTTCTCTTCCAAAGTGAATTTTTTAGTAGTTTCTTCAGATATACTGAACGGCACACCTTCAAAATTCTTTTCTTCAATTAACTGAGGCGACTTTTCATATAGTAGAGTCCGTCTTTTTTCTCTTTCATCGTTAAGTTTATTTCGCACTTTTCTTAGCTCAAATAGTGTTACCGAAATCAAGCCTGCAAATAAAGTATTCAAGATAAAAAAGAACCACAATGCCGTTAGCGAACTTTTTAATCCGGAGAAAATTACATTTATCAAAAAAATAAAAATTCCAACGATGATTAGAGAACCGAGTATGCCCAATGAAAAGAAGCCGATTCGTTTTAACCAATTGGTTTTATCCTCCAAAAAAATTATGCTTTTAGATATTTCACCGCAATTTCTACAAAAAAACTCACCTTCCACGATTTTGGTTCCGCATAGTTGGCAAAACATATTTACTCCTCTCCATTTAAGTCAAAGTAGATTGATTTCATAGTATCAATTTTTTCCGAAATTGTAATTTTTCGGTGATAAGACCGGAAATCAACTTGACTGATTTTCTTTGTGGTTGTCGCTTTTCTTAATCATCGTTAGCCGATTTCCGCGCTCGTTGTAGATTACTTCGTCCATTAATATCGTGGATAGAGTTATTGTTTAATTGAAAATATCTGATAAATCTCTTGCTTCGTAAAGAACGCGAAGAATTTCTATAATCCCATCGCCGACCGGGTAATAAATTTGATAGTTGTGAAAGTCTTTGACGAGCGTCATTCGGTTATTTTTTGCTTTGGAATCTTTAAATTCGCGTGGGTTTCCGATGAAAGAAGTTTTACCGATGAGTTCGATGCCGTCTTCAATCGCCACTAAAAAAATGCACGGCAATATTGAGATTATCTTTGCCGATATAAACAAAACACTCTTCAATATCGCGTTCGGCTTGCGGCTTTTTGATTGTTTGAAAACTCATTTTTTAGCGCGTTCCTGAATCCGTTTTATGCCGCGTTCTTTTATGCGCTGAAAATCGTCTTTGGTCAGAGGTGTTGCTTCACCGCTATTGATGCCTTCGAGAATCAATGCTTCGAGTTTTCTTTCTTGCCGTTCTTTCAAATAATTACGCACCAAATCACGGAAAAATTCGCTCGTATTTCCGTAGCCCTCCGTTGCGACAACATTCTCGACCTCATCTTTCATCGTGTCGGGAAGCGAAATATTTAAAGTTGCGATTGCCATAATTTACAAAACGCCTTGTGTGAATCTTCGCAAATATTAGCAATAGATATCAATAGTTGTTGGGAAATTATTTTTCTTCCGCCGCCATCGTCAGATTTTCGGTGATTCTTTCGATGTTTGCGCCGACTGATTTTAGTTTGCCGACGATATTTTCGTAGCCGCGGTCAATGTGATAAACGCGGTCAATCAAAGTTTCGCCCGAAGCACACAGCGCGGCAAGCACGAGCGAAGCCGAAGCCCGCAAATCGGAAGCGATAATCTTCGCGCCGGTCAAATCGGTTTTGCCGTGAACCGTAGCGTGATTGCCGGAAATTTCAATCTTTGCGCCCATTCTGATTAGCTCCGAAGCGTGCATAAAACGGTTTTCAAAAATCGTTTCCGTAACCTTTGAAACACCTTCGGCTTGCGTCATTAAAGCCATATATTGCGCCTGCATATCGGTCGGAAAATCGGGATGCGGTTCGGTCGTAACATCTTTTGATTGCAAGCCTTTAGACGAACATTTGACCAATAAAGTGCTGGGATTTATTTCTTCGATTTCAACGCCCGCTTCGCGCAATTTTTCGATAACGGCGGTGAGATGTTCGGGAACGCAATTTTTGATTTCGAGTTCGCCGCCCGTAATCGCCGCCGCAACAATAAAAGTTCCGGTTTCGATACGGTCGGGGATAATCGTGTGCTGTGCGCCGCCGAGATTTTCAACGCCTTCGATTTCGATTGTCGGCGTTCCTGCACCTTTGATTCGTGCGCCCATTTTGTTCAAAAGTTCCGCTAAATCTTCGATTTCCGGCTCGCACGCAGCATTTTTAATTGTTGATTTTCCTTTCGCAAGTGCCGCCGCCATCATCACGTTTTCCGTTCCCGTTACGGTAACTTTTTCAAAATTGATTTCTGCGCCAATCAGCCGACCTTTCGGCGCACGCGCCACAACATCGCCCGATTCGAGCGAAACCGTCGCACCGAGTTGTTCAAAGGCTTTCAGATGCAAATCAATCGGACGAGTTCCAATCGCACAACCGCCCGGAAGTGAAACTTTTGCTTTTCCAAACCTTGCAAGCAAAGGACCTAAAGCTAAAACGCTCGCCCGCATAGTCTTGACAAGTTCGTAAGGAGCTTCAAAAGTCTCGATATTTCTTGCCCTGATTTTATGCGTCCGCAATTCCGGTGTAAGTGCAGTCGCACCTAAATCTTCGAGCAGACGACGTTGCGTAATTAAATCTTTCACATATGGAACATTATGCAAAATAACCGTTTCCGCAGACAAAAGCGTCGCCGCCAAACAAGGCAAAGCCGAATTTTTCGCGCCGCCAATCTCGATTTTCCCTGTGAGCGGCTGTCCGCCGCGAATTAAAAATTTATCCATTTTACTGACAAGTTATGCTTATAGAAAGTAGAAGCAAATATTATCACGGAACAGGCACAAAATCTAAATTGATATTTATTTTTCCGATTTGTCTTTATGAAATGCCTTTGGTATATTCTCTTTTTGGACATTGATAAAAGTGTTCGGGGACGTAGCTCAGCTGGGAGAGCGCATGACTGGCAGTCATGAGGTCAGGGGTTCGATCCCCCTCG
>CAZJQP010000099.1:0-17507 GCA_964548225.1 uncultured Blastocatellaceae bacterium | reverse complement strand
GAAATTGCAGGATTTAATGCTCGCGCACGACGGTTTTTTGATTTCTTCGCCCGAATATAACAGCGGAATTCCGGGAACTTTCAAAAATTACATTGATTGGACATCGCGCCCACGCGGCGAATTAAAAGCGGGCGCGGCTTACGCCGACAAATATTGTTCGCTGATGACCGCTTCGCCCGGCGGTTTGGGCGGAATTCGCGCTTTGCCGAATATTCGGACGATTCTCGCTTCGATGGGCGTTCACGTTCTTGCACAGGATTTTGCGCTCTCGAAAGCCCACGAAGCCTTTGACGAAGACGGCAATGCAAAAGCCGATTTTGTCAAAAATATGCTCGAAAATATGGGCAAAAATCTCGTCGAGATTTTGAAGAAAGTTAAAGGCTAAATGAAACAATATCTTTTTGTCTATGGAAGTTTGAGAAAAGGATTTGAGCCGCCCGAAATTGCGGAAACGGCGGAAAAATTAAAGCTCGTCGGCGAAGCGTTTATCTACGCCGACCTTTATGATTTGGGCGAATTTACAACAGCAATTTCGGGCGGCACGAATCAAGTTTTCGGACAAATTCTCGAATTGCCCGATGAGATGGAAGTTCTGCGAAAACTCGATGAATACGAAGGTTTTTATCCGAATGACGTGCAAAAAAGTCTTTTCCTCAGAAAGAAAACCTTTGCCCGCTTGGGCGACGAAAAAATCGAAACTTGGATTTATGAATACACCGGAGATTTGTCAAAATTTCCGTTAATCAATAACCGAAACTTTTTAAATCCCTAAACCGTTTAAGGCTCTATGACCAACGCGAAATTTGTTATCGGGCTTTTTATTTCCGTCGTTTGCTTTGGATTTTCAGCTGTTTCGGCGCAAAATTCCGACTTGGAAAAATTGTTTTCTTCCTCGATTGAAGCCATCGGCGGCGCAAAGGAAATCAATAAAATCCGAAGCGTCGAAGTTTTCGCCGATTGTGCCGGACCAAACGGCAAATACACGACCGAAATTGCTTCTTTCCGCGACGGCAAAGCGCGTTTCACCCAAAAATTTTCTTACAAACCTGCGCCGACCGATATTTTCATAAATGATAAATTGGCTTGGGAAACAAGCGATTTTTCGCTTGTTTCACCGTTTCAACGATTGGTCGTTCGCCTACACGAATATCAAAGAATGGCGTTTGATTTTCAAAGGATGTTTCACGATTTCGCACTCGAAGGAACAGAAGATTTTGCAAACAAACCAAATATCAAAGTCCGCGCCCAAAATGAATTGAACGGCACGATTTATCTGTATTTCGACGCTGAAACAAAACTTCTTTCAGGCTATCTTTTGCCGATTCCCGGTTCAAACGAATCGGTCAAAAACGTCTTTAATGAATGGCGCAACGTCGGAAAAATAAAACTTCCTTCAAAAGTTACGGCAACCGACAGTGCGGGCGATTGGGTTTTGAATTTTCAAAAAATCACTCTGAATAAATCGGACGCGCAAATCTTTGAAATTCCGCCGCGTGTCGCCGATTTAGCCGAATTGATGCGTCTTCACGAACAGCAGAAAACGGCGCATTTGACTTACAACGCCGAACTTTTTGTTGAAATGTTTGCTGAAAATCTAACGCAACTACAAAGAGGAAATATTTCAACGCGCACAAAAGCGGAAAATCTGGCGCGTTTCAAAAATTATTTTTCCAATTTCAAATTTATCGAATGGGAAAATCTGAAACCGCCTGTCGTAAAAATCTCGAAAGACGGCACGATGGCAACAATTATCGTCCAAAAGCGTGTGCGTGGAACTTACAAAAACGACAAAGGCGAAGAAATTCTCGACCAAACGGATTTTGCATGGCTCGAAGTTTGGGAAAAAATTGACGGCAAATGGAAACTCATAACGGTTGCTTCAACCGAAAAAGTAGTAGAAAATAGCAAATAACTTTCGCATCTGCGCTTTATAGATTCGATGTCAAAATTATTATTTACAATTTTTATTTTTACGATTTGTGCCGTTTCAGTTTCGGCGCAAATTTATGACACCGAAGATGCCGTCAAAACAACGATCATCAACGCCGAAGAATTAAAATCACTCGTCAAATCGCCCGAAACGAAACAGCCGATTTTGATAAATTTTTGGGCGACTTGGTGCGGAATCTGCCGCAAAGAGTTTCCCGACCTTGTGGAAATCCATAAAGATTACGCGGACAAAAATTTGAGTTTTTACATCGTTTCGGTTGACACCGTTTCGCTGGTTGATACGACCGTCAGCGATTTTCTAAAAGTTTATCAGGCAGAAAAAATCCCTTCGTATCTTTTGGACGTTCCGGCGCGACACCAAATTACAAAAGCCGTCCGCCAAATCGCCCCGAAATTTACGGGCGGTTATCCGACGACTTTGCTCTACAACAAAAACGGCAAGCTCGTCTATCAAAAAACCGGCGCGATAAATCCGAAGATTTTGCGGACGCAGATTGATAAGGTTTTACCGAAAAAATGATTGATTTAAGAAGCGACACAGTTACAAAACCAACAAAAGAAATGCGCCGCGCGATGGCTGAGGCGGAAGTTGGCGATGATGTTTATGGCGAAGACCCGACCGTTAATCTTTTGCAGGAAAAAGCGGCGGGGATTTTCGGGAAAGAAGCCGCGCTTTTTGTGCCGACGGGTTCGATGGGCAATCAAATTGCTGTTCGTCTGCATACAAAACAAGGCGATGAAGTCATCATTGAAGAACGCGGGCATATTTTTAATTACGAAATGGGAACGCCCGCAGTCGTTTCCGGCGTGATGATTCGTCCGGTTCGTGCGGCGAATGATAACGGAATGCTGACGTGGGCGGAAATTGAGCCGCATTTGCATATAAATCAGCCTTATTATGCGTGTCCGACGGCGTTGATTTGTTTAGAAAATACCCACAATTTCGGTGGCGGAAGCGTAATGTCTGCCGCGCAAACCGATGAAATTTGTGCAAGCGCACACAAACTAAATTTGCCTGTTCATTTGGACGGCGCACGGATTTTTAATTCGGCGGTCGCGCAAGATGAAACGGTCGCAAACCTTTCAAAATCGGTTGATTCGGTGCAATTTTGTCTTTCAAAAGGCTTAGGTGCGCCGGTCGGCTCGATGCTTTTGGGAACAGAAGATTTTATTGCCGAAGCGCGAATTTGGCGCAAACGCTTCGGCGGCGGAATGCGCCAAGCCGGAGTTCTCGCGGCGGCAGGTTTGATTGCGCTCGAAGAGTCGCCGAAAATCTTGCACATTGACCACGAAAACGCGAAAAGATTAGCCGAAGGCGTGGCAAATATCAAAGGAATTTCGATTGATGCGGAACGAGTTCAAACAAATATCGTAATTTTCGACGTTTCAAACACGGGCAAAACATCCGCCGAAATCTGCGACGAACTGAAAAAGGAAAATATCTTCGCAATTCCTTTCGGCAAATCAATCCGAATGGTTACGCATTGCGACGTTTCGCGTGAAGATATTGAGAAAACTCTTATTATTTTGGGCAAAATTATTTAAATCAAATGCGAATAGCCGCAGAAATCAAATATTGGAGTGATGAGGTTTTAACTTTTGATCCTGAAAAGGTCTTGGGAAAATTAAGAGAGATTTTTCCGCAAATGGAAGTAGATACTTTGGATTATAGTCTTGATGAACTGGAACGATTCATAAAATATGCCAATGAAAAAATCCCTGAACCGAATCGCTCACGAATGATAAATTCAATGAGAGGAAAGAATTGGGCAAATGGTCCTAGTTTCAGATTTCAGATTGATATTGATGAAAATTCTAAATTAAACGGATATGCCAAAAGATATACAATCGCCTTTCTTTCAGAATCAGAAATTGACAGCGATACAGAAAACAAAATTATTAACTTCTTAAAGTCGCTTAAATACGGCACAATTCGTTCAAATACTAAAACTGAATATTTTTGCAAGCCTGACGAAAATCATCAAGACCATTGGCTTTTGGAAGAATCTGTATAAAAATAATTTGTAATGATAATTGCTATTGATGGACCTTCGGGCGCGGGGAAATCTACGCTTGGGAAGATGTTAGCTAAAAATTTGAACTTGCTTTATCTCGACACGGGCGCGATGTATCGTGCGGTCGGATTGGCGGTTTTGTCGAATAATTTGAGTTTTGACGATACGGCGGAGATTGCCGAAATTGCTGAAAATTCTAAAATCGAACTCATCGGCGAGCCGGAAAATTTGCAGATTTTTCTTGACGGAAAAGACGTTTCCGCCGACATCAGAACGAACGAAATCGGGCAAGCCGCGTCAATCGTTTCGGGCATTTCGGAAGTCAGAAAAATTCTTGTCGAACACCAGCGCACGCTCGGCGAAAATTCGGCAAACGGCGCGGTTTTGGACGGACGCGACATCGGAAGCGTCGTTTTCCCGAACGCCGACATCAAATTTTTCTTAACCGCCAAACCCGAAGCGCGAGCGCGTCGGCGTTTTGAAGAAGATTCGGCAAAAGGTTTTGAAACAACTTACGAGCAAACTTTGCACGAAATAAATATGCGCGACGAACGCGACGTTTCGCGCTCCGATTCGCCGCTGATGATTGCCGAAGACGCGATTGTGATTGACACCAGCGAATTGAATTTATCGGAAGTTTTTGAACAAATGCTCGCCGTCGTGCGTGAAAAGCAAAATGAATCTGCATAAATTTACCTTCAAAAACGAAGCGATTTGGACTTTGATTATTCACGCCCTTCCGTTATTTATCGTCTCCTTATTAACGATTTTTCTTTATTTCAAAAGCGTAATTGATTCGGAATAAGTTCTGAGAAGCGGACGGTCAGAAATATACTTATCACCTCTCACCTTTCACTTATCACTTATTCCGAATGTAATCGCCGTTATATTCGGAATAAGTAATAGGTGAGAGGTGAGAGGTGATAGGTAAAATCTCGTCTTCCCGACTTTGCAAAAACCTTGCAAAATTCGGAAAAACATTTCAAAATATTGCCTTTTTGCGTTTCATCAAGCATAATAAGTCTTTTTATATTTACTTTATATTTAATTTTTTATGAACGAAGATAACACAAAAGATTTATTACAAACCGAAGAAACGACGGAAACACGCGAATTTGTTTTGGGCGAAATTGCGCCGAAAACAGTTTCTTCGGCGGAAATGTTAGAGGATGACATTTTAGAACTCGAAATTCCTGCGCCGAAGTTTTTGGCACAAGCCGAAGAATCCGAAGAAGAAATTGACCCGATTTTTGCGGAACTTTCGCTGCCGGTTTTGCCGGAATTGCAGAAGGAAAATCGCGCCCAGCTTCAGATGCAATCGCCGAATCGTCTTTATTTTTACTGGTCAATCAAAAACAATCCGTTTCAGACTTTGCAGAAAGTTTTCGGCGGAAATTCCGGCAATTATCAACTTGTTGCAAAATTGGTCAATCAAACCACCGAACGCGAAGAACTTCACGCCGTCGAAGCGGAAGGAAATTGGTGGTTTAATGTCGAATCGAACGCCAACTATCGCGCCGAACTCGGTTTTTACGCGCCGAATCGTCCGTTTATTCGCGTGATGTATTCAAATTCCATCGAAACGCCGCGCAAAAATCCTTCGCCGCGCATTGCAACCGACGCGGATTGGGCAATTACGGCAACCGAATTTGCCGAAGTTTTGGATAATTCCGGCTTTACCCGCGACGCTTTTGAAGTCGCGCTTGCCGGCGATGATTTTGAAAACGCGGAAGTTGCGACCGACAACGCTTTCTATCAATTCATCGGCGAACGCAAGGAAGATTTCAGTTCTGATGAAGTTCGTTACGCGATTTTGGCTTTGGCTTCCGGCGTAGAATTACCCGAACTTCGCGGACAAATCAGCGAATCGCTTTTCACTGTTTTGCAAGAAAACCTCGAAAAACTCAGCGTAGAAAACGCAATGTCCGCACTTAAAGAACATTTCGACGTTTTCGACGAAGAAATCATCGAAGAAGAATTCATCGGCGCAACCGTTTTCGGCGCAAGTTTGGTAAATTTCCCGAAAAAACTAACCAAACGCGCCGTTCCGAAAACTCTTTCGCCGAAAACTTTATCGAAACTCTCGCCGATTAGTTCGTTGAGATAATTTTTTTTAACGCAAAGACGCGAAGACGCAAAGGCGCAAAGATTTTTATTTTTGTTTCCTTTGCGTCTTCGTGTCTTTGCGTCTTTGCGTTAAAATTCTCAGATGACTGAAAATGAAATTAGCAAAATAATTGTTGATGCGGCGATTGAAGTTCATCGGACGCTTGGCGGTGCGGGACTTTTGGAAGGAGTTTATAAAGAATCGCTCTTTTGGGAATTGAAAAATCGCGGTCTTTTGGTTGAAAAAGAATTGGAAGTTCCGATTATTTACAAAGGTCATAAACTTGCTTCGCCGTTGAAATTGGATTTAATTGTCGAAAAACTTGTTATTATCGAAGCAAAATCCGTTGTTGCTTACAACAGAATTTTTGAAACTCAAACATTAACTTATCTGCGCTTAATGAATCTAAAACTCGGCTTGGTCATCAATTTTGGCGAAAAGCGAGTCAGCGACGGAATTCACCGCGTCGTCAATAATTTATAACAATTTTTTAACGCAAAGACGCGAAGACGCAAAGGAAGAATTTTAAAAATCTTTGCGCCTTTGCGTCTTCGCGTCTTTGCGTTAAAATCTCCGATATGCCAAAAGGTTATTTCAGCTTAATTCTCCACGCGCATCTGCCGTTTGTGCGGCATCCCGAATATCCCGAATTTTTGGAAGAAGATTGGTTTTACGAAGCCGTTACGGAAGTTTATCTACCGTTGATTTTTATCTTTCAAAATCTGCACGATGCGGGCGCAACGCCGCGTTTGGCGATGAATGTTTCGCCGCCATTGTGCGAAATGTTGGCGGATAAATTGCTTGAAGAAAGATATACGCGGCATCTTGAAAATCTGCTCGAATTGGCACGGAAAGAGTTTGAAAGAGTTCAGAAAGAATCGCCTGATTTTTATGACGTAGCGAAAATGTATGTCGAAAATCTGAGCGCGGCGTTAGACCTTTGGAACAATAAGTATCAGCGGAATTTGATAAACGCTTTCCGCGAATTGCAAGACGAAGGCGTTTTGGAAATTATTACTTGTTGCGCGACGCACGGATTTTTGCCGCTTATTTCGACTCCCGAATCGCGCCGCGCACAGATTGAAATTGCCGTAAAAAATTACAAAAAACATTTCGGACGACAACCGCGAGGCATCTGGCTTGCCGAATGCGCCTACGAACCCGGCATCGAAAATCTCTTAAAGTCCGCCGGAATAGAATATTTTATTTCCGATTCGCATTCGCTTCTTTACGGCGATCCGCGTCCGCGTTACGGCGTTCACGCTCCCGTGATGTGCGAAAACGGCGTGGCAGTTTTTGCGCGTGATGTCGAAACTTCGCAGCAGGTTTGGAGCGCGGAAGTCGGTTATCCGGGCAATCCGGTTTATCGAGAATTTTACCGCGACATCGGTTGGGATGCGCCGATGGAATTTCTCAAACCGCATCTTCACGCCGACGGAAACCGCCGTCATCTCGGTTTGAAATATCATCGAATCACAAGTAAAACCGCCGCGCAAAATACGAAACAGGCTTACGTTCCGGCGTGGGCGCGTGAGCAATCGGCGAAAGACGCGCAAGATTTTCTCAACAAACGCATCGAACAAGCCCGCAAACTCCGCGAGCTTCACGAAGAACATCCGCCGCTCGTCGTTTCGCCCTACGATGCCGAACTTTACGGGCATTGGTGGTTTGAAGGTCCGCAGTTTATTGATTATCTTTTCCGCAAATTTCACTACGACCAAGAAGATGTCAAACCCGTAACGCCGGGCGATTACTTGGACGCGAAAATCCCGATTCAGATTCAGCAACCGACCGCTTCGAGTTGGGGCGAAAACGGTTATTACAAAGTTTGGCTCAACGAAGGAAATTCGTGGATGTATCCGTATCAGCACGACGCGGAACGCAAAATGACCGCGCTTGCCAATAGATTTAACGAACCAACCGACCTCGAAAGACGCGCTTTAAATCAACTTGCGCGAGAATTATTACTCGCGCAATCGAGCGATTGGGCGTTTCAAATTTATCAAGGCACAACCGTCCAATATTCATCAAACCGCTTTAAAATGCACATTCACCGCTTTACCCTGATCGCAAAAATGCTCGAAACCGGCGAATTCAACGAACCGCTTCTCAAAGAAATCGAATGGCGCGACAATATTTTCGCCGAGATTGATTTCCGCGATTATCGAAGCTGATTGCGTAAAAATCCGCTTTAAAAAATTTAACCGCAAAATAACACAAAAACGCACGAAATACGGCGTATTTCCTGCGTTTTTGTGTTTCAAATTCACAAAATAATCCTGCCTTAAAAAAAAAAATTAAAAAAAATTAAAAAAAAATGTTACTTTTTTCGCTCAAACGGTGCGTTATGTGTGTAGAAAGGGAAAAAACTCGAACAATTGCCCTTCTGAAATCTATTTGAATGTTTAATTAAAGCCCGAATGAGCGTAAGAAAACGCCGGAAGATTTTCCATATTTTGGGCAAAACCGATTATGAAACAGATTAACTTAACCAACGAAAACTTACTTGCGAGGTATTTTGCGACAATGAACAAAACGACACCACCCACACGCGACGGCAAACCTTTTGGCGAAATTTTGAAAGATTCGCTCATCGTTATCCTGACCTTGATTTTCGTCCTGCTCTACGCGGCGGCATTCACGGGCAAGTTCGATCCGCTCAAAGATAACACGATGCTCTTGCGGCTCGAACCACTAATTTTCATCTTCATCGGCTACTATTTCGCCCGGCTTCCGGTGCGTCAAACCGAAAAAACATTAAAAGACGAAATCACGCGCCAAACCACCCGCGCCGATGCCGCCGCCTGCGCCAAAGAAAAAGCGCAACTCGAACGCGAAACCCTCGAAGAAAAAATAAAAAACGCCCGCGCCACCCTAAAATCGGCAAACGGCGACACAAAATCCAACAAAGCCGCCCTCGGCATTTTGGACACATAAAAGAAAGGAGAAAAACTATGGATTTAAAAGATATTGAAAAAGAATTACAAGAAGTTCGCCTATTAGCGAACTACGTTTCCCACGATTTTGAAGCAACACAACGTCTGCGCGAAATCAAGGAAAAAACCGAGATTGCCCTAAAAGCAATAAAACAAATCGAAGACATTTAATGCTTCGATAAATAAAACCAAAATAGAGGAGAAAAAAAAATGAGAAAAAAAATAAATGTTTTAATTTCAATTTTCTGCTTAGGGTCAATTCTCCTAAGCGGATGTAAAACTACACAAGAGTATGCCCGATTTGCTAAAGCGGGAACTCTTTACTATGCGGCAATGGACAATCTATTGGTTGCGACGAGTAATATTTCAATCAATGCAAATTCCGAAAGACTTTTGGATAATGATGAAATATCTAATACGACTAATGACCAATACGACACCACAACAAGAAACGACCGGGCAAGGCTGAAAGTTATCAATGATTTGAGAAAACACACACGCTTGATGTCCAGTTATTACGATTTGCTTTTTCAATTAGCTTCCAGCAAAGCCCCCCAAGAAACTAACGAAGCGATTGCCGGCGTAGTGGGTAATTTAAATACGCTTGGTAACACACTACGCGGAAGTAGCTTCTTTGATTCAACTTTGGCAGGGACGATTTCAGGGGCAATTGTTACGGGAATTGTTCGCGGAAAACTGCAAGATGAAATCAAACAAAGAAAACCTTTTATCTTAAGAGAACTGGACACTCAAAAAGTTCTTCTGAAAAAACTTTCCGAGATCATTTCGGCAAATGTTACAGATGGCAACAATTTGAGAGAAAAACGCAAGGTTACAGATAAAATCACAAGCGCAAATCCTATTCCGGCTGATAAAAAAGACCAATGGGTTGCCGACAGATTAAATGCGATTAATACCACAAATGTTCTAACCGAAATGGAAACTGCGACTGATTTAATCGAGAAATTCGAGGAGGCTTTCAAAGCATTAGACTCCAATAAATTAACCCTTGAGCGCATCGACAGTTTGCTAACGGATTTGGAGACATTTTTTTCGATAACCGAGTCATTGAAGGAAATCAAATAAAAATACAGGAGAAAAATTATGAAAACAAATGAGTTTTTAAACGAATTAAGGAAACTTCGCTCTACCCTTTTTACCATTAGAGTTGGTGATTTTTTCAAAAATCAAGATGAAGCAACACGAAAAGCCTTTATTGATTTAAGGGTTGAGGTAATGAATCAGGTAGATAAGTTGGAAATAGCGGAATTAAATCAAATTGCTAATGAGCTTGCTCAAAATCAAGAGGCTTTCCAAGATGCCGTAGCAGATTTGAAAAAAGCTCTGGAAGATTTGGACAAAGCAGTAAAAATTATCAATACCATTTCTAAAGTTATTTCCGTGGTAAATCAAATTGCAGGAGTGATTCTCTAAGTGGTCATACAGTTTATCACTTAAAGATCAAAATGGCGGTTATTAACGGGCATTGTAGCCGCCTCAAAAGCCTTGGGAAATGCTCTTGGTGGAGGATTTGTTTATCTAAAGGAACTTCTCGCTCATCTGAGCGAAGAGTTCCTTCACCTGAGCGAACTTCTCACTCATCTGAGCGAACTTCTCACTCATCTGAGCGAAGAGTTCCTTTAGATGAGCGAAGAGTTCCTTTAGATGAGCGAAGAGTTTCTTTAGATGAGCGAGGAGTTCGCTCAGATGGGTGAAAGGTTTAATCGGATGAGTAACAGATTTAAGCAGGTCAGTAAAAGTTATGCGAGATTTTGAAAACTGTTCAGAGTAACGGCTTCAGCCGTGCGGTCGCCGCGCTTCGCGGACGACTTCACGCATAAATGCGTTACTCTGAACGCGCCCAAAATATCTAATTACTTTTGCTCATTCGGTTGGGGAAAAATGATTTTTTGCAAAAAATTGGAGGTAAAAAAATTATGGTAGAGAGTTTAGATTGGTATCCGACAACGGGTGCGGGGGAACGGGCGATGTATGCGAATATTGAGGCGAAGATTGATGGGTATCAGGCGAAGTATCCGGCGTGTTTGACACCGGATTATGTGGACGATATTCACACTTTTTGTCGGGCATTTATCGAGGGTTATGACAAAATCGAGCAGAATCGGGTTTCGGGCAAACAGGCGACGGCTTGGTTTGAAAATCTTGTTCGCAGTAAGCAGGAAAATACGCCTGCGCCTGCGCCGCCGATTTATCAAACGATTGCAATGCCGGTCGGGACGATGCTTGGGGTTGAAAAGGCGTGCCGCGATTTTCGTAATTTGTTTGTTAAACAACTCAATTATGACCGGGCGGACGGAATTGATTTGATGCTCGAACGGGCGGAGGGCGAGGATTTGAATCTGAACGACGCTCAACCGGCATTGAAAATTGCGCGGGCGGGCGACGTGGCTCTGCAATTTACATTTAAAATCGGAAATTTTGACGCGCTCGAACTGCAATGTCGCAAGGTTGGCACAACCCTCTGGCAAGCGGCGGACAAAAGCACGACAAACACTTTCGATTTTGCCCCGCCTTTGACCGAGCCGGGCGTGCCGGAAAAATTTGAGTTTCGGGCGATTTACCTGATTAAAAATCAGCGCGTCGGACAATGGTCGCCGATTTATACCGAAACATTCGGGTAAAAAAAACGCGCCCGTCGGCAATGTTTTTAAGGCGAATCAAACGACTGGAGCGCCCGCGTGCCCGCGTGCAAAGTGGGCGAAGAGCGAAAAAAAAGCGCGTGTTGTAAACAAGGTGAATTTATTACAACGGCAATGCATCGCTCAAAAACAGCGACGCATTGCAAGCGAGGACGCTTGCGCTCCAGTCATTTTTCGCAGTTTGCGTAACATCAATTATTAAGTATCAATTATCCATTATTTTATAGTGGTTAAAAGCAAAATACGGCTGAAATAATTGATATTTGATAATGACTAATTGATAAATCGAGTCTTTCGGTTTTCTACTCTTCGGAGACAAGTTTTAGCGGTTTATAACCGTTAGATAAATAAAAAATAAAGGAGAAATACTATGGGATTTTATGTAATTAAAGGAAGTTTTCACGTTGTCGGGTATTCGCCCGACGGTGATTCGGTGAGGTTTCGTGCGGATAATCCGGCGAATTGGGCAAAATTGAGCGGGACAACGGTTGCGCTTAATGGAAACGGACACGCGCAGTTGCGGCTTGAAGCCATTGACACGCTCGAAACGCATTATAAACGGTGGCATCAGCCGCTCGGTTTGGCTCTTGGAGCGTTGGAGTTTCTGTTGGACGAATTGAATATCACAAACGTCCAATGGAATGAAGCACGAACCAAGATAAATTCGGCAAACGACGGCACTCGCGGCTATATCATCGCCCGCGCCGTCGAGCGCAATCATCGTCCGATTTCCTTCGTCTTTAGCGGTGAAGCCCCCGAAGAAGACGGAGCGTTAATCGAATTTTACGCCGACAGATTGGCGGAAAGTCTGAATTATAAATCGGTCGAAGCAGGAATGGCTTACCCGACTTATTACCAAGGTCTGTTCCCCGATTTGCGTCTGGCTTTGACACAGGCGGCGGGCAATGCGCGGGCGGCAAGTCGCGGCGTTTGGGCGGAAGATAAAACCGAAACCGGATTTGACGTGCCGAATATGGCGGCGATTGTCAATGACCACGTTATTCTGCCGAAGCTCTTTCGCCGTCTGGTGGAATTTCTCGAAGGCGGCGGCACGGTCGCAGGCTTCAAAGCCTATCTCGAAACATTGGACGAAGGCGTAACGATTGTTTCAACAACGCACTTCACCCATTTCGATACGGTCATCGAAGTCAACGGCAACAGCGTCCGAATGACCGAACCGCCGGAAAACCTCGTCTTTGGTGATGATTAGAAAAGATTTGGATTGAATGTCAGGCAAACTGTTAGTCTGCCACGCCGTCAGCGAAGCGCAACGGCGGAACAGGCTAACAGCCTGTTCTACATCTTTACCGTAAATCTACTTTGAATCTGCTCTAAATTTAACGCTCTGCCTCACTCTTTCCTTTGGTCTGGAAAGTAACAACAAGAAAGGCGGAAACGCTTCACCATCCGCCTTTCCCTCCAAAACAAAAGGGTTTTTGAAAAGTTTTCCACTCACGCGGTCTGCCAAAGATTACTTCACCATTCATCGGCACGAAAGGTCGCAGTTGTTCACCCCTCGTGGTTTTTTGATAGAGAAGAAATGCAGTTTGTTTCTTGGGGATTGGTTAGAAAATAAAATTAGAAGGAGAAGAAAAATTATGAAATATGAAATTGAATTAAAAAGTTTGATTCCGGCTGTGGTGCTTATATTTTTGGCAGGAACTTATATGGTCTTCGATTATTATTTTGTGCAAGGAGAAAACGTAAATACCGAATTGATTTCGCAAATCGGTCAGCCGCCAATAAATCTTGCCAATGCGAACAAAAGATTGGAAGAAATGAAACCCAACTATAATACAGCAGCGAATAAAGAAAAAGAAAAAGTTGGTAATACTACGGCAAACGTCAACGCAAATACGGCAAATTCCAATACAAATGCGGCAAACACAAATACAAATACAAACTCAAATACAAATACAAACTCAAATACAAATGCCAATACAAATGCCGCTACAAATACAAATGCCGCCACAAATACAAAAACCAATACGAACACAAAATCCGACACAAAAACACCCAAGGATGAAGCAGAAAACAGTATTATCGCATTTCGTAAAAATATCGCGCAAAGATATTCTTACCGCTTGTTTTGGCTTTTTCTGACAGGAATCTTTTTGCTTCTATGTCTTACTACCATTGTCTTTTCGGGTTATATGATGATTAAACCTCTGAGTGGCAAACGGGAAGATATAGAAAACAGGGCAATTGGCGTTACCGTTGTTACATTTGCTCTTGCACTTATCTTTGCAATTGTGGCTTATTGGAACAACGAAAACTATATGTCCATCGTTATCCCGATGTTTCAGCAAAGCCTTGAGGCAAACGGCGACTTGCGGATTGGTTTGGTAAATCTATTTAATGTTATCGGATTTTTTGCCACCATCTTTTTAGTTGGAGCAGGCTGTATGATTCTCTACAAAGTGTATAAAATCTCGGAGATGCAGGAAACTAACGATGATGAAAAAGCACTAAAAACCGAGAAATATAAAACCTATCATAGTTACGCCCAAACAAGTTTGTATATCGGGGCGGCAATGCTGTTTTTCGGAATGCTTCGCGTCAAGACTCTCGCCGATTGGCATTTGGTATTTGTTTCCTACAATCAGGATGAAGGGTTTTACAAACTTTTGAATGAATTCTTTAGTTATTCGATAGCTGTTCAAGCGGGCTTTTATTCGCTATTGTTAGCCGCAACTTATTTGCCCGTTGCTTATCAGATTGGAAAGAACTACACCCCGGAAAAATCGAACAACACTTGGCTTTCCGACTTTAATGATTATTTTCCGCGAATACTTACAATAGTCAGTCCGCTTTTGGCAACTCCAGCGGCGAATCTTCTGAAATACTTTACCGGATAATAATTTTTTTTCAATGAAAAGCAGATGTCCGAAAGCTGGCATTCGGACATCTGCTTTTTATTTTTAGGGCGTTTTTGTTTTGCCTTCGTCAACTTCGTCGTCAGGGCGCACGAGTAGTGGGATTGCCGCGTCATCTACATCGTAAATCGCTTTGTAAATTTCTTTCGCGTCGGAATCGGCTAAATCTTTTCTGACTAATAAAATTAAATCAACGCCGGGGCGCAAGGGGAATTCTCCGGCATATTTGTAGTGTGCCGAGTAGCGCGAGACGATTTCTGCGTCTTGTTCTTCTTTTTTGGCGACAATCATTTCCGCCGTGTTTGCGTCAACGAGTTGTCCGCTGAAACGGGCGTTTTTGTAGTCGTTCATATACCACGGCATTGACCAATAATCGGGCGAGACGATTTCGATGGTTGCCTCTTTGCCGGCACCGCTTTTGTCGGCGTAGTATTCGATTTTCTTGACTAAACCGAGAAAGCCGCGTGTCGTGTGGGCGTAGATGTAGGGCATATCGTTGTCGTCATAGCGAAGGAAATTGAGGTCGTAGGTTTGATATGCGAGAATTGCCGTCGCTGTCATTCCTAAAATTGCTCCGGCGATTTTCAGTTGAATGATTCGGCTGCGGAGCAGTTCGTTAATGGCGTAACCGGCGATGATGCACATCGGGAGAAGAAACGAAAGCGCAAGCCAAGGCGTTTTATAGGGAATGATTGTGTAAGCCAGAAAAAGCCCCAAAGCCCAAAGTCCGGCGAACATTGCGAAACGGTGGCGGGCGCGGAAAATGGCGATGGCAGTTCCGAGGGCAGAGAGAAAAATAAGCGGTGCTTCAACGTGCATCGCCCATTTGAGATAGGCAAGCGTGCCGTTTTGGGTATGGTCTTTATTACCCGTTTTCGTCCAAATGGCGTAAGCCTCGAACGCGCCGACAACACCTTGCGGATAAGTGAAAAACGACGAGAAAAACAATACGCCGAGATACATAAAAATCGCGGCGGAAGCTATCAGAATTAAAATCAAATCCGTTTTTTCGCCTAACTTCGTGCGAAAATTTGTCCACGTCAGTTCAACGGTTTCGAGCGGCTCGGTTTCCGCGTCTTTCGTGAAAAGCACGGCAAACCAAGTGATAAAAGTAACTACGCCAAGCGCGATAATCGCATAAAAAACGTATTTCAGATTCACGTCCGGCTGTTCCAAAAATTTCACCGACCAATTTTTCAAACCTTCCGTAATTCGCACTCTTTCAACCAATGCGGCAAGAATAAAAATAATCGTCCCGGCAAAGAAAAGCCATTTTTTTGTGTCGTCTTTGTCTATGAGTTTGCGCCAAATAAAAATGATGAAACACGCAATCGCCATTGTGCCGATGGTGATAAATCCGGTTTCCTTCGTTGCCGCAAGCAACACAAGCGAAGCCGACGCAAGAATCAAATAAATCGGCTTGCCTTCGTTCCACGCAAGCAACATTCGCATCACGAAAAAGACGAGAATCGCTTCGATAAGAAAGAATCCGATTCGCAAAGCCCATAGCGCAGACGCATTTTCAACTGCGAACATTCCCGAAAGATTAATCACCGAAGGCGAAAAACAGACAAGCAAAATCAGCGTCATCGAAGCAATCGAAAAAATTCCCGCCTTGCGTCCCTCGATAAAATAAAGAAGCGCGACAACAAACGAAAAGCTGAAAAAGACAAACAAAATTTCGTGAATAAAATAGCGCGAAATATAAACCATTCCGGGCGAAAGTGCGAGAAACATCGCCGCCGCAAGGCTTCCCGTTTTGCCGATATACTTCTTCAAAAAGAACGCCAAGAAAACCGTGAAAACGCCAAAAATGGCGACACTCGAACGAATGCTCAGAGTGTTTAAACCAAAGACTTTTGAAAAGGCGAGCGAAATATAATAAAGGTCGGGACCGTGATAATTTGCGGGATCGTATTGATATTTGCCGTCACGGAAAAGATTGGTCAAAAAATAACCGTTCACACCTTCGTCGTGGTGAAGCGGCTTTAATTCAAGCCAGAAAAAGCGCAAAAATGTGGCGATTGCCGTGATGAGCGAGCAATTCAAAAGCCAAAGCAGGTCTTTGGTTTTTGGTTTTTGGTCTTCGGTTTCTTTTATTTCTTCGATCATTTTTGATTAAGGGATTAGGTAATTAAGTGTTTAGGTGTTTATGCAACTAATCACCTAATCACCTAATCCCTTAATCACCTAACTCCTTTTCAATTCACTTTATAAATCCGAAACTCACCCGCTTCGCCGATAACGGGAAATTTTTGGAAAAACTCTTCGTTTATTTCAATATTTTTTTGTCCGAAATAGGCTTGTTCTTCGGGCGAAATCAGAACGTATTCGATGCCGTATTTTTTTAACAAAATCTCGGCGGTCGCTTCGCCTTTGTAAATTTTTTCCAAATCTCTTTCGCGTTCGGCGTAATCAATTCCGTGCGACGAAAGATGTCCGATGTAGCGCAGAAGCGAACGTCTGCCGGACAAAACAACCGCCGTGTTATATGTCGGCGCGTTTAGAAAAAGCGCGTTCGGCGCAGTTTTTTGCTTTATTGAAGCGGAAATTCTGACAGCATCGTTTTCAAAGACTTGATAATTTATCTGCTTTGAAACCGTCCGCCAAACGTCCGATGCTCCGGCGGCAGTTAAAATTATTAAAATTCCCGCCGCAACAAATTTCAAAACATTATTTTGATTATAAATCCACGCCAAAGCAAACGCCGCAAATGGCAAAGAGCCGACAAACCAATAAATCAAAACCTTGATATTGTCCCATTCCCACGGTGCAAGTTTCATCGTATTCGAGACAACGAACAGGAAAATAAACGGAAGATAGAAAAGGATTTGGTCTTTGGTCTTTGGTCTTTGGTCTTTGGTTTTCGGTTTCTTTTCCGTCTTTGCGTCTTTGTCGCTTTGCGGGAAATAATTTAAATAAATTCCGAGCAAAAGTATTGGAATAAAAAAGCCTGTGTTTTT
>CAZJQP010000098.1:0-17890 GCA_964548225.1 uncultured Blastocatellaceae bacterium | reverse complement strand
AAACCGAAACGAAAGGCGCAAGTCCTTCGGAAGTTTCGGCGCACACATCTTTTCCCCAAGCCGGACTTTTTAAAGTTTTTGCTCAATTCCAACGCGGCGGAAAAGTAATCACCGTGCCGTTTGTCGTCAACGTCAAAGGCGGTGCGGATAAAGCTGACGTGAAAGACGCAAGTGTTCCCGAAGGCGCGACTAAAATCACGGTTTCCAAAAACGGTTATGAACCCGCTTCAATCAACGCGAAAAAAGGCGAAAAATTGACACTCGCGTTTTACCGCGCCGATGCCGAAAACTGCGGCGGCGAAGTGGTTTTTCCGAAACTCAAAATTACGAAAAAACTGGCTGTCGGCGAAACAATTTTGGTCGAAATTACGCCGACCGAATCGGGCGAACTCGCTTTCGCCTGCGGAATGGATATGTTGAAAGGAAAGGTTTTAGTTCAGTAAAAAACAGGAGAAATTAAAAATGAAAAAACGAATTATCAAATCAATCGTTGCCGCTTCGATGATGCTGGCGATGCTGTTCGGCGGAAACACGGCTTTTGCAAATCCGATTTACGGAAAAAATAAGGTCAAGAAAAAGTTCGCACATCCGAAAACCGTGCGGATTAACGTCAGCAAAAAAGGCTTCAGTCCTTCGAGTATCAGCACCGAACAAGGCTCTCCGCTTACTTTAATTTTTAAGCGGACAAGCAAGGAAGGCTGCGGCAACAAAGTCGTTTTTCCGTCGCTCAACATCACCCGCGATTTGCCTGTCGGGAAGAACGTAACGATTAAATTTACGCCTTCGGAAACAGGCAGCATCAGTTTTACCTGCGGAATGGGAATGTATAAAGGCAGCGTGGTGGTTCACGATTAAAAACCAACAGCGAAAAAGGGAGGAAATATGAAAACTATAATTTTGACGGTTGTTTTAAGTCTGGCGGCGATAACTTTCGCGGCTTGCGGTCAGAGCGCGACAAACAGTAATTCGGCAATGAATCACGGCGGAATGAATCATAACTCGATGAATTCCAACTCATCAATGAATATGAACGGAATGAATCATAATTCAATGCCGATGAATTCCAATATGCCGATGAATCATTCGGGAATGAAATCGGACGCAAATGCCGCCTCTGCGCCCTATGATTTGCAGTTTATTGACACGATGACGGCGCATCATCAAGGCGCAATCGAGATGGCGAAAATGGTTGACGGCAGAACGCAGCGCACGGAATTGAGAGCCTTCGCGCAGAAGATAATCGCCGACCAAAACAAGGAAATCGAACAGATGAAAGAGTGGCGCGAAAAATGGTTTAAGGGCGCACCGAGAGCGGTGAATATGGAAATGCCCGGAATGATGGATTCGATGAAAATGGATATGTCGAAACTGTCGAACGCGAAGGATAAAGAATTCGATTTGGCATTTATCGAAATGATGATTCCACATCATGCCGGCGCGACGACGATGGCGAAAGAAGCCCAGACAAAAGCCGAACATACGGAAATCAAAACTCTGGCTGGCAATATCATCAAGGAACAGGAAGCCGAAATTAAACAGATGAACGTCTGGAAATCGGAATGGTCAAAGTAAATGTATTTTCTATCTTTACTTTGAAAAATTATGGAAACGGCGCAACAGCAAAGACCTGAAAAGCAGCGAGAAAGATTGAACAAACTCTATCGCTTTCAGCGTCATTTTTACGATTTGACGCGCCTTTTCTTTCTTTTCGGGCGTGATGATTTGTTGCGGCAAATGAAGGTTTTGCCCGGTGAACGGGTTTTGGAAGTCGGATGCGGCACGGGCAGAAATCTTTTGAAGCTCGCACTACTGCAACCGGAAGCGAAAATTTACGGACTGGACGCAGCGGACGAGATGCTGAAAACCGCCGGAGCAAAACTCGACGCGCACAATCGGCAAAAAGCGATTGTTTTGCGGCAAGGATTGGCGGAACAGTTTGATTATCAAACGACGTTCAATCTGGATCAGCCGTTCGACAAAATCTTTATTTCTTATTCGCTCTCGATGTTTCCAAACTGGCGGGAAGCAATTCTGAATGCGCTGCGTAATCTGAAACTTGACGGCGATTTATACATCGTGGATTTTTGGGATGGCGCGAGTCTCCCGGCTTGGTTTAATCGGCTTTTACGTTGGTGGCTGGGACTATTTAAGGTTTATGCCCGCCCGGAGTTTTTGGAGTTTTTGAAGGATTTACGAACTGAAAATGCAGGTGAACTAACGGTTACGCCAGTCGGCAGACGTTACGCATTTATCGCCCATTTTCAAAAGAACAAAGGTATTAGCCAATGAACGCAATTATCAAATGGGCATTACAAAATCGGCTGATCGTCGTGGCGATTTCGGCTCTGCTTCTGGTGTGGGGCGGATACATTGCATTAAAGCTGCCGGTTGATGTTTTTCCAGACCTCAACAAACCGACGATTACGATTTTGACCGAAGCGAACGGACTCGCGCCGGAAGAAGTCGAAACGCAGGTTTCGTATCCGATTGAAACGGTGATGAACGGCGTTCCGGGCGTTTCGCGGGTGCGTTCGGTCAGCGGCATCGGGCTTTCGATTGTGTATGTCGAATTCGATTGGGGAACTGATATTTACCGAAATCGCCAGCTTGTTTCGGAAAAAATCACTGAAGCCCGCGAACAGCTTCCCGAAGGCGTTTCGCCTTTTCTCGCGCCGATTTCTTCGATTATGGGCGAGATTATGCTCATCGCGGTTTCATCAAAAGACGGCAAAACAGATGCTTTGGAACTCAGAACTTTAGCGGATTGGACGATTCGCCCGCGTCTTTTGACGATCACCGGCGTTTCGCAGGTGATCCCAATTGGCGGCGGTGTCAAGCAGTATCAAGCACTCGTTTCGCCCGAAAAATTAAAGCAGTTCGGCGTAACAATCGAAGAAGTTTCCGACGCGCTCGAAAAATCGAACGCCAATTCGACAGGCGGTTTTGTTGATGCTCAATCGCAAGAATATCTGGTCAGAAATTTAGGCAGATTTTATTCGATTGACGAACTCAAACAAACCGTCGTCGCCTATCGAAACAACACGGCAATCAAGCTCGGCGATGTCGCTGACGTTCAGTTCGGCGCACGCATCAAGCGCGGCGATGCCGGAACGAACGGCAAACCTGCCGTGATAATTTCCGTCCAGAAACAACCCGGCGCGTCAACTCTCGAACTGACTGAAAAAGTTGATGAAGCCGTCAAAGAACTGCAAAAAACTCTGCCTGCTGATGTGGAAATAAATCCGCGACTTTTCCGGCAGGCGAGTTTTATTGACAATTCGATTGATAACGTCATCGAAGCCCTGCGCGACGGCGCAATTTTGGTGGCGATTGTGCTTTTTTTATTTCTGCTCAATTTCCGCACGACGTTTATCACTTTGACGGCAATTCCGCTTTCGTTTGTCGTTACATTTTTGGTGCTGTGGGCATTCGGAATTTCGATCAACACGATGACGCTCGGCGGTCTGGCGGTGGCTATCGGCGAACTCGTTGATGACGCGATTGTTGATGTCGAAAATGTCTTTCGCAGGTTAAGGGAAAATCGTCATTTACCGAATCCGCGCCCGTCTTTGGAAGTAATTTATCTCGCTTCCCTTGAAATACGGTCATCAATCGTTTATGCAACGATTATTGTCGCGCTCGTTTTTCTGCCGCTCTTTATGCTGACCGGAGTTGAGGGCAGATTGCTCGCGCCCTTGGGACTTGCATATATCACCGCGCTGGTCGCTTCCCTGTTCGTTTCACTGACGATCACCCCCGTTTTGGCTTCGTATCTGTTGCCGAAAATGAAGGCGATGAAGGAAGAAAAAGACGGATTTTTCGTGCGTTGGTTAAAGAAATACGACGAAAAATTGCTCCATTGGACGCTGCGCCATCCGTATAAAATTATGGTTGGCACGGTTATTATATTCGTTTTGGCGATGGCGACTTTGCCGTTTGTCGGAACTTCTTTCTTACCCGAATTTAATGAAGGAACTTTGACCGTCAACGTGCAGGCGCAGCCCGGAACGTCGCTCGCGGAATCGAACCGCATCGGACAGATTTCCGAAAAACTGATTTTGGAAGTGCCAGAAGTCATTTCGACGGGCAGAAGAACGGGACGCGCCGAACTCGACGAACACGCCGAAGGCGTTCATTACACCGAAATTGACGTTGATTTGAAGGAAACGGACAGAACACGCGAAGAAATTCTCGCGGCGATTCGTGAGAAATTGTCAGTCGTTCCGGGCGTTACAACAAATGTCGGACAGCCGATTTCGCACCGCTTAGACCATCTGCAATCGGGCGTTCGCGCTCAAATCGCCGTCAAACTTTTCGGCGACGATTTACAGGTTTTGCGCTCGAAGGCAGAAGAAATCCGCAACGCTATTCAGACCGTCGAAGGCGCGACCGATGTTTCGATTGAACGACAGGTTTTGATTCCGCAAATTCGCTTTAATGTTGACCGTGCAAAGGCGGCGCAATACGGATTGCAGCCCGGCGAAATTACCCAAACTCTCGAAACCGCGCTCAACGGACGCATCGTTTCGCAAGCCATCGAAGGCGCACGGCGTTATGATGTCGCGGTGCGTTTTGACGACGCTTCGCGCAACAGCATTGACGCTCTGCGAAACGTCACGATTGACACGCCACAGGGAACACAAATTCCGATTTCCGCCGTTGCCACGATTGAAAATCTGCCCGGACCGAATCAGATTTTGCGCGAAAACGCCAAAAGAAGAATCGTCATCGGTTCAAACGTCGCGGGGCGTGATTTAGGTTCAGTCGCGCAGGAAATCCAGCAAAAAATCGCCACACAGGTTTCGCTTCCCGAAGGGTATTTCGTCGAATACGGCGGACAGTTTGAAGCAACCCGCGAAGCCACGCGCACACTTTCGTTGTTGACGGTTTTCTCGCTCGTCGCAATTTTCTTTTTGCTGATAAAAGCTCTCGGCGATTGGCGTTCCGCACTCCAAGTGATGATAAACATTCCGCTTGCTCTAATCGGTGCGGTTATCGCACTGCTCCTTTCGGGTGGCGTTTTCTCGATTGCCACGCTCGTCGGGTTTATCTCGCTCGTCGGCATCACTTCGCGCAACGGGATTATGATGATTTCGCATTATCTTCATTTAATGAAAGAAGAAGGCGAAGATTTTACCGAAGAAATGATTATTCGCGGCAGCCTTGAAAGACTTGTTCCCGTAATGATGACAGCGTTGACAGCGGGACTTTCGCTTCTGCCTTTAGCGATTGCGGCGGACGCGCCCGGAAAAGAAATTCTGCATCCTTTGGCGGTGGTCGTGCTTGGCGGAATTATCACTTCGACTCTGCTCGACCAAATCGTTACGCCCGCCGTTTTTTATAAATTCGGGCGACCTTCCGCCGATAGAATTATTGCCGAGCGCGAAGGAAAATTAACAGGCAAAGGCGAATGGGGCGAACCGGAAAAACCGCAGGAGGAAGACGTTCCGCCATTTGCGCCTGACACTTCAAAGCCGGTTTTGAGTGATTAAATTGATTGTGCTAAACGGGCGAAAACCTTGAAGAAAAATGATGCAAAAGAGAGGCGACAAATTTTACTTAATATTGGCGGTAACAGCTTTCGGAATGAATTGGATTTGGGAAATGGCGCAGATGTCTGCCTTTGAAATTAAACCGGAAGAAAGCCGTTCGCAAGTTTTTCTCTTTTGCACGCTGGCATCGGTCATTGACGCGGCGGTAACAATCGGAATTTACGTTTTGTTGAGCAGATTTAACCTATCGAATCAGATTTTATTTTACCTGTCAGCCGCATTATTAGGCGCATTGTGCGCCACTTTTTTTGAGTGGTTTGCGTTTGTGTTTGAGTTATGGAGATACAACCAGTCAATGCCGATAATGCCTTTGATCGGTGTCGGAATGTTACCGTTTGTTCAACTAACTTTGCTCGTGCCGTTGGCGATTTGGCTCGCACGGAAATTCAAAGGCGTTTGATTTTGGAAAACTTGAGGAGGAATTTCGGACAATGATTAAAAAAATAATTTTAGGAAAAATTTCGGTTGTCGTCTTAGCTTTGGCGGTTGTGGCGGCGATTGTCGGTTTTAACTTTTATGAAGGTGTGTCGGCGCAATCGAATGAAGTAAAAGCCGTGACGGACGTTTTGACCAGAGAAGCGCAAGCGGTTGAAAAAGGCGATTTAACTGCGCTCGATAAAATATGGGCAAACAGCGAGGATGTGACGGTTTTTGAGAGCGGACACGCCAATTACGGCTGGACGGATTACCGTAACAGTCATCTCGCACCGGAACTCAAGGAATTTAAGAACACGAAATACGCTTTTTCTGATTTGAAAGTGAAAGTTGACGGCAAGACGGCGTGGGCGACTTTCAAGTATTCGCTTTCCGCCGACATCGGAACGCGGAACATTCAAAGCGGCGGTTTGGGAACAACTGTTCTAGAAAAACGCGACGGACGCTGGCAAATCGTCCACTGGCATTCGAGCGCACCGCGCCGTGCGCCGTCGCCAACGCCGACTCCCAAAAGTTAATAGGGCTGAATTGGTTCAGGTCAAATTTTTGAGTAAAGCGGCGATTTCGTCCGCCATTTCGCGTCGCTGTTGCGCCGTTAAATTTTCGGTGATGATGGCTTCGCCGAGTGCGGCGAGATGTTCGCCGAGCATATCTTTTTGCACACGCCGGAGTGCGTTGATGATTGCCGAGATTTGATGCACAATGTCGAGGCAATCGCGCCCGTCAGTAATCATTTTCTGCATTCCGCGCACTTGTCCTTCGATGCGGCTCAGACGCGGAATTTGTTTATCGTGGTTGACTTCGATGCCGCCGTGCGTGGCTGCGGTTTTGTTCTTTACAGTTTTTTTCAAGTTTCGCTGTCTCCTTACTTCGACTAAGGTGCGGCGATAGGGACGGCATTCTTCAGAAGCAACTGAAATGCCGTCAATAACCGGCGGCGGAGCGATTCGCCATTTCTCCGCCGCTTAATACTATAATTTGCTTTAACCAACCTCATTTGTAAAGCATTAAGCCCGAATATCATAAAAATCAACCGGTTTTCCCTTTTACCTTTCCGACGTTTTTAAATCGTATCGCCGCCATACACCCGTTCAGAATCGTTTTAATACAAATACCCTACTTGGGTATTGTAGGTTACATACTTTCCGCCTTTTTCCCAATAAAATAAAAGGAACGCTATTTGCTTTTAGTAATAATTTTAAGGGTTGAAAATTATCTTCGTTCTTTGGAGCAAAGATAATTTTCGGTAATAAAAATCAAGGAGTTGATTGAAATTATGGAAAACGATCCGGTTTGCGGAATGCAAATTGACAAAGCGGATGCCGCCGGGCAATCCGATTATGAAGGACAAACATATTATTTTTGTTCGTCCGCGTGTAAGGAAAAATTTGACGCGAATCCGACGCAATACACAAATAAATCGGAAATTTAATTAAAAAGGAAGGAAAAGATATTATGCAACATCAACAAATGAGTCAAGAGATGCAGGACTGCATCAGTAATTGTATGAACTGCCACGCAGTTTGTCTGGAAACCATCAGTCATTGTTTGGAAATGGGCGGCGAACACGCATCCGCCAAACATATCGGTTTATTGCAGGACTGCGTGCAGATTTGCCACACCAGCGCGGATTTTATGATTCGCGGCTCTGAACATCACGCTCAAATTTGCGGTGCTTGTGCCGACGTTTGCGATGCCTGCGCTGATGAATGTGAATCTATGGCGGACGGCAACGATTTTATGCAGCGTTGTGCCGAAGCCTGTCGCAAATGTGCCGAATCGTGCCGCCAAATGGCTGGTTCGATGACCGCCAACGCTTAAATTACCTGATGAGCGGACGAAAGCCGATTTATTCAAAAGTCGTTTTTCGTCCGCTTTATTTTTTTGAAAACGGAGAGATTATGGCTAAGCACGAAGAAGATATGAAGCACGAAAATATGAAGAATGAAGATGGAATGATGATGAATCATTACTTGCGTTTTTTGGTGATGACCGTTTTGATGTTTATTTCGATGTATATCCTGATGTATGCGATGGTCAACGCTTTTGCCAACGTCTATAACAATTTCAACCAATTTTATATGGCAGGTTTGATGACTGCACCGATGGTTTTGATCGAAATTCTGCTGATGGGAATGATGTATAAAAACAAGAAACTCAATCTGGCGATTATTGCCGTCAGCGTGGTTGCCTTAATCGGTTTCTGGTTTTTAATTCGTGAACAAACCGCAATTAACGACAAACAGTTCTTAAAATCAATGATTCCCCATCACTCCGGCGCAATTTTAATGTGTCAGGAATCGAATATCACCGATGCGGAAATCAAGCAATTATGCGTCGAAATCGTCAAATCGCAGGAACAGGAAATTCAACAGATGAAGGAAAAATTGAGCCAGTTGGAGAAGTAATTTTGAACCCCGACAAATCATTGATTACAATTTTGGGGCATATTCCTCAACGCCTTAAATCTTTCCACCGCAAAATTCCTAAATAAATCTGAAAATACCGCGTGATTCAGACTTTTCATATATGCTAGGATACCCCCGTAGGGTTTATGAAATTGTCAGAAAATAATAATCAAAATAATTATCTCAAGCTCACGCCTACCGAATGTTGTTTATGTGAAACGGCGGAGGCGGAAAAACTCGGCACGGGCGAAGATTTTGAATATGGAACGAGCGCGGATACTTTTGCGGCTATGAGTTGCAGTTCGTGCGGCTTGGTTTATCTGAATCCGCGACCCGCTTTTGAGGAATTTGAGCGGATTTATCCCTCGAATTATCACGCTTTTGAGTTTTCCGCTGAAGAGTTTGGTTTTGTTTTCAAAGTCCGGCGGCAGCTCGAAGCCAAACGTCTGCTGGCGTGGTGCAAAGATTTACCGGACGATGCACGAATTATTGACATCGGTTGCGGCGATGGTTTTCACCTCGAACTGCTCAGAGATTTCGGTAAAAAGACGTGGACGCTCGAAGGCGTTGATGCCGATGAACGCGCGGCTTCGATGGCGGAAAAGCGAAATTTGAAGGTTCACCAAGGCTTACTTGAAAATCTCGATTTGCCCGAAAGGTTTTACGACTTAGCCTTGATGATTCAAACCGTCGAACACGTTGCCTCGCCGCCCGAACTGCTGGCAAATGTGCGAAAAATATTGCGTCCGGGCGGTCGCGTAGTCATTGTTACCGACAATACGGATTCGCTCGATTTCAAAATTTTCAAACGGCGGCATTGGGGGGGTTATCATTTTCCGCGTCATTGGAATTTATTCAATCCGTCAACGCTGACAAAATTGGCGGAAAAAACCGGATTCGAGGTTGAAAAACTGACTACGCAGGTCAGTCCGGTTAATTGGGTTTATTCGGTTCGCAATTCCCTTTCGGACCGCCAAACTCCGCGCTGGCTGGTTGAACAATTCAGCTTAAAAACACCGATTTCGCTCGGCTTTTTTACGATTTTCGATACGCTAAATAATCTGGCGGGTCGCGGCGCATTATTGAACGCCGTGCTGAAACGTCCCGTTGAATAAGAAATGATCAAACATTCACACAAACCCGTCGTTATTCTCGGAGCCGGACTTGCCGGTTTATCCGCCGCAAATTATCTGCATCGTAAAGGTGTTTCGGTAATTCTCTACGAAGCCGGAAATAAAATCGCCGGACTCGCGCAGAGTTTTCACGATACGGACGGTTTTACTTACGATTTCGGAGCGCATTTTATCACCAATCGTTTGGCTAAAGCTGTCGGCATCGAAGATAAATGTCGAACCGTCAAGCATTATGCCGAAACGGTTTGGCTCGGCGGAAAAAGCTACTCTCATCCGTTTGGACTGATGCGCGTTCCGCGAATGACAATGAGCGGATTCGCCGCCAAATTCAAAGGATTGACAAGCAAAAATAAAACGGAAACGGCGGCTGACTGGTTTCGGGCGGCTTACGGCGAGGCTCTGGCTGATGAAGTAGCAATTCCTTTGACCGAAGCGTGGTCTGGTGCAAAAGCCGCAGATTTATCTCCGGCAGTCGGCGACGGAATTTCCAATGGCATCGGACGCACACTCTTATTAAAGATGGCTTCTCGTCTGACGCGCCGTGCCGTTTCGTGCGGTTACAGCCGTGAATTGCCCGAAAAACCAAGCGTTTATCACGTTTATCCGATGGGCGGGATCGGAACTTTGTGTCAGAAATTAGCCGAAGGATTGGATGATGTAATTAAACTTGAATCGCCCGTTGAGAAAATTCTGGTCGAAAACGGAAAAGCAGTCGGCGTGCGCGTGAACGGAAAAATTCAGGAAGCATCAGCCGTTATCAGCACCGCGCCGGTCAATGTTTTGGGAAAAATCGTTGAAGGAACAGATAAACTTGAACATCTGACACGATTTCGTTATCGCCCGATGATTTTCGTCAATCTGCGCTTGAAAGGTCGTGGACTGCTTCCCGATGTCGTTACTTGGACACCTGAAAGCGAATTCCCTTTTTTCCGTTTAACCGAAACCACGCTTTCGATGCCGTGGCTTGCGCCCGAAGGCAAAACCGTCATCACGGTTGATATTGGCTGCGAAAAAGGTGATGAATTCTGGCAAATGGACGATGAAGCATTAGGCGAAATGTGCGTGGAAAATTTGAAAGCGATTATTCCCGATGTGCGCTCGCGTTATCTCGGCTGCCGCGTTCTCAAAACGCCGATTGCTTATCCGGTTTTTTTACACGAATACGAAGCCGAACGCCGCGCTTTGATGGAAGGCACGGGCGTTGAAAATCTTTACAGCATCGGGCGCAACGGCGAATTTTCCCATATTTTTATGGAAGACGTTCATTACCGCGCCGAGCAAAAAATGAAGCAGCATTTAAATCACTTGGAAACGATAGAAAATATTTTCACTTCGTCTGCGCCTTCCACCAAAAATCATTTAATTGCCGGACTTTTTGATAAGGATTCAAATACCGCCGGAAAAGATAAAAATATTGCCGTTGAAGTCGAATAATCTCGGAGTAAAATTTATGAAAAATGATAATCAGGAATTAAAAATGCTGACGCAAGGATTTTTTGTCTGGCTGGTCAGCGGTTTGTTAGTTTTTGCGGCTTGGCTGATTTGCTCTCTTTTAATTTTTTCCGTTTTGCTCTATTTTACAGATTTATCAAATCTTTTCAATGCTTTTATCGCAGCGACATCAGCAGCCGTGATTGTCGGAAAAATCATTTACCGTTTTTTAAAAATTTCTTAAACTTGTCTTTCATTCCTGCCAAATAATTCATTTTTTTGCCTCAAATAATATTCTGCGTTTTTTTCTTGACTCTATATTCGACTACAGAGTTTATAATTATCTTTTAACTTCAAAAGAGGTTAAAATATGGGATAAAACTGAGTATCGAAAAGTTTATGAAAACGGCGAGAAGACAAATAGATTTTAATAATACAATTTTAGCGCGAACTTCGATGAAAATCGGCGAAGTTTCGCAAGAGTCGGGAATCGGCATCGAGGCTCTCAGATTTTACGAGCGCAGCGGACTTTTAGGAAAGCCGATGCGTTCGCAGAGCGGCTATCGGCTTTATGAAGAAGGCATTTTGGAACGCCTCGCATTTATCAAAAAGGCGCAGACGCTCGGATTTTCGCTCGAAGAAATCAAGAAAATCATCCACGATGCCCAGAGCGGCGCAAGTCCCTGCGATGATGTGCGCGAAATTGTCCGGCGACGACTCAAAGAAGTCGAAGAAAAAATTAAAGAAATGCAGCGTTATCGCAAGGAATTGGCAAACACGCTTGAAGAATGGGATGAGGTCGGACGCGCGCCCGGTCATATCTGCGGATTGATCGAAGCGACAGAAATGGAAACTTCGCCGTCTAATTCTTCTAAAATTCCGCCGAAAAATAAGCGAAGAAGCGGCATTTGAAAAAAGTTTGAGATTTTTGAAAAAATTGCTTGACTCTACACTCGACTACAGGGTTTATACTTTAAAATGTGATTCGATAAACGGATTATTGAGAAAGAAATTATGGTAAAGAATCTGATAAAATACCCTACACGGGAAGGGTTAAAAGTTTTGCCGCGAAATACGGAAAGCACGAATTTCGATAATTCGTGCGGATGCTGCGGCACGAGTCAAACGATAAATATTACAAGGAGTAAAAGGAAAATGAACGAAACAACAAACAATCAAACAACGACAACTGTAACTGCCCCGGAAATTGTCTGCGGCGGCTGTGCGGGTTCAATCAAGAAGGCTTTGGGAAATTTGGAAGGTGTCGGCGAAGTAGAGGTTGACGTTCCGACCAAACAAGTCAAAGTTGAACACAGCGAAACGGTTTCGCGTGATGAAATTGTGGACGCGCTTGACCGCGCAGGTTATTCAGCCGTGTAAAAATCGAAGATGCACGCAATCAACTCCGTTTCCGCCGGGAAACTATTTTGGCGGAAACGGATGATGACAAGGGGTAAAGATATGACTACGACAAAAACGATTGATCCGGTCTGCGGGATGGAAATAAATCCTGATACCGCCGCCGGACAGAGCGAATTTAAGAGCGAAACTTATTATTTCTGCTCGCCGTCGTGCAAAGAAAAATTCGATGCCGCGCCGGATAAGTTTATCAAACAGCAAGAAATAATGGCGGAAAATACCACTAATGGAGCAAACAAAGGTTTGACGACGAAACAGGCAACGGACGGCTCGCACAACGATCATTCGCTGCCGAACGGAACAGGTCAGCGAGTTGATTTGCCGATTACGGGAATGACTTGCGCGGCGTGCGCCAATCGAATTGAGAAGCAGTTAAAAAAGCAGACGGGCGTTGATGCCTGTTCGGTCAATTTTGCGACGGCGAGAGCAACGATCAATTACAATCCCGAAAAAACGAATGTCGCCAATTTGATAAACACCGTCAAAGATACGGGTTACGACACGGCGGGAACGGCAACAGCAGAATTTGTCGTGGATGATTCGGCGCGTCCTTCGGGTTCAGGCACACAACTTGAAAATCATTTATCAAAACAGCGCGGCGTAACTAAGGCGAATTTTAATTTGGCGACGATGAAAGTTTCGGTTGAATATCTGCCGAACAACGCCGATTTAAAACAGATTCGCGCCGCGATTGAAGATTTCGGCTATAAAGTGCGCGAAGTTTCGGGAAACGCCGAAGAAGCGGAAGATTCACTCGAACACGCTCACGCCGAAGAATATTCGGAATTGAAAAGAAAATTCTGGATTGCCGCCGTTTTATCATTGCCTGTTTTAGTGATTGCGATGTCGCACGGCACGATTGAGTTTTTGAATTTTGCGGGCGTGAATTGGCTTCAGCTAATTTTAACTATTCCGGTCGTTTTCTACTGCGGAGCGCAATTTTATCGCGGAGCGTGGGCGGCTTTTCGGCATCGGGCGGCGGATATGAACACGCTGATCGCCGTCGGCACAGGGACAGCTTTTATTTATTCGGTTGCGGCAACCGTTTTTCCGTCATTTTTTATGTCGGCAACCCACGGTTCTATGCCGGGAATGAACGATATGCCCGCACATCTAAGCGTGCCGGTTTATTTTGAGGCGGCGAGCGTGATTATCGCTTTAATTCTTTTGGGCAAAATGCTTGAAGCGAGAGCAAAAGGTCAAACCGGCGCGGCAATTAAAAAACTCGTTGGTTTGCAAGCAAAAACCGCCCGGGTTATCCGCGATGGCAAAGAGATTGAAATCGAAACCGAAGAAGTTGTTCCCGGCGATATTGTAATGGTTCGTCCCGGCGAAAAAATTCCGGTTGACGGCATTTTGGTTGAAGGCTCGTCCGCCATTGACGAATCAATGTTGACGGGCGAAAGTCTGCCGGTTGAAAAGAAAACGGGCGATGAAATTTTCGGTGCAACGATCAACAAAACTGGAGCATTTTCCTTCAAAGCTACCAAAGTCGGAAAAGATACGGCTTTGCAACAAATCGTCAAGCTCGTGCAGGACGCGCAAGGCTCGAAACCGCCGATTGCAAAATTGGCTGATACGATTAGCGGCATTTTTACGCCGATTGTCATTTCGATTGCGATTGCGACATTCGTAATTTGGTTTGTCGCCGCGTCGCCCGAAGTGCGTTTTACGATGGCACTTGTTAATTTCGTATCGGTGCTGATTATTGCTTGCCCGTGCGCTTTGGGACTTGCCACGCCAACCGCGATTATGGTCGGCACGGGGCGCGGCGCGGAAAACGGAATTTTGATCAAAGGCGGCGATTCGCTTGAAACGGCGCATAAATTAAATACGATTGTGCTTGATAAAACCGGAACGATTACCAAAGGCGAACCGGAATTAACCGATGTTGTCGTTTCAAACGATTGGAGCGAAAACGAATTTTTGAAAATCGTCGCGTCCGCCGAAAAACAAAGCGAACATCCGCTTGCGGCGGCAATCGTGCGCGGCGCAGAAAGTCGGAATTTAGCAATTGAGAAAGTCGAAAACTTTAACGCACTCGAAGGTCGCGGCATTGAGGCAAAAGTTTCAGGCAAAGATTTACTGCTTGGAAATTTGCGTCTGATGAATGAGCGAAAAGTCGAATTGAACGGCGCAGAAAGCACGGTTGAAAAACTCGCTTCGGAAGGCAAAACACCGATGTTCGCCGCGATTGACGGAAAATTCGCCGGAATTGTCGCGGTTGCCGACACCATTAAACCTGAATCAAAAGAAGCGATTCACGCTTTGCAAGGTCTCGGTCTGGAAGTCGTGATGATGACCGGCGACAATAAACGCACCGCCGAAGCAGTCGCCAAACAAGTCGGCATCACGCGAGTTTTGGCGGAAGTTCTGCCCGAAGGAAAATCGGGCGAAATCAAACGTCTGCAAGCCGAAAAGAAACTCGTTGGAATGGTCGGTGACGGCATTAACGATGCTCCTGCACTCGCGCAAGCCGATGTCGGTATCGCTATCGGCACGGGAACGGACGTAGCCATCGAAGCGAGCGACATTACATTGATAAAAGGTGATTTGCGCGGCGTGGTTACGGCGATTGCTCTATCGAAAGCAACGATTCGTTCGGTCAAGCAGAATCTGTTTTGGGCGTTTATTTACAATGTTATCGGGATTCCGATTGCAGCAGGGCTTTTGTATCCGTTGACGGGCTGGCTGCTCTCGCCGATTATCGCTTCGGCGGCGATGAGTCTTTCGAGCGTTTCGGTGGTGGCGAACAGTTTGCGTTTGCGCTCATTCGTAGCGCCGAAATCAAATTAACAAGGAGGTTGGGAATTTATGGACACGATGGAAATTATAGTTATAATTGGCGGCGTTGGCTTGATTGCTTTAACGCTTTGGTATTTTTTCGGTGAACGCGAAAAAGTTTCCGCCGAAACTTCGGAGTCGGGCGTTCAGGAAATAAAAGTGACGGTCAAAGGCGGATATTCGCCCGATGTGATTGTCGTCAAAAAAGATATTCCCGTCCGGTTGAATTTTTACCGCGACGAAACTTCTTCGTGCAGTGAGCAGGTCGTTTTCGGCGATTTCGGAATTGCGCGGGATTTACCGGCTTTCAAAACCACATCGATTGAATTTACACCCGAAAAATTGGGAGAATTTACGTTCGCTTGCGGAATGAATATGTTACGCGGAAAATTGATTGTCGAAGCCTAAGATTATTTTGAAAGGATGAAAAACGAAAGATACATTCCGGCTTTGGGATATGATGTGCTGACACCGCTTTACGATGCGGTCGTGCGAGTGACCGTGCGCGAGAAAAAATTCAAAACGGCTCTCATTGAACAAGCGAATTTCGCGGACGGTCAGCGTGTTTTGGATTTAGCCTGCGGCACAGGAACTCTCGCCGTTTTGATTAAAAAGGCGTATCTAAAAGTTCAAGTTACTGCGATTGACGGCGATGCAAAAATTTTGGCGATTGCCAAAAGTAAAGCCACTAAAGAAGGCGTTGATGTGCAATTTGATGAAGGATTGTCGTTTGAATTGCCTTATACTGCTGAATCTTTTGACCGCGTAGTTTCAAGTCTATTTTTTCATCATTTGACGCGGGGCGATAAATTGAAAACTTTGCGCGAAGTTTGGCGAGTTTTGAAATCTGAAGGCGAACTGCACATTGCCGATTGGGGATTGCCGTCGAATTTTCTGATGAAAGTTGCTTCAAGCGGAATCGAACTACTCGACGGTGCGGAAACGACGGCAGATAATTTCAGAGGTCTTTTGCCGTCTTTGGTTGCCGAGGCAGGATTTAGAGAGGTTGAAGAAACACAACACTTTGATAGTTTATTCGGCACGGTTCGATTAATTCAAGCAAAAAAACTGCCCAAAAACTCCACAAAATAGTGGGCAGAAAGAAATAAAATTGAACCTATTTGCATCACTAATGACAAGTTCATCAACATTACAGAGCCTGATTAAATGGTCAAACGCTCTATAATTGTTTTATGATAATCAATAAATAATAATACCCTACTTGGGTATAGCCTAAAAACTCTAGGTTTTTTCTAACCGATTTTATTTATTTTATCTGAGGAGAATATAGTGAGGAAAACTTCTTTTGCTGGTTTATTATCATTGTTTCTGATATTTCCGGTGTTGGCGCATGATTTGTTTCTTAAGCCCGACCGTTTTTTCGCCAAATTAGATGAAAACATTTTGATAAGCGTCCTGAACGGAACTTTTCAAAAAAGCGAGGCGGCTGTTGCATTTGCGCGGCTGACCGATGCGAGTGTAATTGCACCGTCGGGTGTTCGCACTAATCCGAAAGAAGCGGATTTTACTAAGAATGAAACGACTGCCTTTTTAAATTTCAAGCCCTCAGAAGCGGGTAATTATGTCGTCGGACTTTCAACGGGGTGGCGTGAAAATGCTTTGGCGGCGAAAGAATTTAATGAATATCTGACGCTGGAGGGCATTCCCGACGTTTTGGAGAACCGTAAGCGCGACAAGGAACTTGATAAAGATGCCCGTTACCGGTATTCAAAATATGTTAAGACGATTTTGCAAATCGGCGACAAGCAAACTGATAGTTATAAAACTGCGCTGGGTTATGCTGTGGAAATGATTCCGCAGCATAATCCTTATCAACTGAAAAAAGGTCAAACGATTGAGATTTTATGCCTCAAAGATGGAAAACCGCTGGTTGGTCAGACTGTTTTGACCGGACGAGAATTGACCGGGAAATTAGCTGCCGAAAAATCTCTTCGGTCTGACAGTAAAGGAATTATCAAAATCAAGTTGGACGGCACGGGTAAATGGTATGCGAAATTTATCAATATGGTCAAAATTGATGATCCGAACTTGAATTATGAATCGAAGTGGGCGACTTTGACCTTTGAAATCAAATAAAACGAGGAGAATCTAATGAAGAAACGATCTTTTGCTTTTTTAATAATCTGTGTGTTGGTGGCGGTTCCGGCGTTGGCGCACGATTTATTTTTAAAACTCGACAATTATTTTGTCGCGGTTAATGATAAGATTTCCGTCAAAATCCTGAACGGCTCATTTCAAGCAAGCGAAGGCGCGGTAACTTTTGCCCGAATTAGAGATGTCAGCGTTGTTTCGCCTAAAGGTGAGCGGACAAATCCGAAAGAGACGGATTTTACCAAGGACGATAAAACGTCATTCCTGAATTTACAGCCGACGGAGGAAGGCAATTACGTTGTCGGACTTTCAACGATGACCCGCGAAATTGATTTGGAAGCCAAAGATTTCAATGAGTATTTGTCGCACGACGGAATTCCCGATACTTTGGCGGAAAGAAAACGAGACAAAGAATTGAACAAAAAGGTGCGCGAAAGATATGCCAAGCACGTCAAAATCATTTTTCAAGTCGGCGAAAAACAAAGCGATAATTACAAAACCGCGCTCGGCTATCCGGTTGAAATCGTTCCTGTTACGAATCCTTATTCGTTAAAAATGGGTAATACATTTGAATTTCAATGTTTGAAAGACGGAAAGCCTCTGGTTAATCAATTCG
>CAZJQP010000097.1:0-18504 GCA_964548225.1 uncultured Blastocatellaceae bacterium | reverse complement strand
CACGCTCATTGCAAGCGGGACGCTTGCGCTCCAGTCCTTATCCCGAACTGACGTTGTTTTAAGAAAAAAAAGAAGCGAAAAAAGAAGAAAGGGAGATGGGGAATTCTTTTTGTCTCCCCATTTCCCTTTCTTTTTTTCTGCTTTTCTCCCTTTCGCCTCTGCGTTATTCTTCCCAATCGCCAACGCCGCCTTCTTCGGCTTGATAGCCGTTGTCGTGCAAATGTTTGAGAACTTCGCCGCCGTGTTTTTGATCACGAACTTCGAGCAGCATTTCAATCCCGACGTAACCCAAAGGCGCAAGCCACATTGCGCGGCGATGATAAACTTCGATGACGTTTGCACCGATGTCGGCGGTTGTTTTAAGAAGTTTGGCGAGATTCCCCGGACGGTCAACGACTAATAATTTGAGCATTATATAACGCCCTTGCCGGACGAGAACTTGTTCCAAAACCCTCGAAAGTAAATTTGCATCAATATTTCCGCCGCAAAGCACTGTGCAAACTGTGTCGTCGGGCTTAACTGCTATTTTTTTGGCAAGCAAAGCCGCTACCCCAGCCGCGCCCGCGCCTTCGACAACCAAACGATTGTTTTGAACACAATGAAAAATCCCTTGGGCAATCTCTTCATCGGTTACTTCAACGATTTCATCAACTAATTCGGCAATTATCGGCAAGGTTTTCTCGCCCGGACGCTTTACCGCAATCCCGTCGGCAATCGTTGGCTTCGCTTTGAACTCCACCGGCTTTCCCTGCTTAAGCGATTCCTTCATCGAAGCACAATTCGCCGCTTGAACACCAACGATACGAACATTTGAATTAAGATTTTTGACCGCTAAGGCAATCCCCGATATTATTCCGCCGCCGCCAATCGGCACAACAATAAGCGTTGCTTGCGGTAAGCCTTCGATAATTTCCAAACCAATCGTTCCCTGTCCGGCGATAATCGCATCATCCTCAAAAGCGTGAACATATGTCAAATTTTGTTCTTCGCAAAGCTGTTTTGAATAGGCAACGGCTTCGTCGAAACTTCCGCCCTTCAATATCACTTCCGCGCCGAAGTTTTTGGTTGCGTTAATTTTTGTCAAAGGTGCAAATTCGGGCAAAACAATAGTCGCTTTGATATTGTGGAGTTTGGCGGCAAGTGCCACGCCTTGCGCGTGATTCCCCGCAGATGCGGCGATGACTCCGCGATTTTTCTCCTCAATTGTTAAACCGTAAATTTTGTTTAATGCGCCTCGAATTTTGAAACTGCCGCCGCGTTGCAGACATTCGGCTTTTAAAAAAGCATTTGCGCCAATCTCTTTTGTTAATCGCGCATCGGGCAAAATCGGTGTCGGATTGATAATATCTCCGAGATTTGTTCGAGCTTCTCTGATGTCGGAAAGTTTTATGCTCATATTGATTAAAATTATACGCCGAAAATCTTTGTCAGAACAATTTGCGTAAGAAAGCCCGCTAAGGTTGCTTGTTGCAGGTGTGCCAATAAATGAGAAACAGCCCGCTCACGCAGGCTGTTTCAAAAAAAATCGCCACCGGAGAAAAATTATGGAATGATAATAGGGGATAACTGTGGAAAAAATGTAGAAATAAAGAATTGCTAACTATGTTTTTCCCGATGGCAGATATATTTATAAAGAACTAATTCTTCTAATTTATTCCGGCTTTCTCAGCCTTCATAATGTATTGCGTATTTTTATACGAAAAAGTATCACAAAAAGTGGCATTTTTTTTTCAATTTTATTTTTTTTCTGCATTTTTTTTGAAATTGCGATATATTTATTAATAATTGCACGGAGGAAAATATGGAAATTTTTGTTTTAGGCTTTTTAGCATTCATCGGAATTGCATTGTTGGTCATCGCTGCGAAAACAGTCAAAATCGTGCCGCAATCGTCGGTCTTGCTGATTGAGCGGCTCGGCAAATTTCATCGGCTTGGCGCAAGCGGTTTGAATATTATCATTCCGTTTCTTGATTCGCCGCGAGCGGTTTATTGGGCAAATGTCCGTCCCGGACTTTCGCAGATTGACCTTCGTGAACAATTCATTGATTTGCCGCCGCAACCTGTGATTACGCGGGATAATGTAACGATTAATGTTGATTCGGTCGTCTATTGGCAAATTATGGACCCGATAAAAGCCGTCTATGAAGTTGCCGATTTGGTCGGCGGCATTGTTCAACTGACGATTACCGGAATGCGTTCGGTAATGGGCGAAATGGATTTAGACCACACGCTCTCATCACGCGACCAAATCAACGCAAAACTTCGCTTGATTTTGGACGAAGCGACCGATAAATGGGGCGTAAAAGTTACCAGAGTTGACGTTAAAAACATCAATCCGCCCGAAGACGTTCGCATCACAATGGAAAAACAAATGACTGCTGAACGCAATCGCCGCGCCTTGATTCTTCAAGCGGAAGGCGAAAAGCAAGCCGCGATGACACGCGCCGAAGGCGAAAAGCAAGCCGCCATTACACGCTCGGAAGGCATCAAGGAATCCGCCGTTTTGGAAGCCGACGGCGCGGCGCAATCGAGATTGAAATCGGCGGCGGCGGAAGCCCAAGCCATTGCCCAAATTGCCCAAGCCATAGGAGACCCTGCACAAACGGCACAATATTTGATAACGGCGCGTTATATCGAATCATTGCGCGATATGACACGAACAACGAATTCTAAAGTAATTTTTATGCCGATGGAAACGTCTTCGATGTTGTCGAGTGTCGGTGCATTAAAAGAAGTCTTCGCGGAAACAGGCGAGAAAAAGGAACAATTACAAAATCCCCCGCGTTCACCACGCGAATTAAATAGATAATGTTTCGAGTTCCAATTTTGTTTGCCAACCGCAAGCAAGTTGGAACTCGAAACTACGGAGAAAATTATGTTGAAAATCGGTTTAGTAGCAATTATTTTATTATCAGTCGGAGTCGTCGGTGCGGCTTACAAATTTGGTTTTATTCTGAATCCGTCGCCCGTAACACCGCCTAAAGAAAAATCAATTTTAGAATTTACGATGAAAGATATTGACGGAAATGATGTCAAAATGGACAAATACAATGGCAAAGTTTTGCTCATCGTGAATACTGCAAGTAAGTGCGGTTTGACTCCGCAGTATGAAGGATTGCAAGCACTTTACGACAAATATAAAGACAAAAATTTTGTCATTTTGGGCTTTCCTGCCAACAATTTTATGGGACAAGAACCGGGAACTGAAAAAGAAATTAAGGAATTTTGCACTCTTAATTACAAAGTTACTTTTCCGATGTTTGCCAAAATTTCTGTGAAAGGGACTGACCAACACCCGTTCTACACATTTTTGACTAACAAAGAATCGAATCCGGGTTTTGATGGCGATATTAGTTGGAATTTCGAGAAATTTATCGCAAATAGAGAAGGTAAAATCATTGCCCGTTTCAGCCCGAAAACTAAGCCTGATGACCCGAAATTGGTCGAAGCTATCGAAAATGCCTTAAAAACGGAAACACCGAAAGACGAAAAAGCTAAAAACTAAAAGGGTAGTGAATCTGTTTTTTCCTCCAAAGCGAAAAATCGCTTTGGAGGAAATTTATTAGATGTTTTTTCTGTGGACTTTGTTATTAATCGTGGCGGCAGTGCTTTTATGGCTTTTGTTTTGGTCAATGGTTTCGTTCCTTGCCGGACGTAGCAAATTTCAAAAACAATTTACTGAAGGTCGAATTCCAACGCAAAAACCCGACGGGTTTTACACAGGCGCAGCACATCTCGTGCCATTAAAAAATGTCCCTTGGCTCGGCAAATCTTTTTCAAGCGCAGAAGATACAGGTTTTAATATTTTCACTCCAACCGGTGCCAAGTTACTGAAATTGACGACTCCACTTTACAAATTTTTTGCTGTCAACAACGATGGCAACTCTAGGGCTTACAATTTTAATACTTTTGTCGGCAATGGATTGAAGGATAAAGATTTACAAGTTGTTAAACTCAATTATGATGCGCCGGAAAATCCATTTTTGATTCGAATTATCTTAGACGAAATAGTCGAAATTGCCCCAGAACAGTTTTTAGGTAAAGTTCATTTGAAAGTCTTTCCATCATTTTATTCTACGATTGGATACTTCGGACTTGTGAAAAAGTCTGCGGGACAAGGTGTTTGAGGATAAGAGCCAAAGATTCAATTTGGACATCTTTTCGGCGAACGATCCTAACTCAGCTTTGTCAAAATTTCCCGCGCAGTTTATTAAAAGTTGTTTGCAAATCTTCGGGAATGGTGCGCGTTTGTCCAATTGAGGTCATAAAATTCGCATCGCCGAACCAACGCGGCAAAATATGCAAATGAAAATGTTCAGCCACACCTGCACCTGCAGCTTTTCCAAGATTCATACCCAGATTTATTCCGTTCGGCTGATAAACTTCACTCAAAATGCTTTGGCATTTTTTGGTTAAATCCATCATCTCATCAGTAATTTCTTTTTCGGCTTTGTCCAATTCTGCCAAATGCGTGTAAGGCACAACCATCAAATGACCGGAAACGTAAGGGTAAATATTTAAAATAACAAAATTAAATCCGGCACGATGAAGAATAAATTTTTCTTCATCAGGTGCCGGATTTTCTAAGATATTGCAAAAAACGCAACCCGCCTTTTCGGCGGATTTATCGCCGCTTTTTATGTAATCATATCGCCAAGGACTCCACAAAACGTCCATATTTGGTGGGCAGTAGTCAGCAAGATATTACTCTGAAAACAAACCGTTATTTGTTTATACTATCTTTTAATTCTTTGCCCGGCTTAAAATAAGCAACGCGTTTAGCGGGAATTTTGACCGCCGCACCTGTTTTCGGGTTTCGTCCTTGACGTGCATTACGCTCGCGGACGCGAAAACTGCCGAAACCACGAAGTTCTATTTTTTCGCCATTGTTCAATGAATCGATAATGCTTTCAAAAATGATTTCGACTAACTGCTCGGCATCTTTTTTTGTCATTTCCGCTTCCGATGCGACTTTTTCAACTAAATCTGCTTTGGTCATTTGTCTTTTTTTCTCCTGTTTTCAAGCACAAGTTTATTTATAAAACTTAGGTATTTGCCGATTTTTCTGCTTCGGCATCTGTTTCTTCGGTTACTGCGCTTTCAACTTCTGTTTTAGTTTCCGATGATACTTCTGCCTCATTTTCCGTATCAGTCAATACCGGTTTTTCTTCAACTGTATCAGAAACTTCTTCAATTGCAGTTTCTGTTGTTTCAGAAACATTTTCTTCGACTACTGCTTCTGCCGTTTCCATTTCTGTCTTATCTGAAGTATTTTCGACAGATTCCGCTGTTTCCGCAGAGATTTCCTCTGCGGTTTCAATTTTTTCTTCGGTTGCCTCAGGTTCATTTTCAGCAGCTTTAGCGGCTTCCGCACGTTCCTGCATTTTTAGTGCTTTGCGTTCTTTTTTGGAAAGTCGCGGTTTTTCTTCTTCCGCAGAATTGTCTTCACTTCTGCCAAATTTCAGTTTAGCAAGTTCGCCGAGCGATGCCATACCGCCTTTAGCTTCTGAAGTATAACTTCCGCGTGAATCCGAAATCGAACCGTCGTTGTCTTTATCACCGCCAACCGCGCGTGCCGAAAGACCAATTTTGCGATTTTCGTATTCAATTCTCAGAATACGGAAATCCATTTCTTGACCAACCTTAACGACTTCGTTCGGTTTTTCTATGCGTTCATCAGAAAGTTCCGAAATATGGCATAAACCTTCCAAATCTTCACCTAATTCCACAAAAACACCGAATTCGGCAATCCGTGTAACTTTACCACGAACAATATCACCGGTCTTGTGAGTAGCCACAAACGATTCCCATGCACTCGGTGTAATATCTTTAATCGAAAGCGACATTCTGCGCCCGGCAACATCAATTCCGGTAATAATCGCATCAACTTCTTGATCTCGGCTTAAAAGGTCTTTGGCGTGTTTCAGTTTTTTCGACCAGGATATATCGGAAACGTGAACCAAACCATCAACACCGTCTTCGACTTCAACAAACGCGCCGAAATCTGTGATATTTCTAACTTTGCCGTGGATTCTATCGCCGACGTGATAGCGTTCACGAATCGTTTCCCAAGGGTTCGCCATCAGTTGCTTCATTCCTAAACTGATACGATGCTCTTCAGAATCAATGCCGAGAACTTGAACTTCTATTTCTTCGCCTTCCTTCAAAAATTTCTTGGGGCTTTTAGTGCGCTTAGACCAAGACATTTCTGAAATATGCACTAAACCTTCAATATTTGATTCGAGTTGAATAAATGCGCCGTAATCGGTAACAGTCGAAATTTTACCTTTCACACGCGCACCAACGGGATAAAGTTCTGTTGCGGTAATCCACGGATTCGGGATTAACTGTTTATAACCGAGCGAAATTTTTTCTTTTTCACGGTCAAGTTTCAAGATTTTAACTTGAACATTCTCGCCCGATTTGAAAAGGTGCGCCGGATTTTGCTGTTTGTTCCAGCTCATATCCGTAACGTGAAGAAGTCCGTCAATACCACCGATGTCAACAAATGCACCGTATTCGGTGAGATTTTTAATCGTCCCTTCAACAATAAAGCCTTCCTCAATATTGGAAAGAGTTGCTGCCTTTTGCTCATTTACAACAGCATCTGTTAAAACTTTGCGCGAAAGAACAACATTATCGCGTTTGCGACTGCATTTAATAATTTGTCCCTCAATGTCCTGACCGACATAGTTATCGAGACTGCGAATCTGACGTGAATCAATCTGCGAGCCGGGCATAAACGCTTCAACACCGTTGATGTCGAGCCGTAAACCGCCTTTGGTTTTGCCGACAACCTTTGCGGTAATCGGGCGTTCTTCGCGGAATGCCGCTTCAATTTCGTCCCACGCGGCACGACGCAATGCGTCAAAACGCGAAAGTTGGGGTGGCGCGTCGCCGGTATGAATGTTGCGGATAACGACTTGAACGCTGTCGCCCTGTTTAATCGAAATTTCGCCGTCAGCAGATGTAAATTCTTCGATTGGAACAATTCCTTCGGATTTGTAACCGAAATCAACCATCACACCGCGCTCTGAAATGCCGATAACTTTACCTGTAACCATCTCGCCGGAGTAATAGATGGTTTGGTCTTGCTCGAATTTTTCGAGAATCGCACCGAAATCCTCACCGGCGTTTTGATTATCATCGTCGGTTTCCGCAACTATTTCGGTAGCTTGTTTATTTGTTTCTTCCACAACTGAAGTATCATTTGCGTTTGATTCCTCAGTTTCATTAATAACCTCGTTTGCCATTATAAAATCGTTAATTTATTTCCTATTTGTTTCTAAAAATGTTCAATATTATGAAGCTATTACCCGCTTTTAACGCAGAAAATTAAAATTGATGCATTTCTTAGACGCTCAATTATACCTCTAAACAGACGCTCTTGAAAAGAGGAAAACGCCGATTAAATTTACCGTGTAATTATTTTCGGAAAAGTAGAGATAAGGCATTGGTTTTCGGCTTCTTTCGCAGAGCATTGCACGCTTCATCGGATAAAACTAAAATTATACGCCCCAAACGCCAGAAGTCAAGCAAATAAAAGTAAAAAGTAAAAAGTAAAAAGTAACCCAGCCGAAATTCGACTTCCGGCTGGGTTACTTTTTACTTTTTACTTCAAATTAGATGCGTTGAATCAAATTGCTGACCGAGCCGACAACGCCGCTTTCTTTTTCCATTTCTTCCTTCGCCATTGCGGAAGTATTTTGGATGCCGGCAAGCCGCAGACGAAATTCGTCCGGGTTGGTCGAGCCGCGCAAGGCTTCTTCGAGCGAGATTAAGCCGGATTGATAAAGATAAAAAAGCGATTGATCAAAAGTTTGCATTCCGTATTGCGATGTTCCGGCGGCAATGGCATCGCGCACTTGGGAAGTTTTATCTTCGTGCAAAATATAATCTCGAATCAGCGGTGTTGAAATTAAAACCTCAACTGCCGGAACACGGGAATTTCCTTTGGCGGATTTCATCAAACGCTGTGAAACAACGGCTTTGAGCAATCCGGCAAGTTGGATGCGAATAGATTTTTGCTGATATGGCGGAAACGCATTGATGATACGCGAAAGAGTTTCAGAGGCATCGAGTGTGTGCAAAGTTGAAAGCACAAGATGACCTGTTTCGGCGGCAACGAGTGCCGTTTCGATTGTTTCGAGATCACGCATCTCGCCCACCAAAATCACATCCGGGTCTTGGCGCAAAGAACCTCGCAAGGCTTCGGCGAAATTACGAGTGTCAACATCAACTTCTCTTTGAGTAATAAAAGATTTTTTGTCTTTATGAAGAAATTCAATCGGGTCTTCAATGGTTACGATGTGTGAATTGCGAGTTTGGTTGATACTGTCCACGAGGGCGGCAAGGGTTGTAGATTTGCCGCTACCCGTTGTTCCGGTAACTAATATCAAACCTCGTTGTTCTTCTGCAATTTTCCCTAAAATCGGCGGTAAGCCTAATTCGTTGAATGAACGAATATGATCGGAAATGACACGAGCCACTAAGCCAACCGAATTTCGTTGCTGAAAAATATTGACGCGAAAACGCCCTAAACCTGAAACTCCGTAACCAATGTCAACTTCATACGCTTCTTTGAAGTGCATTTTTTGACGATTCGACATCATCGAAAAAGCCATTTCGAGCGTTTCGTCTTGTGCCAAACGATTGATTCCAGACACGGGACGCAGTTCGCCATTTACACGGATAACGGGATAAGCTCCGGCGCGAAGATGCAAATCCGATGCGCCGAAACTCATCGCCATTTGCAGTAATTCGTCAATTCTACTCGGCATAAAAATTTAATCTAGGAAGTTAAATGAATTCGGTGAAATGATTTTACGTTGGAACTGTGATAAATGCAAAATCGTCCGAAATTAATTCTAACTTTTATTAATTGAGCGCGTCAATACATTTTTTTATACCGTTAATTGTTTATTTCAAATAATGGCTGTTATGAAATTTTTTTACCGCTGAATTCGAGTGGAATCGGCAACATTGGTGCGTCTATTGCGCCTTCTATTGTTTCGTTTTCAACCGTTCCGGCAATGCCGAGTTCCAGCGTTTGACCTTGCATTTCAGTAACGGCAGTGCCGGATAACTCATTTCCGCTGACTTTTCCGTTTTCGATATTGCCGTTTCCGAAAATTGTTTCGAGCGTTCCCGAAAATTTGCCCTCATTTTGTTCGACTGTTAATTTAACGGGTATTTTTTGCCCTTGAAAATTCAATACCAATTCCCAGATTCCGGTTATATTAATTGTTGGCAATTCCATAAGTTTTCCGTAATTTGAAATGTCCTGTAAATTACCATCAGTGTCGAAAATTTCAATATTTTCGGCATAATCCCTTGCTTGTAACAAAACTTCTTCGGCATCGCCGACAATGACAATTGCGAGCTTTTCGGGCATAACATATTTGTTCGCCACCCGCTGAACGTCTTTAATAGTAATTGCATTTACATTGTCGCGGTAAGTTTGTAAATAATCTTCGGGCAAATCGTTTAACTGCTGAGATACAAGCAGATTTGTCAAACCTTCTTGAGTTTCGGCTCTGATCGGAAAAACTCCCGTCAGATAATTTTTTGCGTCTTGTAGTTCTGCTTCGGAAACTTCTTCGTCCCGAATGCGGTTTAATTCATAAAAAAATTCGTGCAAAGAATCGCCGACAACTGCTGTTCTGACTTCGCTTGTTGCTTCAAATGCGCCTGTTAAACGGCGCATATCAAAACTCGAATATGCGCCGTAAGTATAACTTTTTTCTTCGCGCAAATTCATAAAAAGCCTCGATGACGCGCCCGCGCCTAAAATTTGATTCATCACCAAAACCGCAAAATAATCGGGATGTTTTCTTTGTATTGCCGGATTTGCCAGAACAATATTGGCTTGCGCCGAACCTTTACGGTCAACAATCGTCAGCGTTCTCGACTCGCGTTCAGGCGATGCGGGAAATTGTTTTTCTGAAAAACTTCCTGTCTGCCAACCGCCAAATTTTTCTTCGATTTGTTTTAACAGTTCTTCGCGTTCGACATCACCGACGACAATCAGGGTGGCAATATTCGGAATATAATTTCGTTTGTGCAAAGAAATCAATTTTTCACGCGAGATATTTTCGACATCGGAAATTGTCGGTGAAGTTTTATGATACGGATGTTCTCCGAAGATTATGCGCGAAACTTGTTCATCTGCCAGAAACGAGGCTTGGGAACGCTGGAATTTAAGGCTTTCAATTAGATTTTCTTTGTAAAGACTCAATTCGCTTTCGGGAAACGTCGGTTTTAGTATTAATTCCGCCATTAAATCAATGATTTCTGTGCTGTAAAACGATAAGACCGAAGCTGAAACCATAGAATTATCAGAGCCGGAACTTGCCCCAAGCGAAGCACCAAGACGTTCGATTTTTTCGGCAAGCTCTTTGCTCGTGTAATTTAAAGTCCCTTCATTGAGCATCGAAGCAACTGCCGAACTCAAACCGGTTTCATCATCTGTTTCATAAATTTTGCCAATGCGAAAAGCCAAACGAAAGCTCACCAAAGGAAAGCGTTTGTCCTCAAAGATAATGATTTTCAAACCGTTCTTCAGCGCGGTTTCAAATGGTTTCGGAATATTAAAAGGTATCGGTGCAAGCTGTGCAGGCGCGGTTTTGCGAAATTCTTCAATCATAATCAGGTAATTTGGTAATTGGTAATTGGTAATTGGTCTTAACTCATTACCAATTACCAATTACTAATTACCGGTTTTATGCTGTAACAACATCGAGTAAAGCACGATTTTCGGTGTTCAAATATTTGCCGACGGCTAATTTAATTTGTTCGGCGTTGACGGCTAAAAGAGTGTCGAGTTCGGTGTTTATCAAATTCGGCTCGCCATCATAAAGCGCGTGTTCGGCGATTTGTTGGGCGCGGGACATAGCCGACTGACGCGAACGAATTGCATCGTTTATCAGTTGATTTTGCAATTTTTGCATTTCTTCCGCGCTCGGACCTTTGGCAGACAATTCGCCGATTTCGTGCATTATCGTTTCACGAATGCGGCTTAAATCGGCATCCGGCTTTGGAATCGCACCGATGCAAACGCCTGAAGGTCCGCGCCGTTCATCCGTGTAGCCGAATAATTGCACGACCGATTCTTCGCCTTTGACCAATTTTTGATAAAGCCGCGAACTGTCGCCGTCATAAAGCAATTTTCCGGCGAGGTAAAGCGCATTAAATTCAGGCGTTCGGCGTTCGGGTATTTTCCAACCGATGAGAAAAGCGGGAAACGGCGCGAGGTTGTCTTTATATTCACGATAATCTTCGGAGATTTCCGGCGGTTCGCTGACATCGAGCGGCGCAGGTTTTGGTTGAGAAGGAATCGAATCGAAATATTTTTCTACTAAATTCTTGGCTATTTCAGTTTCAAACGCTCCTGAAATTACCAAAACTGCATTATTCGGCGCATAATAGGTTTTGAAAAAATTCTGCACGTCTTCGACCGTTGCGTCGTCCAAATCCTCCATTGAACCGATTGTCGAATGCGAATTGGCGAAATTTTTATAAACCATTTCGTTCAAAAGATCGAAAACGCCGCCGTAAGGCTGATTGTCGTAGCGCAGACGCTTTTCTTCCTTGACGGCTTCGCGCTGATTGTCGAGATTTTCCTGCGTAACGGCAAGCGAGCGCATTCGGTCTGACTCCAGCCACAACGCAAGCGGCAATTGATTTGCCGGAAGCGTTTCAAAATAATTCGTCCGTTCGCTCGAAGTCGTGCCGTTCATCGTCCCGCCGGCTTTCATAATATATTGAAAATGCGCGGCTTTCGGAACATTTTCCGAGCCTTGAAACATCATATGTTCAAACAGATGAGCAAAGCCCGTGCGCCCTTCGCGTTCATTGCGCGAACCGACATCGTAATAAACCGCAACCGCAACCACCGGAATCGAATTATCTTGATTTAATACAACACGCAAACCGTTTGAGAGCGTGTATTCTTCAATCTGCAAAGGTGTAAGCTGGAATGATTCAGGCATAATTTCAAAAAAAAGTAACTGAAATTATGAAAACATTTTGCAGGCGAAAAAGCAACGAAGCATTTCGCGTGAAAGCAAAATCAAATTGGGCAAACTCTACCAAAATTGGGCAAAAGCTGCCTGATTTCGGTAGAAACAAAATTAAATTGGGCAGAAGCAAAACTAATTTGGTAGCTTCTACCCAATTTTGGCAGAAGTGAAACTAATTTGAGTAGCTTCTGCCAAAATTGGGCAGAAGTGAAATTAATTTGGGTGGCTTCTGCCCAAATTGGGCAGAAGTGAAATTAATTTGGGCAGAAGCCACCCAAATTGAGTAGCCTCTGCCCAAATTCAAACGGAGCTTAATAAAAACAGTTCAGGTTACTAACGTGTGCGTTTCTGCTTCCAATTAAATGTCCGGCACCCAAAAAGGTTTGCCGCTGCTCATTTGTTTTTTAAGTCCGAGACTTGGCAAATCGCTTTCCTTTACGCCGAGAAATGTAAAATGCGGTTCATCCGAAACAACGGTTTGAAACCAGCCGTGTTTGGCGAGAATTTCGCGCACTTTGGCGTTGCCGAATTCTTTGCAATCAAAAGCAAGCATCGCCAAATGTTGCGAAGTTCCCGGAGGTGCGCCGGAGAACATAATTGATTTATCTAAACTTGTCGCAAAATATATGCCTTTTTCTTCGAGTTTGAGAATCTCTGTAATTTGGTCATAAATTGAAAGCGATTTGATGCGCGTGGCTTCGGATTGCGAAACTTTCCCTTTTGAAACCCAATGTTTTAAGCCCGGCTCAACCCGTTTTTTCCAAATATCAACTGTTTGCGCGTAGGTTCTTTTGGCGGAATCTTCGCCACGCGGCGAGATTGTCAAGTTTGATTGTTTGGCTTCGGCAATCGCGTTTTTCAAACCTGTCATCGCCGCCGATTGCAGTTTGAGCGTAAATCCGCCGATGCTTTCCGAGCTTTCGGAAACCGATGATTGAAATGTCGAAACTTCCGATTCATCACGGAAAATCACGGTTTTCGGCGGAGTTACACCGCCGCGTGCAACAAAAACCGCACCATATTCGCGCAAAATCTTTTTGCCGACATCATCCGTCGGTTGAACAAATCCCGCCGGTAAATTTCCGCTGAAGCCGCCGCTTTTTATTTCGCTCTGATTCGTGTTTTGCGTTGTTTGATTATTTGAAACACTCGAATTATCATTGCTCACTACCGAATTATTTGAATTATTTGAATTATTAACCGCCGAATTGTTCACCGTCGAATTAACAAGCGGCGAAGAAGGTTTGCGAATGGGAGTTTTATTATTTTCATTCTGGCTGGTGCTTTCATAACAAGCGGAACTTAGCATCAACAGAAAAATCAGGGAAAGTTTTAATTTATTCATTTGTTTGTTAGCGATTAGTTGTTCGTGGCTAGTTGAAAAATCCGGTTTTGCAACTAACTACGAACAACTAACAAATCAAAGATTCGGAATCCAAAATTCCTGCCCACTGACAACCTTGCGGACAAGTCCGTATTTGCTTAATTCATCGCGGCTTACGCCCAAATATGTAAAATGCGGCAAATCACTTTGAACGGTTTGAAACCAACCGTGTTTGGCTAAAATATCGCGGACTTGTTTATTTGAAAACTCGCTTACATCGAGTGCCAGCATAAAAATATGCTGTGATGCGCCGGGCGCGGCGACGGAATAAAGTATTGACTTATCAAAAGCCGTGCTAAACCAAAGCCTTTGACTTTCCCAATCTAAAACGGTCGCAACCTGGTCATTAATATTCATTCTTTTCGCGGTTTCGGCATCTTTCTTGCTGATTCTCCCTTTTGCAACCCAATGATTCAAACCCGGCACGAAACGCGAATTCCAAAGCCGCACCGTGTCTTCATAACTGCGTGAAGCGGCTTCCGAACCGCCGCGGGGAGAAATTGTCAGATTTTTTTGTTTGGCTTCCGCAATTGCCGCCAATAACGCATCCATCGCCGGTTTTTGCAAAGTTATTTGAACCCTGCCGATTGTCTGGATTGTCGGGCTGGCTTTTGATTGATACGTTTGCACACCGTTAGAATCCAAAATGCAATTATTCGGAAATTTGACCAAAGGGTTTTTCAAAGCGGCGACAAACATTGCGCCGTAGTCAGCGAAAACCCGTGCCGCTACAATGTCTTCATCAATATTGCAGACTTCAGACAATTTAATTCCCGTTTGATTGCCGCGTTTTGATTGCGCCAGCGTTTTTGTCAACAAATCCCTAAAATTCGGCGTTTCCTGTGCCGCTGTGCCAATGGCTAAAATACTGATTAAAATGGCGTAGACTAAATATTTCAAAACTATTTCTCCTGTTTTTAATTCAATTTTCTCTTGTCCCGAACATCTTTCGCTTGTTCGGCAAGTTTGATGTATTCTTTACGGATTTCGTCCAATTCTTTTTCGTCCAATTCTTCCAAATCCAAAACTTCATTGCTTGCGCTTTTAGTTGCTCTAATCAACTCATCAAGTTTCAATTGCAAGGCTTCGGTGTCGCGGTTTTGTGTGTTTTGAATGAGAAAAACCATCAAAAATGTAATTATTGTCGTTCCCGTATTGATAACCAATTGCCATGTATCACTAAACGCAAAAATCGGTCCGGTTATCGCCCAAATTATAATTATAGTTACCGCTGAAATAAATGTAATAGGCTTGCCTGTAATGTGCGCCGTCCATTTGGCAAAGCGTGTGAACAGATGATTTTTTTCGTTTGTCATAGCTTTTTTCGTTTTAATCTGCTCAACTTGCATTATCTTACTATGTTTCCGTTTTTTATGACAGTTTTAATTAAATTTCCGCCGAATTCGTAGGCAATTTCACGATAGTCTTTCGTTTCAAAAATCAGCAAATCCGCGTTTTTGCCCACTTCAATTGAACCGATTTTATCGCCTAAACCCACAGCAAAAGCGGCGTTGATTGTCGCGGCATTAAAAGTTTCCGAAGGCAGAAGTTTTTGGTAACGGCAAGCAATCGCCATCGCATTTGGCAAAGACGGACACGGCGCACTGCCCGGATTGTAATCGGTCGAAAGCGCAACCGCGCAACCCGAATCAATCAATTTGCGAGCATCGGCAAATTCTTTTGAGCCGAAATTAAAATTTACGGTCGGCGTAACGACACCGATTGTGTCCGAATCGGCTAAAAGTTTGATTTCTTCTTCGGAAATCGCGTCCAAATGATCAATCGAAGTTGCACCGAGTTCAATCGCCATTCGTGCGCCGCCGAGATTTGTAAATTCGTCAACGTGAGCCTTTAATTTGAATCCCAACGATTTTGCGGTTTCTAAAACTTTTTTTGATTGTTCGAGGTTAAAAGCATTGTTCTCGCAAAATACATCTACAAATATTTCACTTTTCAAATTTGCAACCTCAAATATTGCCTTTGCTTTCGGCAACATTTCATCACAAATCAAATCAACATATTCGTCAGGCTTTCCTTTGAATTCTTGAGGAATTGCGTGTGCCGGTAAAAACGTCGGAATTAAACCAACTTCGTGCGTTTTATCCAACTCTAAAATCACTTCGAGCATTTTCAATTCGGTTTTGGTATCGAGTCCGTAACCTGTTTTAATTTCACAAGTTGTAACACCGAGCATGAGCAATTTATCGAGCCGTTGGCGCGATTGTTCAATCAAATCCGCCAAACTCGCCTTGCGAGTTTGGCGCACAGTTGAAAGAATTCCGCCGCCCGATTTTAAGATTTCGAGGTAATCCGCGCCTTTTATTTTAAGTTCAAATTCGTCTAACCGATTTCCCGCAAAAACAATATGCGTATGGCATTCGACAAATCCCGGACTGACGACTTTGCCGCTTGCGTCCAAAACATTTTCGCTCGAAAATTGTCGTAAAATTTCTTCGGATTTCCCGACTGCGATAATTTTCCTATCCGAAATTGCCAACGCACCGTCTTCGATAGTTGCTAAATTCTGCATTTCTGCGCCTTTTTTGGCTTTGCCGTTTGATGCACAGGTAAGAAGTTGTGAATTGTAAATAATAAAGTCTGCTTTCATTTTAATCATTTGAATTTTAGACAACTATCAGTTTTGGAACAAGCCGTGAGAGTTTTTTGTCAGAAGAGCTGTTGCAGACGAGTTTTGTGATAATAAAACAAAAAGCAAGCATAAACCAAGTTTAGTTTTATGCTTGCTTTTTTTGAACTTTGGAGCTACACGGGCGGTTCAAACATTAATCGTAAATTGCCGTTGCTTCGCCATTTTCGTAGAAAAGTTGAATTCTGGAAATTTTCTTCAGATTGAATTTGTCCCATTCAATATAATTTCCGTCTTCATCTTCAATGCGTAAATCCCAATATGTTGCTCTTGTTTTAGGCGCAAACGTAATTGTTGTATATTCGTTGTGCATCAGCGTATCAATGCCGAGAACATCGTCGCCCCACTGTTTCGCACTGTGCGGTGTAATATAAAGAGCGTAAATTTCAACTCCTGTTTTGTTCACCAAAACAAAATCCTGTTCACCAACATTTGTCAAAGCCGGTTCCATTGAAACATAACTCGCCAAATTTCCGGCTTTTACCGTCATTGCCGAGACGCTCATAATTGCCGCAAAAACTAAAATCAACGCATAATTAATAAAATTCTTTTTCATATTTTTTTCACCTTCATCTAATTTTCTGAAACGATTTTTTTCGCTTCTGTTCATATAAACGACATTTGTAAAAAAAAAAGGTCATCGCAAAAAAATATTTTTTTAATGTGCCGATGTCGCGGCGTGATGTGCATCCGGCAAATAGTAAAATAAAATGCCCAAAATCGTATAAACCGCCAATAATTGCAAACCTTCTACCCAATTCGATTCACCGTCTGAGCTAATTTGCTGAACAATCAAAATAGAACCGAAAACAGCAACAACTTCAGGAATTGTAAATTCAAGATTCATTGGTTTGCCGAAAGCATAAGAAGCGAAAATCAATACCGGCGCAACAAAAAGTGCGATTTGCAATGATGAACCGAGCGCGATGCCCAGCGACAAATCCATTTTATTCCGCATTGCCATTAAAACTGCCGACGAATGCTCTGCCGCATTTCCGATGATTGCCACAACAATTACGCCGACAAAAACCTCTGTAAATCCGAGTGCGCCGCGGGCGGCTTCAACTGCACCGACGAGAAATTCGGAAATTAGCGCAACAAATCCAGTAGCAACAAGCAAAATTACGATTGATTTTCCTTTCGTCCAATGCTCGCCTGATTTTTCTTCTTCTTTCCCGACTTCCTCAGCCGCACCTTGCATGGCTTCGCCCACGAATAAATCTTTGTGGGTAACAAGCGAAAAATAAAGCGTTCCGAGATAAGTCAAAAACAAAACAAAAGCAATCGCCAATGAAAGATTTTGCTCTTTTTGTGCAGTCCAACCGCCATTTGCTACCGGAACTTGTGCGGCAACAAGATGAAAAATCGTCGGAATAAGCAAGGCAATCGCCGCCAAAGTCAAAGCTGTGGCTGAAGTGCTTGCCGCTGTTCGATCAAATTTCTGTGTCTTGAATTTCGCGCCGCCGGCAATTAGCGAAAGTCCCAAAACAAGAAGCATATTTCCGATTATTGATCCGGTAATCGAGGCTTTTACAACACCTTCTAAACCTTTCGATAAAGCAAAAAGCGCAATAATCAATTCCGCCGCGTTGCCGAATGTCGCGTTTAAAAGTCCGCCGATTCCCTGCCCCAAATGTTCCGCCAAATGCTCTGTCGCCTTTCCCATCCAACCGGCAAGCGGAATAATCGCCAATCCCGAACAGATAAACAAAGCCGTCGGACTTTCCAACGCCGGAATAAACCGCAAAGCAATCGCAATTGGCACAAATACCAGAAGCCAATCAAGCGAAGGCTTGAGAAACGAAGATTTTTTTGAAGTTGTCATAAATTAATCGGTTTTCGTTGTTTTTTAAAGTTGCAACCAACATTTTCTGCAATTCTTCGCAGTCTTGCAAAAGCGATTAGGTTTGTTTTTCGGTTAAATAATCACCATCAAACAAAATTCGGGGCAGAAAATTCCTCTTCGATGCTTCCTTGTTAGCAATGGCGAGTTTTTGTCGAAGAACAGCAAGGTCTTCAATTTGCCGCAAATCTTTAAAGTAATTAAGTGCGAGATTTTATTTTCCGCAACATTTGCAGTTGGTTTTATCGAAATCAATCTCAGCAAATTTTTTCTCCCAATCGGCGCGAATCGGCTCACGTTCGTTTGAGTCGAAATATTCGTTGATAGCTTCGACCAATTTCAATTTTTCCTTTGCCGACAGATTTAAAAATCCGTGAAATACATTTGTTATATTTTCGTCCATAATATTTGACTTTCCGCTCGCAAAATCGAAAAATACTTTCAGGTTCAGAATAAAAAAATGATAAAAAATACGATACTTCTTACGGCAATCGCAATTTTCGCTACGAGTTGTTCTTTTACAAGCAATCGAGGAACGCAAACGGTTCAAAACACCAACGCTGCAACTCCGAAACCTTCGGAAGAAACAACAAAAAACACATCTAAAGAT
>CAZJQP010000096.1:0-18562 GCA_964548225.1 uncultured Blastocatellaceae bacterium | reverse complement strand
CTTTAATGCTCGAAATCATTTTTATATATATAAAAATGATTTCGAGCATTAAAGATTTAATTTTTATATCTAAAAATATAAATTAAATTGCTATAAATTTTATTTTTAGGGATAAAATTTTAAAATAAATAGATATTAATACATTATTTATTGATATAATTAGAATATTTAGGGTTATAAATTTTAAATAAATATAAATAGCAGAGTGATTGGAGATGAAATATTACTTATCATTGAAGGACAGGGCAATAGTTTCTTTTGCGCGTGTTTTTTTGCAAGGTTTGAATGCAATCGCGGGAATCATTGGGTTTAGCGCGGCGAAGGCGGCTGAGTTTGAGGCGGCGATTGATGATTATGAAACCGCTTTGAGCGAACAGACGGCGGCGCGAATGTTGTTGAGCGGCAAGACGGCGCGGAAAAATGAAACGCAGAAAAGATTAAAAGATTTGATAAAAAATTGGACGAAAGCGGCGCGGGCAAACCCGGATGTCAGCAAGCCGCAATTAGTGCAGATGGGTTTGAAAGTGCGCGACGGGGTGAAAACGGCGGTCGGTCGTCCGGCAGTCGTGCCGCAGATTGATGTCGAAATTAAACGGCGGCGCGTTCATCGGATTCGGGTTTATGATTTTACCGATTCGTCTGTCAATGCCAAGCCGGAAGACGTTTGGGGCGCGGAAATCTGGGTGTTTGTCGGCGAAACGTCGGAGTTGAACGAAAAGAATTTGCGCTATCTCGGTTTAGCCACGCGGCGTTGGTTTCAGACAACGCACGACGCAACGGATGTCGGCAAAACCGCGCATTATCTCGCCCGTTGGATAACCAAACGCGCCGAAACCAGCGATTGGAGCAACACGGCAAGCGCAACCGTCGCCGAGTAAAAAGGGCAGAAACACGACCGTGAGCATTAGTATCTACACAAGTCGGAAAGACTTGTTTTTGCGGCTGTGCCGCCCGATGTGCGGCGACGGCTTTGCCTCGCCGGACGCAATTTAACCTAAAATCCGGCGAAAGGCTACGCCTTGAGCCGTGCGCGGCAGGAGGCGTAGCCTCGAAAAGCGGGGAAAAGCCATCGGAAAGGCAAAGCCTTTCCGCACATCAGGCGGCACAGCCGCAAAAACCTTCTTTGTCAAAGATGTAGATACTAATGCGTGAGGGAGTGTGTAAATTAACTCCACTTTTACACACTTCCTTACGGTCGTGTTTCTGCCTGTGTTTTGAATGCCGGATCAAGTTGGGCGGCGCGGTTGAATTGTTTTTCGGCGAGTTCGGTCATTCCGATATTTTGCAGACGCAAGCCGAGCATCCAACTGAAAAGCGCGTCGGGCGGCGTGTATTTTTCAGCGTATTTTTCATACTGCGCGGCAGTTTCTTTCTGTCCGACGGAAGCGGTTGCGCCCGCCAAATAAAGGCTTGTGAGCGGAAGTTGCGGGTTTTGCCGAAGCGTTTCAATCCACGTTGCAACGGCTTCTTGGCGGCGGTTTAATTGCCACAGCGACGCGCCTTTTTCTTCGCGGGCAGAAGATAAATCGGGGCGTTCTTTGATGGCTTGGTCGAGATTTTTTAACGCTTCTTCAAATCGTCCCGAACGATTTAAAATCGCGCCGCGATAGTAAAGACTCAAGGCTCTGCCCTGTCCGGTTTGATATTGGGCGGCTTTGTCGAGCAAGTTTAAGGCTTCGTCCGTGTTGCCCGAAAGAAATTCAATCCACGCGAGTTTTGAAAGCGATTCTTTATTAACAAACAGCGAGGCGTTTTGGGCATTTTGAAAATACTTTCTGCCGTCGGCGAGGTTTTGGCGGTCGGTCGGACTCAGCCAACGGTCGGGATTTGCTTGCGCCAGCGCGAGTTCGTCGGGAATTTGAATCGCTTCGTATTTTTGGGCGGCGGCGCGTTCGTAATAACGGACGTAACCGCTGTGGGCGTTTAAGCCGAGCCAAACGGTAGCGAAAATTATAAAAACCCAACCCGCTTTTTTTAGTTTGCCGGACGATTTGAGATTAAACTTGTAGAACGATAAATCTTTTACAGTCAGCAATTTTAAGGTTCTAAGCGCAAGATAGGTTGAAACAATCGCAATGCCGAGAGCCATCAGCATCGGGACGAGTTGATAGACGTTCCAGACCGCGAAATAACTCGCCGCAAACGTCAAAACGCCGACGATTTCTTCCATCCAAGTTAGCGAATAATTCTTTTTAATCGTCTGTTTTACGCCAACCGCAGGTTTGCCGAAGCCGAAATAAAGCGCGTCGTTCGGACAAACGCTGACGCAATCCATACATTTCATACAGCCTTGGTCAACGACCATTCCGTATTCGGCAACCTCTTTATGAACCAAAACATTTGACGTGCAAACCGCCGTGCAATGTCCGCAACCTTCGCAAGCATCGGTTACGCGAATCTTGCCGGGCGCAACTTTGTCCGCCAGCGAGAAAAATCCGCCATACGGACAAGCGTAGGTGCAAAAGCCTTTCTGTCCGAGAAAATACACCGTCATAAATCCGCAGATGAAAAGAAACGGAATCGCCACCGCAACCGTCGGAAACGTCGCCCAAAACTCCGTCGTAACAATGTGATTCGTCCATTGCGAAATCATCGGTTCATTCGCCGGTTTCGTGAAAAAGCGCACCAAACTCGGATAAATAAACATATAAAACGCCACGACGAGCGGAATGAAAATCAAAAGCCGTGAGCGAAACGGTTTCGGTTTCAGCCCCATTTTTTTAAGAAGCCAGCCGCACAAATCTTGAAGCGCGAGAACGTGGCAACCCCAACCGCAAACAAAACGCCCGAAAATCAGCGTCGCCAAAATCGCCAGCGTGAAGAAAATAAAACCGGCGTTTATCGCGCCGTTTTGAAGCGTGAACATTGATTCCGAAGGCTCGATGGGCGAAACAGTTTTGCCCATTACCCACCATTGAATAACGTGCAAAATCATCAAAACATTGAGCGTAATCAAAGCAAAAGCCCGCCAACGCGCCGAACGTGAGTCGCGGATGCCGTCTTTTTCTGGATTTTCCTGATTATTGGAATTTTTTAAAACAGGGAGCTTTGCCCGTTGTTTTTTTACTTTTTGGCTCGTGCAACCTTCTTTCATAAATATAAGATAATTTGGAACTTAAAGAGGAACAATAATCTGCTCAATCGCAATTTCGAGCAATTTGCTGACGCTTTACTCCGAAAAAACCGCACTTGTGCAAAAAATTATTATACTTCGGACTTGATTCAACTTACAAAAGTAGTGTATAAAATATAGGTTATAATCTTTGTAATTTAAATACTATTGAGGTTATGGCTGTCTAATTCCCCCAAAAAAATTAGAAGCTATCATTTTAAGCAGTCCGAGCGGCTGGAATCTAAAAAATTATGTTAAAAACAATTCTTGTAGCATTGCTATTGTTTACTGTGTCATTTAGCAATGGCGCAGCGGTTTTGGCAGTCGAAAGCAATCAAAGCACGACGAAATCAAACGGCGTAACCATAGAAAAGATGATTGTAGCTGGTGGAAATATCGCTATGAACATTAATATGGATCGGCTGAACGGAGGAAGAAAAACAGGCGTTTTACGTTTCGACGCGGTGCAAGATTCTCCATTGACTGTTATTGTTACCGATAATCGTCTGCGCGGACCTTTGCCGAGTTCGATGAGAATCGTAACGCAAAGTCCGTTTGAACTGCCGATGAAAATGAATGCTTCGGCAAATGATTTGGTAGTTGAAGTATTGCCGTTCGGCGGAAGTCATTATGAACTTGCAGTTCGTGATCAAAGAACAGGATACACTTTCTTCAACATCGAAGGTCATCAATATGATTATGATGCGAACAGCCGTCAGTTCACTATCCGCGAAGGCAGATTGATTTTGTCGAGCGAATATGCCGCCGACCTCGGTCGTCCGACTGATGCCGGCACGATTGTCGGAGAATTTTCGTCTTCAACAACAATGAAAACGATTGATACGTTGATTGACGGCAAATCTGAAACGGATTATCTCGTTGAAAACAGCGGCGAAATTTTGTCGGGAAATGATGCTTTTGCGCGTTTCTTTAATTCGCAATCACAATGCGGCGCAAGTGCCGGAACAACTCCGGGACCTGATGTTGTTGTCGGTGATGTTGTCGGCTTGGCACAATTCGGCAGTGCTGTCGGAACGCAAGTCGGTCTGGCAGTCGGAACGGATTCGTGCAACTACGGCACGATTGATTTGAATTGGTTCGCTAATCCGGCAAATGACCATCCGGTTATTCCGCAAGCTCTCTATCGTCAAAGCGGCGGCACGACAAATAACGAACGCTTTGAGCAAATCGGTCAAGGACAAGTCAAACACGCCTTTACTGCTTTAACACAAAATCTTTGTAGTTTAGGTTGTAACGGAGTCGGTGGCACACGTCTCGGTTCAGGATGTTCAGATCCGTATTCGGCAAGTTTGAATTCAGGTCCGAATCTCGGTTCAAAAGCGTGGATTAACCCGTTCACCGGATTTTATCCGCGAAACGATTCGGCAACCCCGAATAACGATCACAACGGACACACACACGCCGGACCGACGCACAGAATTCTGGTTGAAAGAGATAATTTGAACACAACGCTCAATTCGGGCGCAACATATTTTGCCGAAGCGCAATATGTTACCCCGCACGAATATGCTTGGTGTCAAACAAACCCGACGCAGTGCAATATGTATAACAATGTTTCATATCGCCAATACAACGTTAGCGGCACAACCGGAACATTCAGTTTCTCGCCTGTTAGCACAACACAACGCCAAAAACCGGCGATTTATGCTTGGACAGGTGCAACAATAAGCGAATTCAGACCTGCTCCGGGACAAGACGGCACGGCTTATATCGCTTATAAAGTAACCCAAACTTCGACGAATGTTTGGCATTATGAATATGCGATTTATAACCAAAATCTTGACCGTGCAATTCAGTCTTTCGGCGTTCCTGTCGGAACGGGTGTAACCTTAAGCAATGTCGGATTCTACGCTCCACCGCAACAAGCCGGATCGAGTGCTGACGGAACAATGGGAAATGCCGGATTCAGTAACACGCCTTGGACTGCAAATCAAGGCGGCGGTTCGATAACGTGGGGATCGGAAACTCTTGCTCAAAATCCGAATGCAAACGCAATTCGCTGGAGCACGATGTATAATTTCCGATTCGATTCAAATCGTCCACCGACAATGGCGAACGCAACTATCGGATTCTTCAAAACAGGTTCACCGATTAACGTCCAGGTCCAAGTTCCGAGCGCGTCTTTAGCGGCAGCTTCGGTTTCCGGTCGTGTAACCAACGCCGGTGGACAAGGCATTAACGGTGTTCGCATTTCGCTGACCGATGCAAGCAGTGGCGGACGCATCTCAGTAACGACAAATGCGTTTGGATTTTATCAATTTAACAATGTCCCGACGGGCATTTCATACACAATTGCTCCGGTTTCAAAACGCTATAGCTTTACGCCGGTTACGACAACGATTAATGACAACATCACTAATCTGGATTTCACGGGAACTCCATTGTAAACCAAAGGCTTAAACGCTAAACAAAAAAAAGACGGTCATTGTGCCGTCTTTTTTTATTGTCCGAAATTTTCGATTGCTTATTTTTTTAGGGCAACGAGTTCAAACAGCGCGTTCTTGAAAAATATTTGTTTCAAACGCTGTTCGGCGTTCGGTGATTTAATCTGTTTGAGCGCGTTTTTTGTTGCCTCGACGGTCGAAGTTGTTTCGATGATTTCAAGCGGTTGTGCGGCAAAAAACTCGCGCATTACGGCTTCGGTCAAATGAACTGTATGATCGGCAAACGGCGAAATTTCAAGTTTTACTCCGAGCGCATTCCACGCGCCGTGTGCTTTCGAGGCAAAATTATAAAACGGATGATGAATGTTGACGGTAAAATAGAGCAATCCGCCGGATTTTAAGATTCTGACTAATTCTTCAACAATTTTCAGAGGTTTTTCAGCGTGGTCAATGACATTATCGCTGAGAACCACGTCAAAAAAATCATCGGCAAACGGCAATTCTTCACCGATTGCCGCCACAGTGTTCGTATCTTCCTGCCATTTCGGAAAAAGCCTTTTATATTCAACCGCTAAAGGGTCAACACCAACGCTGAACTCATCTCCAAAACCGAAAACCAAACCGTGTGCGCCGCTTCCGACCTCGATTATCCGCGCCGAAGCATTAATCTTTTTTACGGCTTCGAGTTTTTGGCGAACGGCACGCGCTTTGGAAAAAACATTGAGCATCACTTCGGTTTCCGAATCACGCAAGATTTCAGCTTTTTTCTGCTGATAATCAAGCTGGCGTTCAAGCGCACGCTTCCCGCGCTGCCAATGTTTTTTTTCGAGCCACGTTTTCAACATAAAACTTACTGCAATTTTGATTTAACGGTTTCGCTAACCATTTTGCCGTCCGCATTTTTGCCTTGCAATTTGGCAATTGCCGCTTTCATTACCACGCCCATTTCTTTCATTGAGGACGCACCTGTTTCGGCGATTGCCGATTCGACTGCCACCGAAACTTCTTCTTGCGTTGCGGCTTGCGGCAGATATTCTTCTAAAACAGACAATTCGGCTTGCTCTTTCTCAGCAAGTTCCGCACGCCCGTTAGCAGTAAATTGTTCGATGGAATCTTTGCGCTGTTTGACGAGGCTGGTTAGAACTTTCATAACTTCGTCATCGGTCAACACCGCGCCGACACCGCGTTTGTTTTCTTCATTCATCACGGCGGCTTTCGCCATTCGCAGAGTGGACAGCCGATTCGCGTCTTTCGCTTTCATTGCAGCGGTCATATCGGCAACAATTTTTTCTTTTAAATTCATAATGCTTATTTTAGCGTTCAAAGTTCAAAGTTCAAAATTCAAAGTTCATTGTTACCTTCTACGTTTTACATTCTGTGTGGTAATCTGTGATTTCTTTTCTTTAAAATCGAGTTCGGGAAAAGTAAAAACTTTGAATTTTTGAACTATGAAATTACGTTGGCAATTCGGCATAATCGCCGGAATTTTTTTGGTCGCTTTTACGCTTTATCCGCAGTTTAAGATGCTTTATCTTCGCGGCGACGATTGGCAAGGTCATTACGCTTATAACGACATTGACGAAGTTGCTTATGCTTCTTACATCAAGGCTTTGATTGACGGGAGACCGCGCAAAAACGATCCTTACACCGGACGCGATGATTCCCCCGAAAAACCGCAGGAAGAATCTCTCTTTTCGATACAATTTGCCGCGCCTTATGTTTTAGCGATTCCGGCGCGTATTTTCGGCGTAAATGCCCCTTGGGCAATGACGCTCGGTGGCGCATTTGCCGGATTTTTTGCCGCGCTTGCCTGTTTTTGGCTAGTCGGAAAATTGACTGACGATTCGCTGTTTGCGATGGCAGGAACGCTTGTGATTTTAGCCGGCGGCGCGATTATGGCAGGCGAAGGTGCGATTGGCGAGATTACGGGTTGGAGTTATGCGTATCCGTATTTTCCTGCGTTTCGACGATATATTCCAGCCGTGCCGTTTGCCGCGTTTTTTGCGTTGATGGCGTTAGTTTGGCTTTTAATTAACAGCGAAAATGAACGCAAACGTATAATTTACTGTGTTTTTGCATCGTTTTGTTTTGCCTTTACGGTTTTTTCGTATTTTTACACTTGGACAACTGCCGCCGCGTGGCTTGGAGCAGTTTTTATTATTTGGGCATTAGTGCGTCCCGAAGGTTTTCGGCGCGATTTCAAAGCGTTTCTTGCGCTCGGCGCAAGTTGTTTGTTTGCCTTAATTCCCTACGCAGTTTTGCTGTCAAAGCGTTCGCACACGATGGACGATGTTCAACTTCTCGTTCATACTCGAATGCCGGACATTTGGCGTGTTCCCGAATACATCAGCTTGCTTGTTCTGGTGATTTTGGCGATTGGAATCTTGCTCAAAAAGATTTCGATAAAAGAGCGCGAAACACTTTTTGTAATTTCATTTGCGCTTGTTCCAATAATTGTTTTTAATCAGCAAATTATTACCGGACGTTCGCTTCAACCAATTCATTATCAAGTATTTATCGGAAATTATGTTGCGGGTTTGGCGTTGGTAACATCAATCGGAATTATCTTGAAAAAAACCGATTGGTTTAAGACTTTAATGCCGAAAGTCGTTTTTTCGATTGTTGCTGTTCTTGCAACGGTTTGGGGTTTTGTCGAATGTCATTACACGGTGCGGATTTTGGACGATGCCAACGTCGAACGTGATAAAGGAATGCCCGTTGCAAAGCGTTTGACAGAACTCGCCAAAACCGAAACAAATCCGCATAAATCAGTCGTTTTTCCGCTTTCGATGACGCAAGGCGATGATATGCCGACGGTTGCGCCGCAATCGGTTCTCTGGGCGCGGCATCAGCACGTTTTCGCGGGCGTAACGTGGCAGGAAAACAAAGAGCGTTATTATCAATATCTATATTTTCAAAACATTGACGAAAAACAACTTGCCGAATCAATCAAACGCGGCGACTTTGTTTCGATGATTGCGCTTTTCGGCTGGGGCAGGCACACTGACCGTCTGAATTCCGAATACAAGCCTTTGACCTACGGTGAAATTGATGAAGAAGCACGAAAAATGGGCGCATATCTCAAAAATTTCAATCCGCGCTCATCACCCGAAACAATTCTTTCCTACATTGTTGTCCCGCAAGATTGGGAAGTGAATTTTACGAATCTCGACAAATGGTATGAACGCGGCGAAGCCGAAACGCACGGAGAGTATTTACTCTATCGTGTTAGATTGAAAAATTAGATTTTATCAGTGGTGAGTAGATAATTGTTCGTTGCAAAATCTAATTTTGGGGTTTGCAACGAAAAATTATCTAATCACCACTGATAAAAAAAAAAATGACCGCCAAAAATAAAGGCGGTCAAAATATGTATTGCTAAAAAAAATATAAAAAACCAAAATTTATGCGGCGAGAAGGTCATTCGACGTTTCCGCGAAAACTCTTCTGCCGTTAAGAGCATCATCAATTATTTCGCGCACGGCTGAAGCATCGGGATTGACATCCATTTTGGCACAAGCCTTTAGATGCCTGATGATTCCTTCCGTTGCGATTTCCATCGCCGCGCCGTTTAATTTTGCGAAACGACGTGCTTGAATATGGTCAATTTGTAGGATTCTATCCTGTAAAGTCATTTGTTTTGCTGCTGCTACCACGTTATATTCTCCTTCCTTCATTTGATTAATAAAGCAAATACGTTATTTTGTGAAATTTGTTGCAAAGCAACTAAAATCACTGAAAAAGATTTTTTTTCTTTTTCTTTATTTAGAAGAAATTTTCAACCGAAAAGTTGCTGAAAAATTGTATCTATCGGTAAATTCCCCAACGTATGAAAGTATCTTATCAGAAAAATTTCGGTTTGTCATCATTTTTTTTTACAGTTTTGTAACTTTGTTAAGAGTATCGCCTTCAGACGATTTTTTGCCCGGCTTTAAAGGCAAAAAAAGACTGCCGAATTTTTCAATTCAAGCAGTCTTCTTAATGTATATAAAAAAGCTATTGTTTAACTTACAGCGTCTTTCATAGCTTTGCCGAGTCGGAATTTAACGGTTGTTTTGGCGGGGATTTTGATAACCGCGCCGGTTGCCGGATTGCGTCCTTCACGTTCTTTACGGGTAGCTTTTACCAATTTTCCGAAACCCGGAAGAGTAAATTCTCCGTTTTGTTTAACTTCCGCTGCTGCCATTGCTGCCAATGCGCTGAAGAACTCTTTTGCTTGAGCTTTTTTCAAGCCTGTTTTATCCGCCAATTCGTTAATAATATCCGTTTGTGTCATTTTTGCCATAATTTATTGTGTAACCTCCAAAGTTATCTGTGATTATAAATACTACTTGATTTAACATTTTTGTTTGCCTTAAAGCAAACGATCACGGGGATTTTTTTAATACCAACTATAACATAGCCGATTGGTCGGGGCGAGATGATTCGAACATCCGACCTCTCGGTCCCAAACCGAGCGCACTACCAGGCTGTGCTACGCCCCGAATTTTGAAATCGTTTCATATAAGAAACAGTATCAAATGCCGAATTTTACAGGCGAAAAATGCGTTGGTCAAGTGAGATAATCTAAAAATCCCGCAAAAATCGAATTATTTTCCGAATTGCACGCGCCCGATGGCTTATTTCGCGCTTCACATCTGCCGAAAGTTCTCCGAAAGTTTGTCCGAAACCTTCGGGAATAAAAACCGGATCGTAACCAAAACCGTTTGCTCCGCTTACATTTAGGGCAATTTCGCCTTCGCAGATGCCTTCTGCCAGATGAATTATTTCGCTCTTTTCATTCGCCAAAGCCATCACACAAACAAATCTTGCATTTCGATTCCTCTTTTCTTGTAATTCATTTAACAATTTCCCGATTTTTTCAGCGTCCGACGCATTTTCGCCCGCATAACGTGCCGAAAAAACTCCGGGCGCACCGCCCAAAACTTCAACTTCCAGCCCCGAATCATCTGCCAAAGCCAAAAGATTCGTCAATTTTGCATAACTTCGAGCCTTCAAAACCGCGTTTTCCGCAAACGTCGTACCCGTTTCTTCTACGTCCGCAACATCGGGAAATTCGTTCAAACTCCGCAATCGAAAATCTCCCGAATCTTCAAGCAATTTTTCCAGTTCCCGAACTTTTCCGGCGTTTTTTGTTGCAATTAAAATCTCTGTTTTGTCCTTCCTCATTTGTTCTTTGTCCTTCGCAAATACAAAATAATAACAAATGACAAACGACGAAGGAATTTTCTTGCCAAAACAACCGATTTTGCGGTATAAATTAAATAGCGGTTGTTTTTGCCGCGCTCGTCTTCTTCCTAACCAACATAAATTTTTGAGAGGAAAAACCTGCCTTGGATATTGCCGTAATCGAAACTTCGACATTTAATCCGACTAATCCGCCGATGATGAATCTCGCGGAAACGCCGAATGTGCCGTCTGCGCCTGCTTTGGACGCGAAGGAATTGGCGTTTGAACTCGGATTGTGGCTTTCGGGTTTGGAAAGTTTTCTGAACATTCGCAATCATTCCTTGGCGGACGAAAGTCGTGCGAAGGCTTCGACACGCGATTGGACAAAGGAATTTCATCTGACGCATTCAACGCTTTTGTTGTGTTCCGGCATTGTTTTCCGGCTCGGCAAGGCTATAAAAGACAAAAAATCGGCGGTGGAAGACGATGTTTTGAATCTTGATGCAGAAGACGAATTTTTTGATGTTTCACCTGAGGAAATCTTTAAGCTCGCGGCGGTTTTGAAAGACGCAGTTCTTTTGAGCGAAGGACTTCTTCGCGCCGCGCCGCTGAAATTCGGCGAATGGACAGCTTGGAGTAATTCACTTTCGGAAAGATTTAAGCAAACCGAAGCGTTTGAAAAATTAATCGTTTCAGCAGAAAAAACAGGCGAGCAATTTTTACCCGAAGGTTTGTGCCGAATTCTCGAAACCAAGCAATTATCATTTTCGACCGAAGCCGATTTAAATTTGATTTTGCCGCGTTTTGCAAAGATTTTAAAATGGCTCGCAGTAGTTGAAAAAATGCTCGAAAAAGATGAGCCGCTAAAACCTTCACTTTTGATTTTCTCGCGTATTCGTGAGCAAATCAGCGAAATGATGAATTATGTCAACAATCGTCTGTTGCGCTTTGCGGACGAATCGGACGCGCTTTTCGGTGCGCTCGATGGTGCAAGTTATGCAGCTTCTATTGAACTCAAAAAAGTTTATAATCACGAACTCGCAGGACTTTCCGAACTTCGCCAAACACCGCTGATTTACGCCAAAATCGAAACTGCATTTGCACTTCTGAACGACAGTTTTCAATTGACTTTGATAAATTTCGCGCAAGTCATCGCTCCCGAAGTTGAGCCGTTTGACATTTTCCCGAACATCAAAACGAAATTAGACCAATCAATGATTTTGCGCCGTGAACTCTGGAAAATTCTGCAAGAAGTCAAAAAAGCCGAAGAAAATCCCGACAAATATCCTTTGCCCGAACTTCATAAAAATCTGACGAATTTCGACAGCGGAGCTTTAAGATTTTTATTTTACAAAGACAAAGAAACAGTTGAAAGATTCATTGAAGAAGTTCTTATAACGACGAGCAAAAAAGATTTAGTCCCGATTTTGCATCGCTTTGGCGCATATCTGGAAACGCTTTTCGGACAAGTCAATATGCGTGTTGTGCTGGCAAATCACCCGTTTGAATATCAATAAAAATCAAAAGGCGCAAGAAAAATCTTGCGCCTTTTGATTTTTTGGCAAGTTGTGAGAATAGAATTGCGTTTAATTTAATTCGATAAAATTCGCATTACGTCGAACATTCTTTCTTCGATAACGATTTCGTTTTTGCCGAACCACATTGCTTGTTGGAGCGATTTTGCTTGCCTGATTTTTTGTGATGAGAGCGAAAAGAGTTTAACATTCGGTTTGGTTGGAACGCTGAACGAAACATTGCCCATCAGACAAAAAATGCGGTCACCGACGGAGATTGCAAATTCTTGACTCTCGCCGATCGAAACACTTCGGCGCATCCCGTTTGATTCAATTAAAATTTCCGCCGAAATTGCATTTTGCTCATTATTTTTTGTTGCTCGACAAATTACACTCATTTTTTTCTCCTCAATTTTGCCATTCACCCAATAAAGCGTAATGTTGGAGAAAAAACGGACATTTCTTTTTGTATAAATTATTGCGACCGCAAAGTTGCCAGCGGTTTTCGGAAAAGCACATCAAAACTCGCCAATGCACCAACAACCGTAACTAAAACTGTTGTAATCAAAACCCCAAGAAGAGTTAAACTCGGATCGAAACTCCATTCAATATCGAAAACGTATTTTGAAACGGCAAACGACAGAGCAGTCGCAAAACTCGCCCCGATGATTCCGGCGAGAATACCTAAAAGTCCGTATTCGGCGAAAAGAATCGAAGCAAGCGTCAAGCGTTTTGCGCCCAAAGTTTTCAAAACGGCATTTTCGTAAATTCTTTGCGATTTGGTTAGCGCAATTGAGCCAATGAGAATTAAAATTCCGCTCAAAATTACAAAACTTCCAACAAATGAAATTGCCAAAACAAAATTGTTAACGAGTTTTTGAACTGCCGCGACAATATCGGCAACATCGAAAATTTGAATATTCGGAAAACGGTCAACCAGATTTCTTTGCAATCGCTGACGTTCGGTTTCAGGCAATTTTTTCAAAACATTTGCGGCAAAGGTTTGCGGTGCGTTTTCCAAAACATTCGGCGCGAAAACGAATATGAAAACGGTGCGTGTGTTTCGCAAATCAATCTTGCGAATGCTGGCGACGCGAGTCGTGATTTTTCTGCCGACAATATCAAATGTCATCGAATCGCCAATCTTTAAATTCAAACGCCGCGCCATTTCTTCTTCAACCGAAACTTCCGGCACGTCGGAAATTTCATTCCACCAAGTTCCGGCGATAACTTCCTCGTTTTTGTCGAGATTCGGGCGATATGTTACGGCAAATTCGCGCCCAATTTGCCCTTGTTGTTGGCGCGTTTCGCGGTTTGTGAGATCAATTGGTTCGCCATTGACAAAAGCGATGCGGGCGCGGATGGTCGGCAAAGTTTGCGCCGGTTCGCCGGTTTTTTCTTCGAGCATTTTGCGGACTTCTTCGATTTGACTGCGTTGAATGTCAATGATGAAAAGGCTTGGAAGCGTCTGATTGCGCGTAAAATCAAACTCTCTGACAAGATTTGACTGCAAAGATTGAACTGCCAAAACGACAAATGCGCCAAGTCCGACGGCAAGCAAAATTATCCGCGTTTGATTGCCCGGACGATAAAGCGAATTTATTGCTTGAGTAATCGAAAACGAACTGAAACCGCGAAATTTTCGCAAAATTATCGTCAAAATTACTGCCGCAAGATAAAGAAAAACAGACGTAACGCCCAAACCGATGAGAAAAAATGCGCCGACAAGAAGTGAACCCGCCTGCCAAACGGCAAGCACGAGCAAACCGATGAGCGAAACCGCACCGATAATTGTTTTTGTGCGGTCGAGTTTGCGAGTTTTTTCGCCCGTCGCATCGTGCAAAAGCAGCCGTGGTTTGATGTTTCTGACTTGTAGAAGCGGCAAAGCCGAGAAAATCAACGAAATCAAAACGCCGAGTAAAATTCCCTGCCACGCAATCGAAAAATGAATCGAATATTTCATCGAAGCCGGCAAAGCATCATTAAACTGCGTCCGCGCAAACCACAAAAAACATTGCGCCAAAAACACGCCGAAGAAACTGCCCAAAAGTCCTAAAGTCAGAATTTGCAACAGATAAACGGTAATAATTTTTGTCCCGTTTGCTCCCAAACATTTCAAAACTGCGACCGATTTGCGTTTTTGTTCGACAAAAACCCGCGCCACATTCCAAACGCCGATGCCGCCCAAAACCAAAATAAGCAGTCCGGTCAAAGACAGATAATTTTCGGTTCTGGTGAATTGTTCGTTAAAATTTTCTTCCGTGTCGCGGTAAGATTGGACGCGCAAAATCGTGTCCTTCAAATTCGTGCGAAGCTGTTTGACCAATTCTGAAGGATTTTCGGAAGTTCGATAAAGAATCTGCCGCCGAATTCTGCCTGCGCCGGTCGTGATTCCGATGCTGTCAAACGCTTTTTTCTCGATAAAAACTCTTGGTCCGAGCCGAAATCCGCGTGTTCCGCCCGGTTCCTCGTCAAATGTTGCACGAACCTCAAATGTGCCTTCAGCAATTTTAATTTTATCCCCGACCTTAATTTTCAAATCGTCCAACAAAAGCGGCGAAACAACCGCGCCGCCGTTTTCAAGCAATTTGAAATCAAAAGGTTTTCCGCCAGAAAGCGTAAAATTTCCAACCAAAGGAAATGGCGGTTCGATGCCTTTCAGTTCGACAAATGAAAGATTTTCGTTAGCCGCATCAATGGGACGCGCCATCTGCGAGGTGGTAATCGCTTCGTTTCGGGCTTCGATGATGTTTGACTTGCCGATGACATCTTCGATTTTTTGAATCTCAATCGGCGAAAAATCGTTCGTTGAACTAATTTCAAAATCCGCCGTCAACAACGCCCGCGCATCGCCGCCGACGGCTTGACTCAAATTCTGAATCAACGAACGAAGTGCAACCACCGAACCAACGCCAATTGCAATGCACAAAAAGAAAAACAGAAGCCGCCGCCACGATGAGCGAATTTCCCGAAATGTTAAGTTGAAAATAAAATTCATATTTTTCACCACAAAGACACCAAAAACACAAAGATTCGTTTTAGATTTCCTTCGTGGTCTTTGTTTCTTTGTGGTTTAAATTATCGCTCAAAACTCGTCCGTCTTTCAAAACAATTTGCCTTTGTGCCATTTCCGCCAAATGTTGGTCGTGCGTTACCAAAACTAAAGTTACGTTGTTTTGTTTATGCAATTCGGTCATCAAATCGAAAATATGCGCTCCGTTTTTTGAATCGAGATTGCCGGTCGGTTCATCCGCGAGCAGGATTTTCGGATTGTTCGCAAAAGCCCGCGCAATGGCGATTCGTTGCTGTTCGCCGCCTGAAAGCTCGGTTGGATAATGATGTCCGCGATTGGTTAAATCAACTTGTTCAAGCAAAGTTTGAGCGCGTGATTTGGCTTCTTTTAAGCCTAAAATTTCCATCGGAATCAGCACGTTTTCAAAAGCCGTGAGCGATGGAATCAGATGAAATGATTGAAAAACAAAGCCGATTTTCGTGCTACGCAAAACGGCAAGATTGTCTTCATTCATTTCGGTTACGTTTTCGCCGTCAATTAAAACTGCGCCCGAACTCGGCGCATCAAGTCCCGCAATCAAGCCCAAAAGCGTTGATTTTCCGCTTCCCGAAGCTCCGGTTACGGCAACAAATTCGCCATCGGGAATTGTAAAAGAAACATCATTGAGAATCGTCAAATTTTCCGCACCGGAACGCACGGTTTTTGTTACGTTTTTTAGTTCAATCATAAATTTGGTTAATGGTTCATTGTTAGTGGTTCTTTGCAAAGCAGAGGAAAAGAACCACTAACAATGAACCATTAACAATTTCAATCATAACTTGCGAAAAAGCCACGAACAAGTTTCAATAAAACTGCATCTTATAAAACGAGTTAAAATGTAATAAAGTTTGTATTTTATGAAACACCTTCGATTTGGATTAACGATTATTTGTTTTTGGGCTGTAGCATTCGCGGTTTTCGGGTGTAAGACTTCAACGGCGCAGTTTAGCGGCGATGGCAAAAAGCCTTTGAAAACTCCGCAGATTGCCACGAATCGTCCAAAAATTATTGCTTTCGGCGACAGTTTGACTGCCGGATTCGGCTTGCTCGAAAAAGAATCTTACCCGTATCTTCTTCAACAAAAATTAGACGCGGACGGTTATATATATGAGGTCGTTAATGCCGGAGTTTCGGGCGACACTTCAATTGGCGGTTTGGAGCGCGTTGATTGGATTTTGGAGCAAGAAAAAGTCGAAATTCTCATTCTCGAACTTGGTGCAAACGATTTGCTTCGCCGAATGCCCGTGGCAAATATGAAGCGAAATTTATCCAAAATTATCGAAAAAGCCAAGAAGAAAAATGTCAAAGTTTTGCTTTGCGGAATGCTCGCACCACCGTCCGTTGGTTCTGAATATCAACGCGAATACCAAGCGGTCTTTCCCGACCTTGCAACCCAACACAAAGTCGAATTTCTGCCGTTTTTGTTAGAAAATGTTGCGCTCAACAAAGATTTGAACCAACCCGACGGCATTCATCCGAACGCGAAAGGTGCAGTAATTATGACCGAAAATATTTATAAAGCCTTGAAGCCGATGTTGAAAAAATAGAATTTGTTATGAGGAAACACACACGGAATAAGTGCGAAAATTCGGCACACTTATTCCGCGTGTGTTTCTGCATTTTAGATAGACGGAATCCAATAAATGCGGTCGGTGTTTTCGTTTTTTGTTAATCCGAGCTTCGGCAATTCTTCCGCCCTCGCACCGAGATATGTAAAATGCGGCAAATCAGAAACGACGGTTTGAAACCAGCCGTGCCGGGCTAAAATCTCACGGACTTTTTTGTTATCGTGTTCATTGATGTCGAGCGCGAGAAGCGAAAGATGTTGCGAAGTTCCGGGCGGCGCAACCGAATAAATGATTGATTTCGATAAATCTTTTGCGAAAAACATTCCTTGCGATTCTAATTTAAAGATTTCCGCAACTTGTTCAAATGGCGAAAGATTTTTGATTTTATCGGCATCAGTTTGCGTCAATTTCCCTTTTTTTACCCAGTGTTCAAGACCGGGATTAACGCGACTTGCCCAGAGTTTGACGGTCTCGCCGTAAGTTCTTTTGGCAGAATCTTCGCCGCGTGGCGTAATTGTCAGGTTCGATTGTTTAGCTTCGGCAATCGCTTCTTTGAGCGCGTTCATCGCCGGAGTTTGGAGTTCGAGCGTGAAAGAACCGATTCTTTCGGAAGAAATCTTAAGCGAAGATTGGAAAGAAGAAACTTCCGCCTCGTCCTTAAAGACCACAACCTTCGGCGGAAGGCTCTCGCCCCGCGCAACAAAGACTGCGCCGTATTCTTTAAGCATCTTTTTCCCGACAGTTTCCGTCGGAATTTGAAAATCCGACGGCAAATTTTTCTCAAACTCACCGCCCGCACCGTTCGTTTTGTTCGCCGGAAAGGTTTCCCAATTCTCTTTTTTGGCGCAACCCGACAAAATTATGCCGCCGAGAATTAAAACAATTAGCCAGAATTTATTTATTTTCATTATCTTAGATAAGCCGCATAAACCCATCCTCTTTTACCGTTTTGGGTCTGAACTTCCGCATAGTTTGAATACATCGTTTCGCCCGATTTTTGACTTGTAAAATATTCGTATTGACTCGAATAACCTATCACATAAACCTTTTGCCCGCGACTCAATTTACCGAGTGCGGCTGAATTTTGCGTCGGTCCGCTTCTGAAAATGACATTATTGCTTTTCAGAGTTGCAGGCGTTGAACCCACAGGCGGCGGAACGCTGGGTTGTTGCACAACCTGAGTATTTGTTTGTGTTTGCGTCGAATCATTTACTTTTTCCTTCGGTTTAAGCGATACCGTCTTGGATTTTAAGGTTGCATCATTGTTTGCCTTGTCCGAATTCTTTATTTGGAAAGCCCAAAACTTATGTTTCCCGTCGTCAAGGTCTCCGTCCAAAATAACAAAAGCATATTTACCGTTTGCCAAGCCGTCGGGAATGCGGATGCGTTTGATGTCGGGTTTTTCGTCAACTGGCGCGGCTTGAAACTCAAGATATTTCATCGTGCCGTCCGATTTTATCGTGTCTAATTGGATAAGCTGTAAATCATTTGGCGAAATTTCCCTTGAGTCCGAATATAAAAGCAGATTCGGATTGCCTTCCGCAATCGGCAAATCATCGTCCTTAAGCAATTCGTCCTTGCCGACAAGCGCGTTTGTGTAATCTTTCTTCTTAATTTCGGCAACTTTATCTTTATCAAGTCTTTGGACAAACATTCCAAGATAAGTCGGCAAAGGTTCGGACTTAACTGAAGCCTGTGCATAATTCATAACCTTATTCTCAAGCGAGCATTTTCAATCTGTT
>CAZJQP010000095.1:0-18576 GCA_964548225.1 uncultured Blastocatellaceae bacterium | reverse complement strand
CGCTCATTGCAAGCGGGACGCTTGCGCTCCAGTCCTTATCCCGAACTGACGTTAGTTAATAATTGATAATGCCGTGCTTTGTTTCCTAATCATAAACGCATTCCGAAGCGCAAATATCTTGGCGATTGAAACAAATTCGGCTGATTATAATCGTTTCTGATGCCCGTCAAACTTACGCTATGTTATAATTAACAAATTGGAGGCTGTAAATTATTAGCAACATTCACGGATTTACACAAGGCTTAAAACATAATCAACTGCGGCGCATCGAGCGTCTTTACACGCGGCGTGTTGCCCCTGAACAAATCGTTTCGCCCGAATTAGCCCGTCAGCTTTCGGAAATTTCTTACGAAACAGGTCGTCAAATCGGCGTTCTCTTAAATCGCAAAGGTCAAGTGGAATATGTAATGGTCGGGAATGCGAAAACAATTGAAATGCCCGATTTTGGTCGCGCTCGCGTTTCTTCCGAACGATTTCGCGGACTTCGCTGTGTGCATACGCATCTCAACAAAGAAAAATTGACACAGGACGATTTGACCGACTTGGCTTTGCTGCGGCTCGATTTGATGTCAATTATTCAAGTCAATGAAATTACGGGTTTGCCCGATTTGGTTTATTCGGCGCATCTTGTTCCTTCAACCGCCGAAAAACTCGAAACCGAAAGTCAATCGTTGCCTTATGAATTTCTCGAACCGAATGTGCCGTCGCAACTCGACACGGATTTTATCGGTTTGATTAATTCGCTCGAAAACGAAATGGCGCGGATTCGTTTGACGGCGCGAAACCGCCAGACAAACCGCGACCGCGTGATTTTGGTAAATGTTACGACAGGTTATTTGTCCGAAGCCGAAGAATCGCTTGCCGAATTGGAAGAATTGACGCTTTCGGCGGATGCGATTGTTTTGGATAAAATCATTCAACGCCGTCCGCAAATTGATCCGAAAACCGTGCTTGGGCGCGGAAAATTGGAAGAACTTCTCGTGCGTTCGATGCGACTGGGCGCGGATTTGATTGTTTTCGACACCGAATTAACTCCGGCACAAGTTCGTGCGCTTTCGCTTGCGACCGAATTAAAAGTCATTGACCGACCGCAACTTATTTTGGACATTTTCGCCCAACGCGCCCAATCCCGCGAAGGAAAATTGCAAGTCGAACTCGCGCAGTTAAAATATTTATTGCCGCGTCTTGCACAAGGTTTGAATCCGGCGTTTTCACGTCTCGCAGGCGGAATCGGCGGACGCGGTCCGGGCGAAACAAAACTCGAAACCGACCGCCGCCGCGTGCGCGATAAAATTACCAATCTCGAAAAGCAAGTTGATAATCTTTCGCGCCAAAGAAACGAACGCCGCAAACATCGCATTAGCCGAAATGTCCCGATAATTTCGCTTGTCGGTTATACAAACGCCGGTAAATCCACATTGCTCAACACGCTGACGCAAAGCGAAGTTTATGCGGAAAAGAAAATGTTTGCGACGCTCGACCCGACTTCGCGGCGTTTGCGTCTGCCGATTGAACAAGAAATAATCATCAACGATACCGTCGGTTTTATCCGCGATTTGCCGCCCGCGCTGGTTGCCGCTTTCCGCGCCACGCTCGAAGAAATTTCCGATTCGGATTTATTGGTTCACGTCATTGACGCATCGAATCCGCGAGCCGTTCAGCAAATTGAATCGGTTGATAAAATTTTGCACGAATTAAAATTGAACGAAATCCCGCAAATCATCGTTTTGAACAAGGCGGATTTGCTTGATGAAATTTCGCTTGAAGCTCTCGAACGGCAAATCTCGCTTGACAAGACAGCGGAAATCGTGGCAATTTCAGCTATTCAACCGAAAACATTACGTCCTTTGGTTGAAAAAATCGGCGCGTTAGTGGTTAGTAATTCGTTGTTAGTTGCCAATACAGATTTTGCAACCAACTATTAACAACGATGCAAACAAATAATGAATAAACGTCTTTCAGGCTCAAAAAATCCGCTGACAAAAGCGCAAAATGCAATCAATAAATTTGCTTCGCGCACGGTTGGAAAACTAACGGCGCGGCAGATTTTTTGGGTATGTTTTGTTCTGCTTTGCATTATCACGACATTTCTGATCAATAATCCGTTTTGGCGTTCTTCGGTTGAGATTTATAAAGAAGGCGACATCGCCCGCGAAGATATAACCGCTCCGGCTGATATTTTTACGATTGACGAAACCGAAACCGAAAATCTCAAACAATCCGCCCGCGAAACAATCGAGCCGATTTTTACCGAACAAACTAATCTTGCGGAAGAAGCCGTGCAAAGTTTCCGTTCGGCGTGGGAAAACCTGCAACGCAAAACCGAAAGTCATTCAAATTCAAATCAGCGAAACAACTCAAACGCAAAAATCGAAGCGCAATGGACGGGCGCGGGCGGCGCGGAATTAGGTAAGATTTTCACGAGCAGAAATTTCAGCACAAATGAACTCGATTCAGTAACAAGAATTTTACGCGAAAGCGCAAACGGACAGATTTACGGCGACCAAGACCGCGTATTTTTCTCGAACGAAATCACGCTGGTTGACCGTCAGAAGCCGAATTTATCAAAGAAAATCACGAATCCCGAATCTTCGATGTCCGCACTCTCCGAAGCGCGAAACAAATTAAAAACAGGTTTGGGACAAATCCGCAGTTTAAACGAAAAGGAAATCGAAGCCTTCAATGCGGCACTTGCGCCGCTGATTCAGCCGAGCATTGTTTATGACGCGGTGCAAACCGGAAATTCGCGTGAAGCGATTGTCAAAAGCGTCAAGCCGGTAACGGTTTCGCTCAAACGCGGACAAAAAATAGTTGATGAAGGCGACATCATCACACGGGAAGCCTTACAAAAAATTTCGGCAATTCGTAATTACGCAACAAACACACGGCAAATAAACAGGTTTTTCGGACTTCTGATTTTGATTTCCGCACTGTTTTGGGTGGCTTGGAAATTCATCGAACACAATCAATCAGGAGCGCGGCTGGCACTCTCAGCGGAAAAAAGTTTCGCGCTTTTCGGCTTTATCGTAATAATTCAGACGGCATTAATGGCGGCGTTTTTCCGTCTCGCCGAATTTACTGCCGCACAAAATGTCAAAGCACCGCTTAATGATCCGATGCTTTGGTCATTTGCGATTCCGTTTGCGTTCGGTTCGCTTTTAATGACACTTCTTGCCGACAGACGCACCGCACTTTTTACAGGAATGTTTCTGGCTTTGATTGCCGGATTAATTTCGCCGAAACCAATGGAATTTACGGTGTTTTCGGCGATTGCTTCGGCGGTTGCAGTTTATGGAATCGGGCGTTACCGTTCGCGCCAATCGGTAACAATCGCGGGCGTTCTCGTCGGTTTGGCAAGCGCGGCAACGGCGTTGGCTTTAATCGGTTACACGCAACAGCCGTTCATTTTGAATACTGTAATGTTAGCGATTGCCTGCGGGCTTTCGAGCGGTTTGATAACGGCGGCAGTTACGGCAGTTTTCTTGCCAATGTGCGAAAATGTTTTCGGAATTTTGACTGACGTTAAACTTTTGGAACTTTCAAACGCCGATTTGCCCGCGCTTGGACAGCTTGCGCTTCGTGCGCCCGGAACGAATCAACACAGTCACGCCGTCGGACAGCTTGCCGAAGAAGCCTGCCGCGCCGTCGGTGCAAACGGACTTTTGGCAAGAATCGGCGCACTTTATCACGACATCGGGAAATCTGCCGCGCCCGAACATTTTGTCGAAAATCAATTAGGAAAAAATCCGCACGATAGATTAAAACCGTCGCAAAGCGCGAAAATCATCATCAGCCACGTTACCTACGGCGTAAAACTCGGCAAAGAAATGGGTTTGCCGCAAAGAATTATTGATTTTATTCCACAACACCACGGCACACGAACTTTGCATTATTTCTTGCGAAAAGCGCAATCGGAAGCCCGCGACGCGGACGATATTTCGGAAAATGATTTTCGTTATCCGGGTCCGAAACCGCAATTCCGCGAAGCCGCAATTATGATGATTGCTGACTCGTGCGAAGCCGCCGCCCGCTCTTTAAGCGAACCAACTCCCGAAAATATCCGCTTTATCGTTACCAAAATCATTGACGCGATTTTGGCGGACGACCAACTCGATGAATGCGATTTGACGCTTCGTGAACTCACGGTCATCCGCGAATCAATGATTAAATCGCTTGTCGCAATTTATCATTCCCGCGTAGATTACCCCGGCTACACACCGCCGACATCTGCGCCGAAAATCAACATCGAAGCCGATTCGGAAGAACGCGGCTTGCTCTACAAAAATCCGGCGGAAATTCCAATCAGTCCGGGCGGCGAAGTCGAAGACGAAGCCGTTGACCGGTCAAGCCCACCGAATAAAGCGGAAGCGAAAACGGTGAAATAATTGTCTTTTTGAGAGATAAAGCAAATGAATTACCGACAAGCAACCTTTGAAGATTTGAATCAACTCGCGGAATTGCGTTGGGAATTCCGAATTTTGGACGCAGATGAAACGCCGGTGGTCGGCAAATCGGAATTTATAGAATCCTGTGTTTCTTTTCTGAGGCGCGGCTTGGAAAACGGTTTCTATGTTTATTGGATTGCCGAAGAAGGCAGTGAAATCGCCGCGCATATTTTCGTGCATAGAATAGATTTAGTGCCGCGTCCGTGCAAAATCCGTGACCAATTCGGTTATCTGACCAATAATTACACCAAACCCGAATATCGAAATAAAGGCATCGGCTCAAAACTGCTGCAAACGGTTAAAGATTGGGCAAGCGCAGAAGATTTGGAGTTGCTCATAGTTTATCCGAGCGAACAAGCCGTAAGTTTCTATGAACGCGCCGGATTTGATGCGAAAAATGAAGTTATGGAATTGCGTCTGCGCGAGTATTAGAAATTAGATTGAAACGAAACTAATTTATATGATCCGTCATTAGTTCTTTCTTTTCCCGAATAATCCAATCAAAGCCAACGCGCTACCAATGACAATGTGCAAAATGTCATCAGCGGTTTTCCATTGGAAATGCTGTTCGGGAAACCAATGCAGAAAGCTCGCGGCGGCTTGGTAGAGGTCAATCAAGCCGAATGAGATATTGAAGCCGCGTATGAAATCTTCCCTTTTGAACAGGACAAATGCCAAACCGATTGCGCCGAAAATGATGTGAAAGATGTTATATGCAGGCGCGTTGCTCATCAAACCGTCGGGCAAAACGAAGCCGAGAAAACCCGTTAAAATCAGCACGGGCGCGAAAATCATCAGCGTTATGTAATTTAGACTCTTATTTTTCAGCACAAGGCATATTTCGTCTGCAAATTGATTGCGGTTTCATTATTTTGATAAAATTTAGCGGCAATGAAATTTACAACAATTCTTATCGTTCTTTTTTTAGTTTTGATTCTAACCGTCAGCGGTGCTTCGTATTGGCTTTATTCTGCGCTCAATGCACCGCACACACACGCGAAGGCAAGCCAATTTATTACAATTCCGAAAGGTTCAACGCCGAATGAAATCATTGGCAAATTAACTTCGGAAGGAATTTTAAATGGTTCGATGCCTTTGTCAATTTATCTTCGCACTTTGGGCGACGCAAGCAAATTAAAAGCCGGTGAATATCAATTTTCATCACCGATTACGCCGTTGCAAGTTTTGAAAGAACTCGAAAAGGGTGAAGAACGCACCACGAAAATCACGATTCCCGAAGGCTTTACGCGCTTTGATATTGCCAAACGAATTAACGAAAAATTCCCTTCAAATCCGCCGGTTGAAGACAAAGTTCTCGTTAGTTATATGAACGACACATCGCTTATCCAAGACATTGCGCCGACGGCAAAAAATCTCGAAGGTTATATGTATCCGACGACTTACACTTTTCCGAAAGACACGACACCGAAGGAAATTATCACGGCAATGGTCGGACAATTCAAAAAATTCTGGAAACCCGAATGGAGCGAAAAAGCCAAATCTCTCGGCAGAACGCCGCAGGAAATTGTTACGATTGCCTCGCTCATCGAAACCGAATCGAAATACGAAGATGAACGTCCGATTGTCGCGTCCGTAATTTACAACCGTTTGAGCAAAAATATGGCTCTCGGCATTGACCAAACAGCGGTTTATATCGCCAAAATGGAAAACCGTTGGGACGGCACAATTCACAAAAGCGATCTGGAATCAACTTCGCCCTACAACACGCGAAAATACGCCGGAATTCCGCCCGGACCGATTTCTTCCGTAACCGAAAGCTCGATTCTCGCGGCATTAAATCCGGCGCAGACGAATTATATTTTCTATGTCCTGAATGTCGAAAAAAACGACGGTTCGCACAATTTCTACGCCTCTGCCGCCGAATTTGAAAAAGGCAAAGCCGCCTATCAACAATGGCTCGAACAACAACGGCAGAAAAAACGCGAACAACAAAATAATTGACGCGCTGATTTTATAGGAATAATATGAAAGATGAAGATATTGATTATACGGATATTCCGCCGATTACCAAAGAAATGTTTAAAGATTCTTTGTTACGCAAAGGTTTCAAGCCGATTCCGCGAAAACATCAGGAAAACTTCCCGATTGACAAAGATTTAATCAAATTCTTCAAATCGTTGGAATTTAATTATCCCGCAAAAGTCAATCAAATTCTCCGCGATTATATGGAAGCGCATCAAGCAAAATGATTTTTGCGGAACTTTTTCAGGTTTTTGGTGTCTAAAAATTTATGAATGCAATAATCAAAAAAAGACAATTACTTTTAGGGGTTTCTTTTTCTGCGTTTGTTTTTTCGATTGCAAGTTTTTTTACGCATTTTACCGTTACTTGGAATGAACGAATTACGACATCTGAAGAACTGAAATTAAGTTCTGTAAATCACGGAATAAATATGTTTGTTCACTACGCGCCGGAATATCATATTTTATTTCTATTTTCGCTGGTTTTGTTGACCGGATTGACTCTCGTTTCACTTTTCAAATCAAAAAGGTTTTTTCCGACTTTCATTTTCACGACTTCTTCAATTTGCTTTTTCATATATTGGCTTTTCTCAACTCCGAAAGAAGTTGCATTAATTGAAGGAAGTAATAATTTGCAAGCCTCAGATTTTATTTTGTATAAATCTAATGTTTACGATTTTTTTGTTCTAACATTTGTTTCGATTCTCTTGTTTTGGCAAATCGTTCATCTTTTGCGTATGCTAATAAAAACATTGCAAAGGAAAAACACACTGCCGTAAAAATGATAAAACTTCTCGCATTAGACCTTGACGGAACATTTTTAAATTCAAAGGGTAAAATTTCCGAAGCCAACGCAAACGCTATCAGACTTGCCGAAGAACGCGGCATTTTGGTAACGATTGCGACCGGAAGGCGTTTTCGTGATGCGCGTCCGGTTGCGCTCGAAGCGAAACTCAATGCGCCGATTATTTCGCATAACGGCGCACTTTTGAAATTTGCCGAAACGCTCGAAACGGTTGATTTTTCGCTGATAAATCTCGAAACGTCGCTGGAGATTTTGCGTGTCGGACGCGAATTTGGCGGCGATGCTTTGGTCAGCACGAATCCGCATACGAAAGGAACTTTGCTTTACGATACGATTTCCGCCGACAATATTCCGCTTCAAAAATATATCGCTTGGTCGAAAACTTTTCACGGCGACGAAGCCGAAGAAGCCGTTCATCACGTTCAAGATTTGTCGGAAGTTTTAGATGAAACCGAAGTAATTCATATTTCTTTTTCGGGAAATTGTGCCGCAATGCGCGAGATTGAAACGATTTTGAAAGATGAATTGCAAGATTCGGTCAATATTCTCGCAACAATTTATCCGCATCTTGATTTTACTTTGCTTGACATCTTGCCACCCGACGCATCGAAAGGCATCGGCGTTGAAAAACTCGCCAAGTTAAATAATTTAACTGCTGAAAATGTGATGGTTTGCGGCGATAATTTCAACGATCTGGAAATGCTCGAATTTGCCGGAACGCCCGTTGTAATGGGAAATGCTTCGCCCGAATTGCTCGAAAATCCGAGATATTTTCAGACGCTTTCAAACGATGAAAACGGAGTCGCTTTAGCCATCGAAAAATTTATTTTGTAGAATAGATTTGCAGTTATTTTATTAATTTTGAGGAAATGTAAATGGCAAACAGAATTGCAGTTTTAGAAACGAACAAAGGAACAATCAAATTTGAATTGTTGGAAGAAGACGCGCCGAAAACGACGGAAAATTTTCGGCTTTTGGCGGAAAGAGGTTATTACGACGGCGTGATTTTTCATCGCGTGATTCGTAATTTTATGATTCAAGGCGGCGATCCGCTTGGCGAAGGTTACGGCGGCGAATCGGCTTGGGGCGGAAAATTCGACGACGAAATTGACCGAACTTCCCCGCTTTATCAAGGCGCATACAACAAAGGCACAGTCGCAATGGCAAACGCCGGACCGAATACCAACGGTTCGCAGTTTTTTATAATGCACATTGATTATCCGCTGCCGCCGAGCTACACGAAATTCGGGCGCGTCATTGAAGGTCAAGAGGTGGTAAATTCAATCGCTGAAGTTGCCGTCAATCCGCGAGACAAGCCGCTCGAAGCGGTGGTGATGGAAAAAGTTTGGATTGAAGGGTAATTTTTATACAACTCAATGTATTTTCGATAAGATAAACCTTTGCGGTTTGTCTTATTTTTTTGTCCGAAAAAGATAATCACGCAGAAGCTACGCAAATTTCGCAGCTTCTGCCGAAACTTGCATCGTGTCTGCGAAAACTTCGCGGCTTCTGCGAAAACTTCGTGGCTTCTGCGAAAGTTGCTCAGGTCCGGTTTGTAGGTTATAACTTTTAGTTTATAGTTTTGTCGGACACTTTTTCTATGGCTTCAATTGATTTGAATTGCGATATGGGCGAAAGTTTCGGTGTGTGGACAATGGGAAATGATGCCCAATTGATGGATTTTGTTTCGTCCGTCAATATTGCTTGCGGTTTTCACGCGGGCGATGCAAGCGTGATTCGCCAAACAATCGAAACGGCAATCGAAAAAACCGTGGCAATCGGCGCACATCCTTCATTTCCCGATTTGCAAGGTTTCGGACGGCGCGAAATAAAAATGTCTTTGCAGGAGATTTTCGATATTGTTTTGTATCAGGTTTCCGCGCTCAAAGGCATCTGCGAAGCACTTGGCGCGAAACTTCACCACGTCAAACCGCACGGCGCACTTTATAATTTGGCGGCGAAAGATGTCGAATTATCCAAATCAATCGCCGAAGCCGTGAAAAGAATTGATTCAAACTTAATATTTTACGGGCTTTCGGGAAGTTTTCTGATTTCCGAAGCCGAAAAACTCGGACTGAAAACCGCTTCTGAAGTTTTTGCCGACCGTAGCTATCAAACTGACGGAAGTTTAACGCCCCGAAGCCAAGCAAACGCGCTTATTAAAAACGCCGAAGATGCCGTCGCACAAGTGTTGCAGATGATTCAAACCCAAACGGTTACGGCAACAAACGGCGAAACGATTTCGATAAAAGCCGAAACAGTTTGCATTCACGGCGACGGCGCAAACGCGCTGGAATTTGCCCGAACAATCAATCAAAAATTAACTGAAAACGGTATCGAAATTCAAGCAAAGTAAAACAGGCTGTTAGCCTGTTTCCTCAACGTATTCAAAAGTTTTTTTGGTTTCAAATGAACAGGCTGACAGCCTGTTCTACATTTATGAAAAAATCAACAGTTTCATCAGTCATTTTGGGCGCGGCGTTTTTGATGGCGACTTCGGCGGTCGGTCCCGGTTTTTTGACGCAAACGACTAAATTTACCAAAGAACTTGCGGCAAGTTTCGGTTTTGTGATTTTGGTTTCGGTGATTCTCGACATTTTCGCCCAACTCAATATCTGGCGTATTTTGACAGTTAGCGGAAAACGCGGGCAAGACGTGGCAAATGAAACGATTTCGGGAAGCGGTTATTTTCTCGCGGCGTTGGTTGCACTCGGCGGTTTGGTCTTTAATGTCGGAAATATCGCGGGTTGCGGACTTGCTTTTAATGTTTTGTTTGATTTGCCGGTTGAATACGGCGCAATTATCAGCGCATTTGTCGCAATCGGCGTTTTTTCGCTCAAAGAAGCCGGCAAAGCGATGGATCTTATCGTTAAAATTTTGGGCGTGGTGATGATTGGTTTGATTATTTATGTTGTTTTCGCTTCGCGTCCGCCGCTTGGCGAAGCTGTTCTCAGAACATTTTATCCTGAAACGATTTCGCCGATTATGATTGTAACTTTAGTTGGCGGAACGGTCGGCGGTTACATTACATTTGCCGGAGCGCATCGTTTGATTGATTCAGGAATTTCCGGCGTTGAATCGCTCAAAGAAGTCAATCGAAGCGCAATTACGGGAATTTGTCTGACGGCAATTATTCGGTTTGCACTCTTTTTGGCGGCACTCGGCGTGGTTGCGCTCGGAATGGCGATTGACGACAAAAATCCGCCGGCATCGGTTTTTCAAAATGCGGCTGGCAATGTCGGTTATCGGATATTCGGCGTGGTGATGTGGGCGGCGGCGATAACTTCCGTCATTGGCGCGGCTTATACTTCGGTGTCTTTCCTGAAAACTTTTCACGAAAAAATCGAGAAAAATAATAATTTCGTCATTATCGGTTTTATTATTTTTTCAACGATTGTCTTTTTGATTGTCGGGAATCCCGTTCAGGTTCTGGTTTGGGCAGGAACCATCAACGGATTTATTTTACCCATCGGTCTTTCGCTGATTTTGTTGGCTTCGCGCCGAAAATCAATCATTGGCGAAAATTACAGACATCCCGTTTGGCTTGAAATTTCGGGTTGGTTTGTGGTTGTGGCGATGCTCGTTTTTTCGGTTCTGACGCTTTTCAATAATTTGAAATAATTTATCCGACTTTTTTCTCTTTTTCAGCATCAAAAAAATTGTAAGCATTTCGCAATCCGATTTTTGGAGAGTTTCTATGGTGAGAAAATTTGCTTCTTTATGTCTGATTTTGTTCGGGTTTTCTATTTTTGCGTCTGGTCAATCAGGCAGAAAAATCCTGCCGACTCCGACTCCGACTCCGAAACCGGCGGAGGAAGGTTTTTCGGAGTCGAAACCGAACAACGGCAACACGCGGATTTTGCCGCCGAATATGCAAAAAAAAGAAACTTTGCAAGACAAAGCCGAACAGAATTCGCAAAATACATCTGACTCGGATGAAGAAGTTATTAAAGTTGAAACAAGTTTAATTACGATTCCGGTTTCGGTTTTTGACCGCAACGGGCTTTATATTCCGGCTTTAAAGCAGGAGAATTTCAAGATTTTTGAAAACGGTAAAGAACAAGAAATTGCTTATTTCGGCACGTCGGACAAACCCTTTACAGTTGTTTTGCTTCTTGACACCTCAATTTCTGCCGAAAGGATTTTGCCGGAAATCAAACAAGCGGCGCGAAACTTCGTTGACCAGCTAAAACCACAAGACAGCGTTATCGTTATGGAATTTGACGGCGATGTCGAAGTTTTAGCAGAAGCGACAAACGACCGTGAGACAATTTACCGCGCCATAAACCGTGCCAATATCGGTGCAGGCACGGCGATTTACGACGCGGTTGATTTTTCGCTTCGCAAACGCCTGCGGAAAATTGAAGGACGCAAGGCGATAGTTTTGCTTACTGACGGCGTTGATACCCAGTCGTTTTCTTCGAGTTATGATAAAAGTATCCGCGAGGCAGAAGAATCGGACGTTTTGATTTTCCCGATTCATTACAACACTCTGAACGACACGCTCAACGATCCGCAACTTTCGGGCGGAGTTTCGCGTCGTCAAATTATCAATGATTACGCGCTCGGCAGACAATATTTGAAGGAATTGGCGGATTCGACGGGCGGCACGATGTTCAAAGCCGCCGCCTCAGCCGCCGGGTTAAACGAAGCCTTTGAAGGGATTGCCGAAGAACTCCGCAAGCAATATCAAATAGGCTATTATCCGACGGAAACAGGCAAAACAGGCGAGAGAAAACAAATCCGCGTCCGCGTCAATCGTCCGAATCTAATCGTCAAAGCCCGTGATAGTTACATTGTCGGCACTACGGCAACAAAATAATTGTCGCAGATGTTGGCGAATTATAAATATCCTTGCGACCGGAAGTTTGCATCACTTCGCCGCTTGGTTCTGCGGGTTCACCGTCATTTAATAATCTTCTGAATTGCCTTAAACTGCTCGTGTTTTGAATCTCTCATCAACTCAAATAAGGACATTTCGACAGACGAAGGGACAACGCCGTTCATCTGCATCTTTCTTATTCCGGCAAATTTGTTGTAGTCGAAGCGCGAACTGACGCAGTCTTGGAGCAGATGGACTTCGTAGCCTTTCTGCAACAAATCGTGCGCGGTTTGGCTGACGCAGATGTGCGTTTCGATGCCGCAGAGGACAATTTGTTTCGCGCCGACATTCTCCAAACTGTCCAAAAACGCTTGCGAACCGCAGGAACTGAACGCGGTTTTCTCGATGACGGCAAAATCCGGCGGTAAAACTTCCAGAATTTCCGGCGCGGTTCTGCCCAGACCTTTCGGGTATTGTTCGGTAACGATTACGGGAACTTCGAGAATCTGAAAACCTTGCACTGCAATCGCAATGCGCTTTGCAATTTGCCCGAAATCGGCAATCGAAGGGCGAAAGGCTTCCTGCATATCAATTACGACGAGCGCGGTTTTTGTTTTATCCAAAGTTTTCGGGTGCGTCATAGTTTTATTTTTTTGCCCGCGAAACTGCGCGAATCTGCGCGAATCTGTTTTTCTCATTATTCGCGTTAATTCGCGTTAATTCGCGGGCGAAATTTCTTTCTCTTCGCGCAATTTGTCCTTTTCGGCGGCTTCCTTTTGCTTCAAGGCTTCGGCGTTAATTCTTTCCTTGTCGCGCATTTCAATTTTGTATTGGCGAAAGAACAGATAAGTAGCTACCGAGCTAATTATTAGAATTATAATCATCATTGCGCCGATAAAATATAACTCGGCGACGGCTGAATTGCTCATATTTTTAAAGTTAGCAAGCGAACCGACTGGAGCGCAAGCGTCTCGCTTGCAATGCGTTGCGTTTTTTGCGGCGCAAAAGCCTCTCAATACATTCAACTTGATTTCATCCGAACTGTTTTTTCGCGTCGAAGCGACACTCATTGCAAGCGGGGACGCTTGCGCTCCAGTCGTTTGCATCGGATAATTAAAGAAAACTATGAGCAACACAAATATTGAATCTACTTTAAACGAAACGCGCATCTTCGCACCGCCGGCGGAGTTTAGCGAACAGGCACATATCAAGAGTTTTGAGGAATATGAAGAAATCTACAACCAAGCGGCGACCGACACGGAAGGTTTTTGGGAAGGCGTAGCGGAATCTCTGCATTGGTTTCGACGCTGGGACACGGTTTTGGAGTGGAATGAACCGCACGCGAAGTGGTTTGTCGGCGGCGCAATCAATGCGTCTTACAACTGTCTTGACAAGCATCTCGAAACTTACCGCAAGAACAAAGCCGCGATTATCTGGGAAGGCGAACCGGGCGAAATTCGGACGCTCACATATCTCCAACTCCACCGCGAAGTCTGTAAATTTGCAAATGTGCTGAAACTTCTCGGCATCGAGACGGGCGATAGAGTCGCACTTTATATGCCGCTCGTTCCCGAATTAGCGATTGCGATGCTCGCGTGTGCGCGGATTGGCGCGACGCACACGGTAATTTTCGGCGGATTCTCGGCGGACGCAATCAAAGACCGCGTGAACGACGGCGAATGCAAGATGATTATCACCGCAGACGGCGGATTTCGGCGCGGAAGCGAAATTAAATTAAAAGAAACGCTTGATGTTGCGGTCGCACAGACTCCGACGGTTGAAAATGTCATTGTGTTCAAACGCACCGGCTCAAAAGTTCAGATGAAAACGGGTTTTGACCATTGGTGGCACGAGTTGATGCAAGCCGTGAACGCCGATTGTCCTGCCGAAGAACTCGATTCGGAACACCCGCTTTTTATTCTTTACACCAGCGGCACGACGGGCAAACCGAAAGGCATTCTGCACACGACGGGCGGCTATCTGACGCAGACTTTTATCACGGCGAAATGGATTTTCGACCTCAAGGACGAGGACGTTTTCTGGTGTTCGGCGGACATTGGTTGGGTTACGGGGCATTCTTACGTTGTGTATGGTCCATTGCAGAACGGGGCGACGGTTTTGATGTATGAGGGCGCACCGAATTTCCCTGATTTTGACCGTTTTTGGGAGATGATTGACCGCCACAAAGTAAATATCTTCTACACTGCGCCGACGGCGATTCGCGCATTTATCAAATGGGGCGAACAATATCCCCTGAAACACGATTTATCTTCTCTGCGCTTGCTCGGAACGGTTGGCGAACCGATAAATCCCGAAGCGTGGATGTGGTATCACAAAATTATCGGCAAAGAACGCTGTCCGATTGTTGATACTTGGTGGCAGACGGAAACCGGAGCGGCAATGATTTCGCCCTTACCGGGTGCAACGCCGACCGTTCCCGGCACGGCGACGCGCCCGTTCCCCGGAATTATCGTGGATATTGTTACGAAAGCCGGAGTCAGCGTTCCTCCCAATGAAGGCGGCTATCTGGTGATTAAAAGACCGTTTCCGTCTATGCTCCGAACCATCTGGAATGATGACGAAAGATATAAACAAGCCTACTGGTCGGAGATTCCGAATGTTTATTTTGCCGGAGACGGCGCACGACGCGATGAACACGGCTACTATTGGATTATGGGCAGAGTTGACGATGTTATAAACGTCAGCGGACATCGTTTGGGGACTGCCGAAATCGAATCTGCGTTAGTTTCACACGAATCGGTGGCGGAAGCGGCGGTCGTGGGTCGCCCCGATGACCTTAAGGGACAAGCCATTGCCGCATTTGTAACGCTCGAAGGCAAGCATAAAGGAAGCGAAGAGCTTAAACAAACACTCCGCGCCCACGTCGCCAAGGAAATCGGCGCATTGGCAAAGCCCGACGACATCCGTTTCACCGACGCACTCCCAAAAACCCGCAGCGGCAAGATTATGCGCCGACTTTTACGCGAATTAGCCTCCAGCGGAACGGTCGCGGGTGATGTTACAACCTTAGAAGATTTCTCCGTGCTTGAGAAATTGCGCGAAGACGAAGAATAACCCTTTGATTTTTTCGTGCCGTTTCGTGTTTTTTTGTGGTTTTCTTTTGTTTTAACCACGAAACGACACGAAATGGCACGAAATTTTTCAGCTTGAAACTCTCCGATTTTTATTTTCTTCAATTTTCATTGAGTTTTGCCCTAGATTTCGGCTACAATAAATATCAATCGAATTATCCGAAGGTAAATTCTTACCTTCAAACTTTCATTGCAATTTGTCTTACGGTATTTTTCAGCTTCAGCAAAAGCTATTTTTTATAAATTTAACTTGGAGGAGAGAGTAGTGAAGAAAAAATTAACTAACACATTGGTAAAACCGGCATTGGTTTTGGGTTGTATGATTGCGGTAATAGCTATTTACGGCTATTTCTCCCATACGGCGTTGAGCCAGAAGGAAGAATTTAAGAGTTTCGACGTGAAACCGGAAGTCATTGAGACTTCGGAGCTTCCGTTGATGAATGTGCCGACCGCCGCGCAGATAAAAAAGATTAGCGCACGGAGTCTGGCACCGGCGGTGGGCGTAGATTTGGGCGACGAGGTTGAGCCGAACGGCACTCCGGCGACGGCGACGGCTCTCACTGGCAATGAGGGTAAAGTCAGAGGCAATATTTTCCCCAACGCCGATCAGGATTACTTTTCATTTACCGCTAATGCGGGCGACCGCGTTTATGCGGGAGTGATGACATTGTTTTCGGCAAACGCCAGCACCGACTCGCAACTGCGGCTTTTTGCTTCGGACGGCACAACGGAGATTGAATTTGATGACGACGACGGCACGCAAGGCAGTTTGGCTTCGACGATTGCCAACGCGACGATTCCCGCCAACGGCACATATTATTTTCGCGTCAATCATTTCTCGGCAACCAATCAACTGCGCCCCTACGAGATGTATTTTCGCGTCCAAAGCGTCGCGCCCGTTGCCGAAGTAGAAGCGAACGATACGCCCGCGACGGCGAATCCGCTTCCTGCAAGCGGTTTGGTCAGCGGCGCGAGAAATCCGGCGGTGGCAACCGAGCAGGATTGGTATTCAATGACGCTCAATGCAGGCGATACCGTTAATCTGAGTCTTGATTTAGACCCTGAGCGCGATAATGTCCAATGGAACGGACGGCTCGGCATTGCGCTGTTCGGCGATGCGGGTAATCAAATCCTTGTCGTTGACGATGCTACCGCGGGGAGCGTAACGAATCCGCTTTCCGAAAATCTGACGATGACGGTCAGAACGGCGGGGACATATTTCGCCTTTGTGGATTCGGCATCTGCCGCCACGGGCGGACCGACCGCAACTTATACTTTGAGCGTTACGCGCATTCCGCGTTTGCCCGTCGGCGTGAATTGCACGACCTACACCAGCACAAATGTTCCGCAGACCATCGGACCGGGAGCCGGACTCGTGTCTTCAACCTTGACCGTGCCGGGAAATCCGCGCATTGCCAGCACGCGCTTACTAATTGATTTGAATCACCTTTTGATGGCGGACTTGGACGTTCATCTTCGTTCGCCGGCGGGTAATGATAACGGCGTTTTCACCGACATCGGCGCGGCGGCAGTCGGCGGACAGACGACAATGAACACCATCTTTGACGATTATGCCGGTGTTCCGCCGCAATTTACCGCGCTTAACGGTCCCGTTCATAAACCGGAGCTTGCCTATCGGATGGATTGGTATAACGGCGAGAATGCGGGTGGAACTTGGACGCTCGACATCCGCGACGACACGACAAATGCGAACGGCGGCACGCTTAATTCGTGGGCTTTGGAGATTTGCGAACAGCCGCCGCCCGCCGGAGTGATTTTCTATAATGAGAATTTTGATGTCGGACCGTTTAATCTCGGCAACGGAGGCTATACGTCGTCCGGTTTGCAGAACGAATGGGAATGGGGCGTGCCGACGACCGCCGCCACACCGGGCGTGGCAGCGTTCCTTGACTGCAACGGCGGCTCGACGGGTTGTTGGAAAACCGACCTCAACGACACCTACAATGCAAGTTCGGATCAATTATTGGTTTCGCCGCCGATCAATGTGCCGGGAACGACCGGCACGATAAATATGTCGTGGGCGATGCGCTATCAGATGGAAAACACGTCCTTTGACCAAGCCCGCGTGATTGTGCGGGAAGCCGCTAATCCGGCAAATGCCCGCGTCGTTTGGGAATGGACGGGCGCAACGATGACCAATGCTGTCGGCAATCCGACGGTTACTATCGGCGAATCGGCGGGTTGGGGCGAATATCGCGCCAATATCACCCAATTTGCGGGGCTGACGGTCGAAGTCGTCTTTCAGGTTGTTTCCGATACGACGGTTCAACTCGGCGGTTTGGCGATTGATGATGTCGTGATGCGGAATATTCCCAACGTCGCGGCTGGGGTGAACGTCGGCGGCAGAGTGTTGGCGGCGGACGGCAGAGCGATTCGCGGCGCAGTTGTTTCGTTGAGCGACTTGGAAGGCAATACGCGCACGGTGCGGACAAACGCTTTCGGCTACTACAATTTTGATGATGTCGAAGCCGGAGCGACCTACACGCTCACCGCCGCGAGTAAGCGTTATACCTTTAATCCGCAAGTCATCAATGTTACGGACAGCATCAGCGACGCTGATATTTCAGCGAATCCCTGATTTGCGTCTGTCTTTTTCGTGTTATTTCGTGTTATTTCGTGGTTCTCTTATGTTTTAACCACAAAACGACACGAAATAACACGAAACACTTCTGAATTTTTCGTGATGTTTCGTGTCGTTTCGTGGTTCTCTTTTATTTTAACCACGAAATTACACGAAATAACACGAAATTGTTCTGAATTAAAACACATACCGCTTCCATTCGAGTTTCGGAACACTGCCGAAGTTTATCAGCACTCCGACGCGGGTTTTCGTAATTTTCATATAGTTCATTAGTTGGGCGACTTCGATGTTGGTGAGACGGTCTTGGACTTTGAGTTCAACGATGATTTGGTTGTAACAGAATAAATCACAAACATATTTTTTGCGTAGCTTTGTTTCTTTGTAGTAAATTTCGAGTTCCCTTTGGGCGTGAAAAGGAACTTTTCGGTGCGCGAGTTCAATTTGCATAGCTTCTTGATAAACCGGTTCGAGAAAACCTATTCCCATTTTGTGATAAACTTCCATCGCCGCGCCTGCAATGGCATACACTTCATCGCCGAGTATCAATTCCGCCATTTATTTTATGCTCCTTCGTGTAGTTTCGTGTTGTTTTGTGGTTCTTTTAGATTTAACCACGAAATAACACAAAATACCACTAAAAAATTATAAAATCTTTCGTGCAGTTTCGTGGTATTTCGTGGTTTTCTTAGATTTAACCACGAAATACCACGAAATACCACAAAATTAATTTAAAATACTTCGTGCCGTTTAGTGTAGTTTAGTGGTTAAATATTTTTTTAAACAAGAAAAAAAAAGTAAAAGCACGAATAGTAATAAAAAAATTAAGGT
>CAZJQP010000094.1:0-18601 GCA_964548225.1 uncultured Blastocatellaceae bacterium | reverse complement strand
GATTGAATTATCAAGCAATGTGAAATCAAGGTCTTCCGAAAAACGGTAATCTTCAAAATAGAATTTCTTGAGAACCGTGCCGCCTTTAAAGACGAGAACTTTTGCCAAAAAATCGTGTTCGGCGATGCCTTTTAAAATCCACGAAAGAACGTAGTCCTTTTCGATTTGCTGGTCGCGGACTCCCGCTTCTCTTGCCTTTTGTTGTATTTCTTTTGGTCTAATCATGTATAAATCGCCGATTTAATCGTTTCCGTTTCCACGTTCTGCTGAATCCTCCAACGGCTTAATCTTTTTCCGCTTTGCGGCAATTCGGTATCCAACGCAATGTATGATGAGGTTTTTATTTTCTGTAATGCACCAACAACCTGATGTCCAATTCCCAAAGTTTCAAGCAAAAAGCCTAATCGCTTGATAACCGCTTGAGAATCAAATTTTTCCGCATAATCGAGCAACTTGTCCCATTTGATTTTATCTCTCGAAGCATAAATCGCTTTCGCTGTTTCCACGATGCCTCCCGAATAATCAGGCTTGAAAAGACAATCAATGAAAGTTTTTTCCAAATCCGAACAGGACACTTTGTTAAAACTGTCAATCCAGATTTTTTTCGCCCCGAAAAAGTGCTTTTCGTTGTGATAAATAAACTGAAAGCGCACATCTTTGATTTTTATTTCCGACGGGCGAATCTGTTTGGAAACGACGATTTGCTCTTTCAAAGACGGCTGCGTTATCAACCCGTGTATTTGCAAAGCGGAATAATAACCGATGTAATGACGGGCTTCCGAAACCAAGCATTCGGCAACCGAATGCCATTCCGGGATGAAAGACTCGGCATCCTGTTCGTATGGAATAACGTAGAAAAGCCCGTCTTTTAAACGGAGCAGAAGCCCTCTCTTCGTCATGTCGCTGAGAAGCTCCCGAACTGCTCCTTCTTTTGAATCGGGCAATGCCTGAAAAGCCTCCTTATAGCCAAAGCAGGTCTTGTTCCGCTCATTCAAAAAGGCAAGAAGTTCGCCGGATTGTGTCGAGATAAATTTAGCTTTCATATCACTAATGTCAGAATAAAGCTGATATTTATGATACAAAACATAAATCTTTTTGTATAGAGGAACGGAGACTAAATTGGTGCAAAAATTTACCATTGGAACAAAAACTTACCGTTGGAACAAAAATTTACCAATCTGCGGAAAATAAAAGAAATTGCCGCCCACTCTTTTTCTCCTTAAATTTCTGCGCTGATTCCTTCTGCCGGAAAATATACCCCTCAAAATTAGCCCGAAAAGCGTTTGGCTTGACCGTTTCACGCGCCCAAAGCGGCGCGGAAAGACGGTTTTTGGCACGTGATTTCCGATGCAACCTAAAAATTTAAGCAGATTTTGCCTGAAAGCCAAAAAATCAGCGCAGAAGCAGAAAAAATCAGCGGCAAATGGTGGAGCGAGAAGTAAATTTTCAATTAAAAACTATGAAATTTATGAAAAACCACCGCAAAGATAATTCAATTACCTGGGAAGATTTCCGTTCGCTTTTGCTTTGGAAAGTTTTCTGGAAATTGCTTAAGCGAAAGACTTTTTTAGGTTTCTGCTTAAAGGCACTTTTCTTAGTCGGCGGTATTATTTTGTTGTCGTCTTTTATTCCCCGTTTTGTTGGCGTTGCCGACAAAGAAAGAAAAATAAAAGCGGCGAATAAATCCACAGCCACCAAACGGCAGACAACGCAAAAAGTGCAGACGAAAGCCAACAAAAAGTGATTTCATCTGCAAAAAACAAGAAAATCAATATAGAAAAGGAGATTAAAAAAATATGTCAGCAAATGTATCAATTTTAGGTAATTTAGGACGTGCGCCGGAAACGCGCTTTACGCCGGACGGCAGCTTAGTCGCCAACTTTTCAATCGCATCAAACTCGGTTCGCAATTCGCCAAACGGCAAAATCGAGGAAACCGCTTGGTTTCGCGTTACGGCTTTCGGAAATCAAGCGAGAACCTTGGCGAAATACGCGAAAAAAGGCACTCGAATGCTGGTTCAAGGCAAGTTAACAACTGGCGCGTGGCTTAACCGCGAAGGCGTTCCGCAAGTCAGTGCCGACGTGCTGCTGCAAGATTTTCAGTTTGCGGGCGGAAACGAAAAAGAAGAAACAAACGGCGGCGCGCCTGCCGAAGAAACCGAACATTCAGTCGAAACCGAAATCGCTTCGGACATTCAAGAAATTCCCAATCAAGAATTAAGTTACTAACCCTCTTTCCTGCCAATTATCCTGCCTAAAAACCGCTATTCGTCAGAAATTTTGACGGGTAGCGGTTTCCTTCAAACGCCCTCAAATATTAACGAAAAGGGATTTTCGGGTCTGCCAAAAGGTGCTTTAACTAAATTTTAGGCTCATTGGCGACGCGCCGCCTACAAACAAAGGCGTTCGCTCCAACCGACAGGTTGGTTTTAGAGGTAAAAAATGGCAGGTCAATTCAATTTAAATATCAATCAATTACAACAATTCGCTCCCCAAAGTCCGATTTTGGCATATCGCCCCGTAGATTCCGGTTCACCGCAACAAGACTGGTGTAAACATCTGGCAAAAAATTCGCGTTATCGCCGCGAATTGGAAGAATTTTCCGTGCTTGGCGATGTGGTCGTGCGAATTGCCGATGGCGCGGAACCTGCGCCGTTTGAGCGCGTAAAAATTCTCTCGCTTGAATACGCAGTTAAAACACTGCAAGACGAAACGGACGGACGTGAATTTGTCCGCTGTATCAAAGCGATTAGCAGTCCCGATGCTTCTTCTTACGAACTCGAACAAATCGCGGCTTTCTACTACGCGGAAATCCGCCGTCGCGGAATTGCCGAAGTGCTAAAAGAAATGGGGCTTCTGGGTATGCAAATGGAAGCGGTTACTGCGAGCATTGAAGATCGTGAAATTGATTTTTCCGAAAGCGAAATTATTGAACAAAAATTCACCGTCGCTGATGAGCGTCGCATCGAAAAAGCACGGAAAAATCTGTCGCTGCTCCCGCCGAAAACTCCTAATTTCGACGAAGAAATGAACTATGTTCTTCATTGCATCGGGAACTCAAAAATTACCAAAACCCTTCGGGATGAATTTGCTGAATTTTATCTTAGTGACGAAGGAAAGTCCTGCGAAGAACTCGATGCGGATTATACGAGTTTTGAAAAGCTCGAACAATATGACGAGAACGGTGTTTTAGGCTTTTCGATGTCGGGCGGTCAACACGCCGTCGTCGCTCTCGAATTCGATGCCGAGGTTGACGCTTCGTATCTACCAATTCACGCGGCAACTCTGGCAAAAGAAATAAATCTCATCTTCGTTGGGTTTAGAATCGGCGGCAAAGCGGCTCAAAAAGCACGCCACTTCATGGTTGCCCAACGCATTTTGCAGCAGGAATTGAAAGAAATGCAGAAAGGCATTCCGGCATTATTTTCAACCCCGATGCCTTCCGCCCACAAATTCTCCGAACTTCCCTTTTCGGACGAAGAATTTAACGATTGGCTGGCGGCGAAATTAGATGAGCTTTATCCTCATCGAACATTGAGAAGTGTCCGCCGATTTATCACCCAAAAGAGCGGAAAACTCGTCGAATATCAAGGCACACAAGAGGTTAATCCCGACTTTGAGGAAATGCAGTATGTCGCAAATGTTTGTCAGATTTTATGGTCAAATCTGAAGGCTGATTTTCATTTCCGCAGTCTCCGGCGCGAAGCGTATCAAAATCTTCACCTCGGCATTCGCAAAACAACCGATACCGCCGAACTCGCGCAGCTTAAAAAACGAGCTTACGACGAATTCAAAGAGCAGAAAAAAATCACGCTCAAAGAATTCACGGCTCTCAATACGGCGGCAAAATCACAAGAGGTCAGGCTTTCCGGCATTCAATCGGTAACGACCAAAAAGACGTTGAATGATATTCAAACCGCTTCAGCAAATCGCCTTCGTTATCTCAAGTTTTTCCTCTACAACGACGAATCAATTCAGGTCCTAACCCGTCAGGAAAAACAGCGTTTGTGGGACGCGATTCGGCTTCGTGAAAAAGCACTTCAAACTGTTTCTATAAATGGCGCAAAGACAACAACAAAAACCGTTCAACCTCCGATTTTCAGACAGCCGAACGCAAACAAACAAGTCGTGCGTGTTACTCCGCGATCCGTTTAATTCAAACCGGGAAAAATTAAAAAAAGTGCGGTTAGCAAGATAAGTGAAAGGCGAAAGCAGAAAATCGCTTTTCACTCTTGCTACGCCGGAAAAAAAGGCGGTTAGCAAATTCTTGAGCCAATCAGAAATCTTGGCAAAAAAACAGGCAGAAACACGAATTGTTGAGTCTGCCGGATACAAAAAATATAAATTAAGGAGCTTAAAAAATTATGTCAACATCAATTACTATTCTTGGAAACACCGGGCGCGATGTCGAATTGCGCTACACGCCACAAGGCACAGCCATCGCAAACTTTTCGGTTGCGTCAAATACCATTCGCAACACGGCGGAAGGTCAAAAGAAAAAGACCGATTGGTATAATGTTTCAGCTTTCGGCAGACAAGCCGAAACTTTGGCGAAATACTTGATCAAAGGCAGTCAAATTCTCGTGCGCGGCAAACTTTCTCTGAGCGCGTGGCAAACCCGCGAAGGCGAACCGCGCGTCAACGCCGACGTTCTCTTGCAGGATTTTGACTTTGCCGGAGTAAATCCCGCCAAAGCGGTTCACCAATCGGCTGATGAAGTCATTACGCCGAAGGAAGCCACAGCAGAAACGGCTTCAATCGAACCGGCGGAAGACGCGGAAGAAAAAGCCGAAATGATGGCGGCTTTGCAAGAAATGGACTCTTTGGACGAAGCCTTTGCCGGACAATACTAAACCGAAAGAAGTTCACCAATTAAACCGAATATAAAGCGGGATGAGTAACTGAAATTACTTTTCCCGCTTTTTTATTTTGCGTGGGAAAAAAATATATGAATACGGCGATTTCAACACAAGATGTAATTACTTCCAACATTAGTTCGGCTTTTTCTTCCGATGAAAAACACCCGAAAGTTGTAATCTATGCCGACGGTTCGTGCCTGAAAAACGGAAGCGAAGAATCACAAGCCGGAGCAGGAGTGGTGCTGATGACCGAAGATGGCAGACGCATTAAACTCAAAGCAAGCTATCTCGGTGCTTTGACCAATCAAAAAGCCGAAATTTTAGCCTGCGCCGTCGGACTTGAATCGCTCAAAAAACCGTGCGAAGTTAGAATCTTTTCCGACTCGAAATATGTGGTTGAAACGATGCTCGGAACTAACCGGATGAAATCCAACCGCGAGTTTTGGGAACGATTAATCAAGGCTTGTTTGACTCACAAAATCGAATGGAATTGGATGCGCGGACATTCGGGAAATCCGTTTCAGGAAACCGCCGACAGACTTTCCCGCGCCGCCGCGACCAGAAAAGAAAATCTCGATAAGCAAACGCTCGACCGACTTGCTTTGATGATGAGCGGAACGCCCGATGAAAACACCGTGCGAATGATTCACGACGGGCTGAAGACTTTAGCCGCCGTGTGCGACGGAGCAAAAAAAGCGGACGGACAAGGCTTCAATAAATTTGATAGCGAGCTTGGCAAAAGGTTTGCTGGAAAATCTTTTTTAACTCCATCGGAAGCATTGATTGCCCGACAGTTTTTATCGAAATACCGAACGCAGATTGCCGGATTTAATACCGAACTTGCCTTGTTGGTCTAAATAAAAAAAGCCCGCCAATAAAAGCGGACTACAAATAGTTTGAAATCAAGTTTCTTTAAGTTTTCTTGAGCCAATCCTTGAAACCTGTGTCGCGGTCAAATAGTAATTTCAAACCGTGTTCTACACAATCGCCCAAAGTGATTTCCGTGTTCATTCGCTCGGTTGCGTAGCGGATATATTTTTCGAGTTTGTCGTTGGTCGTTTCCAGAATTTTGCCGTTTATTTTGGCATAGCTCAACCTGTTTAATTGCAAAATCGGCATCTCATTTTTTGTTTTTATCTCATTTATTTCGCTCATTTTTTCCTCATTTAATTTATTTGAATTTGCCGCCCCGCAGGAGTAGCAAAATTCCTCTAAACAACTTTCGTGCCGCTCACTCATTATCAATCCAAAACACCAAAAAACGAGCCTTCATTAACCAAAATGTGAATTCTTTCTTTGCTTGTATGACAGGATAGAGGAAAAATTGCCTTCCGTTAGAAGGTAAAATCAGTAAACATTGGTTTTACGTTGTTAGATTTGGTTAGATAACAAACTTTTCTTAAAAATTATCCTTTCCCAAATGAAAAATTCGCCTGTTTGTAACGACTTAGGAATGTAATTTGCACTGTTAGAAATTGATGGTTTTCTAACAGGACAAACTGTTTATTTTCAATTATTTAAGATTCAGTCAATCAGCCTAGTCCCGTAAACCATTCATCAAACAGAAGTAAGAGTTTCGCGCTTTTCTAACGAAAACGCAGCACTTTGAGCAAATAAAATTATCAAAATCAAGCGAGGCAAAATGCAGACAAAACCGAATATTTTGGAAAAATCGAACATTCAGTTCCGCAAACAAATCAAAGCTAAATTGATTGAAAAGATGAAAGACATTTCAACCGCTCCTTGCGGGGAAACGCTTTATTTCAGACCGTTCAGGACGGACGATAAGTTGATTGAGGAAATTGCCCAAGTTACGGGCGAGAAAAAGTCGGCAATCGCTCAGAAACTTCTCCATTTAACTTTAAACACATCTCCAACCGAAACGGCACGGGAAAATCGGCAAATTGAACTGCTTCAGTGGCTCATCAATACCGAGAAACATAAATCAGTCGAGCGTGATGTAAACACCGCCCGCGTCGAGCGATTGGAAGACCACGCCCGCGAGATGGAAATTATTTTGAAACGGACGGAAGAAAACTCTCGCTTTAGCAAAATCCTGATCTGTGAAATATATTGTCTGACGAATGTTTGTATGTCTTATCTGAATCAGATTTTTACCAAACTCATCGAGTATTTTTCGCCCGTTGAAATTGAGAAAAAAAACAGCACCGATTTTGCCAACCGCAATATTTTGGGACTCGTCGAGCATTCGCTCACAGAACTCGAAAAAATTACCGAACATCACGATCTAACAAGCGAATCTGTCGAATCCGAAATGCTTTATCTTTTTACCAAAATCGAAATACTCAAGGCTCGACTTGTTGCGCCGACAATTTCCGTCAACTCCGAACAAAAATAAAATATGAGAGTTGTCGCCTCAATCCAAGCCAAGAAATCAAGTTCGCGCGGATTGGTTCACTACATCGCCCACAGTAAAGTTGACGATTCAAAAGAGCCACAGGCGCGCGAAATCTTTAATCAATTCTCGGATGATTTGGCGGTTGAAAAAGCCAACGATTTGCTAAAAAAAGAAGTTTCGGCGAAAAGACCTGCCAATGAAGAACTGCATCATCTGGTTATCTCGATTCGGGCTGAAGATTTCGAGCAATTGGGAAGCGATGAAAAGGAGCGGCAAAAATCGCTTAAAGAAATCACGCGGCACGCGATGAAGCGACTGGAAAGTGAAATCGGCGCAGATAAGTTAAATTGGGCGGCGGGCATTCATCGAAACACTGATAATCCGCACGTTCATATCGCCGTTCAAAAGGAATATTTTGACAAAAATCTGGAGAAAAAAACTTTGAGCAAAATTCCTTTCGCCCTCATTCCTCATTATGAAAAAAATGAAACAGGTGAGAAAACTTTTACGCCCGGTCTTTTGATTGAATCGGCAACCGAAAGGCTCGATGAAATCTTGCTGGAAAAGGAAAAATTAAGGGATGCGAACAAGCAAAAATCTCCGTTATCGCAGAATAGGGAAAATAATTCTAAAGAGATTGCTATCTCAAGACCCGAAGCCAAGAATGAACGCAACATTTTGGCACGAGCAATTTTAGCCAATTATTACCTTACAAAATCCCAAGAAAATTTGGCATCGCTCGAAGATCACGGCGATAAAAGGCGTTTCAAGATTTTTGATGAAATCTCACAAAAACACCGAAAAATGTCGCTCTTTGATTTGGAACGCCGCGCCGAAAAAAATGCCAATCGAAACATCAAGAAGCAGAATTTGATGGACGCGAAAGCTAAGGAAGAATTGAAGAAAAAATTGGTCGAAACCGAACTTCAGCAAAATGAACACGCCGTCAAATGCATCAAGACCGTTTTGCATAATTTGATTGTGAAGGAAAATCGTCAGCTTCGGGAGCGCGAAAATGAATACAAAACCGTCAAGCCGTTAGCCGAAAAAATCAGGCAGAATTACCGCAAGGAAAACAAGAAACTTCCCATTCCAAATTTAACGCCGGAAGATTTGGAAATGCTTCAAGCGGAATCCCTTGAAAAAAAAGAGTTTCGCGTTGCCGTTTATTTTGAGAAAGTGCGAAAGGAATTAAGTGCGGAGCGCGGCACACCGACACGCACAAATGAGAATCTTGCCCGTCTTTTAGCCAAACAAAAGATCGCTGACTTGAAAATTAAATCACAGGAAAAACAGTTGAAAGATTTTCAGACGCGAAAACGGGCGTTTCAGGTTGAAATAAATGGTAAAAAGCGAACTCTTGCCGAGACGGATTCATTGATTGAAAAAGCTGTGCAAGATGAGCGAAAATTTACCGGAAAAGTAAGCCGTGTTTTGAGTAAAATCGGTTTGATTGAGCCAAAAATAACTCTCAAACAACTTGAAGAAAGCAAAGCAATTGTCATCGAAAAACTCGCCGAAAAAAACGATTTGATGGAAAAGAATTTAACCGATGAAAAATCTCTGCGAACAATACTTGATGAATTTTACAAAAACGACACCAATCCAGAAAAAGAACTGATTGAGGCAAAATTTACCACCGCCGAACTTGCCGAAGTCGAATCATTAGCTTTCGATTTGAAATTAGCGGACGTTTATCGTGAAAATTGGGAACACCAAAAACTTTTGATTGAAAGTGCCGAAGCCAAAGGTCAAGATAAAAACAATTCACCGAATGAATCAAAAGAAAATCTGATTGCCGGACGCGCCATCGCCCGCGAAGTTGTTTGCGAAATCGAAGCCGCCAAAGCCAAAGAGGAATATGCCCAATTCAAAAAGCATAAAGACTTCCAAAAATTCGAGATCGTTGACCGAAAAACCGGCGAGGCGAAATTCGTATCGCTCTCGGAAGTTCGTTTCGATTCCAGCGGTTCGATTCTTGACCAGACGCTCGAATATTTTTTAGAAAACCGCGAAAAAAGAAGAACGCGCCACACGCTCGAAAAAAAAGTCAAAGAAAGGAGTGCGGAACTCAAGGAAAATGTAAAGTCGGCAAATAATTTATTGGAGGTCGCCCGCGAGATTGTCGGCGATTTCAAAACCAAGTCGTTTTTTGGAGGAACTCGCTATCATCATCCGCCGATATTTACGCCAAAGGAATTGATGACGATTGAACTTGAGATTATTCAAACAACAAGTAAATCACAAGCGAAAAATTTGCAGAAAATATTGGATTTGGCGGACTCTTCTCAAGCAAAAAATCTGCCGGAAATCTTGCGTGAGTTTGAAGCCAAAAAAGAAAACACCAAAACCGTCGGTTCACTTTCACCTGATGAACAAAAAACACCCGTTCAGGTTGATAAAAAGGAGGTGAAATCACAGGAAAAAGTTCTGAAAATTCAGGAAAATAAAACTGAGATTCTTCATCAGGAAAGAGGTAGGTAAAATACTAAAATGGAAGAAATAAATTTAACGCCGACGGTAACGGAACAACTTATCCGAAATGCTGTTGATTACCGATTAGCGATGGCGGAGACTGCAACGCCGGAACAAATTGAACAGATGATGCAGCAAAAAGATCTGTATCATCGAGGTCTGGAAATTTGCCAAAATTGCAGACAGGAATCAAGTTTGGAATCAGAAAATTGCGAATCTTGCGAAGAGTCTAAAATTCCCTTTTAATTTTGGGTTTAAGGCATAAAATTTGCTCTTTACGGGTGAGATTATTTTATGCCGAACAATATCGAAACCAATCCAATCGCAACTTCCGTCGCCAATCAGAAGGACGAAATACATAGAATTGAAATTCGTGAACACATCACCCGCGAGATGGTTCGCGCCGATAAAAATAAAATCTTTCTGTTCGGTGATAACCTGACGGGACGCGGGCTTGGCGGGCAAGCCAAAGAAATGCGCGGCGAAGAAAACGCCGTCGGCATTCCGACTAAAAAAGCACCGAGTAATAATCCGAATTCGTTTTTCACCGACAAAGAATTTGCCGCCAACAAACTAGCGATTGATGAAGCTTTCAGCAAAATCCCGCCAAATAAAACCGTGGTTATTCCAAAAGCGGGACTCGGAACGGGGCTGGCAAATATGCAGGAAAAAGCTCCCGACACTTTTGCTTATCTTAACGAAAAACTGGCTGAAAAAGGTTTTAATAATCCGGGCAAAGAATCAGTCAAAGCCCAAAATCAGAAACTTAACGCAGAGAACAGAGTAATTATTCAAAATGCAAATTTTGAAATCCCAACGGCAAAGCGGCTGCTTGATTTGAATAATATTCAAACCGAGAGCTTAAAGACTTTATCGCCGACGAGAGAAGAAATTGACGCGCTGAAAATTGATTCACGACAAGCCTTAGCCGATTATGCGGACCGCCTTCGCACAGACTACAAAACAAACAAAGACAATTTCCGGGACGGTCTGCGGATTTTAAGCGACAGCTTGGAAAAGGGTGAACAAATCACCGTTGCCTGTTCGTGTCGTGGTAGCGGTGCGATGTGCCACGCCGACGTGGTAAAGATGGCGGTTGAAAAAGTCAATGTTCATCTTAAAAACACTTCAATTCAAAAAAACAATCGAAACCCACAATCTGAAAACCTTTCCGCAGTTCAAGAAAATTCTCAAACGAAACAAATAAACCAGGGGCAAAATCTTAATCCGCGCACGCTGCGGGCAATTAACGAAATCTTGAGCTTCAGCGAAAATGACCGGATTCTGGAAAAAATCAACGAAACCGAAGGCAGAAACCGCAGCGAACAAGCCTCACATTTGGGTCGAGCTTCGCAATTTATCCGCGACATTTACGAACATGGCGGTAAATTAGTGGACGGCAATCTGATTGTGCCGCAGGAAAAATTGACTGATTCTCCGCCATTAGCCATTACAACGAAAGATTATGCCGTCGAAAAACTCGGTAAAATTTTACAAAATGAAGAGCGAGCCAAAGAACTTGCCCCCATTGTTGTTGAATACGGCAATAAAATCGCGGGAATGACGGCGGATGGCGAAACCAAACTTAAAGTTTTCGGTTGGATTTATGATTCGCTCGAAGGCAAAAGCGAAAATCCTGCTCAGGAAACGGGAGAAAAATTAAAGTTTGAGGAAACACTTGAGAAAATTTCAGTTTTGGCGGAAGAAATGCGTTTCCTCGAACCGCTTGATAAAACCGAATTCGTGCCGATTTCGGAGATTGAACATACCTATTCAGCCGAATTATCTGATAGCAAAGGCGATAACCTGAATCCGGCGGAAATTTACGAAGAAGTAATCAGCCTTGAAGCAAATGAAACACAACTTGCCGAATCTTTTGACTTAGAACCAAACGAAAAGATAAATACGGAAGGTTTCGAGCGAATTGAATTACAGGCAGATGTTCCACGAATTCCCAAAGATTATACCCAAACCGAAATTTCTCAACTAATTAACGAAATTCTGCCCGAAATTGACCGAAAACTCGAAAACGGCATCACGCCGAAAGAAATTCTTGCTCCTTTCAACGCGGCAGTTCGGCAAAGCGCAAGCAATGACGCTCTAAAACAACTCGAATCCATTTCTCAGAAACAGCAAACAAGTCGTGCCAAAACGCAACAAATTAGCGGAAAATCTCTTGAAATAAACCAAAACCTTGATAATCAACTTGCGAAAATAGATTTACGCCGTCAAAACATTATCGAACTCAAAAGCCCGGATGAGTATTTATTGGCTGAAAGAGAGGCTCTTAATACATATTACCGCCGGCAAAAGCAAGAAATCGGAAATCTGCTGACAAAAATTGATGAAGTTCGACTTGATCAACAGGGCGAAAAAAGCGCGGAAATTGCGCTCAAAAAAGAGCTTAACCAAATCAGAGAGGCAAAACCCAATTTTGCTTTCAAACTCGAAAACTCAAAGGAAATTGTTGTTGGCAAGCCATCTCAAGAGTCGGTAGAAACGCGAAATTTCATTTCATCCTATATCAGTTATCAACTCAAACAACCCGAAACAAGGCTTCGTAGCACAAACGAAAGATTCCGCGATTATGCCCTTCGGCTTGAAACCGCCGAGACACGCGATGGCGTAATGAAAACATCCGCTGAAATTCGGGCGGAAAACGCTTCACTCGGACTTAAATGGAAAGAATTAACAATGGGTGAAAAGGAAAAAATACCGCGTCCTTTAACCAATCGGGAAATGCAGTTTCTCTTTACTGAATCTTCGCCAGCTCATTACACCAACGAGATGACCGCCGCCCGGCTCTCTTTCGCCCACAGCGGAGCGAGCCGACGCGCAATGACCGAATCTTTAATCAAAGGTGAAATAAAACCAAGCCCGGAAGCACAGAAATTGATTGAAAGTCTGGAATCAAGACTCCAGCGGCGCGACATTAATCACTCACTTCTTGCCACCAAGCATTTTTTTGAAAGCATAAAGTCGCCAAATGATACCCTGAAACACAAAAATAGTTTTGACCACCGGGAAATCTATCAAAAACTTCCCTCCCAGGAAAAAGACTTCGTTTACGCACGAGCCACGCAGCAAAAAGAGAATCTCCAATATCAATTAGCTTTCAAAAAAGAGCAGGTGAAATCCAAAGAGGAAATCAGCCGCTTTGAACCGTCCGTCCATCAAACCAGCCAAGCGGAACGCTCGTTTCATCTTCATAGCCTCTTTAACCAAGCGCGGATTTTGGGTGAACGAATTGACTCTAAACCCTTAACAATAAGTGAAATAAACGACCGTGATGTTTCCGCTATCTCCGTTCTCCTTAAAAATCAGCCAACTGAAAAACTGGAAAATCTCGCGCAAGAGTTTCAGAAAAGCGAAAAAATTGAAAACAAAAAAATCGGCGAAGCCCTTCAGACCTTCATCCGTGCCGAAATTTCTCAAGCCGAGAATAAAACTATCGTCAGCATCAAACTGCCCGAAAACCGACTTGTCAGCACGGAAACTTACCGCGAATTGCTCGAAAAATTCTACACGGGCGATACGCGGGAAAACGAGAAATACAAATTTGAAAAATTTGGCGAACAGCAAATTTCCCGCACGCTTCAAAAAGGACAAGATGAAACGATTAATAATCTTCGTGAGGAAATAAAAGGTAATTCCTATCAAAAAGACGCTCCGGCAAATACATTTGAAACCGAAAAAACGGTTCTTGAAAGGCTCGATAAAATCGCAAACTTTCAGGCGGAAGCGCGAAATGCTTCGCGTGAAAATAAAAGCATTTTGAATAAATACGTCGCCCGCGCCAATGCCAAAATGCAAAAAACACAAACTCCCTCTCCAAACAATCAAAAAGAACTTGTTTCCATTGCTTTGGGCGGAAAGAATTCAAATCTCGCTCCAAATAAAATTAACGACCGATTTTTACAAGCCGTGCAAAAGGAAATCACGATCAGCGATTTTCAGAAATTCGGGGCGAACGAAAAGTTTTTGGACGAAGCTAAGTTCAATATCAGAGAGGAGTTTGCGGAGATTTCAAAAGATTTGAATGTTTTGGATGAAAGTAAAGTCAGAACGGGCAAAACAAATGAAGCCATCGCAAATGAAAGAAACGACACGGCTAATTCTACCGCCGAAATAATCGAAAACGAGCCTTTAAGTTTACGAATATTTGAAAAAGAACTAGAAAAAGCCGAAAAAAATCTCCTGGGAGCGAGTTTGAAGGAAAAATTTTCAGGTGAAACTGCTTTGGAAAATGAGAAAAATCTTGATCCGAAGGCTGTTTTCTCGCCGGAGGAACGGGCATCAATAAAAATGAAGGCTTTTGAGCTAACCAAAGAAAATCTCGAACCGAAAGAACTTAACGCCGTCAATCAAAAATTAACGCCAGAAGCCAGCCGACAGGCTTTCTCAACTTACAAACAACTTGAACGCGCTTCAAATTTATTACAAACGAGTGAAGATAAATCCCAAATAACCAGAGCCTTTTTCAAACTCGACCGGGAGGCAGCAAAGCTCAATGATTTGCGTCAAAACTATGACCGAAATGAAAAAATCGCCGTCTTGCGCGACGGAATAAAAACCGACTTAATTGATTGGCTCAAGAAAAATCCCGACTCCAAGCAAAACAATTTTGAAGGGCAAATAAACAAGATTTTGATGACTAATTTAAATAAGTCGGATTTTGTCAAAATCGCGGGAGATAGTAAACAAGTAGGTATTTTGAGCCGTCAGATTACCGAAAAAATTGAAGCCAAGCAAACCTTAGCTGTCAAAGGTCAGGGAATTTCCAATGACTCACGAGAAGCAGTTAGCCAAGGAAAAACCCATTTCACAAATAAAGAGAGCCAAGCCAAGTCAAATCATTTTATCAGCGAAAAAATGCAAGACGCTCCGACACTCATTCGATAAAATCAGATGGATTCAAGCCTTGTAAGCAGTTCAAATTATTTGTTCGTAAATGTGTTTGAAACTTTTTGTTGATTTGTTAGGTTAACCGACGGTTGTTCAATCAATCCGAAGACACCGAGTTTCTTGAGCGTCGGATTAGCTTCGATGTGGTCAATTTGTTCGAGCGGAAGTGCTGCACCTTTCCAACGGCGGCAGATTTCGGGTGAAACAACCAGAAACCAAGTTGGCGCGTCTTCACGTTCTTTACCCATCGGAATTGCCCAGAGTGTAAATTGGTGATGAGAAATCTGTGTATAAAAATAATAGTAATTACGGTGATTTATAGCGCGGTTTTCAGCGGAAAATAGTCGGTTTTTCCGCTCCCAGATAACGCCTTCGAGTTTTTGCAAATTTTCGGGAAATCCGCCGCGTTTTTCGTGAAAGCGGAGCAAATCGCGCATCATCATCGAAACGACTTCAATCGGCATCTCAGCAGATTTTTTACGGTCAACCGACCATAATGAATAAATATAAGCGGCGATAACAATAAAAAGTGCCAATACCGCAACGATTAACGAAAGTTTGATTCTACTGGCAACCATATCTTTAAATTACACTCCGGCTAATTTCCATGGCTCGGACCTCAAGTTCACGATGGGCGGCGCGGACATCATCGCTCAAACCATCGAGAACATCCGTATCAGCCTCAGATTCTGTTTGATTTTCAACTTCCTTTGATAACACAACGGGGGTGTTTTCGGTGTTCATTTCGGTTTTATGAACATCAGCGACGCGCACCCGCGAAGCGATGTCTTCTTCATCAGCCAAATATTCTTCTTCAGTTTTCATATTATTTTCTTCGGTTTCGGTAAAAATCGGGTTTTCAGCGAAGATTTCTTCAACAGATTCGTCAGCGATTCTTTCTATAGTTTTATCGTCTAAAATTGTTTGATTTGGGAAGTTCTTTTCTTCAGCCGCCTGATGTGGAGTCGTCGGATTGATTTCAAAATTTACTTGAGCGTTTTCTGCGAACTTAAAATCGGCATCAATATCGCCCAGATAAACTACTTTCGGCATCGCAAATTCCGGCGAAATGTATTTTTGCTTCAAGACGGCAATCGGCGGATAAGCGGCTTTAATCGGCGGCGCGGTGTCGTTGACAATGAGTAATTCTTTATGTGCCGGGATTTGGCGAACTTCCGAACCAAACATCAGCGGTCGTTTTTGTTCGGCATGACGGATATTATCGTTTTTCTTACCTGGAAAATCCTGATAAGTTTTGGCAAAAATTGTCGTCTCGCCAAGCTGCTTGGAAGCATATTCCGCAGTGACATCATCGAGTCCGGGCAGAAAAATCTTGGTCATCACCGTTCCCAAAATCGCGTTTGCCTGTTCTTTGCCATATTGGTCATACATTTGCGGCAAATCTTGATAACCCAAACCCAATCCGACACCGCGCCCACGCCCGATGCCGGAGATACGTTTAACTTCCGATACATTTAGTTGATAGGCTTCGTCAATCAAAACGAAACAAGGAATTTCCGGCTCATTTAAGCCGTCGAGCCGCATTTCCAGAACGGCTTGTCCGAGAAACGTGGCGATAAATTCCTTGTAAATGTCCGCCGCCCCTTCCGAAACTATCAGATAAACGGCAGTTCCTTTTTCCCTCAACTTACTAAATTCAATTATCCGGCAACCCATTTCAATTTCTTCCGTTGTCGGAACGGTCGTAACCATTCGCGTCGGCGCGAGCGTGAACGGGCGCAGTTTATTATAAAGCCCGATCAGCACCGAGCCGTGCGTTTGCGGAGGCGAACGGCGAAAAGCAAAAAAGGCTTGTTTGGCAAAAAAGCTGGGCGAAGTTTCAAGTTCGGCGGCAAAAGCGTCTTCTTTTCCGCCAAGTCCGATGAGAAAATCGGCGGCAAATGCCGGAATTGCTTTGTCGCCATAAACATACGCCAGATGTAAAAGTATCGCCGTTAAAGCAAGCTGTTCGGCTTCGCCCCAAAACGGGTCTTGCGAAGTTTTCTGCCGCGCTTCCGCTCCCAACATCATACCGGCGATTTGGCAGGCAAAAGATGGATTTTCGCGGGCTAAGGGCAGAAAATTCCATCTGTCTGATTTTTCGGGATTATTCAAATCGAGCCGATAGACATTCCGCGCAAAATTTCCGGTTTGTGCAATCAATTCGCCTTTTGGGTCATAAACAAGACACGAGGAGTTTTTCAAAATGGCGCGAATCATCGCCATAAAGAAGGTTTTCGATTTGCCCGAACCCGTCGGACCAAACATCGCAAAGTGTCTGAGCCATTGTTCACGCGGCAAAAACAAATCACGTCCGCCGAAAATTTTAGCTAAAGGCAGAGAATTTGCGGGAAGCGGCAAAGCCTTGAATTTTGTAACGAGCTTTTTAGCGATTAAATCCTTCAGATTTGCCCAACGCGCCGAGCCGTGTGAGGTGCTCATCGCAAAGAGCCGGTATGACCAACAAAGCAGACAGACATCAAAAAATCCGGCAGCCAGCGAAAGAACCGCTAACGACCAAAAAACCAGCCACATCAGCCCGGAAACTTCCAGCAAATATCCCGCAAACAAACTTAAAGCCGCGCCGGTCAAGCCAAAAAAAATAAAAAAAACGGCTTGACCGACATCGTTTACCCACGCTACAAATGCTTGGTAGGCAGGCAAATATTGTTCATTCGCCTTGCGCGGAATGCCGCGTGATGCGTCGAATTTTTCAATCCATTGGTGGCTAAACATAGATTTGAGAAAACTTACCGATTTACGGGCAATTCCATCAATAACCGCTTTTCTTCTTCGAGAATATGCGCTTGCGTTTCAACTTTCGGCAATAATTCCCCACGCCATTGTTCCATCGTCCATCCGGCAGATACTATCTTTTCAAACGGCGCAAACGGCGCGGGAATGTCGAAACGGTTGACTGAAGTTGATTGAAAGTAAGTGATTGTGCGCCTGTCCAAGCTGGTTAAGGGAAACCGAAGTAAGATAGCCGGACTGTTTAAGTCTTTTTTCGGACGCGAAAGGATTTCAAACCTTAACGGCTGTGATTGATAGCGCACTAAAATTACGCTTGACGGTGATAATAATTCACCGTTTTCAAACTTCATTCCCGGCGGCATCAGCTTTCGTTCTGAAATGAAACTCCAAATCGTTTCCAAATTCGGCGGCACATTAGACTGCTCTGAGGTCTTGGCAAAAACTGCCAAAGAAATTGCCATTCCTAAAGCACCCGTTTCGCGCAGACGTATAGAGGTGTCATAAACTTCACCTTTAAAGATTTCGGGAGATGTAAAAGTGCGGTCATCATCCGTTTGTTCGCTCGTTTCAAGATTGGGACGTTCGATAAATTTCACCTGCCCTTGAGTCTGGCGGGCGGAAAGAAGTCGAAGACCGCCGAAAACACAGACAAGCAGTAAAACCAAAGCGGCGACGTTGAAAACGGGCGAGGAAACTACGGAACACACTGCGTTTTTTATCGCCGATTGATTTGTATTCCTTTCGTTTGTCGTTTTGTTAAGTGTCTTTTTAGGCATAATGTGGTGAATTTTCCGGTGTCAAATTTTCGTAAATAGGTCCGTCGAAATAGCTTTCATCCCTCAACCCAAGCCAACCGTCAATCTGCGGATGAAACGAAGTGGCGGTTAGCAGCAGATAATCAAGCTGAATTTTGAGAAACTCCTGCGCTTCACTCGTCTTGACGAAATAACAAAAGTAACGAAGGAGCGAATTTTCGTCTAAATCTTCCACGCAGTCGCGCGTCAATGCTCCAACGACATCAATGGATTCTCTTAAACTGGGATAATCTTCGAGTCCGGCAACGCCGCGCACGCCGTCGAGCAGTTTGATTGCCAAAGCAAGCTGTTGGTTAGTGGCGTTTGGACATCGCGCCCGCAAAATCTCCAATTCTTTTATCAGCGACGGCGTAGAAAAACTCGAAAAGATGTGCCGTGAGATAAACGGCGCGCTCAATTTATGGCGTAAATCGTTGGAGGTCGTAACCACAATCG
>CAZJQP010000093.1:0-18764 GCA_964548225.1 uncultured Blastocatellaceae bacterium | reverse complement strand
ATTTTAATTCGATCGTAGGAAGTTATGCGCGGAACGAGACAGCCACGCAGTTTTTTGCCATCGGCGTTTGCGACACGGCAGGACCAATCGAGGTCGAAGCCTCGTTAATCGGTCCGGGACCGACGGCGTATCCCACGCTCACCGCGGCATTTGCGGCAATCAACGCCGGAACGCATACCGGCGCAATCGCGGTTGAGGTTTGCGGCGATACTTCCGAAGGCACGGCAACCGCCCTCCTTAACGCCAGCGGTGTCGGGGCGGCTTCATACAGTATTGTCTTAGTCAGACCCGTCGGAGGCGTGGCGCGAACAATTTCCGGCGCAACCACCGCCGGCAATCCGATGATTGATTTCAGCGGCGCGGACAACGTAACCATTAACGGCATCAACACGGGCGGCGACTCGTTGACGATTGCCAATACGACCGTTTCGGCAACTTCGGGAACTTCGACAATAAGATTTATCGGCGGCGCAACGGGCAATACAATTACCAACGCGAACATTCAAGGTTCGGGAACAATGTCGGTTGCCACCAACGGCGGAACAATCTTTTTCAGCACGGACGCGGTTACGGCAAACGGAAACGATAGCAACACGATTTCAAACAACAATATCGGTCCCGCAGGCGCAAATCTTCCGACCAAAGGGATTTTATGTAACGGCTCGACGACAACAACGGCAATCGGCAACAGCGGTTTGATTATTGACAACAACAATATCTTTGATTATTTCGGCGCGGCGGTAACAAGTTCCGGCGTAGCGGTCAATGGTGGCTGTAATACATTTTCAATTACCAATAATCGTTTTTATCAAACAGCAACACGAACGTGGACGACAGGCTCTGCTCATAGAGGCATTGACTTGAGCAGCGCAACAACGACAAGCGGTGTGCAAGGTATGACCGTTACCGGAAACATCATCGGATATGCTTCAAACACGCAAACCGGAGTTTATACTTTGACCGGTGCGGGAACGGGCGCAAAATTCGTTGGAATTGTTCACAACGGCATCTCGACCGGAACGACTTCAAATATTAATAACAACACGGTCGCGGCAGTCAGTATGACGGGCGTAACGGGAAGTAGCACCAGCACCTCCAGCCCGTTTATTGGAATTTTGCTTCAAGAAGGGAATTTGATTTCAAACGGCAATACCATCGGAAGCCAATCGGCAACGGGTTCGCTGACGTTTTCGACAACTACCACATCGGCAACCGACGTTTACGGTATCTACAATTTCTCGTCGAATGCGTGGACATCAAACACAAATAACATCGGCGGCATCTCGGTAACGAATCTCGGCGCGTCAGGCACGTTTTTGGTTTATGGAATGAGAGCGTTTACAGGTAGCACGGCAACATGGACGGCGACTTCCAATAATGTCGGCGGAACGGTTGCCAACTCGATTTCCTTAAATGCAACCGGAACGGCTTCGCAGGTCGTCGGTATGTTCACCAGTTTAGCTCCGGCGGCATTGACTTCAAATACAGTTAGAAATTTGACTACCAACATCGGAACAGGAACGACGACAGGTGCTTCGGTAATTGGTATCAATATAACTACTGCAACTCCGAATCACACACTTTCCCAAAACACGATTCACACTTTAACCAATACGAATGCAACGGCGGCAAGTGTCGTTACGGGTATTCAATTTACCGGAAGCACGGCAAACGTCGTGGAACGTAACTTTATTTATAATCTGCTTGCGTCCACCACTAGCACGACTGCCGAAGTCAACGGAATTCGTGTGGCGGGCGGAACTACGCAATATCGCAACAATATGATTGCGCTCGGTGCAGGAATTGCCAACGCACTCGGCGGCGTGGCAAGCAACTCATCAACGACGGGTATCGTAGGTATCAATGAAGTCCTCGGAACGAATCAATTTTTCCATAACAGCGTCTATATCGGCGGCGCACCAACCGCCGGAACGGGTGCGTCTTACGCCTTTAACGGAGTGCAAACCGTCAATACGCGCAGTTTCCGCGACAACATTTTCTTTAATGCCCGCAACAACAGCGGCTCAAGCGGCTCGAACTATGCCGTTAAGATTAACGGAACTACGCCGAACCCGACGGGCTTGACCATTAATAACAATCTCTATTTTGCCAACGGCTCAGGCGCGGTCTTCGGATTCTTTAACAGTGCCAACGTCGCCGATATTGCGGCGTGGAGAACGGCAGTCGGACAAGATGCGGCGAGTTTTGAATCGAACCCGCAATACAACGACCCGACCAACGCCACACCTGATTTGCATCTGCATCCGACAAATCCGACGGTTGCCGAAGGAAACGGTGTGGACTTAGGTGTAACGCTCGATTTCGACGGACAAACCCGTAGCGGTTTAACTCCCGTTGACATTGGCGCGGATGCCGGAAACTTTGTCGGCATTGACCTCGCCGCTCCGAATATTACTTATACGGCTTTGCTGAATACTTCCAGCGTGGCGAATAGAATCTTGAGCGTTACGATTACCGATAACACGGGCGTTGCCACAGGCGGAAATGCACCGCGCATCTACTTTAACAAGAATATGGGAACAAACTTCTCGACGGCGTGTTCGCTTTCGAGTGGAACGGTAATGAACGGCGTTTGGAACTGCACGATTGACAATTCATTGGTTGGCGGCGTTGTCGCAACCGATGTTATCCGTTACTTTGTTGTCGCGCAAGACACGCTTGGCAATCTTGCCTCGAATCCGAGTGCCGGATTTACGGGAACGAATGTCAATACCGTAACGACTCCGCCGACTACACCGAATCAATATACGATTGTCGGTTCGGCAAGCGGTTCGTATAACGTCGGCACGGGCGAAACATACACTTCGTTGACCAATACGGGCGGTATCTTTGAATTTATCAATGGTGCGGAAGTTACCGGAAATATCACGATTAACTTGACGACCGATTTGACGGGCGAATTGGGAACGGTGGCGTTAAATGAATTTGCGTCGCCATTCACAATTCTTATCAAACCGAGCGGCGCACCGCGCACGATTACCGGCACGAACGCGGGCGCGTTAATCAGACTCAACGGCGCAGACCGCGTGCGGTTTGACGGCTCAACGGCGGCTTCGTTGTTTGATAACGTCGTCGGCGGAAATCCTGCGCTTCGTGAATTGACTATTCAAAACACCAACACTGGAACTTCGGCAGTCGTGATGTCGGTTGCCTCGAACGCCACAAACGGCGCACAGAACAACACCATCCAAAACATCAATATTCTCGGACAAGACCCGACGACAACCTTGCTTGGCATTTCGTTAGGCGGTGCAACACCGGGAACAGCCGCTACGGGACCGAACAACAACAACCGCGTTGAAAATTGTTCGGTCAAACGCTCCGTCTTCGGCATCTACTCAGCCGGACAAGCCGCGCCGAATCAGAATACGGGAACGGTCATTACGATGAACGAAACCTCGGACATCACGGCTGACCGCATCCGCCGCATCGGTATCATTGTCTTTAACGAGAACGGCGTTCAGATTACCGAAAACAGCATCAACGGCATTTCGACCAACGAATCGGCAGACGGTATAGGCATCGCTGTCGGCAATCAATTGATTGATACAACGACTACGACATCGGGCGGCGTTATCAATGCGCTGGTTGAAAGAAATAAAATCAACGGTGTGGCAAGTCTCAGCACAACCGGATTTTCGGCGGCAGGTATTACAGTTGCCGGAGCAACGGGCGGCGCAAATACGATTCGCAACAATATGATTACGGGCGTAACCGCGCCTTCGACTTCGCCCGATATTCCGGCAGGTATCTATGTTGTCGGCGCAACCGGCTCAAGCACGCGGCTCTATCACAACTCGATTGCCAATACCGGCGACAGAGGTGCGGTTGCCGGACAAACACCGAGCTACGGTGTCGCCATTACCGGCACTGACCCGACCGTTGAGATGAAGAACAACATTGTCTATACATCGCAAATCGCTTCGGGCGGCGGCGCGGCGGCTGAAAGTTATGCCGTTGGTATGGTTACGACAACTTTCACTAACCTCGATGCCAACTACAACGCATACTTCTCAACCGGCGCAAACGACGGCGGTTTCCGTAGCGGTTCATTGACAACTACATCGGGAACTGACTATGACTTGTTCACTGCTTGGCAGACGGCAATCGGTGATGATGCCAACTCGCAAGACATTGACCCGGTTTATGTCAATCCGCTCAACGACTTGCACTTGAACGGCGCGACCACGCCGCTTTTGGGCGACGGTATCACCGGCTTTGCATCGGTTGATTATGATAATGATGCGCGGCAAAATCCGCCGGAAGTCGGTGCGGATGAATTGCTTAACGGCACGGGCGGTTCGGGAACGTATTACAATGCCTCTTTCGGCGGCGGTGATACGCTTGGCGGCAATGTAACCGTTACCAATAATCTGGCATTGACCGGAATTTCCGATACAGGTGCAAATACCTTAACGCTCGGTTGTAATGCAACCGTTACGGGTGCGGGGGCGACCAATTATGTCATTGGTAATTTCCGCAAAGATTTCTGCACCACCGGAACATTTACTTTCCCGGTCGGCACGACTCCGAACGGTTCGCTGTCGGGCGGAAATTTGGTGGGCGAAGAATATTCGCCGTTCACCGCCAATGTTACGGCAGTCAATACCGTTCCTTCGGCTTTGACGGTGTTTGCGGTTGACAGCAATCTGACGGGCGCAGATCCCGCGCAATCGGCTTCGCGTTATTGGGATGTTACCGAAACCGGCGATTTGGTGGCGGATATTTCGTTCACCTATCTTGATGTTTCGCCGGGTTATGATGTCAATGGCACGGAAACCGCTTATCAAGTTCTCCGTCGTTCGGGAATGACAACCACGACTTACGCGGGCGGTTCGGTTAATGATGCAACCAATACCGCAACCGCGCCGGGCGTTTCCGCCTTCTCGCAATGGGCGGCAGGTAATCTCGCACCGTTGGCGGCAGGTGTAAATGTCGGCGGTCGTGTGGTGAGGTCTGATGGTCAGGGAATCGGACGTGCAAGACTCGTTTTGACCGATTCACAGGGCAATTCGCGTCTGGCTCAGACAAATGCCTTCGGTTACTACAAATTTGAAGATGTCGAAGCAGGACAAACCGTAACAATTACAGTTTCGGCGAAACAATACATCTTCGACTCACCGACACGGGTTATCAATTTGGGCGAAAGCGTTACCGATGCCGACTTTATTGCTTCGGGCGAAAACGATTTGCTCAATCCGAATGAAACGTATTTCGATAAAGCTCCGTTTGATTTCGATGGCGACGGAAGAACTGATATTTCAGTCTTCCGCGCCGATAAATCAACCTGGATGATTAACCGCAGTTCGGATAATAAATCAACCAAGCAAGCCTTCGGTCTGCCAACCGATATGCTTGCTCCGGCTGATTTCGATGGCGATGGAATTACGGATTATGCCGTCTTCCGCGCTTCGGAAGGAACTTGGTATATCTGGAATTCGGCGACCAACGATTTGCAAGTCCGGCGACACGGCACGGATGGCGACGTTCCTGTTCCGGCAGATGCGGACGGCGATTTGAAAGCCGATTTAATCGTGCGGACTTCGGGCGGTTGGCGAATTCTGCAAAGCACGGACGGCAAAACGATTGAAATTGCTTCTGAAAATACCGACAAAGGAGGCGTTACGTTGGTTGGCGATTACGACACGGACGGCAAAGCCGATTTGACGACTTACGTTAAATCAAGCGGAACGTGGCGTATCTTGCTGAGTTCGACGGGCAAAACCGTTACCGTTAAATTCGGCAACGGCACAAACGATTCGGCAATGATGGGCGATTTCGACGGCGATGCCCGTGCTGATTTGGCAATTTACTCCGAAGGCGTTTGGACAATCCGCAACAGCCGCACGGGTGAAATTTCAACCATCGAAAACGGCGGCGGTTCTGCTCTGCTCGGCGATTTCGACGGCGATAATCGGCTCGATGCTTCCGTTTTCCAAACCGGCAGATGGACGCTTCGCCAAAGTGCCGGCGGACTCGTCAAAACACGCGAGTTCGGCACGTCGGGCGATTTGGCAATTCCTTCGATTTTCGTTAAATAAACCGAACGGAAGAAAGAAAGAGAGAAAGGGAGAAAGGGAGAAGAGGAGATTTTTATTTCTCCCTTTCTCCCTTTCCCCTTTTCTCCTCTTCTTCCATTGATATTTCACCCGATTCGGAGTATTGTTACCTCAGCAAGTTTTTCCTATTGCCCGTTTTTCCAATCAATTACAAACAGGAGATTAAGCATCTATGCTTACACTAAGTTTTTTTCGTCTTTTCGTATCGAAATATAAAATTCCGACTGTTATTTTAATGATTTTTCTGTTTGCTCTGACGCTCAACGCGCAGACGTTTCGCGGCACGATTCGCGGAACTGTAACGGACGCAAACGGTGCAGTTGTTCCGGGTGTTGAATTAGTCGCCAAAAATGTCGGCACGGGCATTGAACGCTCGACTTTGACTGACAGCGAGGGAAATTACACGATTCCCGAAGTGCCGATTGGGAATTACGATGTAACTGTCAACCCGAAAGGCACAAATGGGTTGGAAACCAAAAAAGCCGAAAATGTTGTGGTTGAAGTTTCGGGCGAAAAGCGCGTGGATTTTTCGCTTGCCGCGAGAACTCTTGATACGATTGTAACCGTCCAACTAAACGATAATCAGGTTGAAACTACCGCGACGACACTCGGCGGAACAATTCCGAATCAGGCGATTCAAGATTTGCCGTTCAACGGGCGCGATTTTACAAAAATGCTCGTAACCGTGCCGGGCGCGACGGGCGACCCTTCGGGCGCAACCGATTCGCCCGGTTCTTTCGGGCTTTTCAGCGCAAACGGAAATCGCGGACGCTCGAACAATTATCTGCTCGACGGGACGGATATGAACGACGGTTATCGAAATCTTCCGGCAATCAACGAAGCGGGCGTTTTCGGAACTCCGGCGACAATTTTGCCGCTCGAAGCAATTCAGGAAGTTGCGGTTTTATCGAATTTCGAGGCGGAATACGGACGAAATTCGGGCGCGGTGGTCAATATCGTAACCAAATCCGGCACGAACAAATTCAGCGGCTCTCTGTTTGAATTTTTCCGCAACGATGCGCTTGATGCACGAAACTTTTTCAATCCGAAACCCGACCCGCAGACGGCTTTTCGCAACAACCAATTTGGCGGCGCACTCGGCGGACCGATTATCAAAAACCGCACGTTTTTCTATCTTGCTTACGAAGGGCAACGCGAAAGAGTCGGCTTGAATTCGACGGCGCGGATTCCCGACCCGCGTGAAATCGTCGCGCTCGGCGGTGCGACAAATCCTGTCATTGCGCGGCTTTTGCAGATGAATCCGTGGGGAACGCCGAATCGTCCTTTGCCGCTTTTTGACGACACGGGCAGACCGAATCTGTTTGTAACAACCCGCGCTTACAATGATGTGGATAGTTTTATCGGCAAAATTGACCATTCATTTAACGAAAACAATCAGCTTACGGGACGCTATTTTTACGGCACTTCCGACCAATCTTTTCCGCTGGCTATTCAAGGCGGAAACGTCCTGCCCGGCTACAATACCGTTACGCCGACGGATGTTCATCTGCTTTCGATTTCTTATCTGAAGATTTTTTCTTCGACCAAAGTCAATGAGTTTCGCTTCGGCTACAACAATTTCAAGCAAGGCTTTTTCCCCGAAGACGGCACGTTTGACCCGCGCTCTATCGGTTTGAATACGGGTGTTACAAGTCCGCAAGATTTCGGCTTGCCGTTTATTCGCATCCGCAACGATGCCATCGGTTCGATTGCTTCCATCGGCGCAAATCTTTCCGTGCCGCGGGCGCGAACCGATGTAAATTATCACATCGTTGACAATTTTTCGTGGAAGCTGAAAAGCCACGACTTAAAATTCGGCTACGAATTCCGCCGCACGACAGTTGACGCATTTTTCGATGCAGGTTATCGCGGACGGCTCGATTTTGATACTTTAGCCGACTTTCTCGCCGGAAATCTTCTTGGCGGACGCTCGGCGCGAGGCAATTCGCGGCGCAATACTTTCCAAAGTTCGCATACTCTTTATATTCAAGATACTTTTCGCGTCAATAAAACTTTGACGCTCAACGGCGGTGTCCGTTGGGATTATTTCGGGGTTCTTGGCGAAGAAAATGACCTTTTGAGCAATTTTGATTTGCGGCTCGGTTTGATTAGCGTCGGAACAAACGGTCTGGACAAACTTTACAATCCCGATTGGAACAATTTCAGTCCGCGAGTCGGTTTTGCGTGGGATGTTACGGGTAAAGGCAAAACGGTTGTGCGCGGCGGTTACGGACTTTTTTATGACGCTTATTCGCAAGATTTTTTTGTCGGACAACTGCCGTTTAATACGTTCAATCCCGGTCCGGCTTACAATCCGGTCGGTGCGTCTCCGATTCTATTTTCATTCTCGACCGTTCCGACGATTGTCAATAATGTGCCGATATTTACTGACTTTCTCGATTCCGATGTTTTCGCCGTTGACAGAAACTTGGCAACGCCGATGATTCAGAATTTCAATTTGAATTTACAGCACGAACTATTTAAAAACGTCGTTTGGCAAATCGGTTATGTCGGTTCACGCGGCGCGAAATTGTTCCGTTACCGCGACATAAATCAGCCGATAAATCCCGCAGTTTCAACCGCGAGACCCTTTGACAACGGACCGTTTGCGCCTTCGGGCGGAACTTTCTTTTACGTCAATTATCTCGAAACGAGCGCGAACTCAAACTACAACGGAATGCAGACGAGTCTGAGTTTCCGCAATGTTTTCGGCTTTTCGGGACAGATAAATTACACTTGGTCGCATTCGATTGACAACGCTTCGGACGGGCAAGATTATGTAGCCAACGCGAGTCAGCCGGACAACAGTTACCGCACCGATTGGGAACGCGGAAACTCGAATTTCGATGTCCGTCAGCGTTTTGTCGCTGCTCTCACATACAATCTTCCGAACCTTTGGAAGCGTTATCCGCGTCTCGGCGACGGTTGGCAATTAAATACTGTGGTTACGCTTCGCACGGGAAGCCCGTTTCACGTCAATTTCTTCGACGATTTCAACGGCACAGGCGAATTTTTCCCACGTCCCGACCTTGTTGGCAATCCGTATTCGGGAACAAGCACGCCGGATAATTTTCTGAATCTTTCGGCGTTCAAAGTTCCTTGCACTCTGGACGCGGGCGGCGCGTGTATTCCCGGCACGTTCCATTTCGGAAGTCTTGGACGAAATTCTTTAATTGGTCCGGGATATTCAAACGTAGATTTTTCGATTCTGAAAACTACGAAAATCACTGAGCGCGTTCAACTTCAACTTCGCGGTGAAGTTTTTAATCTTTTCAATCGTCCGAATTTTGCATCGCCGCTTTTGCCGGGTTTTGCGGTTGATGCGGGTTACAACGGAATTGATGCGACAGGACGCGGACAAGGATTTTTGCCGATTACCGTTACGCCCGATGTCGGAATCGGAAATCCTTTTTTAGGCGGCGGAAGTTCGAGAAATATTCAGCTTTCCGTGCGTTTGAGTTTTTGAATTTAACCACGCGCATAACACAAAACGACACGAAAAAGATTTAATTGTTTCGTGTCGTTTTGTATTATTTCGTGGTTTAATAATTAGAATGTCAATCTACGAAAATCTCGAACCGATAAATCTGTCGGAAATTAAAACTTACGAACTAAAAGAGCGTCCGAGCAAAGTTACGGTTACGGATTTTGCCGCACCGATTTCTGAAAAAGATTCGCTTGCGGCGTTTCTCGATAAATTGCCGAATATTCTTGCCGTTCAGTCGCTCAGGGAAATTGCCAAGCAAATTCGACGTGCAAGAGATTTGCAAAAACCAATAATTATCGGCATCGGCGGACACATCATCAAAACCGGACTTGCGCCGATTTTGATAGATTTGATGAAGCGCAAATTTATCACGGCAATCGCCGGAAACGGTTCGGTTTTGGTTCACGATACTGAAATTGCTTTGGTCGGTTTTACTTCCGAAGACGTTGATGCTGTTCTCGGCAAAGGCGATTTCGGCGCGGCGCGAGAAACGGGCGAAATCTTAAATTCTGCGGCGAAATGCGGTCAAAAAGATAATATCGGTTTGGGCGAAGCGATGGGCAGGGAAGTTTTGAAGCATAATCCGCCGAATGCCGATAAATCTTTGCTTTGTGCGGCTTACGAAATGAAAATTCCATTCACCGCGCACCTTGCCGTTGGCGCGGACATCGGACATTTTCACGCTTCAGCAGACGGCGCGGCTCTCGGCGCAACTTCGCACACGGATTTTCGCCTGTTTTGTTCAATGGTCAAAAAATTAAACGGCGGTGGTGTTTATTTAAATTTAGGTTCGGCGGTAATGATGCCCGAAATTTTCCTCAAAGCCGTTACGGTTGTGAGAAACTTGGGTTTCGATTTGCAAGATTTTACAACGGCAAATTTCGATTTCATCCAACATTATCGTCCTTTAACAAATGTCGTCCGCCGTCCTGTTGCCAACGGCGCAGGTCGTGGATTTTCTATTACAGGTCATCACGAAATTATGATCCCGCTTCTCGCCGCACACTTAATAAATAATGAATAATGCGAATCAAGCAATAGAAAATCAGGGGAAATTTGGTTATATCTTTCGGCTTTATCAATTAGTCATTATCAATTATCCATTATTCTTTAGCGGTTCAAAGCGAAATACGGCTGAAATATTTGATAATTGATAAATCGAGTGTTTCGCCTTTCTACTTTTGATTTACCCAAATGATATTTAAAGCCTTGTTCAACTCTTATCTATTTTTTTCGGGAGTGAAGTAGTAGTAATGCAACTTTGTTTGCGCCTTACTTTTAACCCACAATTTCTTTTTCTAATAACTGAACGTTTTAACTTGTTCATTCATTTTACTTTGACGATTTGACGAGGCAAAATTTTTGATATAGATTACTTATTGAAAACGATTTTCAATTTCAGTAAAATTATGGTTGAAGGCTAAATATTCAATAATCGAGATTTTTCAAGATAATTTTCGGCAAAAATCGTCGAAAACCTGATTTTGATTTGACATCGGAAGAGTTCTAAAATTAGATGTTTAGGGGCAATTTTTTATTGCCGGAATTTTATCGGAAAGAAGGAAACCAACTATGATTTTAGCTAAATTAAAAGAAGCGACTCGTTCGCAACATGAGAATCTCGAAAACACGGTTGATGTAATGAATCAGATGTTTTCGCTAGAAAATTACAAAACTTTATTGACGAAATTTTATCGTTTTTATTCAGCAATTGAGCCACAAGTGGCGGCAAACGATTTACAATCAGCCGGATTTGACTACGATGCGCGGCGCAAAACACCTTTGCTCGAAAAAGATTTGAAGAATCTGGAGATTTTTGATGACGTTAAATCTTTGCGTTGGAACGATTTGCCAACGCTTGATTCAACTGCGAAAGCCTTCGGAAGTCTTTATGTGATGGAAGGCGCAACGCTCGGCGGACAAGTAATTATGCGCCATCTGAAACAACATCTCGACATTACGCCCGAAAACGGCGGCGCATTTTTTAACAGTTACGGCGCACAAGTCGGACCGATGTGGAAAGAGTTTTGTGCGATTACGACCGAATTTGCCGAAAAAAATCAGGACGATGAAACGATTATCAATGCGGCACGGGAAACATTCGACAGTTTTGCCGCTTGCTTTAATGCTCCGCTCGAAAAAGGAAAAAATGCCGATGTTTAATTCTACATTTAAAGTCGGGGTTATTTTTGTATTCACATTTTTGGCATTTGCGGTTTTCAAATCTGAAGCCCGTCCGAAATATATGTCGCGTTACAATGCCGATAAAAGCGCAAAACGCGAATATAAAAACAAATGCACGATTTGCCACATCGGGCGCGGCGGTGCCGAAAACACATATTTCGGTGAAGATTTTGCAGATTCGGGGTATCGTTTTACGCCCGGATTAAAAAAGAAATATCCGAAATATTTTAAGTAAAAAGTTCAGAGTAATGTCTTTAGGTGTGAAGTTTTATGTCTGCGAAATGCGGCGTTTGCACGGCTGAAGCCGTAACTCTGAACAAAAAAAGAGGCTTGAGCGATTGCGACCTAGGAAATCAAACGCGCTCAAACCTCAGATAAATTCAACAAGCGGAATCGCCGTCGAACTTTCCAAAGTTTAAGTTTGTCGGCGAAAATCTGCAACTCTAAGGAGCATTTTTTATGATCGGCAAGAGCCTTTTTTTATCAATTCTATCAATTTTCATTTTCACTTTGGGGGCAACAGCCCAAAATAATCAAAACAATTTAAGTGGGCGCGTCGCCGATGTGAGCGATGCAACTTTAGCAAACGCCAATGTTACGGTGCGAAATTTGGCTAACGGGGAACAATACACGGCGCAGACTGATGCGGACGGAAATTTTTCGTTTGCAAATTTGCCGAGCGGAAAATATCGAATCACGGTCGAATCCGTTGGATTTTCTTCGGTTTCGCGCGAAATTTCGCTTGACGGAACAAACGCCGAAAAACTTGAAATCGCTTTATCTGTCGGAAATATCAACGAAAACGTAACCGTTACAGCGACGCGGACGCAAGTTGCGACGATTGACACGGCAGTTCCCGTAACGGTTTTTTCGCGGCGCGAACTCGAAGAACAAAACGTCAACACGGTCGGCGACGTTTTCCGAAATCTGCTCGGAACTTCAACCACGGGCGAAGGCGCATTTCAAGTTCGTCCGCGCATTCGCGGGCTTGAGAGCAATCGAATTTTGATTTTGGTTGACGGCGAACGACTGAACAATGCCAGAACTTCGACAACGCAATCGGGGATCGAAAGCGGTTTAGTCGAAACGGAACAAATCGAAACAATCGAAGTAGTGCGCGGCGCGGGTTCGGTGCTTTTCGGCACAGACGCGCTTGCCGGAACAGTCAATATTATTACGAAAGATGCAAATCGCGGAAAAGATAATAAATTTCGTTTCGGCGGCTCGTTTAATGGTTATTTCAGTTCAAATGAAACGGGCAGACGCGGCAGTTTAGCGGTTACGGGTTCAAACAAATATTTTGCTTTTCGCGCTGCACAGACGCTCGACCGCTACGACAATTATTTTACGGGAAGCGCAGATAATTTGATTTTTCCGCAGTCGGGCGGTTTTCCTTCGGAGCGCGAAGTCGGAAATTCACAATCGCACGGTGGCAACACGCAAATCACGACGAGATTTTTCTTTAATGACAACAACGATTTGCGTCTGAACTACGAACGACGACGCGCATTGAGCGTCGGTTCGCCGCTTTTGACGCAAGCATTCGGCTTTAATGCGTGGTTTCCTTATTCAAACCGCGACAAATTTAACGGTCGTTTTGAAACGCGAAACATCAATAAATATTTGGCAAAAGTTTCGTTCACGGCTTATTGGCAAAAGCAAGATCGGGCTTTTAACAATCAGACAGTTGTTTTGCCGTTCGTTAATTCTTTGAGCGAAACCACAACCGACACAACAAGTTACGGATTTGACGCACAAACAAATTGGATTCTCGGAAGCCGCAATTTTTTAACCGGCGGAGTCAGTTATTTTCAAGACGAAAACCAAGATATGCGCTTAACGACAAATCGAATCAGCGGCGCACAAAATCGCACGAAAAGCGTTCCTGATGCGGATTTCGGAAGTTTTGCAGGATTTTTGCAAGACGAATTTCAAGTTACGAATCGCTTGAAACTCGTTGGCGGAATTCGCGTTGAAAGATTTTTCTCATCATCAACTCAAACCGAAGGCTTTACATTTCCTTCCGGTATTCGCCAATTTCAATTACAAGATTTGGGCGTTTTGGGTTTGGATACAGGTTTGAAAGTCAACGAAACAGCGATAACGGGCGATCTCGGCGCGGTTTTCAAATTAAATAATTTTGTAAGTTTGACGGGCAGAATCGGACGTTCGTTTCGCGTGGCGAATCTTTTTGAAAGATTTTTCACGGGCGCAGGTTCGGTCGGCGGATTTCTCGTTGGCAATCCGAATTTAAAACCCGAAAGCGGCATCAATTTTGATGCGGGCGTGAAGTTTCAAACCTCCAAATTTGCCGGTTCATTTACATATTTTAACAATTATTACCGCGATTTTCTGGCAAACGATTTTGCGTTTGACGCAAGAAATTGTCCGGTTTTGGTTTTAACGGCAACAACCGTTTTGGATGCAACTCAATGTCAGCCGCTCGGCGGAAGTTTCACGCGAGTTCAGCAGACAATAAACTTCGGGCGCGTGCGTTTGCAAGGTTTTGAAGCCGAAATCGAATCGCCGTTCAAGTTCAAATACGGCTTTATTACGCCGAGCGGAAGCGTTTCATATCTGCGTGGCGACAATCTCGAAACTGTCGAACCTTTCAACATTGCGCCGCCGATCAAAACCGTTCTTAATCTTCGATATAACGACACAAAAGCGAGATTTTACGGCGAATGGACAACGCGCATCGTCGGCAAACAAGATCGTTTGAGTGCCGCATTTTTAACATCAAACGGGGGCGCAGAACCCGGATTTGCCGTGAGCGATATTCGCGGCGGCTACAACTTCCGAGGCGAAAATTATCGTTTAAGTTTCAACGTCGGCGTAACGAATTTGTTTGACCGATTTTACACCGAACAATTCGTTTTCGCGCCGGCGCGTGGACGTTCATTCGTGTTCGGGACGAGTTTGGAACTTTTTTAAATCTTTATTCAAAAATTATGAGCAAAAAAAAGAAGTGCTGTAAGAAATATAAAAAAGGAAAAGCGTGCAAAAAATGTCCGCTTTTTAAGTGAAAAATTATGAATAAACCACGCGAAAACCTGCAAATTTGGTATTGCGAAAATTGTCAAAATGTCCATTTGAAGACGAAAAACGTCTTACTCGATTTTACGAGAAACGAATTTGTCTCATTAAGCGAAGCAATGTTTGAAATTTTGCAAAACAATTTCAGTCCGCTCGATTTAACCGAAATTTCCGATGACGTTTTAATGAGCGAGATTGTTTCTTAAACAATATGCCTTTTGACAGCGGCGAAAAAAAAGAAAAACGCGAAACAGCGGACGAGTTACGGCGAATTTACGTTTGCGAATGTGGCGATATTCGGCTGGAAACAAAACATTTTCGGGCAACTTTTTCGCCTGAAGAATTTGCCGCAATGGTGAGTGAAATTGTCGTGAAAAAATTAGAAAGAAGAAATTTGCCGGTTAAACGCGGCTGAAAAAATTATTTTTCGGGCAAAATTATTTGTCCTACCTTTTAAGTTACCCCAAGTCCGAAGAATAACGAGGCTGTAATTTTTCTCAAGATTACAGCCTCAAATCAAAACGCTTTTTGTGATATTCTAAAACCGCAATGAAGAAAATTTTAATCTTTTTAATCATTATTTCAGCAATGACACTTACGGTTTTCGGGCAAATCAGCGAAGCAAATTACCGGATTTTTGACGGCAAGGGCAATCCGGCGACGTTTGATGAAATTATCAAAGCGATTGAAAAAACGGATGTCGCTTTTCTTGGCGAGATGCACGATGACGCAACGGCGCATTTTTTGCAATTTCAGATATTTAAAGCGGTTGTCGAAAAATACAAACAAGAAAGAAAGGTTGCGTTGTCGCTGGAAATGTTCGAGCGCGATGTGCAAATTGTCGTGGACGAATATTTGAAAAATCAAATTTCCGAAACGCATTTTCTTGCGTCAAGCCGCCCGTGGGGAAATTATAAAACCGATTATCGTCCGCTCGTGGAACTTGCGAAAGAAAATAATTTGCCCGTAATTGCGGCAAATGCACCGCGCCGTTATGTGAATATGGTTTCGCGTCTTGGCAGAAATTCGCTCGATAATTTATCAAAAGATGCGAAAAAATGGCTTGCGCCGTTGCCTTTCGGTTTTGCGTCGGATGCTTACGCGCAGAAATTTAACGCTTTGATGGGACAAACCGATTCGGTAACGCCTCAGCAACATTCGCCGATGCTCAACGCGCAATCGCTTTGGGACGCGACGATGGCTTATTCGATAGCAGAGTTTTTGAAAGCGAATAAAAAATCGCTCGTTGTTCATTTGAACGGAAGTTTTCACACCGAAAACCGACTCGGAACAGCGGAGCATCTGTTGAAATATTCACCGAAAACGAAATTTTTGGTTGTAACAATGCGTTACGAAGATGAATTTACAAAATTCGATAAAGCGAAACACGAAAATCTTGGCGATTTCGTGATTCTTACTGATTCTAAAGTTCCGCGAAGCAAGAGATAAAAGTGAAGAAAGGGAGATTATCAACATCAAATCTCCCTTTCTCCTCTTCTACCTTTCTTCTTATTTCTCCCGTGTTGCCGTAAAACTAATCGGCGGAAGTCCGGGACCTGAAAGATTTCCGGTCATTTTATCGCCTTCGACTTTGCCTTCCATTTTCAGCGTAACGGGTTGACCTTGAACGTCAACTTTGCAATCGGCGGTTACATTTGTGCCGCTGACTTTGCCGTTTTCAACCGTGCCGCCGCCGAGCATCGAGCTTATCGTTCCGGTAAAATCCGCGTCTTTTTGTTTCATATCCAAATCAATATTAATGATTTGTCCGCCCGCGTCGGCGACCATTTTCCATTTACCCGTAATATCAACCTCGGCTTTGGTGTTCATATTCGGCGTTTCGGCTAATTTTACGGTTGTTACATCAACCATAATTTCGCCCAAACGCTTGGCAACCGCATCGGGCATTGTTTCTTGATAACGTCCGCCGAGATATTGCGCCAAGAATTTTTCCGCCTTTGCAAGCATCGCCATATTGTTGACCGGACGCGCAAAACCGTGTCCTTCGTCGGGCGCAACCATATATTCGACGGGGAAATTTCGATCACGAAGCGCGATGACAATTTGATCCGATTCGCGTTTGTTCACACGCGGATCGTTTGCGCCTTGCACTACAAAAAGCGGCGTTTTGATTTTATCTGCCGAGAAAAGCGGCGATTGACGTTTGATTGTCGCCAATTCTTCTTTATTGTTCGGATTGCCCATTCGCAGATAAAACATTTGTCGAATCGGCTCCCAATAAGGCGGAATTGATTCGAGCAAAGTAATCATATTCGAAGGCGCAACAATTGCCACGCCCGCCGCATAAACGTCCGGCGTAAAAGCCACGCCCGCAAGCGTCGCATAACCGCCGTAACTTCCGCCCATAATTCCGACCCGTTTTGCATCAACAATTCCTTGAGCGACGAGATATTTCACGCCCCAAGTGATGTCGTCCTGCATTAAATCGCCCCATTGTTTGTTGCCGGCATCAAGAAATTTTTTGCCGTAGCCGGTCGAACCGCGAAAATTCATCTGCAAAACGGCATAACCGCGATTTGCCAAAAATTGAGCGTAAGAATCATAACCCCAATCATCACGCGCCCAAGGTCCGCCGTGTGGAAAAACGACTAAAGGAAGATTTTTTGCTTCAACACCTTTCGGTAAAGTCAGATAAGCGGGAATTTCCAAACCGTCGGAAGATTTATATTTTATCGGAGTCATTTGCGCGAGGGCTTCACGCGGCAATTTTTCGCGCACTTGGTAAAGCGTTGAAAGATTTTTCGTCTTGCGGTTGTAAAGCCAAACCGTTCCCGGATCAACATCGCTGTAAGACGTTACAATCCAAAGACTTTCATCTTCGGTGGAAGAACCGAAATTCAATTCACGAGTTCCGCCGAGACGTGCTTTGATGAAATTGTAATCTTTTTCAAAACCTTTATCTTTGAAAACGATTCGCACTTTTTCATCATTATAAAATGTCGCCACCAAATCATTCGTTTTGTCCGAAAAAGACGCGCCGCCGAAATCAACACGATTTTGCGGATCTTTCTCGACAAAGGTTTCCTTCATTGTTGCCGCATCAAACAAAACCAATTCGGTAAAATTTCGATTGCCTTTGTTCGTTTCCATATAAACTTGTTTGTTCGTTTTATCGAAACGAATCGGATTGCAAGATTCAAAAACGCCACACTCATAAACTTTAGTGAATTTTCCGTTTGCTTCAACGCGCAAAACTTCCGTGTCGCCTTTTTCGGTCGAGCGCGTCGCAAGGCGAATTTGATCGGCGTTGTCGAAAATCCAACCCGTAATGCGGTCTGTATTTTTACGAATCAGAGTTTTTTCGCCCGTCGAAATCTTAACCTTATAAAGATCGTGCCAAGTTTTGTCGCGGTCATTCAAACCGACGTAAATTGCGTCTTTATCATTCTTCGGAACACCATAAATAAAAGCGCGAACGGCAGTTGCTTCGGTCAAATTTCGCGCTTTCGGAACTTCTGCGCCCGCTGCCGGAACGTCCAAAGGATTAACTGCATAAACATTGAAATTTTCATCGCCGCCATTGTCTTTGACGAACAAAATATATTTGCCGTCGCGGGACCAAAATGCACCGGCAATCGGGCGTTTTGTTTCATTTGTAATTAATTTTGCTTTGTCGAATGAATCGTTAATGCCTTTGACATAAATATTTAAAGTGTCTTTATAAGGCTTGCGAAACATCATCCATTTGCCATCGGGCGAAAGCGTTGCACCGGCAATTACGGGATTGCCGAAAAATAATTCGCGGTCAATTAAAGCCGGAAGCTCTGCCGTAGCCGTTATCGAAAACATACAGAGAATGCCTGTCAGAATCGCTATTGTCAATAAATTTTTCATAGATTTTTTTAGTAGTTTTTTTTCAGATTTTCACATAACTACGACATTTGCAAATTTAGAGTTGCAAATAATTGAAGCCTGTGCATAATTAAGTTCTTTGACACCAGTAAGTTAATCGCATC
>CAZJQP010000092.1:0-19687 GCA_964548225.1 uncultured Blastocatellaceae bacterium | reverse complement strand
GGCAGATCATGCCCACAATGCTCCGTTTAGTGTTCCATTATTAGTTTTGGATATGTATGAGCATTCGTATCAGATGGATTACGGCGCGGCGGCGGCAAAATACGTTGATGCTTTTGTGCAAAATATTAATTGGGAAGAGGTGAATCGGTGTGTTGAAATGGCAATCAAAACAAATCTTGTTTAAAATCAGTTTTAACCAGTAATTTAGCTTCAATCCATAGCAAACTTATGCTCTGAAGATATTTACAATAGAAAAATGATAATTTTAATCGGAAAACTTTTTAATTATACTTATCCTGAAAAAGTTTTTCTTATTGACTTATGAACGATGATAAATGGTTTCCACGTTTCGCCGCAATTCCCGAAATAGAGTATGCCGCTCCGAAAGGATTGGATTTTAGTCATCTTGCGAAGTTGAAAATAACTCCCGAAATCAGTTATTACAATTTTGACGGTAAACGACGCAAATCCATTATGTGGAATTACGGCGAAACATCTTCGAGTGCTGCGCCTGCCCACGGATGGACGGCAACGCCGCGTTCGGGCGAAAGCGAACCGCTGTTCATACTGCGACAGGCTTATGAAACATTAGAGCTTCCCGGCAAATTGAGTGATTATCATTTTGCTCTACAACGAACTCACGACGAATTAAATAAATTTATCGGAAAAGAAGTTTGGGCAGCAGGCGAAATCGAAAAACTTTGTAAGTTGAATATTCAGCTATTGGATAAACATCCCGAAACTATCTCTTACGAAAATGAAAATGGCATTCAATATGCCAGAGTGACGGCGTTTAATCGGCTTATCAGTTTATATGAAAATGAAGGTTATTTGCGCGAAGCCCTCGAAGTCGCCAAAATTGCTGTGAAATTCGATTACGGTTATGAAAAGGTCGAGGAAATTGAAGACAAAATAAAACTTTTGGAAAGCGAAGATTCGTATGACAAACCCGCCGATTTATGAAAATCTAACTTCAGATTCTTTTTTAGAATACTCGTTTTTGCGTTGGGTGCTGACACCGGCGGTGCGATTTGATTTGATAAATTTTGTTAATGAGCAGGAAGAAGTCAGCCTTAACGAGCGCATTTACCGAATTGATTACGCTATTTTCGGCGGGGAAATCAAGCTCGCAGTTGAGTTGGACGGATTTGAATTTCACGGCTCGCGGCAGGCTTTTAGCTACGACCGTTTGCGACAAAACGATTTGCAGGCAGCAGGCTGGACAATTCTCAGATTCAGTTATGATTCCATCAGAAATGAAACATCGCGTTGTGTTGCACAGTTACAAGCAATATTAGAGCAAGATTCAAGCCTCAAAAAATTTATTATCGAATCTCCTTTGGTTGAGAAACCGGAGATGAACGCCGATCCGCTATATGCTTTGTCAAAATCACCTAATTTAAAAAGGCAAAAGGAATTTGAAGACAAAAACTCTTATTTTGCAGAATCACAAATAAAAATCAATCTAAAAACTTTGCGTGATTGTCAACGCGAAGCAATCGCCGCGCTCGGTAATTATTATGGAAAGGGCGGCAGCAGAGCGGCTTGTGTAATGTCGGTTGGTTCGGGAAAAACTGCACTCGGAGTTACGGCAGTTTTGGCGTTCACTAAGCGACGCGCATTGATTATTACACCCGGCAGTGTGATTCGCGGAACTTTCGGAAAAGCACTCGACCATCAGGCATTGGGGAATGTTTTATACGGACTTCCGAACGGTCCGCTAATACCGGGAGCAAAACCGCCGCGAGTCTTAATGCTTGACCGCGAAGAAGGAGCAATTCGCCGAATCACGAGAGAGAATCTTCTCGCCGCCGATGTCATCGTCACTAATTTTCACTCGCTCGGCACAGGCGAAGATGAAGAAGATGTTTTAGCTAAACTTTCAGCCGACGACATTGATATGATTATCGTTGACGAAGCGCATATTGCCGCATCCGAATCTTATCAAAGGGCTTTCCGACATTTTCCCAAGGCGCGAACGCTTTTGATGTCAGCGTGTTTTCAGCGTCTGGACGGTAAGCCGATAGATGCTGATGTCGTTTATCGTTACCGCCTGATTGATTCAATTAGCCGACGGTCACGCGAAAAACTTGCGAGTCCGGCGGTTTGAGCCGCAAGAGGAAACAACCATCTATGAAATGATTCATGCTGACGGCAGCCGCGAAGAAATCACGGGACGCGAGAACTTGTTGGAATTATTAAAAGATGAAAAGAAATTGTCGCGTGTTGTAGCTAAATCCGACATATCAATCAGGCAAGTGATGCGTGAAGTCAGAGCCGCGCTTGATCTTCAAACCGAATTGCTTTATCCGGTTAAACCGCGTGTTTTATTTTCCGCAATAGGCGAAAGACACGCCGAACAAATTTCACGAATCGCGGAAGATTACGGAATTCCTTGCTCACATTTTCACTATTCAATGACCGAAGGACGAATTCGCTCAATACGTTCGAGATTTGAAAATGATTCGGGCGATTTGCAGGGAATAGTCCAGCTCAAAATGCTCGGGCAGGGTTACGATTTTCCGCCGATAACGATTGTCGTTCCGATTCGTCCATATGGAAGTTTCAGCGAATTCTATCAATTTATCGGGCGCGGCATCAGAGTTTTGCAAAATTCTGTATTAACCGGAAAAGTGAAACCTGAAGACCAATTTCTCGATATTGTTTATCACGAAGAAATGGGACTTGACCATCATATTGAAACGATTTATCGGGAAAACGATATGGATCCGTTGACGGCTCACGATTATGATTTTGACGAAACAGTAATAATTTCCGAACAGGATGACGATCTTGCCGAAACACGGGAAATAAATTCGGTGAGGCGATTGGATGCTTTTGTTATTTTTGAAAAGGGCGACATCGAACACAGAATCGTGCATGATGAAGTGCGCGTCGAACAACGGCGGCAGGAACGCGAAATGGAAGCTCTCGCCGGACGCTATTCGGAGTATGTGCAGAATACGGAAACTCCAATTACTTTTGAACAATTCGTGCGGATTGCCAGACAATTCGCCGAATAAATAATTTGTTATGACTTCATTCGGACAACAATTTTTAGCCTGCCATAATCCGATGCAGGTTTTAGAACTCGAAAGGGGAAAAGGGCATTCTGCAAATTTCGCGGAACTCGACAATTTAATTTCCGAACTTGCCGTTCGTGGTTTGCGCGGAGAAACAATCGTCTCGATGAGTGTTGATGAAATGCATAACGGAGCAGTCGAAATTCATCACTTAACTGTTTTGCAGCAACAATTTATCAAAGATAACTATGACTTTGCCCACCAGAGAGAACGTGGCAACTGGACGCTTCCCGAAAAAGAATATATTGATGTCGGTTGGTTAAACTTAACCAAAAATTTCGATGATTTATCGCATTTTCCGGTGAGTGTTGCGGACAGCGAGATTTGCCGTGTGAAATTGGAAACTTCGCCCGAAGCGGTTTTTCTATGGGCAGTTTTTTCGCCTTTTTACGAAAAAATCACTTATCCGATAAAACTGCGAAGCAAGCTCGCCGGCGTTTATAATATTGAAGAATTAAAAAATATTTGGAATGATCTCGACGTATTTTATGCCGCTTTGGGCATTACAAATGTGGACGCGATGAATGTGTTTCGATTTCGTGGCGGATGGTCAAAGCTCGCAAGTCGCGCCGAACAGCTTGAGGCAAAAAAGAAACTGCTTCAAGAATTATCGTCCAAAATAGACGCCTCTACCGGCACTTTTTATCGTCTTTACGCCCTACGGTCTTTAATCGAACAGTATTACAAAAAGGCAAAATCCGATGGCATCGTCAAACGCAAACAAGTTATCACAAAGGCTTTTCAGCCGCTTTTAACCGGATTTTTCGGAGGCGATTGGCTGTCTCTGGTCGAATATTTAGGTGAAAGACCGCACCCGGACGAGCAAATTGTTACGGCACTTCCAAAACCGCAAATACTTGCAGGTGGAGCGAATCGCATCAAGGAAATTTCCGAACAAGAAGGGATTTCAGTCTCTGAGATCGAAAAGATCGCCGCCGCAATTTGGCAAAAGCCGAGCGGAGCATCACCCGTCGAAGAAAGAGTTGCTTGTTTAAAGAAATACTGGGGGATTTTTGATAATCTGCACACACTTCAAAAACCCGGAATGAAATCTCTCTGGGGATTGGTTGTCGAAGGTAAAAGAATAGATTTTGATCCGGTCAGAGATGATATTTTTCATCCGGGGCTTTATCTGGAACTCCTTTCGGCTGAATTAATTAGTGAAATCGAAAATCTTTGGGGAACAACGCTGCTTAACAAATTTCCCGAACGAATTGTGTCCGAACCGTTTCCGCACGCTGTGATGGCTGATGTCTTCGGTCCGGCACTTTTCTTTTGGCAAAATTGTGCTTTGACCGCCTGGTTTTTGTGCGAGGGTCCGTATTCACGCACGGATATGGAGGGACTGGAACATCATCAACGGCGTTATTTATCGGAACTGAGGGAAATGAAAACTCCGATTGAAACGGCGATGTTTGCCGAATTGATTGAAGCAGAAAAACTTCTCGGACCAGAAGAACGCATCGAAAACGAAAAATCGCGCCAAACTTTGGATCTCGGTATCACAATCTCGATGAGCGTGAGCAGCGGTTCGCGCCGTGCGGGATTTGAAAAACTGCATGATATTATTTCCCGTTATCGTCGAAGCTGGACGGAAAAATACCTTGAACAGTATTTAAAAAACCGTTGGGAATCGGAAATAACTCCGGCGGCAAATGCTTTCTTTCTAAAAATGAGCGAAAAAAGCGGCAAAGCACCAACCGTCAAACAATTTGTTTCAACTGCCGCGACACCTACAAAAAACTGGTTCGGCGGCGACATTAGCCTTTTATACACGGCAATTGGCGAAAAAATTCCGTTTCGCCCGGAAAAGCATTTGCTGATGCCGAAAAATAAAATCGCTTTTGTCAAACGAATTGCCGAACTGCTTCCTTCCCAAGATTTCAATTATTTTGGACAGCAGGCGGGAGAATATATTCAAAAACAGTATGTTCAGGAATTAGCGCAAAAAGCCTTGAACTTCATTCAAATTTATGAAGCTACCGGAGAATTTCCGACGCTGAAGGATTTTTCCACTAAATTTAAACAAAATAGCGCGGTTCTGCACAATGACGAATTGCAGGCTTGGGAGATTTATGTGTCAGCCATCAAACGAGCGTTGCAGTTTAGCACTGACAAAATGGCAACACCATCGCCAAGCGCAAAATTAGAACCCAAGATAGAAACAACAATATCTCAACCGCCACAAAATTTTAATCCGGTTGAATCCCAGAAACCGAAAACAGCTACAAATCCAATGTCGCCGATTATAACGACGGAAAATTCCGGCAAAATAACTGACACAATTCAAGAGAAAAAAACGATTCGACGGTCTTGGTTCGACAGAATTTTTGGGCGTAAATAGTTTTAGGAATTTCTACAATTAACCAACGGTAAAATCTTTTCTTGACATCAGTAAAGTTGAAATATAAATATAATTAGCAGACAATTCCTTTATTCATTCTAACATTATTTTATTGAGAAAAAATAAATTCCTATATTTGCTAAAGTGGGAAGTGAGCAAAAAATTAGCCGCAAATAAGACATCGAAACAAATAAACCGTGACCTTTGTATGCTTCCCCATCTTCAACGGTTTTGAGATTGCTGTTAAAAAGATTTATCGAAATCCAGGATAGAAGCATTACAAAGCCCCATATCAGAAGAAACACGAAAGCGAACGACATATTCTTATAATTTTCCGCTGAACCGTAAGTTAAGCAAAAGATAAATAATCCGAAAAATAGATAAATAAGAAAGAAGTAAAAGCCGACATTTTTGAGAAATGCGAGAAATGCGGGTTGTGTTTTTTCTTCGTTTGATTTTGTTATCCGCACATTAGGTAAAACAAAGAAAGCAAGTAAACAAGATAAAGAAGTTCCGATAAACAAAAACAATAATCCTGTAAAGAACGCATAATCAGGCATTTCCGGCAGAAATCTACTGGCACCCATCAATCCGGCATACATTGCGGTTGCGTTTATCAAAAAAACGATGGGAGCCATTCTCGCTACATTTCGCCGGTGTTTATGAAATTCATAAGCCGTTTCCAAAACCAGCGTGATTGCTGCCAACGCGCCATAAAAAAAACTGTTTAGATAGATAAAGACTAACTGGTATTTACCCATCGGCAAATCAGACGAAAAACCGACTCCGAGGTAATAAATATATAAAGCCGCCAGAGTAACCGAAACGAGGGCAAACCAATTACGCAATCCAAAACTCGTCGTGTATGACTCGTTTTGGGCAAATTCTAAAATCTCTTCAGCACTTTCTCGATAATCAGTATCCTTTCGCTTATTTTCAATGACATCTGAAATAAGAGTCTGGTTTGTTTTACGAATTGGGACAACGCGAATAACAAACTTAAATCCTTTGGATTTTTTTTGTATGAAAACACGATTCTTGTTTTGTCCCAGTGCTTTGCGTATTTTACTGAGTTGAACATCGAGATTTGAATCTTCAACAAAAGTCTCGCCCCAAACCTCTTGATAAATTTCCTCACGTTCAACAGTTCGTCCGGCATTTTTTACAAGTAAAAGTAAAATCTGAAAGGGTTTCGGTTCTAATAAGATTATCTCGTCGCCTCTTTTGAGTTCCTCTTCTTTTTCGTCAAGAACAAAATCATCAAACTCGTAAATGTGGGAGTCATTGAACATATAATCTTTAGAAAATCTTTAAAATACCTTAAAGACACCAAATGCAGGTCAATTATAAATTGTATTTACAAACGAGAGAAATTCAAAGTTTCGGTTCGCTCGTTTGGCAAAAATTTAATTAGAGAATATAGGAGTAAGATTAATGAAATTTTCAATAAAGGCTATAAAGGCTAAGAATATTTTGTGCAGTATAGTGTTGAGGCTTGTCCTTTTTACGCTCGCCGTAAATCAGGTGCAGGCGCAAACTAATTGTCCGAGCGGTATCGTCATTGATGTTAGTTCCGGCAATAATATGATTGCCATCTGGTCGCCGCTTTCAAACGGCGATTATCGGGTAACACGGGGAAACAACATCGGGACGCACACCGGCAAAGACATTTACGCGCTCGATTTGAGCATTCCGGGAAGTGCAGATCGCGGCAAAGGCGTTTATCTTCCCATAACCGGACGGATTTGGTCGGTGAGAACCACGGGCGGCTATGGTAATACGACTTTTATTTGGGACCCCGGCACCGGAATTTTGATTCGATTGGCTCATCTGCTCGATTTTTCTTCGGTGCTGAATGGCGCGAACGGCAACTGGTTTGGCGCAGGAACGAAAGCCGGGTATATCGGCGAAACCGGCTGTCCCGGATGCGGTGAACATTTGCATCTGGTTGCCTACAGAAATGTCAGAGTCGGGGTGAACGGTGTTAGTGAACAGACAATCATCAATGATTTGTCTGTTGGACGAACACCGGCGATTGCCCAACCGCAAAAATATCGCCTGATTGCGCCGTCGGATAATTGCGATCTCCTTCGCTTTGACGACAATCCGACGGTTTATACGAATAAAAATCAAACGCTTTATGGTGTAACACCTGACGTTTGGAACTCTTGGGGATTGAGTCTGAATTTGACTCCGCAAGAAGGCACTTATGACCAGGTTGCCGGACGAATTCCCGTTCGCATCCTGCCGGCTAGCCAGCGCGGTTCGTTTTCAATTAGCAGTCTCGCGCAACCGCGAAACGAATCGGTAATTCGCGGCAATCAAAGTTCAGCCGTTTATCTATTTCGTGCAGGACGAAAATCGTGGCTCAATGCCAGTCAGTTTTGCGATGACCCGCGATGCGAATTCAGATTTTCCGAAGTTCAGGTGATGGATCAAAATTTTGTCAACCAACTTCCGTAACCGGAGTAATACGAAAATAGAGTCGTTACAAAGATTCTATTTTCGTATTCAGATTGGGAAAATGCGTTGCCGGAATATAAACTGGCAAAAAATATGAAAAGAACACTAAAAAGAAAAGTATTAATTGTCGGCGGCAGCCGCGGACTCGGTTTTGCACTTGCGCGGAACTTCTGCGGAGACGGTTGCGAAACAGTCGTTTTGTCACGGACTGCGCCTCACTCAACTGATATTGAATTTGAAACTATTCTAGCTGACGCGGTTGAAAATGGTGCGGCAGAACGCTATTTGCGAGAAGTTAAGCCGAATTTGGTAGTTATTAGCTTTGCGGAAGGCATTTACAAACAACCCGAAGCACTCGTAGATACAGAAGTTGAACGAATAATCGAAACGAACGCAAAAGGAGCGATTAGTTGGATAACGGCGGCAATTCGACTGCTTCCGGCGAAATCGAAAATCGGCTGGGTTTCGTCGCTGACCGCATTGATACCGGATGAAAATTGGGCAATTTACGCCGCGACGAAAGCGGCGGTCAATCATTTTATCGAATGTGTCCGCCCGGCGGCATTGCGGCGGGGCATCAGCATTACCGTTTGTTATCCGGGTTGTTTGCAAACGGATTTTCATCTCGCCGCCGGTGCTTCTGCTACCCCCGCAGGTGCAGTTTCGCCCGATTCGATTGCGAACGAGATGCGCGAGGCGATTGAAGCCGGACGAGAATTTTGGGTAGCGGAGATGGACCGATTAATTGTTGAAAAATACTACGAAGAAAGAAGAAGAATTTTAATGGAAACGAACGGAGGACTTAAATGAAGGATGAAAATGAGCAAATTATTCTTGAATTGATTTCGCGCGGCGGCGGCTGGGCGGCAAAAGCCCTGTTTGACGATGCTGCGTCCCGGATTATCAATAGCGAAAAGCAAAATTTCGCGCTTGCCGAAACCGTTTTTAACCATTGCAGCGGGCGCGGCGCGATTGAGAATTTGAATCGTTATAAAAAATTGACCGGCTTTGAATCCGATTCGGCAATCATATCGCCCGACTTGCGCGGCGACGTTGCCCAAGTTTTAAATCTCGAAGAAGTCGAGCGATATTGTCCGGCGGGCGAGGCAAGCAATTACTGGTTGGAAAAATTATGCGAACATTTGAACGCGCCGCGCAAACGGTTAACCAAAACGATAGACTCATTTTGGGCAGACGAAATTGCACCACCTCCCGATTCGTTCGAGCTTTTGAAAAATTACGGCATCCGACTGATTGGCGATTTGTTCGATTTTCAAGGTGAAGGTATTAAACTCGGAAGTTTTGAAAGCGAACACGCTGAATTATGCTGGCGGCGTTGGCATTTGACCAAAAAAGATGGCTTGCCCGTTTTATTCGAGAGCAGCCGATTTTCTGGGCTTGGACGAAATCAATTTTTCGTCTGGCGACTCGCTCACGATGCCGCCCATTTGATTCATCTGGCGAAATTTCCGCGAGCCGGAAATCCGCTCATTCCCGAATGGCTGGCAACAATGGAAGCGGTGGCGATGTTTGCTGAAAAAACAGTCTTTGAGAAGCTGGTGCAGGGAAATTTGGAATTGCCGACCGGGTTCGATGCGGAGCGGATCAAAACCATTCTTTTGCTGGGTTTTACCGAGCGTGCATTGAGGCTCGATTACGATTTGGCGGTTCACCTGCACCAAGAGCCTGTTCAGTTTTGGATTCAAAAAACTCTGCGGCAGACCGGTCTGCCCGCTTCGCTTTTCAAATTCGCCGAAGAATTTCACGGTTTGCCCGGACTTTGCTCGGCGTATCTGCTCGGCGCGGAAAGTTTCGCCGTTTGCGAAGACAAAAATGCCGTTTTGAGCGGCAGGGAATCACTTGATTTCTTTGCGGCGAGACGCAGCGACGAATTGTCCCGTGCCGAAGAAACTGACATCCCGGCACGCCAACCGATGCACGCCGTCAAAATTAACCGGGTCGGCACGACACACTCGACACTTCGCGCCAACGTCTTAAATCCGCTGAATTCGCGTGTCGAAATGATGAATTTTGAAGTCGAATTAACGGTTGATTTATCCGCTGAACAGCGCGGTATTCATATGAGCCGTTTGCAGCAAATCGTAGTAACCGCTGGCACAAAAAGTTGGAATGGCATCGCCGAATTAGCCGAATTTTTGGCACAGGAAGCGCGTCGGCTACAAAAAAGCGAAAACGCCGTCGCCAAACTTAACACCAAATTGCTTCAGCCGAGTTATAACGTCCTCAGTCAAACCAATTCGGCGCGACCATTAACCATTAATTTATGCCACGAACAAACGGCTAGTATCGTCAAACAAACGGTCGAGGTTTCGGCAGGAATAATGACGGCTTGCCCCTGCACGCTGGCTTACAGCCGTTTGAAAGGCGAAAAAACGATTCGCAAGCAAATGCAATCGCCGAACTTCATATTCCCCGAAGAATTTCCGCCGACTTTTACTCATTCGCAACCCGGAGAATTAACTGTCTCCGTTACTTCAAACGATGATCTACCCGATCTGCCGGATTTGATGCGCTGCCTTGATGCTGAAGCTCACTTAGTCGAATCGGTTCTAAAGCGTCCCGACGAACATCGTCTTGTCGAAAAGGCACATCGTCGCCCTCAATTCGGTGAAGACGTTTGCCGCAGCGTTAGTGTTGCCATCGCTTCAATACTCGCGGCAAGTGATTTATTGACTGTTACCGTGTCCTTAAATGAAAGCATTCATCCGCACCGGGTTTATGCGGAAATTTCAGCGGAGGCATCTGAACTATGGTGTTAAATAATTTTTCTTCAACCGACAGTGCATTATATGTAGAAAATTTTGCCGGCTCAGTTCCAGATGGTTTGGTCAACTATATGCAGGAATTGTCGGACTCGGATCTTTTGCAATTTGACGCAGAGGCAATAAATCGTTTAACCGCCGATTTAGCGAAACACTGGAGCGATTTTTTCGACTGTGCGAAGTATTTTTCAACATTGCTTAATTCCGGTTTCGACGCAGTGAGAGTAAAAAATTTTCTGCCGGTCGGAACTCCGAAAATCATTTGCCAAGGGCTTTTTCTCGCCTTCGTCAGCCAAATGGGAGAACTGTCGCCACATACAGCAACAAAAGATTCGTTAATTTGGACGATGAAGCCGCAAAACGAAACGGGTGAAACTCGTTTTCGGACTTTTTCCGAGCATTCGGCGGCTGCCCCGCTGCATACCGATTCTCAATATCGCCCGAAGCCGGAAAACTTTTTGGCTTTTTATGTGTATCGTCAGGCGCGTTGCGGCGGCGGACAAACAACTGTTCTAAATGGTCGCAAACTCATAAATTCGCTGATCGCCTCAGCCCAAGGGCAGTTAGCCGTCAAAACGCTGTCACTTGTTAAAATTCCATTTCTGATTCCGCCGATTTTTATCACCGACACGCGAAAAACTTTTATTCAAGCACCGATTTTCGGCAAGACACCTTTACTGCGTTACCGTCCTGATAATCTTAAAACCGAATTAATTAAAGCTCCGGCTTCGCAAAAACACGCAATTATCGAATCACTCGAATTTCTAAAAGAAACAATAGATTCATCAATTCACACTAACGAATTTCTCTTGAACGACGGTGATTTACTGTTAATCAACAATCATACCAATCTCCACGGTCGCCGAGCCTTTGAAGATCAAAACAGGTGTTTATTTAGGATTCGATTCAATTGAGTTGATCTTTGATGAAATCGGAACAACTTTTCATACTTCTGTGATAGAAAGTTCGTAAACTTTATACCAATAGAAAAACGCTTCGGATTGGATTTCTTTAATTTGTTCAGTTTGGTATTCGTTGATTGACCAATTAACCAATCTTTAATTTCTTACGGATCATCAAATTTTTTAACTATTTTTGCATCGTATTTTATCAAAGCTAATAAATAAGCCGTTTTTGAAGCGTGCGTGTTCACTTTTTCCAAATGGCATTTTTCCCACTTCGTTCTCGTCGGTTACTTTATCTTCAATGCCCCCCATTTTCACTTGTAAATAACCGACATAACTTGTTGACGTAAATAGTTTCGTCCGTGCGGATATTAACTGAATCGGTATTAACGCAGTCAAAGACAAAATAACTTTTCATTATTTAGGGTTGTTTTCAGTAACAATAGGCTTTATTTGGTAAATCCAACAATTGGCACGAAACCTTATCAAAGCCCCCATAATATTGAGTTTTCTGATTCGTCACCAAAGTCGGAATTTTCTCGGATACTTTTTCAAAGTCTTTCTCTTTGTCTATTTTAAGTGAGATAATATCATTTAATTTTAATTCAAAATCTTCCTCTTCCAATTGATACATCCCGCCGCGCGCGCCCTCAAACTGACAATTCCAAGCCCCTAGATTTTCACCAAAAATCAAGGCAGATTTCAATTCGCTAGCGGAAATTTCATAAAATTCACTTAGTCCGTTTCTGCCTACATAATCTATAATGCCCGCCGAACACCAATCGCCTGCGCCGGCTGTGTCTTTAATCTGAGTAATCTTCCGGCTTTCTATGCTTAACCAATTTTTAGATTCGGCAAACGGGAGCCAACTGCGATACTGCAATCCTTTTTCACCAAGCGTTTGAATTTCCAACAAAATAGACTTTCCTTCAAACCGAGCTAAAGGAGTTTCACGAAACCTTTCCCTTGAATATTTAAGGATATGCGTAACGGAAAGTGCTTCTTGAAACAGACGCGGGTCTGAAATGCTGACCGGCTCAAAGACAACAAGCGCACCGTTTTTCGCGCTTTCTTGAGCAAGTGTAATTGAGGACCTCGATGCTCGGTCAAAGAAAAACACTTTGTGATCTGTGGCTTCAGTTGCTATTTCCTTTGCTTTTGATGCCAAAACGGGCTTATAACTCGGCAGCCAAGCACCACAATGCGGGCAATTAAAAGAGAATTTATGTCGTGCTTCGCCTTTTCTATTACGGCTGATAGTGTGAATTATAACGGGAGTTTTCGCTGTCGGCTCGGTCGCCGCAAAATCAAGCGCAACATTCCAAAACTTGAAATCTTTGAGAACGCGCTGTGAAGCCGCATCGCCGTTCAGTCTCGCAACGGGAAAAGATTGCCAGCCGAGGAAACTTAGAATTGTCAAAACATTGCCGCACGTTCCTCCCGCCCAAAAATAAGGCTCACGATTATGTTCAGCGTTAAGCACCACGTCCAACGCGATCAAGCCCGTTCCTAAAACTTTTGGTTTGTTTTCAGCCGACCAATTGGTTTTCTCAATATTCATAACATTCTCCGAAAATCCATAATCCGAAAAGTTCGCTCTTACTCGAAATTGCCTTTTCGTCAAAACCTTCCGTTATTTTATACCCGTTGGCTTCGATGTGCGCTATCCCGACATCTACTTTTAAACTTTTTAATTCGTAAGCGACAAGCAACACTCCCAAAGACATTAGCTTTGAAGACAATGTTGAAAGAACTGCTTTTGAGCCGCCCAAAGGCTTTAACGCTTCCCGGTAATGAAGAATCGTCCGTCTAATCTGGCGATAAACCTCAAATGGATTTCGTTCCGCCGCATATATGAAGTTTCGCGGTTCGACATTGAGCGTATCAAAAAGAAAATCACGATATTCTAAAACTAAGCTGTCGCCCCGACGCGGATTCAGCGAGGGGGAAGGCAAAACCGGACAAATCTCGTTTGGTTTAATAAGTTCGTTGATTCGTTCCAGTTGTGTTTTTTGTTCTTCACCCAGCAGTGGCAGCCAAACATGCGGTTGTTCGGCGGTTGATTCTAAATCGAATCCCCCGCGAAACCCGTGAATGAAATCCGCGTCGGCATCAATCTCTTCGTCTTTAATATTAATATCCAAAGACGGGTTTTCTGCAACCCAGATATGTAAGTTTATAACTGGCGTGGATGATTCAATCTCTTCCAGACGGTTTAAGATGCTTGCTATGAGAGGCATATAAATACTTCGCGGCATTGCACTGACATCAATAACAATATCCGTAAATTTCTGCAATTCTGCCGTGTTGGTAAAAATTTCGGTTGCCGCACGCGAACCGACTCTGCGGCGGCGATCTTCCGACCAAATATTGATTTCACGGGTAGAAAGAATAGCTTTATCCCCAATGACATTTTCGAGTCTATTCCAATTTTCCGCGACTTTGGCTGAGTATTCGTGTGAAGGAGAAGATTCGCCTTCGTCAAAGGTTATAGCTAATACCTCCGCGTTTTTAACACTGTCATCTGCAAGTAAAGTTTCAATTCCGATACACATCCGCGAATCAAAGCCTTTTGCCAAAATGAATAAAATCTTGCGGTCGCGCGTTTTCAGATGGTCGCGCCAAAAATCAACTAGACCATCACCGTGTTCAAGAATGTAATTTTGCCAACGGGCAGCAGGAATCTGGTCAGTCATCATAATAGCGGTTCATCCCTTTTGGGTTTCCGAAATCCTTTTTCTCTCCAGAGGTCTAGTTCTTCCAATTTTCTTTCCTTAAATTTGCCGTAATGTAACGGAAGCTTGAATCGAATACAAAGCAGTCGGTTCAAATTCAAAACAAGCCATTTTTTGTTTTTGACGTTGTAATCAAGCTGCGGTTCAAGCAGATTGTAAGCCAAAGCTGTTGAAATAATTTTGGCAAGTGAATCAAAGTTTTTCCCCACCGGATGGGATTTGCGGTCCATTAAAATTGCACGCTCCTGCATTGAAACAGCAATCCCGTTTACACCAATGTCATTAGGGGCTGTCGGCTGGTATGTCCTCCAATTTGAGAAATTTCCGATTGCTTCAAGAAAGTTTCGCAATTCACGCCCATTCTGAATTCGTTTGGGAATATCGTTCCAAAGCGCGTCTGCCGCATTTTTTAATAGTGTTTCCTGTCTTATCGGGCTTAAATCAATATTTTTCCCCCTGATAGCGGCGGCAACGATTTCTTCAAATTGATCACCGGCAAGCCAAAGAAATTGTTCCACATTGGCAGACGCAAGTTTGGAAAGCATACTCTGTCCAAAGTAATAAGGCAGTTCAAATTCTTTCGCTAAAAATAGCTGTGCCGATGCCCGGACCGCACTGTCATTTTTTTCACGCAGCAGCTCTACTTCCATTGGCTCATCAAAAAGGCTTCGCTGGTTTCTTTTCCTTTCACGCTCGATCAAAATCTCTAACCCGCGCCAGGCAATCGTCTGCTCCCGTATCGTTCCGCCGAATTTTTCCGCCTCTTCAAGCCACTCGTTAAATTGATTTTTGCTGTTAACGCTCTGCTGCCGATGATTTTCGACCAACGCACGAACCCGGTTGGAGACTTTTTCCAAAGCAACTTCGTATTTACTGTGCCACTCTGCCCCGTCAAGCGAAGATTGCAGATAGTTGCCAAATCCCGTAATTTCCACATCGGCTGCGTCGCGGGCGCGTCGGTCAGCAATATCGGACACAAAACGCTCGAACTTCTTGAAATTATCGCGCCAATAGTTTTCGAGCGGAATGATTTCCCCGGTATCACGTCCTGTTCTGCCGCCTGATGAAAGCATTTCATCAGTGCCAAGGGCTTCAAATCGTTCAGCTACCCAGACACCGGACGGACTGCGTATTTCAATAAGTGATTGAAGCAATCGTTCGCGTTGTTTGCGGGTCAGTTTCTGAACATCATCAAACATTATCAAAATTTTGCCGGCAATCGGCTTTTTCTCAATCGTTATCGACTCAGGCGTAATTAAAAGTAGGCTGATTAAGTCTTCGCCCGCCGTTATTCCATCAGTTTTCGCCGGACCGAAGCTGTCAATAGCTTCACAAACTTGTTTTTCCAATTGGGTCGCCCAATCAAATATTTGGCTACCCTTTGAGAATTGCAACCAATCGGTCGGAAATTGCCTCGACGAAGAGATATTAATTTCAAGTTTATCTAAATCAGCAGGATAGTTAAGTTTTTTAAAAGCCATCGCTCCGCGCAATGCGGCAAGTAAAATTCGGGCATTTAGGAGGCTAAAAAAGAGGCGTTCCTTTCGCGCCGGATCAAGCTGCATATCTTCCAAAGCGGCATAGCTTCGTTCACACGAAAGGGAAATACCAAGAACATGCGGTCCTTCTTCGCCGATTGCTCCCAAAGTATGCAGTTTTTGATACAATTCCTTGCATTCATCTCTTCCCCTTGCCACATATAAAGTATGTAAAACATTCGGGTTAAATAAACGCAGAAGCGATGTTTTACCTCCGCCTTCGGCACTTCGCAGAAAATGCACTTTATTCCAAGTTTGTTCTTTGGGAAGAGCATCGAGAACTTCGGGACTAAAAAGACGAATAAAAGTGTGGTCTGATTCAATATATTCTGAGGCGCGAAGCCGAAATGGATTGCGTGATTCTTTCATCTTTATTTATGGCGACTGATACGCGGAAAAAGGGCGCGGTAACGCTCGGTTTCCGCCCACAACAACGCAAGCGAATTATTCGGTGTGTTGTGACTTAGAACAACCGGCAAACCGCATTTATTAAAACCGAATCTCACGTCGCTTCCGCCCTTCTTCGTATGCTTTGTTTCAATACTTTCGTCGTAATATTTGTCTGCTAAAGTATTAAAAGGTTCACCGTCACCGGCTTCGATTTTAACTGAATCATTAAACGGATGGACAACGATAATTGAACATTCGCCGTTTGCCTTTTTCCACATTTTTTTCCATAGCTGCTCTGAGTTTTGTTGCGCTTGTTCCGTCGCAAGATACAATACAATATAGAAATCAGTTTGTGATAAATCAAAAAGATTTGTTAAAGCATTTTGGGAATCATTCAAAGAATGATAAAGCTTGGCAATTTTTCCCTTAAATTCGCCATTTTCCTCTCGAATGTAGCTTAATCCGCTAGCTGAAAAATCATCAAGCAAAACAACTGTCTCGAACTTTTGTGGACTCTCTGTTTTTTTAATGCTTCCCAGCTTTTCCAAATCCGAACTAAGTTCCTCAATCAAAGAGTTTGCTCTTTCTGATGAAATTTCGTAGGTCTGATAAATTTGTTCGTGGCTTAACTCCCGGTTAAATCTCCGAAACACATCAATGCGTGAACCATCACTTAATCCCAGAAACAGAGTTTTTCGTTGAGCAATTTTGAATTCGAGACTCTCAGCAATTTTTCCTATTTGCCACGGATTGAGTCCACATTTTTGCGCTGTTTTTTTGAGTAGGCGCGGTCGAATAAAATCTGGATACGCCATTTCAACAAAATGATTAATTTCGGCATTTGAACAAAAAATCAATTTCGTTTTAACGAATTCATAAGCAATCTTTTTTTCGTCCAGCATTTCAAACTGACCGAGCCACAAAGCTAAACTTTCGACGAAACGCATTCCCGGAATAAATTGTTGATATTCGTCATATTTATAAGCAGCCATAGATTGAAGAATAGGACGTTCTCGCGCCATATCTTCATCTGACCACTGCATAATTTCAGCCAGCAATCTTTCTGCTAATTGATCTCTCATTACAATTTATTTGGTTTTCGTTAGCCGTTTAATATCGAAACGAAATGACTCTTTTCCAAAATTTATCGAGTTTAAATAATGTAACGTCCCCCGAACTCCGCGCCATCCGGCGGGAGCGAGATTCCAACAAGTCTCTGGGTAAAGAGAAACTTCATCAACACTCAGGGAAAAATCTTCAGCCAGCAGAGTATAATCGTTTCCCGGATAACGTCCTCGGTCTCCGATGCAAACTACATTTGCTGACTTACCGATTTTCTCCTTTAACTGCCTGACAACATTAATTTTGGATACATTAGGAGCTAAGACATCTATTGAATGACTTGAGTAAAGAACAGTTAACCCATTTAATTTATGCTTATCAATCAGTTCCTGAACCATTTGCAAAACCGAAAAAGTTGAAATACTGTTGTTGGGTTGCAAGGTTAGCTGCTTAGCCCGCGTTTCCCACGAAAAAAAACGCGACAAAATGAGGTTTTCTTCAAATATCTGATTTAGGTCAGCTAAATTCGATTCAATTTTCGCTGAGTTGCCAATTGTGTCATCATCACTCAGCAGAAGAATCTCAGCTCCATTGTAATAACCTATAATTACCTCATCCCAAAGTTCATTTGGAATCTTTTTTCGCAAATCCGCCCGAACCGATTTGCCGCGTCCAGTGGCAATTCCGATTTTAACCCCCGTTTTTAAGAATTTAATTAAATGCTTTGTAATTTCTTCGCCGACACCCGTAAATCTTTCGCTTCTATCACATAGCGTCCCGTCGTAATCGAAGACAATCCCCTGAAACTTTGTTTTTTGTAAGGCTTGTATAAAATCTTGTAAGGAAGACTTCCAAAAATGTAACTCACTATTATTTTCAGTATTCGCAAAATTGAGTTCTGATTTTCTTCCAATAACCAGTTTCTCAAATAAACTTAAATCAGAAAGATTATCTTCAATTTTTGAATTTGCCCTTAGATGATAAATTTTTCGTCCAAAATCCGGCACGCCCGGTCGTCCGGGGTCAATGCCGCGATTTTCTCCTGCTAACGCCGTTAGTTCCATCACTTGAATCAAAGAGGAAATCATTGCTCTTTCATCCGAAAACGGCAGATCAATTCTTAAAATCGGAACACTTTTCGGAATCAAAGCTAGCGTTTTTGTAGCAACTTCCTTATCCTGCTCAGTTACAAACGCAGCTATTCCCGTAGTAGATTCGTGTTTTGCCAGCCAGTGATGTCTTCCGTGCGCGAAATTGCGATAGTCTGCAATCTGAACTGACCCAAGTGCCGCTTCAGTAAATTTTGATTCAAAATCCACCGCTGCGGGTCTTGTTGGAAATCCGCATAATACGCTAATAGTTTCTTTTTCCCACAAGCGACTGCTCATCTCGCGTAAACTCTCAAAATGCGAACTCTCGGATAAGTTGGGATGCACAAGCGACGGTAAATCCAAAGGCAATGTTGTTTTTTCCTTAAAAACCTCCGCCCAAGCCCTCACCATCAAAACTGAAAATGCTAACAGAGAATTCGTTGCTAAAAAGCCGTCTTTGCCAAAAGGCAATTCAAAATTAATCGAGTCAACGAAACTATAATCCCGTGCGAGTTTTGACAAAGGGCTATTATTATCTGAGCCTAAAATAATTATTTTCTGCGGCTCACGCGCAACAATCAATTTAAAGGCATTAATAATGTCAACATTACGCCCGCCCGCACTAATAAAAATTATCGCAAGTGATTTGTGGTTAATATTCGTGTTAATCAGTTCAAACGGCGTTACCGGTTTAGAAATAGTTTCTGCGTAGGTTTCATGCAGTTGAGATGCCACCCAAGCTGCTGTTAAAGAGCCGCCTGATCCGGTTGCTATTAAAGGAAAATTTCTGATACCTTCAACGGCTTCAACCAAGCGGTCAATGTCTTCTTGCATTGCCCACTTGTAGGTTGCTCCCAAATTACTAATTTCTTTTGCGAAAGGTTTTCCCAAATTTATGTTCTCTTTTCTGATTTCTAATTTATGATACTAATTATATTACCTTAAATTTTTCAATATTGTCGAAATTATAGTGGTAAATGACTTTGTGCTTCTAAAGAAAGATAAGTTTAAATAAATAGCTAAATTATAATCACACTTTGGTTACACATTTGAGATAAATGTGTAATCTTGATTTCGGGCAGGATTTGGTCTAAACTCGGCTTGTGAATCTATCCGAAGAACTCCAGATTTCAAATACCGATAAATTTTCAATTTCGCTCGATGTTAACGCGGTCGTCGAAAGCTGGCTGACGCGGACAGTCAACGAATCGCTGAAACGCGCGAATGATATTCGTAACGATAAATCGAAAGCCGTGTTCGATTTTTTTGATTTTTGTGGAAAATCAGCCGAAC
>CAZJQP010000091.1:6826-20392 GCA_964548225.1 uncultured Blastocatellaceae bacterium | reverse complement strand
AGCAGGTTAGCACTTACTTCGAGCAGGTTGGCACTTACTTCGAGCAGGTTGGCACTTACTTCGAGCAGGTTGGCACTTGCATCGTGCATATTGCCACTTGCATCGAGCAGGTTGACACTTGCTTTGACTTTTAGATGTCTTTCACCTTTCTTTATGTTGTTTGATTTGAAAAATAAAGGGCAGAGTTTTTATCGAAAAAGACTCTGCCCGAAGATTAAACTAAATTGCGGAAACGCGCACGAAGTAAGCGTGTCGGATATACGGGAAAACACGCTTTCCTACGCTCATAAAACGCGCTTGTTTCGTGTATGTTTCCGCATACTTACAACGTAAAATTAAAACTGATAAATCCTTCCGCCTTAACGGGCTGACCATCGCGCATAAATGGCTTGAACCGCCATTTTTTCGCCGCGTCTTTTGCCGCTGATTGCAGTAACGAAGGTCCGCTTGCCTTTTGAACCTGGGCAACTTTGCCTTCTTCGTCCACAACGAGTTCGACTCTAACAATACCTGTCTGCCGAATCGTCCGTGCCTGTTGCGGATAAATCGGATTGACTTTCTGTGTTGCATAATCAACCAAAGAACCGATTGCCAAAGGCGAAGCATCATTTGTGTTTTGCGTTACGACCTGTTGCAAAGTCGTTTCCGTATTCGGTGTAGTTGTATTTTCAACGCGCCGTGTCCGTGTATTGTTTGTTGTTTGCGTGTTTTCCTCGGTTTTCGGCGTTTCGGTCTTTTCAACCGTATTTTCCTTTACGGCAACCGTGTTGTTTTGCACCGTGTTTGTTTGATTTGTGTTTGTCGGATTTGTCTGCGTTGTCGTCGTCGGATTGTTGTTTTGTGTCGGCAGATTTGTTTGTGTCGTTACGGGATTTGTCTGCGTCGTGTTGGTGGACGTTGTATTGTTTGAGGCAACGGTGTTTTGATTAATATTCTCCGTCGTGCCGTCAACATTCAGAACAACGCTTTTTGAATTCGCTAAAATCTCACGCGCATCAGCCGCTTCGTTCTTCCAGCGCGTTGCGTCGTAATCGTCCTTCGCCAAACCGCTCCGCGCATTGCTTGCTTCCTCCATCAAAGCCATCGCGTTTGATGTTTGATTTTTATCTTTGCTTAAAACCTTCGATTGTTCGATGACAAGTTCCAAAGTTTGCCGCATTTTTTCAAGGTCGGCGGCGGCTTCGAGTGGCAGATTTCTGTCCGAAACGCTCAAGCCGAGCGATTTATAACGCTCAAGCTGATTCCGTGCGCTTTTTACGACTTGTCCGGCGGCAGCGGTGTAATTTCCTTTGTTCGATTTGGCGAGTTCGTTAAGAAAATCCTGTGCGCGTTTGTAATCGCCCTGTTCGAGATAACTGCTTACGAGTAAAACATTGACTACCGAATTGATTGTCGGTTCGTTTGTCTCGCGGCGAATAGATTCCAATTCATAAATCGCGGCATTATAATTTTTAACGGCGATATACGCTTTGGCTTTCGTAATGCGGTCGCGCATTACATCGGCGGTATTCTGCGCCGAAATGCTAATAATACTAACTAAAACTAAAAAAACTAAAACGAAAAACCTTTTGTATTTTCGCGGCATCTTCAGTCCTCCTTTTTGTGTAATTTGACTTAAATTTCCGCAAAGGTCATAGCCTAAGGCTCACTTTACGACTGACCGGCAATCTTTCTATTATGCTTTCTAACAGCATTCGGCGCAAGTTTTGCCAATTCTCGCGCTTCAATTCGATAAACTCTTGATGATTTTCTGACGGTAAAGGTTTGCGTCTTTCTTTATAACATTTTCGTCCAGCGTAAGCAACTTTCGATTAAGCATTACGGGCTTTCCGTCAATTATCACCGTGCGAACATCGTCTGCTTTCGTAGCATAAACAAGGCTCGAATAGATATTATAAAGCGGTGTTTGATTCAAATCGTCCGTGTCAACAATCACGATGTCGGCGCGTTTTCCGACTTCGAGTGAACCGATAATTTTGTCGAGATGCAAAGCGCGTGCGCCACGAATTGTCGCCATCTCAAAGGCTTGTTCGGCAGAAACAACACGCGGATTTCCCGAAAAAACTTTGTGCAGTTTCGCCGCCGTGTCCATCTCTTCCCAAAGACTCAAATCATTATTCGATGCCGCACCGTCCGTTCCGAGTCCGACGGGCAAATCTTTGTTGAGCATCATCGGCACAGGCGCAACGCCTGCCGCCAATTTCATATTCGATTGCGGATTATGCGCGATACCGACACCACGTTTTTTCAGAATATCGAGTTCTGCTTCATTTGCTTGTATGACGTGCGCGGCAATGGTTTTATCGCTCAGAAAACCAATCTTTTCAACAAATTCAATCGGGCGCATTCCCTTGTGTTTCTGCTGTATAAATTCGGTTTCGCTGTTTGCTTCCGCGAGATGAATCACCAAAGGCGCGTTTAATTTATCCGAAAGCCGCCGTGTCTCCAAAAGATGTTCTTCACTCACCGTGTAAGGCGCGTGCGGTGCAATCGCCGGAACAATCAAACGGTTTCCCTGCCATTTTTTGACAAATTTCTCGGTGTAAGTGATGGCTTCGCTCCAAGTTTTATTGTCAGGAACGGGAAAATCAATCAGCGTTTCGCCCAAAACGCCACGCATTCCCGCTTTGAAAGTTTCGTCCGCGATTGCGTCCTCAAAATAATACATATCGCAGTAAGTCGTCGTCCCGCCACGAATCATTTCCGCCACGCCGAGCCGTGTGCCGACGCGCACGAAATCTTCCGTGACGTTTTTTGCCTCAGCCGGAAAAATATATTTCGTCAGCCATTCCTGCAAATCGAGGTCGTCGGCAATGCCGCGAAAAAGCGACATCGGAACGTGCGTGTGGGTGTTTATCAAACCCGGAATTATTTTTTTCCCGCGAGCGTTGATAATCTGTTTCGCCGAATAGTTTTTCGTAATTTCTTCCGAAGTGCCAACCGCGACAATCTCGCCGCCCTTGACTGCCACACCACCGTTTTCAATAACGGTTCGTGCCGCATTCATCGTAACAATCGTGCCGCCGGAAATAATTAAATCCACAGTTTTTTTCTGTGCTGAAACAATTAAAGGGAAGATTAAAAGAATTGAACCGAAAACGAAGAATAAAAATTTGAACTTTTCCATAAAGCAATTTACTACGAAATTGACCGAAAGTGCAAATAAAATCAAAATAGGCTAAAATTTTTTTCGAGGTAAAATTATATGTCAACCGTCAGCGAAATCTCCCGTTCAAAACCGTTTCTTATGGGAAGTTACAACGGTCATAGTCTAAGACTTCGCCCAATCACCGTCGAACAATACGATGAAATGATAAAAAACGGAGTTTTTGATGAAAATGATTATGTTGAACTTTTAAATGGATTTCTTGTAGAAAAAATGCCCAAAGGACCAAACCACTCGACTTATAATGACATTGTTGCAACTAAATTCGTCCAAAAATTAGGCGATAAGGTCTGCGTTAAAAACCAAAATCCGATTTGGCTCGACGAATTTTCAGAACCCGAACCCGATATAACTTTAGTTGAACCACCATTTGAAAGATACTTCAAAAGACATCCGACACCTGAAAATATTTATCTTATTTTGGAAGTTTCCGACACGACTTTGGGATATGAGCGCAACACAAAAGGAGAAACTTATGCCCGTGCCGGAATTCGTCAATATTTGTTGCTGAACGTGCAGGAAAAAACGCTCGAAGATTACCGCGAACCAAGCGCAGACGGGTTTCAATCGAAAAAGACCTATCGCGCCGGACAAAATTTTAACCTTGTCGCTTTTCCTGAAATTTATTTGTCGGTCAGCGATTTTTTCCCTGCTGAAATTTAATCAAACTTGTTCAAACCTTTCCACTTCGTCATAAATTTGCGGTAAAGCAGAAAAGGCTTTTTGTTGACAAATTGGCGGTAATAATCATTAGATTGCAAAGAATAGAGATAACCAACGTGATTGTTTGTTAGTCTGTCTAAAATCGCCGCCGATTTGTGCATCGGAAAATCGCCAATTTCAATGGCGAAAACAATATCGGGCAAGCTGTAAGCGCGAAACTTTATATTGTTTTTCTTCAAATATTCGATGCAAGTTGCAATACCGTTGTAAGTAATCTGAGCATCGTGAAAAGCAATCGCGCCGTTTTCGTCTAAAACTTCCAAACAAAACTTAAAATCCGAAAAAACCGCTTCGTCCGTATGTTCGCCGTCAATCAAACATAACTGAATTTTTTCCGAAACTTCGGAAGGAGAAATTTCCCGCGTATCTCCGTCAATTGTCTTAATTTTATCTGTCGGCGCAACTTCCGATAATAATTCCAACATCCGCGCCGTCGAATTATTCAAATAAGTATAATCAACACCGCGGCTGTCCGGCTGATTCAGCGGACGTTTATCAATCGAATAAACACGCGCACATTTCGCGTCCTGCAAATATGGCTGAATGCTTCCGCCAAGATAAGAACCGATTTCCAAATAATTAAAATTCGGCACAATCTCGCGCACCGCAAGCTGACACGCCAACAAAGATTGCTTGTCGTTCTCCGAAGACTGACTTTTAATTTTCTCGAAAATCTTTATATCCAAATTCGAGATTGCTTGTTCAAAATTGCTCATTATTTATTCTTCCGAAAAATAATCGGAATCTATCTTTTTAATTTCGTAAGTAGATGCAACGGAAACGCCGACATTGTAATCAATCATCAATTCGGCAAGTTCTTCACCGTTTATCAAAATTATATTACTCGTAATGGTTTTGACATAATCTTTGGCTTGTTTTGTAAAATTCGAAGTTGTTATAAAAACGCCTTTCCGTGCTTGATTCCCAAGTAACGCACCTGCAAATTTTTGAAGTTCTGGACTACTCACATTTCCTTCCCAACGCTTTGCCTGCAAATAGATTACATCCAAACCCAAGCGGTCTTCTTTAATAATTCCGTCAATACCACCGTCGCCGCTTTTCCCGACAGCCTTCCCCGCATCTTGCAAAGTTCCGCCGTAACCCATTGCGACAAGTAATTCGACAACCAATCTTTCGAAAAAAACCGGTGAACAAGATTTTACTTTTTCTAAAATCTCATTTGCCAAAGCATTGCGAATTGATTGATACGCAGTTTCTAAGGATTCTTCGGGGGTATTATATGTTTCTTCTAACTCTTCAATTACAGGTTTTGTTGTTTTTTCATTCTTTCGGTTTTGGAATTCATTAAATGCAGGAAATTGCCTTAAAGTTCTATTATCAATTCGATTTGGGTTGTGAGATAAAATATCCAAACCTGAAGTTGAAATTTTGAAGAAACCTCTTTTAGTTGCCCTCAAGAGTCCCGCTTTTGATAAATAAGTTCTTGCCCAACCAACTCGATTAACAAAAACAGCCTGTTTTCCGCTTGGCAATAATTCTTGCAATTCATCTTTACTTAAAGAAAATCGTTTTGCTAAAGATGTTATTGCTTCATGCAATGAATGTTCTTTCTGATCTTCTGCAAAACGCAAAAGGGGAAGCATTAAAGTTTGATAATCTGGAATCGCCATAAATTTTACTTCAAAAACTTCGTATCAAAAGCTCTTGGCAGAAGTTCACTCATTTTTACAGTTTCGGTTTTTCCTTCGAGATTCGCAAAAATTACCGGAACGTCGCCACAGAATTCCCAGATTATTTGGCGGCATACTCCGCACGGAGGCGTGAGTTCGTGGGTGTCGGCAACAACGGCGATGGCTTCAATTTCGCTTTCGGCTTCGCCTTCGGAAACGGCTTTCCAAATCGCCACGCGCTCAGCGCAAACCGTCAAGCCGTAGCTTGCCGATTCAACATTACAGCCCGTAAAAACTTTTCCTTCTTTTGTTAGCAAAGCCGCGCCGACTTTGAAATTTGAATAAGGCGCGTAAGCCTTTTCGCGCACGGCTTTTGCCGCTTCAATCAATTCTAAATCTTTTTCCATAAATATTTACTACATAGAAACATAGAAAAATAAAATCTATATTTCTATGTAGTTAGCTCTTTCGCCAGTTTCTCGCGCACCAAGCCGCAGATAAATTCGGTAGTGATTTCAGGATTTCCGCCTTCGGGAATAATAATGTCAGCGTGGCGTTTTGACGGCTCGACAAACTCGAAGTGCATCGGGCGAATCGTGTGTTCAAATTGCCAAAGCGTCTGCTCAAAACTTCTGCCGCGCTCGTTTATATCGCGTTTAAGTCGCCGAATAAGGCGAATATCGTCCGGCGTATCAACAAAAATTCTAACATCCAGCAAATCCAAAACACGCGGCTCGGCAAAAATCAAAATTCCTTCGACAATCACCACAGGTTTCGGCTCAAAATGCTCGGCTTCCTCGCTTCGCGTGTGTGTTACAAAATCATAAATCGGCATCTCAATTGACTGTCCGTTTCGCAGACGTTTAAGATGATTGACGAGCATTTCGCTGTCAATCGAATCAGGATGATCGAAATTCGCCTGATGCCGTTCATCGAGCGGCATATCCGCAAGGTTTCGATAATATGAATCCTGCTCGACAAGAATGACTTCATTATGCCCGACCGTTTCAATTATTTTTCGCGCCAACGTGGTCTTTCCCGAACCCGTTCCGCCACAGATACCAATTATCATTTGATTTTTGACCTTTGACCGTTGATTTTTGACCTTTGAAAATCAACGGTCAATTTATTTTCAATATTACTCTTTTTAACAATTCTTTGAAAATTTCCGCGACCTTTGCGCCGGTTTCCATCACTTCTTCGTGATTTATCGGTTCATCGGTTATCCCCGCCGCCATATTCGTAATGCACGAAATTCCGATTACACGAATTCCTTGATGCCGTGCCGCGATTGCTTCCGGCACGGTTGACATTCCGACTGCGTCTGCCCCCAGGATTCTATAAAGATGTATTTCCGCCGGAGTCTCATACGTCGGACCCGAAAGAGCGCAATAAACGCCGCGATTTAAGAAATCTTCACCGCTTTCACTTTCGCGTATCATTGCTTCGGCTTCCGCTAAAACGATGTCCTGCAATTCGTGTGAATAAACTTCCGTCATATCGGGAAATCTCGCACCGAATCTTGTGTCATTCGCGCCGCGCAAAGGATTTACGCCCATCATATTCAAATGATCCCGTATCAACATCAGCGAACCTTGCTTAAAATCAACATTTACGCTTCCCGCCGCATTTGTCAGAACCACGTTTTTTATGCCTAAAATGCCGAAAACGCGCATCGGAAAAATGACTTGTGCCATTTCATAACCTTCGTAAAAATGAAAACGTCCTTGCTGAACCGCGACGGAAACTCCTCCGACTTCACCCAAAACAAGTTGTCCGGCGTGTCCTTCAACGGTCGAACGCGCAAAATGTGGAATTTCCTCGTAAGGAATCCGCACCGCATTCTCGATTTCATCCGCAAACGCGCCTAACCCACTGCCCAAAACCAGCGCGGTTTTTATCTCTTTATCATATTTCGAGCGAATAAACTCCGCCGCTTCCAATGCTTTTTCGTAACTCATAAAGGAATTATTTTTTATCACAAACAGTAGAGTTTAAGGAAATGGATTTTTGAATTTTTACGGATTAAAACCATCTGCGGCGTTTTCCCCTTGCAAAAGCCGGACGGCGTTTTCGATTTTTTCCGATGTGCCGAGCAAAACCAACACATCGTTTTCAAAGAGTTTGAATTTCGCGTCTGGGTTAATTTTTGTTTCTTCGCCTCGCAGAACAGCAATGAGTGTCGCACCGGTTTTGCCGCGCAAATTAAGTTCGGCGAGAGTTTTGCCAACAACAGGCGAATCGGTTTCGAGTTTGACCGTTTCGGTGATCGCCGACTGCAAAGCCGCGTTGAGATTTCCGATATTTATTGGCGAAATCGAAGGCGAACGCAACATTTCGTAACCTTGCCGACGAATTCTGCCGATTTGATTTTCGATTGTCGGGCGGTCAATACCGTAACGCTGTAAAACCCGCGCAAAAATCTCGATGCTTGTTTCAAATTCTTCCGGTATGACTTCGTTCGCGCCCGCTTCGAGAAGTTCGGTGATTTCTGAAGTGTAGCGTGTGCGGACAACAATGTGCAGATTCGGATTCATTCCACGCGCCTGCCGCACACAACGTCGCGCACTTTGCGGGTCGCTCATCGCCACAACCATCGTGTAGGCTTCTTCTATATGCGCGTGATGCAGAACTTCGCGCCGCGTTGCATCACCGAAATTGATTTTTTCGCCGTTCGCTTTTGCCTGTCGCACAGTTTCGGCATTCAAATCCAAAATCGTGTAAGGAATTGCTACAGACCGCAAAACACGCGCCAGATTGCGCCCGTTCAATCCATAGCCGATAATGATGACGTGATGATGCAAACCGCCGCTCGAAGTCAGATGAATTTCTTCTTCGCTTCCGGCTTCTGCGTCCGTTTGGTTTGATTTATCTTTAAAAATCTTCTGCATCAAATAGCCGAGATGCGGCGCGGCGGAAATCATAAACGGCGTGGCAATCATCGTGATAATCGAAGCCGCGAGAAAACTCTGATAATCCGCATCGGGCAATAAATTCACGCCTTTTCCGGCTTTTGCCAGCACAAACGAAAATTCCCCGATTTGCGCCAAACTCAAAGCTGCAATCACCGAAACTCTCTGCGGAAAACCCAAAAGTTGAACGACAGTCCAAATAATCAGAAATTTTCCAAGGACAAGAAATAAAACCCATAAAGCCACGGTCGAGATATTTTCAATCATTGTCCCAACTGATAAAAGCAGACCGATGGAAACAAAAAAGATACTGTTAAAAACGTCCCGAAACGGTAAAAATTCCGCCGTTACCTGATGACTGAAATCCGATTCGGATAAAATCATTCCGGCGATAAATGCTCCCAAAGCAAGCGATAAACCGAATTGCGACGTAAGAAATGAAATACCGAGAAAAAGTAAAACAACGGTTAAAAGCAAAACTTCCTGATTACGAAGTTTGCCGATTTGCTTTAAAAGTATCGGAATCAAAAACGCCGCCGCCGTGACAATCACGACCAAAGCCAGCAAAGAGCCGCCAAGCGTTTTCAAAACTGCAACTGGCGAAGATGCGCCCTGATTACCGAGAACCGGAATAAAAAGCATCATCAAAACGATGCTGATGTCTTGAAAAAGCAAAATTCCGACTCCGGCGCGTCCGTGTGGCGAATCAACTTCTTTGCGTTCGACAAAACTTTTCAGCACAATCGCCGTGCTTGAAAGCGCAACGAGAAAACCGAAGAAAATCGCTTGATTAAGCTCTCTGCCAAAAAATACGGCAACTGCGGCAGTCGCCGCAATCGTGAGCAAAACCTGCAATCCGCCGCCAATCAGCACGAGTTTTTTCATCTCCGCCAGACGTTTTAGCGAAAATTCTAAACCAATGGTAAAAAGCAATAACATCACACCGATTTCAGCAAGAATTTCGATTGCTTCGAGTTCTTTGATCAAACCCAAACCGTAAGGTCCGATGAGAATTCCCGTCAGCATAAATCCGACCAAAACCGGCAATTTTAAACGCAGGCAAGCAAAAGCAACTGGCACGGAAACCAGCAAAATAATCAGTAAATCGTTAAATAGAGGCGGTGTGTGCATTGCTTTTTAGCATAACAAAATTTTCACCAAGCCAGAACCGTCTGCAATAACGTGCGAGTTAAACTTTGTTAAGACTAACCCGCACGCTATTGCAGACGGTTCTGACCTACTTATAAAATTGACTATTTTTCTTTGTTATATGGAATGCCCAAAGCCTTCGGCGCACGCGACAAACCGATGAAACCTGCTAAAACAATAATTGTTAAAACGTATGGAATTATCTGCACGAATTGGACGGGAATCGTTTCGCCTGAAGGCAATCTGTAGCTTGCCAGCGGAATCGTCAAGGCTTCGGTAAAACCGAAAAACAAACACGCAATCAGCACCGGAATCGGCTTCCATTTTGCCAAAATCAATGCCGCCAGCGCAATAAATCCACGTCCCGCACTCATTCCGCGGGTGAAAAGAGAAGATTGTCCGATAGAAAGATACGCGCCGCCCGCCGCCGCTAAAATTCCCGATAAAATGACTGCCGAATAGCGCAGACGAATAACATTTACGCCTGCCGCATCAGCCGCCGCCGGATTTTCGCCCGTCGCCCGCAGTCGCAAACCGAAAGGCGTTTTATACATCACATACCAGCAAACCGGAACTAGCGCAAAAGCAAGAATCGAAGCAATTGAAATACTGTTGAAAAAATCCGGCAAAAGAAATTCTTTGGCAATCTGCGGAGTCGAACCGGAAGAATCGTAAACCGCGCCACTGATTAGTTGAGGCAAGCCGAGCATCAACAAATTTATCGCCATTCCGGCAACTACCTGATCGGCTTCAAATTTGATGACCGCCACCGCATAAATCAACGCCGTCGCGCCACCCGCAATCACGCCGCAGATCAAGCCAAGATACGGATTATTCAATTCGTAAGTCATCACCGCCGCCGTAAATGCGCCGACCAACATCAAACCTTCCAGCGCAATGTTGACAATTCCCGAACGCTCCGAAAACATCCCGCCGAGCGCGGCAAAAATCAGCGGTGTCGCCAACCGAATCGAAGAAAAAATCAATGCTAAACTAAAAATTTCGTTCATTATGGTTAATTGTGGAAACACGCACGATGTAAGTGTGTCTTTGCGCCCTTACTTCGTGCGGGCTTCTGCATTTTATTTCTTAGAATATTTTTGCAGACAAGCCACAAAAAGAATTACAATCGCTTGCAAAATTGCGCTGATGTCTTTGGAAACGTAGCGGGTGAAGGCATCTACAAAAATCTCTCCGCGCATTAATATTGCAAAAAACATTGCGGCAACAAAAACGCCGAGCGGATGATTTCTGCCTAAAAGCGCAACGGCGATGCCGAGAAAACCGATGCCCGCCGAAAAATCTACTTCAAAATGATGCCGATAACCTAAAACTTCGTTAATGGCGACCATTCCGGCGAGTGCGCCCGAAATCGTCATTGCCGTAATAATTTGTTTTTTCGGCGAAATTCCGCCGTATTCAGCCGCCGAAGCGTTTTGCCCGACGGCGCGAAGTTCGAAACCCCATTTCGTTTTCCACAAAAAAACATAAACCGCTACACACATCAAAACCGCTAGCAAAAACGCGAAATTGAGCGGCACGTCCGCCGGAATAAACGGTAAATATTGATTAAGTTGCGGAATATATGCCGCTTTGCCGATTGGTGCAGTTTGCAAAATCGGATCGCCCGGAATTTTGTAATAATATTGCGTAAAATAGCTGACCATCGCAATCGCAATAAAATTCAGCATAATTGTATTGATAACTTCCGATGAACCGAATTTCGCCCGCAAAAGTCCCGGAATTGCTCCCCAAAGTCCGCCCGCGACAACCGCCGTCAAAATGCACAAAGGCACAAGCAAAACCGACGGCAAACTCACCCAAGACCAATCTTCCTGTTTACCGAAAATATCTACAACTGTGCCGCCGAATTTGATGCCGACCCACGCCGTCAAAAACGACGCGACATAAAGCTGACCTTCCGCACCAATGTTGAAAAGTCCGCACCGAAACGCTACCGCGACCGCCAAACCGACGAAAATCAAAGGCGTAGCGTAAAAAAGCGTGTAGCCGATGTCCTTCATCGAGCCGAACGAATTTGCCAACAAAATCCGGTAAGTTTCAAACGGATTATCCTTTATCAGCAGAATAAACACCGCACCGACCATAAAAGCCAGCAAAACCGCAATCAGCGGCGAAACAATTTCACGAAGAATTTTCATTTTTACAATTTAGCCGCGAAAATCCGAGAATAACGGCTGTAATTTTTTGGAAAGTTGCAAGCTAAATATAACCGACAAAGGCGCAAAGTGTCATCTGAAAACGTGCGAAAGTTAAATTTTTCTGAACATTAAATTTTGCTGTTTGCGGACTTGACAACATCGCACTCATATTTTATTATGATTTTAGACTAATGAATTAGTCTAAAACAACAAAATTTATTTGGAGGAAACATAAAATGAACATCATCAAATATGACCCTTTTCGTGAAATGCGTAGTTTGCAAGATGAAGTGAACCGCTTGTTTGCTTCAAGCTTTTCCCGCAGTGGAAATGAAAACAGCGATTTAATGCGCGGTGCGTGGTCGCCGCAGGTTGATATTTTCGAGAACCAAAACGAAATCGTTCTCGAAGCCGAACTTGCCGGAATGAAACCGGAAGACGTGGATATTTCGATTGAAAACAACGTCTTGACGCTTCACGGCGAGCGGAAATTTGAAAAGAAAGACGAAGGCGACAATTTCCACCGCGTCGAACGCGCTTACGGAAGTTTTACGCGGTCGTTCACGCTTCCGCCGACGGTTTCGTCGGAAAATGCGAACGCGGAATTTGAAAACGGCGTGTTGCGCCTGACTTTGGCAAAACGCGAAGAAGCAAAACCGCGACGCATCGAAATTAAAGCAATTGACGCAAAAGCAAAAACGGCAAAAGCCTAATGTTGATTTAATTTTTACCGCAGAGACGCGGAGACGCAGAGATTTATAAAAATTTCACTCCGCGTCTCCGCGTCTCTGCGGTTTGGATTTATAATAAAATAATGAGATTTGACAGATATACAATTCGCGGGCAAGAAGCGATTCAAGAAGCAATCGGTGTTGCCGAGAAAAATCAAAACCAGCAAGTCGAACCGGAACATCTTCTGGCTTCGATGCTTGAACAAAAAGAAGGAACTTTGCGACCGATTTTAGGAAAAATCGGTGCGAATGCACAAACGGTTTTGACCGACACTTTGGCGGCGATTGCGCGTTTTCCGCAGGTTTCGGGCGGACAGCAATATTTTTCTTCGCGCATCAATACGATTTTTCAGGAAGCGCAGAAAGAAGCTGAAAAAATGCAGGACGAATATATTTCGACCGAGCATTTATTGCTGGCAATCGCATCTGAAAAAGACGGCGATGCGGGACGGATTTTACGTTCAAACGGCGTAACGAAAGAAGATGCTGAAAAAGTCGTAACCGAAATGCGCGGCGGTGCGCGAATAACCGACCAGAACGCCGAAGAAAATTTTCAAGCGTTGGAAAAATATGCGATTGACTTAACGGAAAGAGCGCGAAAAGGAAAGCTCGATCCGGTGATTGGGCGCGACGATGAAATTCGTCGGACAATTCAGGTTTTATCGCGTCGAACGAAAAATAATCCGGTTTTGATTGGCGAGCCGGGCGTTGGTAAAACGGCGATTGTCGAAGGTTTGGCGCAGAGAATTATTTCGGGTGATGTGCCGGAAACTCTGAAAAACAAACGACTTGTCGGGCTTGATTTGGGTTCGATGTTGGCTGGCGCGAAGTATCGCGGCGAGTTTGAAGACCGTTTGAAAGCGGTTTTGAAGGAAATCGAAAAATCGGACGGACAAATCATTCTTTTTATTGATGAACTTCACACATTGGTCGGCGCGGGCGCAAGCGAAGGCGCGATTGATGCTTCGAATATGTTGAAACCTGCGCTTGCACGCGGAATGTTGCGGTGCGTCGGCGCGACGACTTTGAACGAATTTCAGAAATATATTGAGAAAGATAAAGCCCTCGAAAGACGTTTTCAGCAGGTTTATG
>CAZJQP010000091.1:0-6816 GCA_964548225.1 uncultured Blastocatellaceae bacterium | reverse complement strand
CGCTACGAAGTTCATCACGGCGTTCGCATCACCGATTCGGCGATTGTCGCCGCCGCGACGCTTTCAAATCGTTATATCACGGACAGATTTTTGCCCGACAAAGCGATTGATTTGATTGACGAAGCGGCTTCGAAAATGCGGATTGAAATTGATTCGCTTCCCGTGGAAATTGACGTTTTGGAGCGCGAGATTTTACAGCTTGAAATCGAACGTCAAGCGTTGTCGCGTGAAACCGATGCAAAGGCGAAGGAACGGCTTGAAGACATTGAAAAACGCATCGCTGATTTGAAAGAAAAATCGGGCGGAATGAAGGCAAAATGGCAATCAGAAAAGGAAGAAATCGAGAAGATGCGCGGCGGCAAAGAGGAATTGGAAAAAGCCAAACTCGCGCTTGAACAAGCACGAAACGCCGGCGATTTGAATTTAGCCGCCGAATTGCAATACGGCACGATTCCGACGCTTGAAAAACAGCTTGAAAACGAGCAATCGCGCCTTGCCGAATTGCAAAAAGACGGCGTTTTTCTGAAAGAAGAAGTCAACGAAGAAGATGTCGCGGAAGTCGTCGCCAAATGGACAGGCGTTCCCGTTTCAAAAATGCTCGAAGGCGAAATGCAAAAACTCGTTTCGATGGAAAAAGGTTTGCGAAAACGGGTTATCGGACAAGACGAAGCACTCGAAGCGGTTGCAAACGCGGTTCGTCGCGCTCGTGCGGGTTTGCAAGACCCGAATCGTCCGATTGGTTCGTTTATTTTTCTTGGTCCGACCGGCGTTGGGAAAACAGAAACGGCGAAGGCTCTGGCGGAATTTATGTTCGACGACGAACGCGCAATGGTGCGGCTCGATATGTCGGAATATATGGAAAAACACGCCGTCGCGCGAATGATTGGCGCACCGCCGGGATATGTCGGTTATGACGAAGGCGGACAATTAACCGAAGCCGTTCGGCGCAGACCTTATTCGGTCGTTTTGTTTGACGAAATCGAAAAGGCGCATCCCGATGTTTTCAATGTTTTGTTGCAAATTCTTGATGACGGACGACTTACCGACTCGAAAGGGCGCGTCGTGGATTTCAAAAACACGGTTTTGATTATGACTTCAAACTTGGGTTCGCGTGAAATTATGAACGCAAATTCGATGGTTGATACGCCGATAAAAGACATCGTTTTGGACGTTTTGCGGTCGCATTTCAAGCCCGAATTTTTGAATCGGATTGATGATATTGTCGTCTTTACGCAACTTTCGCGTGAAGAAATCGCACAGATTATCGAAGTTCAGCTTGAAAAACTCCGCAAAAATTTAGCAGACCGCGGAATTTCGATCACTTTGGACGAATCGGCGAAAGAATTGCTGACCAATGAGGGCTACGACCCGACGTTCGGCGCGAGACCTTTGAAACGTGCAATTCAGACTTTGATTCAAAATCCGTTGGCGATAAAACTTCTCAACGGCGAAATCAAAAGCGGTCAGACGATTCACGTTTCAACAGACGGCGACACGTTGAAATTTACGCCCGAAACGGCTTCGGCTTCGGCGTAAGATTTTTTTAGCCACAGAGAACACCGAGAACACGGAGGGAATTTAAAAATCTCTGTGAATTCTGTGAACTCTGTGGCTAAATTTTCCCAAAAGATAAATGGTTTGCTAGACTGAAATGAGCGAATTATTTATCAATTTTTATGACGTGGTTTAAGAAAAAGAAGATGAACGAACACGATATTAATAACGAAGAACTTTTAGAAGATATTTTGGACGAAAACGGCGAGAAAATTCCGGTTTTCGACAAGCGAAAATTTAACTCTCAAGGCGAAAAGATGAATGACGAAACAACGAAAGAGCCGACAAAATCAGCGCGTGAAATCGAATTGGAAAATAAATTGAAAGAAGAAACGATTCGGCGCGAGGCGGCGGAAGCAAAATTGGTCGGCGTGCAGGCGAAATTTGAAGAAATCAAAACGCAGATGGAACGCGAAACTCAAGAGATGCGTTCACGGATGCAGAAAACTCTGGAAGACCGCGCCAAGCAAGGTCAGTTTAATTTTTTGACGACGCTTTTGCCGGTTCTTGATAATTTGAATTTGGCGATTGACCACGCCGAGAAGGATTCGTCTTTAGAACATCTTTTGGGCGGCGTAAAAGGCACGGCGCGAAGTTTTGAGCAAGCCTTAATGAGCGTCGGCGTGGAAGCGATTCCTTCGGTTGGGACGGATTTTAATCCCGAACTTCACGAAGCGATTGATATGGTTGAAACGACGGCAGAAAACGACGGCAAAATTACGTCGGAATATTCTCGCGGATACAAATTCGGCGAACGCCTGCTTCGTCCGTCGCGGGTGCAGGTCGGCAGAGGTCTGGCAAACAAGGCGAGTGAATAAATTATGAGCGAAACGATTCCGATTGCCTGTTATTTGACCGATAAAGAATTACAGGTGCGGCGGAAAAATTATTTGGATAAAGCCGCTGCTCGGTTGATTGATTCGACGGAATTGGCAGACGGTTTTAGGTTTCGATTTCCTCTCGAAAATTCAGTTTTACAAGACTTAGCCGAAATAATTGATTTAGAGCGAAAATGTTGTCCGTTTTTGAATTTCAAGTTGAGTTTAGATGCGGGAAAAGATTTCGTTTCGCTCGAATTGACGGGCGCGAAAGGCACGAAAGAAATGGTTCAAGAGCTTTTTGATTGGAATTAATTCGCTGTTAAGGTTCAATAATTCATTTCTTGAAATTGTGCAAAAATCGTGCTAGTTTCGTGTTACTAATTTCATTAGCTTTTTTGTTAAAGAATTATTTTATCTTTAGGACTTCGGTATAAGAAATAGAAAGAAAAATGTCAACAAAATTTAAGAATCTTCGGTATGTAAGCGTTTTAGCGATTGGAGCTATATTTTTTAGTCTTTTTGTCTATTCGGCATTGAAAAGTGAAGCGGCTTCGAGCGAATTTGATAATGCAGAGAAAGAAATGGAAGAACTGAAGGTGGAGATGGAAAAACCCAACAGTTCGCGTGGTTTAGTCAAAAAATATAGTCATTTAGCCGACATTCTCAGCGATTGCGGACCGCTCAAGCAAATTATTAAAGAAACCGGAATTGACGACCCGTTTGCTCCAACCTCAAATCTCTGTATTAACGGTTCGCTTGCAGTTGGTGATGCGACCTATAACCGACCTACTGCTAATTCTTCGGGAAGCGGTTTTGGAGGATCTTGCACTCCGAGCGGTTCGGCAACCGCAGTTTTTTATGACGTTTATAGTTTCAATCTGACTGGTTGCGCGGCATTTCCGACTGTTGTAACCACTTCACTTTGCGGACCTGCGGGATGCACTGCCGCCGCGAGCTTTGACTCGGTTATGATTCTTTACAGAAATGTTTCAGCAGGCGACCCGTTAACCGCTAACGGCGGTCTGCCGTCTGTTTTTAATCCGGCGGCTCCCTGCACTAACGCACGCGCCTTAAACGATGATACTGGAGCAACACCAACTAGCCCGGGCGGTTCAACCTGCAATCAATCTAATACGTCGGACTGCACTGCCTCTTGTTCACCAACAACATCTTTGTCGCAAATGAAGAGAAATCTCGGAGATGGACGCTTTACAGTCGTCGTTACTGCTTTTAGCAATGGTGCTACTGCAAACTACAATCTTTATATTGACGCTCCCGCCGCTGGATGCGTTGTCGCGCTTTCACCGACGGCGGCTGAAGGAAGAATTGGCGGACGAGTTTCGAGAGCCAACGGAAATGGTATTAGCAAAGCCGCTGTAACATTAACAGGCGGCGGTTTAACTGTTCCTGTTAGAGTTCTCACCAATGCTTTTGGTTATTATAACTTTGAAGAGTTAGAAGTCGGACATACTTACACTTTAACGGTTGAATCAAAAACCCATACATTTACAAACTCAACTCAAGTCATTACTTTGCAAGATAATGTCGGAGAGGTAAATTTTGTTAGCGAACAATAATTCGGTTAGGTGTGGAAAGTATAGCAAAGTGCGGACATTTTTATGTTCGCATTTTTTGCTTAATAAATTGAGTGCAGATTCGGAAAATCAGTGAAGTAAAATAAATTATTTTCTGCTTTCCTATTATTTTCCGTTCTGAAAGTGATATTATTTATCTTAGGCAAAATTAGCTTGCCTGATGACATCATAAGTTTTGTTTTTTTAGGTCTGAGAGATTTTATGGCAGATATTGACGCATATAAAGACAAATTCAGCGACAGCGGACGGCGTATTTTGGAAACGGCATTGGCAGAGTCGAAAAGGCGCGACCAGAATTATGTGGCGATTGAACATATTTTGCACGCGATTACAACGGAAGAGCCTGAACTTTTTAACGCCACGATGCGCGACCTTGCGGTTGACCCGCGCTCGGTGAAATTGCTCATCGAAAAGCGTCTCGAAAACGGCAGACAGCATCTCGGCACAGGTTTTCGGATTGCGCCGGAAACGACCGAACTTTTCAAACGCTCGATGGACAGAGCGCGTTCGCAAAGCCGCCGGATTATTGATGCCAGCGATATTTTTTACGTTTTATCGAACGACGAACGCAGTATTTTAAACGACGTTCTGCAAAATTTGGGCGTTCCGGCGGAAGAAGTCGCGCAAACGGCACGAACCAGAATCCGCAAAATCGAGAAGGAAGAAGAAAGAACGCGCAAAAAATATGAATTGCCTTCGTATTTGAAGCATTTCGGCGTTTCGCTCAATAAATTAGCCCGTCAAGACAAAATTCCGCCGACCATCGGGCGCGAAAAAGAAATTCGGCAGATGATTGAAATTCTCTCGCACCGCGAGCGTTCAAATTCGCCAATGCTCGTCGGCGAACCGGGCGTTGGCAAAACGGCGGTTGTCGAAGGTCTGGCAAGATTGATTGAATTAGAGCCGGAAAAAGTTCCCGAACGCTTGAGAAATTCGCATATTGTCCAACTTCAAATGGGCGGACTTGTTGCGGGAACGATGCTTCGCGGAATGTTTGAAGAGCGTATCAAAGGCATTATTGACGAAGTTAAGGAAAAATCGGACATCATACTTTTCATTGACGAAGCGCACACAATCATCGGTGCAGGTGCCGCAATGGGAACTTCGAGCGATGCCGGAAATATGTTCAAATCCGCGCTTGCACGAGGTGAATTGAGAATCGTCGGCGCAACGACTTTGACCGAATACAAAGAATATATCGGTGAAGACGAAGCACTTGCACGGCGTTTTCGCCTAGTCAAAGTTGATGAACCGACAATCGCCGAAACACGCGAAATTCTTTACGGTTTGCGTCCGCGTCTTGAGAAAAATTATTCGGTTACGATTTCCGATGAAGCGATAAACACGGCACTTGAAATGTCGCCGAAATATATCAGAAATCTGCATCTGCCGGATAAAGCAATCGGCTGGCTCGACACAGCAAGCGTGAAAGTTGAAATCAATGAACCGACATCTTTGGTCGTCAAACCCGAACATATTATTCAAGTCATTTCGCAAGAATCGCGCATTCCGCAAGATATGATTTACCGCGACACGAGCGATAGATTTTCCGTGATGGAAAACGATTTGGGCAAGCGCGTTATCGGACAAAAAGAAGCCGTCCGCGCCGTGGCGGAAAGACTTCGTTTGAATAAAGGTCCGCTCAAAGAAAATCATTACGCGCCCGATGGAGTTTTGCTGTTTTTAGGTCCGACCGGAGTCGGCAAAACCGAATTAGCAAAAGCCGTTGCCGAATTTATGTTTGGCGACGAATCGAAAATGATTCGGATTGATATGTCGGAATATGCCGACGGAACTGTCGGCATCGAAAAACTTATCGGAATGCCTCGCGGCATCGTCGGAAGCGAACGTGGCGGAATTTTAACCGAACAGCTTCGGGAAAATCCTTATACGGTTTTACTTTTAGATGAAGTCGAAAAAGCAAATCCGTATTTGATGAATTTGTTTTTACAGGCTTTCGATGAAGGCTGGATGACCGACGGGCGCGGCAAGAAGGTTTATCTTTCGGACGCAATCGTCATTATGACTTCCAATCTCGGTTCGGAGAGCTTTAAAAAATACGAAAAACCGCTCGGATTCGGAATGAAATCACGCGGCGAAGTCAAGGAAATCAAAGGCGAAGTGATGAAAGCCGCCGAAAACAGATTTTCGCCCGAATTTCGTAATCGGATTGACGAAATCATCGTCTTTTCGCCGCTCACAATGGACGAAGTGCGCGAAATCGCCAAACTTTATCTCGGAAAGGTGCGCCGAAATATGGAACGGCAGGGCAAATTTGTCGAAATCACCGAAAACGCGCTCGACGCTTTGACCGAAAAAGGTTATTCACCCGCTTATGGAGCAAGGTTTTTGAAACGCACGATTGACCAAAAAGTAAAATTGCCAATTACAAACCAATGGAAATCTGCCGTCCGATTTAAGGTTGACGCAGAAGACGGCGAAATCGTCGTTAAACCAATGTCGGTCGAAGCGTTTAGCTTAAACTGAAAGTCATTATTAAAGTAATGAAACTTTTTCCGCAGATTTATGTTGATATTCTCAGCGTAAATCTGCGGCATCTGCAGGAAATTTAACAACTCTCCAAATCTCATTCAAACCGGGCGAGAAAGTTTTTCGCAACAATTATTTCGGGAACGTCCGCATCCGCATCTTTCCAAACTTCTAAAAATTTTCGGTAATTATTTCGTGCTTCGTCCGTCAAGCCTTTCTTTTCAAAGGCTTGCGCGAGATGGAAATGCGCGAGCGGATAGTTTGGATTGAGGCTTAAAATTCTTTCGTATTCGGCGATTGCTTCGTCTAAAAAAACGTCAGTTCGGGATAAGAATCAGCCAACAACAGAAACAAGG
>CAZJQP010000090.1:0-20534 GCA_964548225.1 uncultured Blastocatellaceae bacterium | reverse complement strand
GATTGAAAAATTCCCTCTAGTTTCGTTATCTAAATCAGTAAACACATAAAATTTGTTTTCTTGTCTGAATATATAATGAGGTTTTCTTCCCATTACTGTCTTATAGAATTGCAAATTTTCTGGTTTCATATCACCTTAAATTAAAGATTTATTCTCCGTAAACACTCAAAAGCAATTTGCCTTCGTAATCAATCAAACCCGATTTCACGCGGTCGAGCCAGCTTTTTAAAAGATTTTTATTTACTCTTGGTCTTCAAATTTTGTTAAAGCTAAATGCAAGGCATTTCTCAACTCTTTTTGTGAACAAAAGTCTTTTTCGTCATTGTAAAAATCCTCGTAAAAATGCTTCAACACCTCTTTTGCACGTTTATTTGTAATTATTCCTTAGTTCTGCATTTCGCCTGTTAAGTATTTCTTCATCAATTACTTCGTGCAGTTTATCGAAATCTTTGTCCGGCAAATGTCGAATCAAACTTTTCAACTGCTCTATGGTTGTCCATTCAATTGCTCTCATAATTCCTCCCAAGGATTCAAAATCGTAGCTTGCGAATTTTGAAAATTTTTGACGTTGCGTGTTACTAAAATTAAATCGTGTTCCAATGCCGCTGCTTCCAGAAGTGAATCAAACGCCGGACGCACAATGCCTTTTCGTTCAAATCCGCCATACATTTTGCCCCAAACCAAAAATGTCTTTTCGGAAAAAGGTAAAATCCGGCGCGAAAATCTTGTTCGCAGTTTTTCTAACCAATTTTCGAGTTCGACCTTCTTTTTTCCTGAATTGAGGCGGACAATTCCCTTACGAATTTCGCCAATCGTCAAAACGCTCAGAAAAAGTTTCGATTCATCTTGCGCGTCAAGCCATTCGAGAACTTTTTCGCTCGGCTGTTTTTGCTTCGGTTCGGAAACGATGCAGGTGTCAAGCAAAAAACTCATTCAAAAGACACCTCACGCGGCAAATCTTCGGAGCGTTCGAGATATGGAATTATTTCATCGAGCGGACTTTGACTCAAAAACTCCACCAAACTTTCTTTTTTTCCGTTCGCTCTCTGCCAATCGGCAATCGAAACGACAACAGCAACTTCCGTGTCATTTCGCCGAATTATCTGCGGTTCGCCTTTTTCCGCCAGCCGAATCAATCCGCTCAAATTATTTTTTGCTTCCTTTACCGTATGCGACATTTTCTTATCTCCCATAGCACTTGGCTACGTAGCCATTATAACAAACACGCAATTCGTTCTCCAAAATAAGTCTCATTTCGTTTCAAAGGCGTTTTTGTCAAACGATTTAACCGCCGCGATAATTGTTTCGACGGCGCGGACGTAAAATTCTTGATTGATATTTTCAAAATCATCGGTCGGCTGATGATAATCTTTGTGGTCTTCGACTCCGAAATAAATAAACGGAATTTTTTCGCGGTGAAATGCACCGTGGTCGGATTGGAAAGTCCAATCGTCGCGCTTTAATTCGGGGCGGTCGTGTCCGAATAATAATTTTATTTTTGCGTCTTTTTGAACGATTTCGAGGGCGCTTTTCAGTTGCGGATAATGATAAGTTCCGACGGCGTAAAGCTCGTTTTTATCGTTTCGGGAAATCATATCCATATTGACGTTGAGCGCGATTTGTTCTTTTTTGACGGGCAGATTGGTGACAAAATGACGGCTTCCCTGCAAACCCGCTTCTTCCGCGTCAAACGCGGCGAAAATCAATGAATGCGCCGGTTTGTTTTTTACAAAATATTCTGCCATTGCAATCAGCGCAGACGTGCCGGAAGCATTGTCATCCGCGCCATTGTAGATTTCGCCGTCGTTTATTCCAACGTGGTCGTAATGCGCGGTGATAACGATGTATTTTTCCTTTGCGGTTTTGCCTTCGACAAACCCGACGATGTTTCCGCCTGTTGCCGTCTTGCCGCCGCGAAATTTGAGCGGAACTTCTTGAATGAAGGAAGTTCCGAACATTTTCAAACCGGCTTTTTTAAATTTTTCGTGGATATATTCACGCGCTTTTGCGTTTTCAGGCGTGCCTGCGCCGCGTCCTTTCATTTCGTCGGACGAAAGAAATTTGAGGTCTGCGAGAAGCTCGTCCGCTTTGATAATGTCGGATTTCAGCGCGGTTTGTTTTTGCGCGATTGAACCGAATGCCGCCAATAAAATTATGGCGGCAAGTATTATTTTGTTTGTTAGGTTTCTTTTAATCATACTTTTAAAATCGGCGTTCTTATTTCAAATCCAAAACTGCCCAATCGTGCTGAACGGCGGTTTGTTTCAGACGAAAATCGGGATTGACTGCAACCGGATGACCAACGATTGAAAGCATCGGCAAATCCGAAATCGAATCGCTGTAAGCATATGAGTCGCTTAAGTTTATATCATTTTTCTCGGCGTATTCACGCATCCATTTCGCTTTTGTCGCGGAAGCCATAACCGGCGGCAAAATTCTGCCCGTCGCATAGCCGTTGACAAATTCCAAACGATTTGCGGCGAAATCGTCAATTTCCAAATAATCCATCATTTTTTCGACTGTAAAATCAAGTGCGCCTGTTAAAACGATTTGTTTTTGTCCGATTTTTTTTGATGCGCGGATTAGTTCAAAAGTGCCGTCATAAATTGCCGGTTTCAACACTTCTTCAAAAAGTTCTTCGCTAAAATATCTCAATCTGTCTTCTGATTCGCCCTTGTAGCTTTGAAAGAAAAATTCGTTAAAAACATTGCGTGAATACAAATCCGTAATGCCGAAAAGCGGCAGTTTCGCCAATGTTCCGAAAGATTTTTTGACAGTCGTTAAGAGTCCTTGTTGGCGACGTGAATAAAACGCCAAGGTATGCACCAAATTCGTGCTTACAAGTGTGCCTTCCAAATCGTAAAATGCCGCCGCGTGTCCGTTTTTGCTCATTAAATTTCGCTTATTCGCCGTTTTGATTTAAAATGAATAATCGTTCATTTACGAAATACTAGAATATAACTTATTTTACTGCTTTTTGGTAATCTGTGCCGATGAGAAAAATACAATTTTACAGTTTTATTACAATCGTTTTTGTCAGTTTTTTCTGTGTTTCCTGTGCCGAAAATGCCGCTACTGAAGAAATTTCCGCACCATTAAACGAAACTGAAATCCGCGCAAACATTACAAAAGCTGACGAACTTGCGATCTCGCGCAGTGACGATAAAAAAATTCGTGAAGCTGTCAAACTGCTTGCGAAATGCAGAAATTTCGACAATCCGAATTTTGAGGTTGAATGGAAATTCGCCAAATTTAACTATTTTCTTTCCAAAGTAGCCACCGAACAGGATGAAATCGAAAAAGCCTTGAAAGCCGGAGAAAATGCCGGTAAAAATGCTTCCCGCATTGCTCCCGACAAGCCGGAAGGCTATTTTTGGTTTGCTGCAAATCTCGGCGAACAAGCGAAACGTGCGCCTTTAACAGTCGGCATCGGTGCAGTTGATAAAATTCGTGAAGCGATGACAAAGGTTATTGAAATTCAACCGGATTTTCAAGTCGGAAGTGCATTTGACGCGCTCGGGCAGCTCGAACTCGAAACCCGTATGACGAACGGGACGGCAGAAAAAGCCGTTGAATATCTCGAAAAAGGTTTGCAATTCGGCAAGGAGAATTCATATCTGCGACTTCATCTGGCTCAAGCATTGCTTGTCTTAAAACGCAATGATGAAGCGAAAAAGCATCTTGAAGACATTCTTAAAATTAAGCCGAATTTGGAATTTATGCTCGAACACGAAACGTCTGTCAAAGAAGCTAAAAAATTGTTGGAAACAAAATTTTAATTTTTTTCTTTACTTTTAGGCTTATTAGATGTATAAGTAAATAGAATTGCTTCCATAAGCAATTCTAAATAAAAATTGCACCGAAATAAGCAAAAATTTCATCTAATTAAGCGTCATAAAAATGCGAAATAAAATTTCGTGTTTGAAAAATGTGGAGGATTTTGTGTTATAATGGTTTCAGCCTTCCTTCCGACGAAAGACGGGAAGCCTGCCAAACCACCAAATAATAAGGAAAATTATGACTAGATTTACAAATAAAAGAGCCTTTCGGCTGTCAGCCGTTTTTGCAGTTTGGATTTGTTCGGCGTTAGCCGTTTTCGGACAAAATACCAATAAACCTTTATTACAAGACATAAAAGTTCAGCAAACCACAGTTTCTTCAACTCCGGTGCCAAGTCAAACGCCAGTTGTTCAAAAAATCGGCAGTTCAACCGCCGTTTCAACCGTTAATTCGAGTATTCCGGTTTTAAAAGAAGTTTCGGTTCCCGGTTATTCCGGCATTTTAGTCGAAACAATGGACGGTAAAGTTGTGATGGAAAATCTTTCGGGATTAAATTACAATCCTGCTTCAAATGTTAAAATTGCGACTTCATATGCTGTTTTAAAAACTTTCGGTCCTGAGTTTCGTTTCCCGACCAGCGTTTGGACAGATGGCACACTTGACCAAACAACCGGAACACTTTACGGAAATCTTTATATTTCGGGCAAAGATCCTTCGTTTAATCTCGAACACGGCGTAGCGATTTCAAATGAATTGAACCGTCTCGGCATTCGCACGGTTTCGGGCGATTTGGTTGTAACCGACCAATTCATAATGAATTACAGCACCGTTCCGCAAAAAGCCGCAACCACTTTACAAACCTCAATTGACGGCACGAAACGCAACGCGACAGTAAATAAAGCATGGCAAAATTATCTCGTAAATTCCGGCAAATATGGACAAGTGCAAGGCGTTCCGCACGTTGCCTTGACGGGCGGCGTTTATGTTCAGCAAATTCCGAGCAACGCAAGAATTCTTTTCACACACGAATCTGCGCCGATTAAAGAAATCGTTAAGGCAACAATGTGTTATTCCAATAACTATCTTTCCGAACGTCTCGGCGATATGCTCGGCGGTCCGTCTGCCGTTTCGCGTATCGTTCAGCAAAATGCAGGCGTTCCGGGAACAGAATTTTATCTGGCAACATCGAGCGGACTCGGAATGAATCGCGTTTCGCCCCGTGCAATGATGAAACTTCTGCGCGTTTTCCGCAAAGATTTGGAAAAATATAAAATGACTTTCAATGATATAATGCCCGTTGCGGGAATGGATCAGGGAACGCTCGCCGCAAGATTTGATGAAGGTTGGGAACGCGGAAGCGTTGTCGGTAAAACCGGAACTTTGGGCAATACCGACGGCGGAGCAAGCGCACTAAGCGGCGAAATGAACACACGCAACGGCAAATTTTTGTTCGTGATTTTTAATATGAAAGGCAGTGTTCCGCGTTTCCGTGCTTTTCAAAATTCGCTTGTTTCCTTAATTCAATCGCAATTCGGTGGCGCGTTGGCGATGAATTATATGCCGGTTTCGCTTGATGTCAGAATGGCGCAAACGCGCATTGTCTATCCAAACCAAAACACTCGGCAAAGAGTAACTGATTAGGTTTAACCAAAAAAAACAAAAAACCACACGAAACTTTTATTTTTTCGTGTGGTTTTGTGTTTTTCGGTGGCTAACTCTTTAACTTGTTTTGAATTTTCGCCGAAAAGTAGCATAATTCAGTTTTTGCAAAAACAAAATGAGCGAGATTAAAGACCAAACCGAAGAAACGCCCGAACTTTTAACCGAACCTGAAACCGAACTGCAAACCAAACAACAAAGCGTTGCCAAATCAGCCGGAATCGTTTCGATTGCGGTAATGTTTTCGCGTGTTCTAGGTTTAGTGCGCGAGATGATTTTCGCCAAATACTTCGGCGCGGGATTTTTGTATGATGCATATCAAGCGGCTTTTACAATTCCGAATGTCTTGCGCGATTTGTTTGCCGAAGGCGCACTTTCAGCCGCATTTGTTAAAGTTTTTACCGATTATCAAATCAAAAAAGGTGAAGCCGAAGCGTGGCGATTGGCAAGTCTTGTGATGAATGCGCTGGCGGTTGTTTTGAGCGTTTTTGTAATTGTCGGAATTTTGCTCACACCTTATCTCGTTTCGATTGTTGCATCAGGATTTTCGCCCGAAAAAGCCGCACTCACGGTAACAATGACACAGATAATGTTTCCGTTTATTCTGCTTGTCGCACTTGCCGCCGTTGCAATGGGCGTTTTGAATACAAAAGGCGTATTCGGCATTCCGGCTTCTGCCTCAACGGTTTTCAATATTGCTTCAATTCTTTTCGGACTCGGTTTTGCCTATTGGCTTTCGGGCGGCGGTTGGGAAAACTCGGCGGATAAAGTTTCTATTCCTTCAATCGGTTCTCAATGGGCGATTATCGGAATGTCAATCGGAACTTTGATTGGCGGAGCTTTTCAATTTTTGATGCAAATTCCATCGCTTTTGAAAGTCGGATTTCGATTTTCGCCGATTCTCAGCTTTAAAGATGAAGGTGTTCGCCGCGTGATGCGCTTGATGGCACCGGCGATTTTGGGAACTTCCGCCGTGCAAATCAATGTTCTGGTAAATCTTGCCATTGTTTCAAGTATTGACGGCGGACGTTCGTGGCTGAGTTATGCTTTTCGTTTAATGCAGTTTCCAATCGGTGTTTTCGGCGTAGCGGTCGGCACGGCTTCGATACCGGTGTTGTCGAGAATGGCAAGCGAAAACAAATTTAAGGATTTCCGCGACACGCTTTCTTCATCAATAAATTTGATTTTTTTGATGACTTTGCCTTCGGCGTGCGGGTTAATCGTTTTAGGCGAACCGATAATTCGTCTGATTTACGAACGCGGAAAATTCGATTCGGCTGATACTTCAATGACTGCATTTGCTTTAGCCGGATATTCAATCGGGTTGACAGGTTACGCGGCAATTAAAGTTCTTTCACCCGCATTCTACGCGCTCGACGATGCGAAAACGCCGATGATTATTGCGATTATTTCAATTTTCGTCAACGCGGCAGCAAGCTATATTTTCCGCGAACTTTTCACGCCCTATGGTTACGGTCACGTTGGCGTAGCTTTGGCAACTTCGAGTGTTGCGCTCGTAAATTTTTTCGCGCTTGCCTTTATGATGCGAAACCGCATTAAACGCTTGAACGGCAGAGAAATCTTTTCCGCTTTCACACGCATCGCCATTGCCTCAACCGTGATGTCCGCCGTTTGCTACACTGCCTATTATTTTCTTCATAAACAATTCGGCGGTGATGGTTTTCTATATAAACTTACCGAATGTTTCGTCCCGATAGGTTTAGGCGGAATTGTCTTTTTAATCGCCGCTAAACTCTTGAAAATCAAAGAAATTGACAAACTTTATAATGCTTTTGCACGAAAGTTGTGGCGAAAATAATAAAAAAACTTAATTTTTTTGTTGACGGTTTCAAACTTTAGTATAAAATACAATCGGAAACATTTTAGGAGGTGTTTCCGCGATCCCCCAGATAAATCTTAATTACCAACTTCGACTTTACACAAAAAAGTCGGACATTTTTCATTTATTGCCGTTACAATGTCGAGTATTCATACACTAAAAACCATCGAAAAAATGCGCGAAGAGCTTGCGGATTTGAGTCCGTTAAAGTCCGAGATAGAAAATCGTGTTTTGCAAAAAATCCGTCTTGAATGGAATTATAATTCGATAACGGGCGATAGAAACGGGCTGTCTTTGGAAGAAACTCGCGCTTTAATTTTGCAAGGCACAGCGAAAGGTAACAAACCTCTGAAAGATTATTTGGAGATGAAAATCCATAACGATACGATTTCTTGGACGTTTGAACTCGCCAATCTCGGCTTTATTTTGAGCGAAGATTTTATCAAACAACTTCACGAATCAATCATTCTCGAACCTTACGAAATTCAATCTTTTACGAAAAAAGGCAAGCCGATTTTAAAAATGGTCGAAATCGGCAAATACAAAACCGCACCGAATTATTTTTTTGGTCAAAACGGTAAAATTTTAAATTTCGCCACGCCCGAAGAAACACCTGAAAAAATGCGTGAACTGCTCGATTGGTTCGCGCTCGAAAGCCGTATTCCATCTGTTAATCCGGTTGTTTTAGCCACCGAATTTCATTATCGTTTTATTAGAATTCTGCCTTTTGACGATGCCAACGGACGAATCGCTAAAATATTGACAAATTTGATTTTAATGCAGTTTGGCTTTCCGCCGATTGTCATCAAAAAGGCTGAAAAAAACATCTATCATTTCGCACTTCAACAAGCCGACAAAGGACAAATCGAGCCTTTGCGCGATTTTTTCGCGCGTTGCGTTATGGCTTCGCTCGAACTTTACTTAAAAGGCGCGAAAGGCGAAAGCATCGAAGATTTGGACGATTTGGAAAAAGATTTGATTTTTCTCGAAAAGCGGCTTTTAAAGCTCGGAAGCAAAATCGTTAAACGCGAAAAAGTTGTGCTTCTAGACATTTTCGACAAATCAATCTTGCCGCTTCTGAGCCGCATCATCGAAAATTACGCCCGCTTTGACCGTTTTTACATAGATAAAAAACTTGCCATTATTATTACGAGTTTGAGCAATCTTGGAACAAACGGTGGTGGCGAAAAAAAATCATTTCAAGCAAAATCAATTCCGCATTTGCGCGAATTGTTATTAAATGAACCGCTCAATTTAAATCCTGCAATTTTAATAAATTACGATTACCACAGTTTCAACCGCGATGGTTTTTCAGATGTCGAATACCACAACCAAACCGTTGTTCGTTTCGACGAACTCGAATACACCATCACCGAGCGCAACGGCAAAGGAATTCATTCAAATTTCGTCAAAAAGTATTCAGAAGAACTGCTCCCTGTCGAACTCGAAGACATTCTTGCCCGAAGTGCAGACGCACACAAAGAATTCATCGAACAAAAAATCGAACGCATCGAAGTTGCGGAGATAAATCTAGTTCAACTGTAAATTTCCGGCGTTGCAAATCAAAGCTAAAAACTCCAAAATAAAATGCAATGCAAACATTGGAAAAAGCCGAAAAACTAAAAGCCGAATTGGACGCTCTTCGCCCGCTCGACGCAGAAGCCGAAGCGCGAATTATGCAGAAATTTCGGCTTGATTGGAATTTTCATTCAAACAACATCGAAGGCAATTCGTTGACCTACGGCGAAACAAAAGCCTTGATTTTGTTCGGCATTACGGCGCAAGGCAAACCCCTCAAAGACCATTTTGAAATCACCGGACACAACGAAGCGATAAATTGGATTCTCGAAATCGTCAAAGGCGAAACCGTTCTGACCGAAAAATTCATCCGCGAACTTCACACGCTTTTGCTCAAAGAAACGAGCTATAAAGAAGCGCAAACATCCGACGGAAAACCAACTCGCCGAAAAATCGAAGTCGGCAAATATAAATCTCAACCGAACCACGTTATCACCGTAACGGGCGAAACTTTCTACTTCGCCACGCCCGAAGAAACACCCGCGAAAATGCACGAACTCGTTGAATGGTTTCGCAAGGAAAAAGAAAAATCGGACGTAAATCCGATTATTTTAGCCGCCCTTTTTCATTACCGCTTCATCCGCATTCATCCGTTCGACGACGGCAACGGCAGAACGGCGCGAATTTTGATGAATTTTATCTTGATGCAATTCGGCTATCCGCCCGCGATTATCAAAACCGAAGACAAAGAAAATTACTACGCCGTTTTAAGATTGGCAGATGCAGACCAACTCGAACCGTTTATCGAATACATCACGGAAAATCTCATCCGTTCGCTCGAAATTATGATTCGTGGCGCGAAAGGTGAAAATATTGAAGAACCTGATGATTTAGATAAAGAATTGGCTTTACTTGAAGGAAAACTGAATAAATTCGGTAAAAAACTAACAAAGAGAAATATTGGAACTCTTCTTCAAATTTACGATAATTCAATTGAACCTCTAATACAAAACTTACTGAAACTTTATAGTAAATTTAATAGGTTTTATATTGACACAGAGTTGTTTATTGGAATTGGGCGAAACAAAAAAGCTCCACGTCCTCAAATGAAAAATGCCTTAACGGTCGCGGAAAATCTTGAAAAGTTAAGACATTTAATTAGTGTGTCTGACTTAGAAAATAATCCTTTAATTATGATTAGCTATAAATATAAAGGTATTAACAGACACGGTCTCAAGGAAAAAAACTATAGTAGTAATTTAAACATAGAATTTAATGAGCTTAATTACAAAATATTTGAGTTCAGTAATTCTAAGGCAAATTCAGTAATCACTAAAAGATACTCGGAACAAATTAACTCTGAAGAAATCAATAAAATAGTCAAAAAAAATGCTATAAATCATAAGAAATTTCTTGAAAAAGAAATTTCTGAATCGGAAGAATGAGTTTGTAGCTATGAACGCATATTTATAAATTCATCTTCGCTCAAAACTTTCACGCCCAAAGATTCGGCTTTCGTGAGTTTTGAGCCTGCGTCAGAACCGGCAACGACAAAATCGGTTTTTTTGCTAACCGATGATGAAACTCGTCCACCTAAATCTTCGATGAGCTTGGCGGCTTCGTCGCGGGTGAATTGTTCGAGTTTTCCGGTTAAGACAAAGGTTTTTCCGTTGAAATTTTCGTTTAATTCGGTGTTTGCGTTGCCTTCGATTTCGGTTTTCACGCCGGCAAGTTGTAGTTTTTCAATGACTTCCAGATTTTTCGGGTTTCGGAAAAAATGATAAACGCTTTCGGCAACCGCGAGACCGATTTCGTGAATCGCGTCGAGTTCTTCGACGCTTGCGTTTGCCAGATTTTCGATGTTTCGATAATGACGGGCGAGAATTTTCGCATAGCGTTCGCCAACGTGCCGAATGTCCAAACCGTAAAGCAATCTTTGCAAGCCACGCTGTTTTGATTTTTCGATTTGTTCGATTAGTTTCGCCGCTGATTTTTCGGCTTTTCTTTCCAAATTGGCGATTTGTTCGAGTTTTAATTCATACAAATCGGCAACCGTTTTGACCATTCCCGAATCAACCAAAGTTTCGACCAAAACATCGCCTAAACCTTCGATGTCCATTGCTTTTCGCGCCGCAAAATATAAAATCCGCGCCTTGATTTTCGCGGGACAATCGTCGTTTGTGCAACGGCGGACAGCTTCGCCTTCGGGACGAATTGCTTCAAAATTGCATACGGGACAATTTCGGGGAAATTCGTAATCGGTTTCGCTTCCCGTTCGTTTTGATTCAACAACCTGCAAAATCTGCGGAATAATTTCGCCCGATTTTTCAATCAAAACCCAATCGCCGATTTTTAAGTTAAGGCGTTTGATTTCGTCTTCGTTGTGCAAACTTGCGCGTGAAACGGTTGTTCCGGCAAGCAAAACGGGTTTCAGATACGCAACCGGCGTAAGCGAGCCGGTGCGCCCGACTTGAACGTGAATCGCTTCGAGTTGCGTCGTCGCCTGCATCGCCGGATATTTGTAGGCAATCGCCCAACGCGGTGCTTTCGTTGTTGAACCGAATTCTTCCTGCAAGCGCGTTTGATTGACTTTCACAACTACGCCGTCAATTTCATAATCGAGCGAATCGCGTTTTTCGAGCATTTGTGCGATAAACTCCGCAAGCTCATCAAAATTTCGACACAAAGCGCGGTTCGGATTCGTTGTAAAACCGACCGACTCCAACCACGCGAAAATTTCCCAATGTGTCGGAAACATTTTTTGTGCGCCCGAAAGCAAATCGTAAGGAAAAATATCAAGGCGGCGCGATGCGACGATTGAAGAATCGAGTTGCCGCAACGTGCCGGACGCGAAATTGCGCGGATTCGCGTAAGTTTTTTCGCCCTGCATTTCTAATTCGGCATTGATCTTTTCAAACACGGAACGCGCCATAAAAACTTCGCCGCGCACTTCCGAATGTTCGGGAAAATTGCCTTTCAAACGGAGCGGAATCGTCTTAATCGTTTTCACATTCGAGAAAACATCGTCGCCCGTCTGACCGTCGCCGCGTGTTGCGCCCGCGACCAAAACGCCGTTTTCGTAATGAAGCGCAACCGATAAACCGTCAATTTTGAGTTCCGCAACATAATCAAACTCGCGCCCGTCCGCCAATTTTTGACAGCGTTCGTCAAACTGTTTCAAATCTTCCAAATTGTAAGAATTATCCAAACTCATCAACGGAACGCGATGCGTAAAAGGCTTAAAACCTTCGGCGCGTCCGCCAACACGCTGAGTCGGCGAATCAGGTGTGATGAATTGCGGATTTTCCGTTTCGAGTTGTTTTAATCTTTCGAGCAGTTTGTCAAACTCGTAATCCGCGATTTCCGGCGCGTTTTTTTGATAATAAAGTTCGTTGTGCCGATTGATTTCGGCACGAAGATTTTCGATTTCGGTTTGGATGTTGTTTTCGGCTAGGTCAAAAAGATTCATAACGACAAGACGAGGCGCAAACCGTTTTCGACTTGCTCCATTTTTCGGTCGGACAAAATTCCGACAAACTCCAACAAGTCTGTTTTATTCGCTGTTACAAGTTGTGTGATATTAACGACTGAATCTTCTTTCAGACCGCTTTGGCGAGGTGTTATGCGGACATTTCCCGGCATATTTTCCAAACGCAAATTTGTAGTAATTACCGCGCCGATAAATGTTTCAAGAGTTGAATTATTAAACTTATCAGACTGTAAAATTAAAACCGGATGCCGATAACCTGGCATCGAACCTTTCGGTTCGGGCAAATCCGTCCACCAAATTTCTCCACGCTCTATTTCCATTCGTCTTTCGGCAAAACACGACTCTGCAATTCCTTCCAAAATGGGTCTATCGAAGTATCAACGTCTTTGCAAACTTTGTTGATTTTTGCGGTTATGTCATCTTCTTCATACTCCTCGCCCAATTTTTTCACGCCCATGGCAAAGATTTGGCTCCGCGAGACTTTTAATTTTTTCGCTAATCTTTCACTTAACTCAAATAAATCTTTCGGAACTGAAATTGCTGTTTTTACTGAATTCATAAGCACAAAGTATAACTTAAGTATTACCACACAGTCAAACTTTTTTCACCAAATCGCCCGCCCGAATCGTGCCGGATTGAATGACTTTGGCGTAGATTCCGCGCAGATGAAATTGTTTGCCAAGGGGCGAATTGACGAATTTCATTGCGTCTAAACCGAATCTTTCCACAAATTTTTTACAGCCGTTGTGCGGTTCGGGCGTGATTTCCAAAATCGCCGAACCGATTTGAAGTTTTGAACCGTGCGGAAGATTTTCGTCCGTCAAATTAAGGTCAATAAAAAGTTGGTCGCCCGCGAGTTTCCAGCGGTCTTTATCTTGTGCGATAAGGTCAACAATGCGTGAATTCATAATTGCAATTTGCGTTTCCTTGTTGCCGTCATCTGTAAGCCAATCGTCGCCGACTAAACCTTTCTCGACGTCGAGTTCGCCTGTTTCCAGAAGTTCTCTTTCATCTTCTTTCGGACGGCGCACGATTAAATGCAAAACGCCGTTGTCCTTTGGCGATTCGATAATTTTATCTAAATTTGCTTCAATTTCTTCGGTTGTTAAATGTTTCATAGATTTATAAATTCCGAAATTAAACTGTGAAAATGGTGCGTTCCCTGTTCTCTTGTCGGTGAATATCTTCCCTTCTCGTAAAATCTTGATTTGATACCTTTTTGCACGGATTCGACTACTTTTTGGTCTTCAAATTCAACGGTTTCGAGGTCTGCACCTGCACCGTAATTTAATTTCGATTCATCGGCAACAAAAGTCAGATACGAAACCTGCGTCAAATCGGTTTCAATTGGTTTGACGATATTTACCGACAAGCCCCAAGGATAAAAATTAAGCATCAGATTCGGGAAAATGAAGAAATAATGTGCGGCGACGTTGCCTTGATTATCAAACGCTTTTTGCAGACTCGAATAACGAAAAACTTCAGTTGTATAAGTGCCGTAATCAATCGCTTCGTTCAAAGATTTATGCACAAAAGGAACGTGAAAACCTTCGAGATAATTTTCGCAATACAACGCCCAATGCGCTTTAACTTCGTAATCTTTCGAGGAAACAAACTTTAGATTTTCTAAATTGACGTTTTTCACCTCGCGCACAAATTCTCCGAGTTCGGCGATTGGATTTAGCGAAATAAAAACGAATTTATTCCAAATTGAACACGGGATTTTCGGCAAATCATCTTTTTCCGACGGAAAATTTTCCGCTGTTTCAAATTCCGGCATACTCAAAAATCTTCCGTCCAAAGCAAATCTCCGCCCGTGATAACCGCAACGAATTCCGTTTGCCAAGCAATCATTTTCAATCAGAATTTTTCCGCGATGCGTGCAGACATTTGAAAGACAATTTATAGTTTCGTCCGTTTTTGTAAGCAAAATCGGTTCATCGAGATAATTTCCAAGCAGATTTACGGGCTTTACGTTTTCGATTTCGTCTGTTGTTGAAATTAATTGCCAAGTTCGTGCAAAGATTTTTTCCTTTGATTCGTGAAAGTATGTTTTGTCCGTGTAAAATTCAGACGAAAGCGTTTCGGCGCGTTTAATGTCGGGGTTAATTTTGAAAATATTCACGATTTTATTTTTTACACAAAAGCACAAAAACGCAAAGATACAAAGTCATTACGGCATTATCAAGCATCATTTATCAATTAGCAATTAAATTTTAGGAGTTACGCTTAACCCCGCAACAATATAAGTGTGTGGACAGATTTGTTTTTAACTAAAACCTCTAAAATAATTGATAATTGCTACTGATTAATTGATAAGTTGTTCTTAATCACCTCACTTTTTAGAGATTTAAAGCAGTTTCTCAAGACTTACAAGTAATTTAAAGCTTTTTCCCGCTCTGCATTTATTGAAAGTAGAAATGCTTAACTCAAATCTTTACCTCAAACTGAGATTAAATTTCCAGCTGCAACAATTAAATAAGTTTTGGCAACAATTGCCGAACCATTTTGAATGACTGCCGAAGCCATTTGAGTCGTTGCCGAACTGTTTTGAACGACTGCCGAAGGTCTTGGAACTGTTGCCAAACGTCTTGGAATGATTGCTGAACGTGTTGGAACGATTGCCGAACGTCTTGGAAAAGTTCCAAGTGTATTTTTAACATCAGTTAGTTATTAAAAGATAGTGTGGATTTTCAGTCGTCTTGTTTCTTGTTACTTTTTTTGTCCGAATTATTCAAATTTCTACGCATATATCAACGGAAAGAAAATTCCGCTTGGAGAATTGATATGAAATTAACAAAAAGTTTATTCGCAATATTTTTCGGTTTGATTTTGTGCGCGGCGGCAACGGCTCAAAATATGTCGCATATTTTGCCGAGCATCGAAAAACTCAATCCGAAGCTACTTGTAAATAGTTCGCCGAATTCGCCGAATACGGACAATATGCAGACGAATTGGGAAAGATTAACGGAAAAAGCCCGGCAAGAAGGCACAGTTAAAATCATTGTTGGTTTTAGCGTTGAAAATTATCGTCCCGACGCTGAACTAAACGATTCGCAACAGGCGCGACAACGCGGCGACATCAAAGAAAAACAAGCGTCGTTACTTAATCGTTTGCGCGATTTTGATGTAAAATCCGTCCGCCAATTTGATTACATCCCGTTTATGGCAATGGAAGTTTCGGCGGAAGCGTTGACGATTTTGCGCCAAACTTCGGAAATTACTTTTATACAAGAAAATGAAAGACATTATCCGTCGCTTGTGCAAAGCATTCCGATAATCGGCGGCAGTCCGTTCGGCGGTGCGACGGGCGGAACTTTCGGCGGTTTTTCCGGTCTTGGGCGCACGGTTGCCATTCTCGACACAGGTGTTGACAAAGCGCACCCGTTTTTCAATAACCGCGTCGTTTCCGAAGCGTGTTTTTCAAAAACGACTGCCACGACCGCAAGTGTTTGTCCGGGTGGCGTGAGTTCTTCCACCGCTTCGGGTTCGGGTGTTCATTGCACCGCCGCCGGTTGCGATCACGGCACTCACGTTGCCGGAATTGCGGCAGGCGGAAATCCTTTGATTAACGGCAACGGCGTAGCGCGTGATGCCAATATTATCGCGGTTCAGGTTTTTTCGCGGCTCACAAACTGTCAAAGCACGACCAATTGCACAACTGCCTTCACCGACGATGTTATTGCCGGACTCGAAAGAGTTTATGCGCTTCGCACGACTTACGCAATTGATTCGGTTAATATGAGTCTCGGCAGTGGGCAATTTTCCAATTACTGCGATACTCAACAAGCATCATATAAAACAGCGATTGACAATCTGCGCTCGGCGGGAATCGCCACCATTATCGCTTCAGGCAACGACGGTTTCACAACCTCCATTAGTTCGCCGGCTTGTGTTTCAACTTCTTTCAGCGTCGGCTCAACCAACGACGGCGAAGTTTTTCCGATTGATTTTGTTTCGACATTTTCAAATGCCGCGCTGATGCTCAATCTTCTCGCGCCGGGCGAATTGATTATTTCGTCTGTGCCGGGCGGATTTTATGACAACAAACAAGGAACTTCGATGGCGACTCCGATGGTTGCGGGCGCGTGGGCGGTGATGAAGCAAAAATTCCCAAATGATACGATTCAACAAACTTACACACGCATCAGATACAGCGGCGTGCAAGTTTTAGATTCACGGCAAGGTTTAGTCGTTCCACGTCTTAAACTCGATTCTGCGCTGAATGCTTCAAGTGTTGACCCGTGCAATTCGACCACGCCGATAAATTTCGGGCAAAACGTCAACGGCAGTTTTGCAACCACCGATTGTTTATTACTCGGCGGGCAACGCGCCGATATTTACACTTTCAACGGCTCTCAAGGACAAGGCGTTGCCATCACTCATAGCACAACCACATTTCCGAATTATTTGTATCTGTTAGATGCAAACGGAAACGTCGTCGGTCAAAACGGCAACGGCTTAACCTCCAGAATTCCTGCGGTTAGCGGTTTTCTCAATCTTCCTGCAAACGGCACATACCGCATCATTGCGACAACTGTTTCGGGCAATAATTTGGGCAATTATTCGCTCAATCTGGCAACCAACGGATGCAGTTTTACGATTACATCAAGCAATCAGAATTTTCCATCGAATGGCGGAAACGGCAATTTCAACGTGAACACAACCGCTGGATGCACTTGGACGGCGCAGAGTGATTCGGGTTGGCTGACGACAAGTTCAACGGGCAACGGAAGCGGAGCAGTAAATTACACGGTTGCGGCAAATACTTCATCAAGTCCACGCACGGGAACAATCACGGCGGGTGGGCAAGTTCACACCGTAACACAAGCCGGAGTATCGGTAACAACCGTCCGCGCTCCATTTGATTTTGACGGCGACAACAAAACCGATATTTCGATTTTCCGTCCCGCACAAGGGGAATGGTGGTATCAAAAATCGTCAAACGGCGGAAATGCCGCGGCTCAATTCGGCGCATCATCCGACAAAATTGTTCCGGCTGATTACACCGGCGACCAGAAGAGCGATTTTGCGTTTTTCCGTCCGTCTTCAGGGCAATGGTTCGTTTTGCGAAGCGAAAATTTTACTTTCTTTGCCTTTCCGTTCGGCACAGGAACAGATACGCCGGTTCCGGCAGACTATGACGGCGACGGACGCGCTGATGCCGCAGTTTTTCGCCCGTCCAATCTGACGTGGTATATCAGCAAATCTTCCGGCGGCACAGACATTATCGGTTTCGGTGCGGCAAATGATAAGCCCGTTCCGGCGGACTACGACGGCGACGGCAAAACCGACATTGCCATCTTTCGCCCGAACGGGGCAAACGGTGCAGAATGGTGGATTCGTCGAAGTTCGAATGGTAGTGTATTTGCTACAATTTTCGGCACTTCAACCGACAAACCCGTGCGCGGCGATTACACCGGCGACGGCAAAGCTGACGTAGCCATTTTCCGCCCGTCAAACGGCAACTGGTTTGTTTTACGGAGCGAAGATTTTTCGTTCTTTTCGTTCCCGTTCGGTGCAAACGGCGACACGCCCGTTGCCGGAGATTACGACGGCGACGGCAGATTTGATGCGGCGGTTTTCCGCAATTCGAGTAATACATGGTTTATAAATCGTTCGACTGCCGGAACGCTGATTCAGACTTTCGGCATTGCCGGAGATTTGGCTGTGCCGAATGCTTTCGTGCCTTAGAACCATAAAATAAAATAACTTTAGTTTTGTTTATAAACTGAAAGCCTTTGCGAAACAATTTGCTGGAATTGAGCAAATTTTGTGTGCAAAGGCTTTTTTTTTATTTACAAAGTCTCCGAAAAAGTTTATAAATTGAGTATCATCTGATTGTTTCAGCGAAAGTAAAAAGACAAAAATATTTTATAAATCGGAGCATGAAAGGCTCGTCTGCACTGCAATCGTCATAACTTTTTTGCTTACTTATTGTTATATTTATCTTAATAAAAACTTGAAAACTGTAAGTTTGAAGAAGAAATAGTTTTCGTCTATTCAAAAATCTGCCGCTTTTTGCTTGAAATATTTTTACTGTTTCGCCTTTATGTTTGTTACTTTAGAAGAAAAATTTTATTTTTAGGGCTGATTGTATGAAAAAATTTAGAAAATTTGTGCCGTTTGTGGCATTAATAACCATCGTTCTCGGAATTTTTATCGGTTCGGCTTTCGCCAAATCAAACGGTTCCGAAGTTTGGAAAGAAAAATCGGAAGGCGAAATTGCTTCGCGCGGAAACCGTCTGGTTATGCCTGACAATTATCTGGTTTATGGGCTAAATCGGGCAACATTAAAAAGGTTGTTGGCGGAATCGCCTTTGGAATTTACCACTGACGCGCAGAATCGTGTGAACATTATCGAAATTCCGACACCTGACGGCAAATTGGAGCGTTTTAAGATTCTCGAAACGCAATTGCTTGCGCCGCACATTGCCGCGCAATTTCCCGACTGGAAATATTTTCAGGCTTACGGCATAGATGATCCAACGGCAACCGCTCGTTTAGGCGTTACAGTTTTGGGTTTTCACGCCACTGTTTTTTCCACCCGCGGAACTTATCAAATTGACCCGTATCAACGCAACGATCTTGATAATTACATCACATATTACAAACGCGACGTGCCGCGCTCCACTAATTTCCATTGCGATTTAGACGAAAGACTGCACGAAGCCGAAACACCTTCGACATATAAATTCTTCGGAACACCCGAATTTTCGCACGGTTCGCAGATTCGCACCTATCGTTTGGCAATCGCCGCAACGGGCGAATACACAGCGGTTTTTGGAGGTCAAACTCAAGGTCTTGCGGCGGTTACGATTACGGCAAACCGTATGAACGGCATCTACCGCAAAGATTTTGCCGTCGGCTTGCAACTCGTTTCGGGAACAAATCTCGTTTATCCTGATCCGGCAACCGATCCTTATACGAATGTTTTGAATTCCGCGCAATTGGATGTGAACAATACCAATATCAACACGGTTCTCGGCTCGGCAAATTATGATGTCGGACATCTTTTTGCAACCAGCAATAACGGCATCGCACAGCTTTCTTCGATTTGCGGCTCAGGCAAAGGACGCGGTGCATCAGGTCAGCCGAATCCGCAAGGTGACGGTTTTGACGTGGATTATGTCGCACACGAAATCGGACACCAAATCGGCGGAAATCATACGTTTAATTCAGACTCGAATTGCGGTTCAGGTAATGCTGCCGCCCGCAAAGAACCGGGAAGCGGTGTAACGATTATGAGTTACGCCGGAATTTGCTCCAGCACATCGAATCTGCAACGCAATGCCATCGAGATTTTTCAAGGACACAGTCAACAAGAAGCGATTGCGTTTCTCGGCGCAGGCGGCGCGGCTTGCGGAACTTTGAGCGGAAGTAATACGATTCCGACAGTAACCGCTCCGGCGGCGACTTCGATTCCGTTTAACACACCATTTTCTTTGACTGCAACCGCGGCTGACGGCAACGGCGATCCGTTGACATACGTTTGGGAACATAACACGGCAAGCGGCGGTTTGACTTCGAGCTATCCCGGAACGACTGACGACGATGACACGAATTTAGGTGCAAGCCGTGTTTTGATGCGTTCATATTTGCCGACCAACAGCCCGACCAGAACATTTCCGTCTTTGCCGTATATTTTGAACTTCGCCAATGAAGCACCTGTAACTTACACTGGAACTTCGGCAACGGGTTCGGTTTGCGCAGCGACTTGCATCACGGGTGAAGATTTACCTTCGGTTGCCCGCACGATTAACTATCGCGTAACCGTCCGCGACGGACAAGGCGGCGTTGCCGATGCAACAACGGACGTAACATTTGTCAACACAACCACGCCGTTCACGATTACCTCGCAAAACACGGCAGTAACTTATGCCGGAAATTCAACGCAAACTGTAACGTGGAACGTCAGCGGCACAACTGCCGCACCGATTAACACGGCAAATGTCAAGATTTCATTTTCCACCGACGGCGGACAAACTTTCCCCAATACACTTTTGGCATCAACACCGAATGACGGAACACAAACCGTTACGATTCCGAATATTGCTACGACTACCGGCAGAATAAAGGTTGAAGCCGTCGGTAATATTTTCTTTGACATCAATAACGCCGCAGTTACCGTAACCGCCGCGCCAGTGGCAGGAATTCGAGCGCCGTTTGATTATGATGGTGATGATAAAACCGATCTTTCGATTTTCCGTCCTGCTGCCGGTCAATGGTGGTATAACCGCTCTTCCA